>CAYGQE010000010.1:97452-130365 GCA_964351995.1 uncultured Acidimicrobiaceae bacterium | reverse complement strand
TCTTCCGCTTCGCGCTCTCCGCCGCACTGGGGTTCTACTACCTGGTTCTCGCTCGCGTCGTTCGATTTGCGCGCTGACGATCTGCCTTCGCGCCACCGCGTTCGTCGCCTCAGCTGTACCGATCGGCCACGCTGACCAATAATCGGCCGATGTTCTCACGCTTGCTCGTCGCCAACCGGGGCGAGATCGCCATCCGCATCCATCGCACCGCCCACGATCTCGGCATCGAAACCGTGGCCATCGCTCCGACCGACGACGCTGCATCGCGTCACGTTGCCATGGCGGACATCGCCGTTGAGCTTCCCGGGTCCGGGCCCGCGGCCTACCTCGACATCGATGCCGTGATCGCTGCCGGCGTCTCGAACGGGTGCGACGCCGTGCACCCCGGCTACGGCTTTCTCGCCGAGAACGCTGACTTCGCCGACGCATGTACCGCCGCCGGCCTCGCATTCGTTGGCCCGACAGCGGCAACGCTCCGGGCTCTCGGCGACAAGCGAGCGGGACTCGACCTGGCCACGTCGCTCGGCGTGCCGACCGCTGAGAGCTCCGGCCTCTTGGCTGATGCCGCTGCGTTGCGAACCTTCATGGAATCTGCAGGAACCGTGATGCTGAAGGCGGTGGCTGGTGGTGGTGGTCGAGGGATGCGAGTGGTGGCCGTTGGCGACGATCTCGATGCTGCGATCGATCGCTGTCGATCTGAAGCACTGGCTGCCTTTGGCGATGGCGGAGTGTTTGCCGAACGTCTCGTGGCCGATGCCCGGCACATCGAAGTGCAGATCGTGGGCGACGGAACGGGAGCGGTATCTCACCTGTGGGATCGCGACTGTTCGTTGCAGCGGCAGCGGCAGAAGGTGGTCGAGTTCGGGCCGGCATGGACGATCGACGACGATCGACGCCAGGCAATGATCAACGATGCCGTCGCCATGGCGAGCACGCTCGACTATCGCAGCCTGGCCACGTTCGAGTTCCTGGTCGAACCATCAGGCCACCTGTTCATCGAGGCCAATCCTCGTATCCAAGTCGAGCACACCGTCACCGAGGCGATCACCGGCGTTGACGTCGTGCGAGCTCAACTCGAGATTGCCGCTGGCGCCACGCTGGCCGACATCGGTCTGGTCGAAGCGCCAGCGACATCGGGGGTTGCGGTGCAACTCCGCATCAATGCCGAACGGATGGGTACCGATGGCCTGACCAAGCCGGTCGCCGGCATCATCGACCACCTCGAATTTCCTGCCGGCCCTGGCGTGCGGGTCGACTCACACGCTGCGGTCGGCCTGGAGATCTCGCCCCGCTACGACTCACTGCTCGCAAAGGTCATCGTGCACGCACCGGATCTCGACACCCTCCAGCGCCGTGTCGACCGGGCCCTCGAGGAACTGTCGATCGGCGGCGTGCACACGAACGCCGGCATGCTGCAACGCCTGTTGGCGGTGCCAGCGGTTCGTTCCATGGAGCTCACCACCACGCTGATCGGTGAGCTCGTTGCCGACCTCGCTGACCCGGAACAGGTCATCATCGCCGACGGTTCAGCCATCTCGGCGCCGTTGTTGGGGACGATCGTGTCGATCGCCGTGGCGCCAGGCGACGTGGTGGTCGCCGGCGACGAGCTCGTGGTGATGGAAGCAATGAAGATGGAGCATGTGATCGTTGCCCCGAGCGGCGGCCAGATCACTTCGGTCGATGTCGCCGTCGGCGGCTCGGTGGCAGAAGGAGGCTTGTTGCTCGGTTTCGCCGGCGACGGATCGGATGCGGCGGTTGTTGATGATGCCGCCGCAGTCGACCTCGACCGAATTCGTCCCGATCTGGCCGAGTCGATCGAGCGCCACGGCTACGGGCTCGATGAGAACCGGCTCGAGAAGGTGGCTCGTCGCCATGCAACCGGCAAGCGAACGGCCAGGGAGAACCTCGCCGACCTGATCGACGACGGCACCTTCGTCGAGTACGGCCCGTTGGTGGTCGCGGCCCAACGAAAGCGCCGATCGATCCAAGACCTCATCGAGAAGACCCCTGGTGATGGACTGGTTGGCGGTATTGGCCAGGTCAACGGCGAACAGTTCGGCGACGCCGCTCAGTGCGTGGTGGCGACCTATGACTACATGGTGTTGGCCGGCACCCAAGGCCACCAGAACCACCGCAAGAAGGATCGACTCTTCGAACTGGCCCACCGGCTGCAGTTGCCCGTCGTCCTCTTCGCCGAAGGAGGTGGCGGTCGTCCAGGTGACACCGACGGTGTGCAGGTTGCCGGCCTCGATTGTCTGGCGTTCCAATTGTTCGCGGAGCTCAGCGGGCACGTTCCGCTCGTCGGTATCAACGGCGGGTACTGCTTCGCCGGCAACGCCGCGTTGCTTGGTTGCTGCGATGTCGTGATCGCCACCGAGAACTCGAACCTGGGCATGGGAGGTCCGGCCATGATCGAGGGCGGTGGCCTTGGTGTCTTCCAGCCCACTGAGATCGGCCCGATCGAGACGCAGCGAAGCAATGGTGTGGTCGACATCGTCGTGGCCGATGAAGCCGAGGCCGTCGAGATGGCCAAGCGGTATCTCTCGTACTTCCAAGGCTCGCTCGACTCGTGGGAGGTTCCCGACCAGCGACTTCTTCGGCATGTGGTCCCCGAGAACCGGCTGAGGGTGTACGACATCCGGGACGTCATCGAGCAGTTGTTCGACGTTGGTTCGGTCCTCGAGCTTCGTTCCGGTTTCGGTGCCGGAATGATCACCGCCCTTGCTCGTATCGAGGGTCGAGCGGTCGGCGTGATTGCCAACAACCCTCTGCACCTCGCCGGCGCCATCGATGCTGACGGTGCCGACAAAGCCGCCCGCTTCATGCAGCTGTGTGAAGCCTTTGGGCTGCCCATCGTTTCACTGTGTGACACACCGGGAATCATGGTCGGCCCGGATGCTGAGGCCACCGCACTGGTGCGCCACGCCGCTCGCTTGTTCGTGACGGCCGCCAATCTCACGGTGCCGCTGTGCACCGTGGTGACCCGGAAGGGCTACGGGCTTGGTGCCCAGGCCATGGCCGCAGGCAGCTTCAAGGCCACGATCTTCACTGTTGGTTGGCCCAGCAGCGAGTTCGGTGGGATGGGACTCGAGGGCTTTGTTCGCCTTGGCTACCGGGACGAGTTGGCAGCAGTCGAGGACCCCGTCGAGCGCCAGGAACTCTTCGAGAAGATGGTGGCCAAGATGTACGACGTCGGGAAAGGCGTTTCCATGGCCGATCACTTCGAGATCGATGATGTGATCGACCCCGCTGACACCCGTCGTTGGATCACGACCGCCTTCCGGTCGATGCCGGCAGCTGGCTCAGGCCTGGGCAATGCCGCCTTCGTCGATACCTGGTGAGCCGCTACCCAGCGGACAAGAAGTCGATCATCACGCCGAAAGCTGTTCGGTCCTGAAGGAAGAACAGATGGCCGCCGTCGAAGACTCGCAGCTCGGCGTCAGGGATGGCGTCGACCAATGCCATGGCGTTGGCGAGCGGAGCCTGGTCGTCGAACTCGCCGGCGCAGACCAGTGTCGGTGCCTCGATGCGGTGCAGCGACGCCGTTGTGTCGTGGTGTGCCCTGGCCTCGAGTTGGGCGAGGTAGCCCCGCAGTGACTCGCCGGTCCGCTCGTTTCGATAGCCATTGACGATCGTGTCGTAGAACGGCCCTAGCCCAGGGATGGGGTCGTCCTGTCCGGGGTCCCAACGGTTGTCCAGTAGCCCGAGGTTGAGCTCAATTCTGGCTTCGACATCCAGTTCCTGGATCGTGTGCAGCGGGAAGGAAGGCTTCGAACCGCCGGGTGACGTGCAGTTCAGCACCAGCCGTTCGACGAGGTGGGCGTGATGGATGGCCAGGTGCTGGGCCACCATGCCACCGAAGCTGGTGCCGACGACCGAACAGCTACTCCAGCCGAGCTCGGTGATCAGCGCAGCAGCATCGTCGGCGTACTCCCGCATCGTGTACGGAGCCTCGGGCTTTTCGGTCTGGCCCAGACCTCGTTGGTCGTAGTGGGCGGTGATGAACCGCTTGTTGAACTGTGACCGTTCCGGAAAGCTGGTTCGCAGATCTCCGCCGGATCCCCCGATGTTCAGCAGGCGAGGTGCGTGTTCAGGATCGACGGCTGGATCGGTCGGCCCGTAGACCTCGGCGTGGACCTCGAGCGGACCGGACTTCGGATGAATGGTGATCACCCCACGGTGTCTACCCGACAGTGCATCGATTGCTCAAGACCGCATCGGATCCTTGTGGTTCTGCTGCGCTCCCGGTCAGCGCTCACCGACGGGAACGTGTGCCGGCGACTTGTCGAGGGTCTCGCCGATGCCAAATGCGATGACCCCAGCGGCGGCGAGAGCCGTGGCGCCCATCACCGTGGCCGAGACGGACAAGCTCGCGACATCGGTGATGACGCCTACGGCCAGCGGACCCGCCACCTTGCCAGCGTCGCGAATCGTGCCGAGCGCAGCGAGGAACCCGCTCGGGGCGTCCGGGGGAGCGAGGTCCGCTGACAAGGTCAACATGGTGCCCGAGCCCAGTCCGTTGCCGATGCCGATGACGACAGCCGCGATCGTGACCGCCAGCCCGGTGGTCGCCGTAGCCAGGAGAAAAAGCCCCGCTCCCATCAGCGTGAAGGCCGGGACGATGGCGTAGAGCCGTCCGAAACGGTCCATCAATACGCCTGCGACAGGGAACAGCAGGAGGTCAGCAAGACCGCCCAGGCCGATCAACAAGCCAACGTCGGTTGGCGACAACCCGACCGACTCACCGATGAGGGGAAGCACCACGAAGCGACCCGAACGGACCGCGATCACCAGCACCTGGCCCGAGCCAGCGAGGGCGAGGTTCGAGAGGTGGGGGCGAAGAGACGGCCGAGCCGCCTTCGGCTTCTCCTGGCTGTCGGCGGTTCGCCTGAAGGTTCGGTCTTCGCCGTCGCGTTGACGCAGGAAGATGAGGGGCAGGGCGCCGACCGCTGTGGTGATGGCGGCGACCAAGAACGCGGCGGGGAAGCCAGCGAACTCGGCAACAGCTCCAGCGATGACCGGGCCGACGAGGAACGCCGACCGGGTCGTGCCGCCGAACAGGGCCATGGCTTTGCCCCGAGTGGTGGGATCGGTCGCATGGGTCAAGAAGGTCTGTCTCGACAACACCCACCCGGCCGAGCCAGCGCCTCCGAAGAGACGAAGTGCGGCCAACGCGACGGCGGAACCAATGACGCCGAAAACGGCGACCGAGAACACGATGACGCCGACTGACATGATCAAGACCGTGTTCTCGCCAACTCTGTCGATGAGTCTTCCCCACCCGATCTGGGAGACCATGCCGCCGATGCCGGCGGCAGCGATCACCAGACCGAGAAGTGATTCAGAAAGGCCAACATCAGCGAGGTAGAGGGGCAAGAGCGGGACAAGCATCGCGGTGCCGCCGTTGATGAAGAAGCATGGGAGGTAGACCGGAAGGATGAGAGGCCGCAGCACCCTGCGAACCTAACGCCTGTCGAGATCGCCGCCATTCGTGGTTGACTCTCCTGGTGGTCGACAGCAGTGATGCGGAACTGGTGAAGAAGAAGTGGCAGAGGAGCGGCCAGCAGGTCGATCTTCTCGAGCGAGCCTTCGCCACCGGTGACAAGCCGTCGTCTGTGCGCTTCTACCACCTCGTCCGACGCTTCGTCCGACGTGTGCTCTTTCCCTACTTCGACCTCGTGGTGACCAACGAGCACTACCTCGACCTGCCGGGGCCGGCAATCGTGGCGCCGGTGCACCGCTCGCATCTCGACAGTCCGCTGGTGGCGTCACTGAGCGAGCGTCGGCTGCGGGCGATCGGGAAGGAGTCGCTCTTCAAGCCGCCGGTCGTGCGGTGGGTCTGCGCTGCGCTCGGGGCGATTCCTGTTCGGCGAGGCGAAGCTGACCGTGAAGCGTTGAAGGCGGCGCGCGTGCTGCTCGATCGGGGAGAGTCGATGTTCGTGTTTCCCGAGGGCGGGCGGCAGTCACAACACGATGTTGGCGAGTTGTTCGCAGGCGCCGCCTGGTTGGCCTCGAAGTCTGGTGCGCATGTGATTCCGGTGGGGATCTCTGGCACGGGCGAAGCGATGGGAGAGGGCTCTCGCTTCCCGAAGCGTACGAAGGTGGGCATCGCCGTTGGTGAGCCCATGGCGGCGCCTGCTGGCATCGACGGCAAAAGGGTTGGCCGGGAACAACTGCGAGCGTTCACCGCAGAACTCGGCGAGCGACTTCAGGAACTGCAAGACGATGCACGGGCCTTGGCCCAAGGAGAACCGACATGACTCAGTCAGCAACGCTCACCGTGGAGATCTGGTCAGACGTCGTCTGTCCCTGGTGTTTCATCGGCAAGCGTCGATGGGAAGAGGGGCTCGCTGCCTTCCGCGTCAAGCACCCCGAGGTCGACGTCGAGGTGGCCTACCGTGCGTTCCAGCTCGACCCGACCGCTCCCATCGGTGAGAGCCAGCCCGTGCTGGAGGCGTACGAGAAGAAATTCGGTGGTCCAGCGCAGGCCAAGCAGATCATCGACAACGTCACGGCCGAAGCAGCGAACGCCGGGCTCGATTTCCAGATGGACAAAGCCATTCGCTCCAATACCGCAGACGCCCATCGGCTGCTGGTGCTCGCCGAGCGCGAAGGCGTTCAGCTTGAACTCAAGGAGCGATTGATGCGGGCCTACTTCAGCGAAGGAGAAGACATCGGTCTCATCGATTCCCTCGTTCGATTCGGTGCCGAGGTCGGCCTCGATTCTGAGATCGCAAGGGGTTGGCTACAAGGCGACGGTGGTCGTCGAGAGGTGGCCGACCAGCTCGTGTTTGCCGCCGACGCCGGTATTCATTCGGTGCCGACGTTCGTGATCAATCGCTCGATCGGCGTGCCGGGCGCTCAGCCGGCCGAGACGTTCACCGAGATTCTGGAACAGGCGGCCGCTCAGAGCTCGTGAGCTCATCGTCGTTCGTCGCGACGGCGGTGGTGAGTGCTTCGAGCGCCTCGCAGCTCTCCCGATAGGTGCGGTGGGCCGCTTCGATCACATCGACATCGATGTCGACCGAATCGTGGGGCACGTTGATGATCGTGCCGGCCTGGATGTGTTCTGATGGGTCGCCCCAGCTCTGGCTACCGGTCTTGGCGTTGAGGTCATACTCAGGGGTCAGCGGTGTTTCGAGTTCGAGCCACTCGGTGAGTCGCTCGAGCACGACGGTTGTGTCCTCGGTGAGCTCGTCGTAGGTGATGAAGAGCATTCTCTCGGGATCGCCGATCCGCTTCGCAAGCTCGATCATGCCGTCGAGTCGTGTGCGGTAGGACTGCAAACGACGTTCGTCGGTTGGCATGTCGCGAAACATCCGCCGGTAGCTCTCGAGCGTCGCTACGGGCTCACGGGCGAGGAAGACGAACCGAGTGTTCGGGTGCTGGAGCAGAACATCGCTGATGTCGTGATGGTTCCACACGATCTTGTCGAGGGTGTACCGATGCGTCGTGCCGGGCTCGCGTGCGAAGAATGCATTGCGAGCGGCAAGCCCGATGAGGTCGTCGGCGGTTTCGTAGCCCTCGTGGTGTTCGCCGAATCCCATGATGTCGTCGTGGGATTGCAAGACATGGCTGAGCACGGTCGAACCGGACCGAGGATGGGCAAGTACGAAGAGATAGCGCTCGGCCAGCGGAGTGTCGATCGAGCGGAGGCGCCGGTAGATCGGTACAGCATTCGACGCCATCAGCTGGTGACCCCGGAACTTTGCGTGGCCGGCCTTGACCCGGGCCTTTCGCAGCATTCGGGCTCGCTTTGTTGGCATCGTGCCAACCTCCTCGTTCGTGGATCGCCCAGCATGCCGCTCTCCCCGGTGGGTTGCCAGAGCAAAGGTCCCATCGTCACGTCGCCGTTACGTGGCCTGGCCGGGTGGGGTGGCATCATCGTGTCGTGCAGATCCCCGGTGGCTTCTTCGACATACAGATCAATGGCGGTTGGGGACATCATTTCTCCAATGACCCGTCGACCATCTGGGCCGTGGGTGAGCGTCTGCTCGCCCACGGTGTCATCCAGTTCTTGCCGACGCTGATCTCGGAGGGTTTCGATCGGCTGGACGAAGCGCTCGATGTTCTCGCCGAGGGACCACCCAACGGTTGGGTCGGGGCCGAACCCGTTGGCTGGCACCTCGAGGGGCCGTGGTTGGCGCCGTCCCGTGCCGGGGCCCATGCACCGTCCGCCCTTTGTCTCCCGGTGCTGCCGGATCGGCTCAGCCGGGCTGACGGCGTCGTGCTGGTGACACTTGCGCCAGAGCTGCCAGGTGCCACGGCCGCGATCATGGATCTGGTCGACCGGGGCGTGGTTGTCTCGATGGGGCACTCGGCAGCAACCTTCGATGACGTCGGTCAGGCGGTGGATGCTGGTGCCCGAATGGGTACCCACCTCTTCAACGCAATGTCGGGTTTGCACCACCGTGAGCCCGGGCTTGCCGCCGCACTGCTTGATCGCTCCGACCTCCACGTGGGATTGATCGCTGACGGAGAGCACGTCGCGCCGTCCATGGTGCGACTCGCTTGGAGGTCGGCCGGCGACCGCATCGTGTTGGTCAGCGATGCCGTTTCGTTGTTGGGCACGAGCGATCGGCCGGTGGCGCGGCGCAGCGACGGCACCTTGATGGGGGCAACCGTTGGCCTCGACCAGTGCGTGCGCAACGTGGTGTCCTTCGGCGCCGCTGACCTCGCCGCAGCCACCGCAGCGGCATCGTCGGTCCCTCGGGCCCTGCTGTCGGTGGTGCCACCCGTAACGAGCCATGTCGTCGTCGATGACGCGGGCGTGGTCCTGCAGACGGTGCTGGAAGGATCGGTCGTGTTCGAGCGCTGACGTCGTCAGACGAGGAGTAGTTCGGTTTCCTGATCGACAAAGATCTGCACTGCAGCAGAGGGCAACTCGTTGTCGCTGATCACGACATCGGCGACGTCGAGGGGCGCAATCTGTGCCAGACCTCGCGTGCCCCATTTCGTGTGGTCGGCGACCACGACCGAGCGTTGCGCTGAACGGAGGAAGGCGGCGTTGAGTTCGGCTTCGGCGATGTTCGGGGTGGAATAGCCAACCGACGCGTCCATGCCGTGCACACCCATGAAAACCACATCGACATGCAGTCGAGCCAGCGCTCCCATTGCGATTGGGCCGACGAGCGCATCTGAGGGTGTTCGAATGCCGCCGGTGAGCACCACGGTGCGATCGGAGCGGTCCGCTGAGTAAAGCATCTGGGCCACCGAGGAACTGTTCGTGACCACCGTGAGGTTCGGCACGTCGACAAGGTGTTTGGCCATCGACCACGTGGTCGTGCCCGCAGTCAGACCAATGGCTGATCCCGGATGCACCATGCATGCTGCCGCTGCGGCGATGCGATCCTTCTCGGCTTGCTGGCGACGCTGCTTGGCTTGGAAGCCCGGCTCGTTGCTGCTCTGGTTGCCGACACGAGTTGCACCACCGTGCACCTTGTCGACAAGGCGTTGCGTAGCCAGCAAATCCAGATCCCGTCGGACGGTCATGTCTGACACGTTCAGCAGTTCGGACAGCTCGCGGACGCGAACGGAGCCTTGGCGGCGAACCGCATCGAGGATCACGTCATGTCGTTGGCGGGCAAGCATCACAACAAAGACAGTCCCGCAACCGGGGGCCAAAGTCAACACTTTCGAACATTCTGACGCTCTCCGTGGCCGAGCACGCCGCATGGTGGACAATTCGTCGGAGGTTTCTGCGTGCGCCGAGATCCCTTCATTGCTGGTCGGTGACGCTTTCGACGCGAACATGTCCAGGTCCTTGACAGAAGGTGAATCGCAGTGGAAGATCCTGATCGCTTCTGACCGTTCTCGTTCGATTCGAATCGGGAGGAGGCGTCAGATCAATCTGGGCCCGCACGTTGCGGGGAAACCAAAGGGAGAAAACATGTCTGAACTGAGCCTGCCTCAGTCTCCGAGTCCGTCCAAGGTCGGATTCGCAATGCCCCGCCGCTCGATGCTGAAGGGCGCTGCTGGCGTCGCCGGCATCGCTGCCTTCCCCGCCGTCCTCGCTGCCTGTGGTGGCGACGACTCCGAGGAGACCGGCGCCGGAGAAGGCGGCGACGGCTTCGAGCTCGGCACCGCCACCGGTGATCTCAGCATCGGGTCGAACTACTCCAACGAGCTTCCGCAGGCCGGCCTTGCCGCTGCGGTCGCCGCCATCCCGAACGGTGACATCGTCTCCTCGATCAACGAGGTCGATCACAACACGTTCCAGGAAAACATCTCCACCTACCTCCAGAACCCCGACGACATCGTTCCGTGGTTCGCCGGCTTCCGTATGCAGTTCTTCGCTGCGCAGGGCCTGCTCGGCCAGATCAACGATGTTTGGGACGCTGGTCTCAACGACGAACTCTCCGACGGCTTCAAGACCGCATCGACCGGCCTCGACGGCAACCAGTACTTCGTGCCTTGGTCGTACTACGTGTGGGGTGTCTGCTACCGCAAGAGCCTCTTCGCCGACAACGGCTGGGAAATCCCCGGCACCCTCGACGAGCTCGTCACCCTCGCCGGACAGATGGAAGCAGAAGGCCTCACGCCGTTTGCGTTCGCCAATGACGGCTTCTGGCCAGCAATGGGCACCTTCGATCAGCTCAACTTCCGCATCAACGGTTACCAGTTCCACGTCGACCTCATGGCCGGCCGTGAGTCCTGGACCGACCCCAAGGTCAAGGAAGTCTTCACGACTTGGGAGTCGCTCCTTCCGACCCACCAGCCCGACCCCAACGGTCGCACCTGGGAAGAGGCTGCGGCCGCTCTGGTCAACAAAGAAGCCGGCATGATGACCATCGGCACCTTCGTTGGTGGCCAGTTCCCCGAGGACGAGATCGAAGATCTCGACTTCTTCCCGTTCCCGGAGATCAACCCCGAGTTCGGCACCGAAGTCGTCGAAGCGCCCATCGACGGTTGGATGATGGCCGCGAGCCCCGCCAATGAGCAGGCCGCCAAGGAAATGCTCTACCACTTCGGCACCGGCACCGCCCAGGACGCGTACCTCTCCGAGGATCCGTCGGTCGTAGCGCCTTCTGGATCGGTCGACACCTCGGTGTGGAGCGATCTGCAGAACAAGACGTTCGAGACCGTGCAGAACGCCAAGTTCGTCACCCAGTTCCTCGACCGCGACACGAGCCCCGACTTCGCTTCTGGCGTGGCTGGTCCTCGTATTGCAGACTTCCTCGCAGACCCCTCACAGATCGATTCGATCTTGGAGGACATGCAGTCACAAGCCGAGGTTCTCCTCGGCGGCGAGTGAGCTAACTGAACATGGCAACCGCAACCCCAACAACGAGTACTCCTGACACCAGCAAAAGAGCTGCAGGCAAGGCTCCGCGTCGGCGGAAGCGGCCCATGTCATTGAGTGGTCGGGATCGCACTGTCTTCTTTTTGATGGTGGCGATCCCGACCACTTTGCATGTTCTGCTGGTGTGGGTTCCCACCATTGCGTCGATCTTCTTCTCGTTCACTGACTGGAACGGGATCCGGTTCGACACGATCAGCTTCGTGGGTCTGCTCAACTACGAGCAGATCTTCACCGTCTTCGAGCGTGACTTCTTCCAGGCTGCGCTGAACAATCTCGTGCTGCTCATCTTCCTGTTCTTCGGCCCCACCCTCTTCGGGATGTTGCTGGCCTACCTGCTTGACAAGAACCTCAAGGGTTCACGCATCTATCAGAGCGTGTTCTACCTGCCCGTCGTGCTGTCGCTCGCTGTTGTCGGTTTCATGTGGCAGAGCGTGATCTACTCGACCGAGAACGGCCTGGCCACCGAGCTCTTCGGCGGAGGGGCCGGGATCAACTGGCTCGGCAACCAGGACTACCTGATCGCTTTCGGTGACAACTTGGGCGTGTCCAAGAACTTCATCGCCATTCTCGTGGCCATTGCGTGGCGCCACGCCGGTTACATCATGGTGCTCTACCTCGCTGGCATGAAGAGCGTGGACATGGCGCTGCGAGAGTCGGCCGCCCTCGACGGCTGCAATGAGTGGCAGGCCTTCCGCCACGTGCTGTTCCCGACGCTCAAGCCGATCAACGTCGTGGTTGCGGTCATCACCGTGATCGAAGCGTTGCGAGCCTTCGACATCATCTACGTGCTCAACACGCCTCGTCGGACCCAGGTGTTGTCGATTCTCACGACAAACAACCTGCTCGGCGAAGGCGGTGGCAACGTCGGTCGAGGTTCGGCGTACGCCGTACTGCTCTTCTTGCTCTGCCTCGGTTTCGTGATCTGGTACGTGACCAACCACTTCCGAGAGAGTGATGTCTGATGGCCGCTACCACCGTCGCCGGCTCCAAGAAGAAGAAGCTCACCCCGGCTCGCGTCTTCTTGCACCTGTTTCTCATTCTCACCGGCATCGTTTGGCTCGTGCCAATCCTTGGGGCGATGTACGCCTCGTTCCGGCCGTTCGCCGAAACGGTGCAGGATGGCTATCTGTCGGTGCCCGACACCTTCACCCTCGACAACTACCGCAACGCGTGGTCGCAGGGCGACATCCTTGGGCGCTACTGGAACACGCTGCTGATCCTCGTCCCTGCCCTGGCGCTGACGCTGTTCTTCTCGTCGATGGTGGCATTCGCCGCTAGTCGATACAGCTGGCGATTCAACATCGGCTTCCTGGTGCTGTTCACCGCCGGCAACTTGTTGCCGCAGCAGATCATCATCCAGCCGCTGTTCCAGATGTACAACCGAGTTCCGTTGCCAGAGTTCCTGTCGAATTCCGGTCGGTTGAACGGCTCGACGTGGGGTTTGATACTCATCCACGTGGCATTCCAAAGTGGCTTCTGCACGTTTGTGCTGAGCAACTACATGAAGCTCCTGCCCAAGGAACTCAACGAAGCCGCCGTGGTCGACGGCGCCAGCGTGTGGGTCACCTATCGACACATCATCATGCCGCTCACGCGGCCGGCGCTGGCTGCGCTGGCCACGCTCGAGTTCACGTGGATCTACAACGACTTCTTCTGGGCGGTGGTCCTCGAACAGCAAGGTGCGGACCGACCGATCACGTCGTCGCTCGCCAACCTCGGCGGCGAGTTCTTCACCGATGACAATTTGATCGCTGCGGCATCTGTCTACGTGGCGATCCCGACCATTGCGGTGTACTTCGCTCTGCAGAAGCACTTCATCGCCGGTCTCACCCTCGGTGCCAACAAGGGCTGAGGCCCGAGCACCCTCTTCCCACCTCGGAGTTTCTGTCATGTCGTCTGTCGTCACGCTCAAGCGCGGTGCTACCGCAGTCGTCCTCGATCTCGGCTTCCCCATGCCGTCGATCGCCCACATCGGGGCCGCCATCGATGGGTTCGATCCGGTGGCGCTGGCGTTGCCCGTCGCTCACGCCACGCTTGACGCCCCGGCTCCGATTGGTGTCCTCACCGAGAACGGCAGTGGATTCCTCGGTCGGCCCGGACTCGTCGGTCATCGACCAGATGGGTCGGCCTGGGCCCCGGTCTTCACCCGCACAGCGGCGGACATCAGCGATGATTGCGCTCGCTTCGAACTCGTAGATCTGGTTGCAGAACTGAACCTGGTGATCGAGCTGCGCGTGACCGAGGCCGAGACGGTCGTTGGGTCAATGACGCTCACCAACAGGGGAGCGACTGACTACAGCGTCGTCCGATTGTCGGCGTCAATCCCGATGCCCCCGCATGCAGCCGAGTTGCTGAGCTTCACTGGTCGCTGGTGCAAAGAGTTCCAGCCTCGTCGTCACGACTTCGATGGCCTGTCGGTCATCGAGAACCGACGGGGAAGAACGTCTCACGATCAGCTGCCCGCCATCTTCGTCGGCTCATCCGGCTTCAGCGAAGACGGCGGTGACGTCTGGGGCGTCCAACTTGCGTGGAGCGGAAACTACGAGCTCGCCGCCGAGTGTCTCACCGACGGACGGAAACACATCCAGGTTGGCGAGCTGCTCTCGCCGGGCGAAGTCGTCCTCGGCAGTGGTGCGTCTTACACCACGCCCGACGTCGTGATTTCTCCGAGTCAGGCAGGCCTGACACCGTCGAGCCAGCGTTTCCATCGCCACGTGCGAGCCGAGAACGCTCTGAAGGGTGAACGCAAGGTCATCTTGAACACGTGGGAGGCGGTGTATTTCAACCATGATCTCGCCACGCTCGAGGCGCTGGCCGACGCAGGGTCTGAGGTCGGCGCCGAACGGTTCGTGTTGGACGACGGTTGGTTCGGGAGCCGACGCAACGACACCAAGGGCCTCGGCGATTGGCGGGTCAGCGATGACGTCTGGCCAGACGGTCTCGATCCCATCGTGGATCACGTCACGGGCCTCGGCATGGAGTTCGGCCTGTGGTTCGAGCCCGAGATGGTCAATCCCGACTCTGACCTCTACCGGGAGCACCCGGATTGGACCCTCACCACTGCGGGGTATGCACCGCTCCTCGGGCGGCACCAACTCGTCCTGGACTGCGGGCGAGCAGACGTCTGTGACTACCTCTTCGAACGGATCGACGCCTTGCTCAGCGAGTATGCGATTTCGTACATCAAGTGGGACATGAATCGCGACTTCGTGCAGGCCTCCCATGAGGGGAGGCCAGGCGCGCACGGCCATGTTGTTGGCGTGTACGGATTGCTCGATCGGATTCGAGCCGCCCACCCCGAGGTAGAGATCGAGAGCTGTGCATCTGGTGGCGGGCGTGTGGATCTCGAGATCTTGCGTCGCACCGACCGGGTATGGACTTCTGACTGCAACGATGCGCTCGAGCGTCAGGCGATCCAGCGTGGCTTCACGATGTTGTTCCCTCCAGAAGTCATGGGTTCCCACATCGGTCCGCCCCGGGCTCACACGACGCACCGAGTCCAGAGTCTTGGATTCCGCACCGCCACTGCGCTGTTCGGTTCTCTTGGGATCGAGTGGAATCTCCTGGACGCCGATGCGGCGGGCCGGGTCCGAGTTGCGGCAGCGATCGCCCTGTACAAGCGACTGCGACCACTCCTGCACGGCGGCGATGTTGTCCGGGTCGATCACGATGACCCGTCTGCCATCGTGCATGGTGTCGTTGCCAGCGACCGCACAAGGGCGGTCATGGCGTATGTGCAGCTGACGCCGAGCATCACCACCGTGCCATTGCCGATGCGGTTTGCAGGCCTCGACCCTGATGCTCGCTACCGAATTCGGCTGCTGGACGACCTCGACTCGGCCGATGAATTCGGTCGGGCTCGGCCGGCGTGGATGGGGCTCGATGAGCTTCAGCTCTCGGGCCGGCAGTTGATGGCTTCGGGTCTGCAGCCGCCGGTGCTGCACGCCGAATCCGTGCTGTTGATGGAGCTCGAAACGGTCTGACCGGAACACACTCTGGTTGCGTGCTGGTGGCCCGCATCATCGATCACTAGGTTTGCGGTCGTGCTTGTCCCCGCTGCCCCTGGTGTTGATGTCGATTCGGTCCGAGCGTTCGTTGCCGAGCAATGGGCTGACGCTCCGGCGGCCGTCTGCTCGGAGATCTCTGGTCGTCACGTGGTCACCCGCATGGAGGTCTCGCCGGCATCGATCCGCCCGGGTGGCTTCATCTCCGGGCCGACCCAGTTCGGTATCGCTGACCTCGCGCTCTGGTACGCAGTGTTCGGGGCCGTGGGTCTCGAGGCCATGGCACTCACCAGCGAATTGTCGATTCGTTTCGTTCGCCCTGCCGTTGGCTCGGTGCTGAACGCTCGCGCTGATCTGCACTCGGTCGGCAAGAAGAACATCGTCGGCTCGGTGGTGGTGTACACCGATGATCCCGACAGGCCGACGGCGGTGTGCCAAGGCACCTACGTCCTTCCCAAGTGAGGCAACGCAATGTCTGATGAATCTCCGGTCCTCTGGCAGCCGACGGCGGAGCAGATTGCGGGCACTCGGCTCGACGCGTTTCGCCGGGCACATGCGCCGCACACAGGTGACAGTTCCGAGCTCTGGCAGTGGTCGGTCAGCGAACCGGGTGCATTCTGGCGATCGGTGTGGGACTGGAGCGGTGTGATCGGCGAGCAAGGGGAGCGGTTGGTCGAAGAGGCCGACGAGTTCTGGAAGTGGCGCTTCCTGCCCGACGCCACGCTGAACGTTGCAGAGAACCTGCTTGCGGAGCGAGCGGGGGCCCAGAGGGACGCCATCATCGAACGACGCGAAGACGGTTTCGAGCGCGAGACATCGTGGGCCGAGTTGCGAGCCGACGTCGCAGCCATGGCCGCATGGATGCGTTCGGTCGGCGTGGTGCCGGGCGACCGCATCGCGGCGTGGATGCCCCATGTCCGCGAGACCATCGTTGGCTTTCTCGCTGCCGCTTCCATCGGGGCGGTGTTCACATCGACCTCGTGCGACTTCGGCGTCGACGGCGTGGTCGACCGGTTTGGTCAGACCACGCCGAAGGTCCTGATCGCAGCTGACGGTTACGCCTACAACGGTCGCTCCTTTGCGTTGTTGGAGCGTCTTGGCGAGATCGCAGCGCAACTGGATTCTGTCGAGCAGGTGCTCGTGGTCGGCATCTTGGACGAACGCCCTGATCTCGGAGGTCTGCAGGGCGCCACGCTGTGGGATGATGCAATTGCTTCGTTCTCGGGCGTACCGGCGCAATACGCACCGCTCCCGGCCGACCATCCGCTCTTCATTCTGTACTCGTCGGGCACGACGGGAAAGCCCAAGTGCATTGTCCATCGTTCTGGTGGTGTCTTGTTGAAGCTGCTCAGCGAGCATCAACTCCATTGCGACATCGGTCCTGGCGACACCGTGTTCTACTTCACGACCTGCGGCTGGATGATGTGGAACTGGTTGGTTGGGTGCTTGGGGTCCGGTGCCACGATCGTGGTGTTCGACGGAAGCCCGACACATCCTCGACCCGCTGCGCTGTTCGATCTGGCCGATGAGCTCGATGTCACGCTCCTCGGCGTCTCAGCGAAGTACCTGGACGCTTCGATGAAGCAAAGCCTCCGACCGATCGAGACACACGATCTCAACAACGTTCGGACCGTTTGCTCGACCGGGTCTCCGCTGAGCCATGAAGCGTTCGCTTGGGTGTACGACGCGATCAAGTCGAACGTCCATCTCGCCTCGATGTCGGGGGGCACCGACCTGTGCGGTTGCCTGGTCGCTGGTGACCCAACGATGCCGGTCGTAGCCGGTGAAATCCAGCGCAAGTGCTTCGGTATGGCCACCGATGTCTTCGACGACAATGGTCAGCCGCTCGCCAGTGGCAAGGGTGAGCTCGTGTGCACGGTGCCGTTCCCCTCGATGCCCCTCGAGTTCTGGGACGATGCCGATGGAGAGCGCTACCGGTCGGCGTACTTCGATCGCTTCGATGGAGACGCCGTCGAGCACGGAGTACAGGGCCGCATCTGGGCCCACGGCGACTACGCCTCGTGGACCGGGCGTGGCGGCATGGTCATCCACGGTCGATCTGACGCCACGCTCAATTCATCTGGTGTCCGGATTGGCACTGCCGAGATCTACCGGGTGGTCGAGCAATTCGATGAGGTCGTCGAAGCGATCGCGATCGGCCAGGAGTGGGAGAACGACACGCGCATCATTCTGTTCGTCCGCTTGGCCGACGCAGCGGTGCTGTCCGACGACCTCACCAAGGCGATCAAGACGGCGCTTCGGACGAAGTGCTCGCCTCGTCACGTTCCCGCGATCATCCAGGCCGTTGCCGACATTCCTCGGACGCGCAGCGGCAAGATCGTCGAACTGGCCGTCACCGAAGTCGTGCACGGCCGCCCGGTGAAGAACATCGAGGCGCTGGCGAACCCGGAGGCGCTCGGACTCTTCTCGCTGAACGGTCCAGGGGTCGACTGAGCGCTACCCGCCCGGTTGGCCTTCTCGCCAGTCGGGAACGTCAGGGGCGTCCTCTTCCCAGGAACGGATGTAGACGGCGAGCGCCCGGATCTGCTCTGAAGTGAGTGGGCCGGCGAAATCCTGGGAGTAGGCGCTCATCTGCGAGCCGGGAACGCCAACGGCAATGATCTGTTCGGTCTGCTCGTCGGTTGCTGCCTGGAGGAACTGCTGGGAGTTCAGTGCCGGGCCCACGCCACCCTCACCGTTGAGTCCGTGACACGACGAGCAGTTGAACCCCCAGAGGGTCTGGCCCGTTTCCGCCAGCGACTCGATCTGTATTTGGCGAGCCTCATCTCGAGCCGACGGCTCGACCCATCGATACAGGGGAAACACCAGAGCCATCCCGATCAGCAGCACGGAACCGATCATCATCACGCGGTTGGTCGAGGCCTCGAGTTCGATGTCCTCGTCGTAGCGCATCAGCTGTGACCTTCCCCGGCACACATCGGGCCGGTCGCCGGTTCGTCGATGTTGAGCAAGCCGGGCTCTGGGCCGTTCTCGGACTCGCCAGTGTTGATGTAGAGCAACCCGTCATCGCCCAGCTCGACGGGGTAACGATCCATGCCCCGAGGGGCCGGACCGGCGATGTAGTCACCGACTCGGTTGAAGACCGACCCGTGGCACGGGCACTCGAAGCGCCCGCTGGAATCGCAGAACGGCACACGGCAACCCAGGTGGGTGCACTTCTCCGAGAGTGCGACGATCTCGCCATCCAACCTCGTGAGGTAGGCACGAGCCGCCGGCACTTCAACGATGCCAGTTTCAGGCACCGCACTCGGGAGCAGCGAACGAACGATGCCGCCGAAACCGGCGGTTGGAAGGGGACGGAACAGATCCCACGTCGTCCAGGCACCTGCTGCGGCGAGCAAACTGCCACCGGCGGCCCACATCTTGACCAGGAATTGGCGACGACCAGCCACCTCGGCTGCGGTTGGGATGGCTTGGTGATCAGTGTCGTTGCTCGACGGTCTACCGGTCACGGCGGAGTCCTTTCGTTCAGAGGTCATAGTTCGCCGTGCCATTCCTGCCATGGCCACACCCATCCCCAGTTGGGTCCTCGGAAGGCAAAGCCGATGAGCGTCAGGATGACGAAGATCACGAGGAATGTCGTGAAGGTGGCGACGGCAACACGGCGGTGTTCTGGTTTGATGAACACGCTGCGGTCGATGTACGGGAGCGCAACGAGACCGATGATGATCGCGGTCGGCACGAGCACGCCGGCAACCAGCGGGTGGAAGTGGGCGAGCAGCTCTTGGAGTGCTGCGAAGTACCACGGCGCCTTCTCGGGGTTGGGGGTGACGGTCGGGTTGGCCACATCGCGAAGGGGAGCATCGAAGAACACCGAGATGACCAGGACGAGCAGCAGCACGGCAATCGCAGCGACGGCATGACGAACCAGCAGATGTGGCCAGACCATCACCATGTCGTCCTCAGCTGGGTCCTTGCGCTCACCGGCTACCGGCTTGCCCGGCACGATGCCGAGGACTCGACGGTCGTTGGCGATGTCTGGCTTGGATGAAAGTCGAACGGGGGTGCCCTCATCGGTGACGTCGGTCATTGATCCTCTCCTCGGTCGACCTCGAGCATGGAGTCCTTGCGCCAACGCCACAGGTGCAGCATCAGCATGAAGACCATGACGACGGGGATGACGGCCACGTGCAACACGTAGAACCTCAGCAGCGTGGTCGAGCCGACCGTGGAGCCGCCGAGCAACAACTCCTGCACCTCAGAACCGATGAAGGGCACGTACGCCGCCATCTCGCTACCGACAGTGACCGCCCAATATGCCAGCTGATCCCAGGGAAGCAGGTAGCCGGTGAACGACATCAACAGCGTCAGGATCAGTAGCACCACGCCGATGACCCAGTTGAACTCACGAGGGCGCTTGTAGGCACCGCGGTAGAAGACCTTGCCCATGTGACCGGCGACGGCGAGCACCATGAGGTGGGCCGACCATCGATGCACGTTGCGGATGTATTGGCCGAACGCCACCTCGGTCTGCAGCGTTTGGATGTTTGCGTACGCCGATGCAGGCGATGGGACGTAGAAGAACATCAGGTAGAGACCGGATGCAGCGAGCGAACCGAACAGCACGGTGGAGATCACGCCGAGGTACCACGAGTACTGCCAGCTGAGTTCTTTGCGGCGGATCTTGACCGGGTAGATGTGGAGCAAGAAGCTCGACCAGTGACTGGCCGCACGGTCACGCGGCGTCTTCTTGGTCGGCGTACGAAAGATCGACCGGCCGATCTGGGTCGACCGAGCCTTGTCGAGCAACGATGCTGGCTCGGCAGTCTCGCCCGAGGTGTCTGGTGGGCGTTCGATGACAGTCACGTGGGTACTCCAACTCCTGTCCACATCCCCATGGAAAGGGCATTTGGCGGGCAACGCTCGATGCAGAGGCCACAGCGAATGCAGGCTTCCTCGTCGAGCAACAGCGCCGTACCACCGATGGCGGTCGGCTCGATCTCTTCTGATGGGACCAGCGAGATCACGTTCACTGGACACACGTCAGAACACAGGGCGCACAAGACGCAGGCATCGACATCGAGCAAGATGTTCGCAAAGCAACGCAGGCAGCGGTTGGCTTCGCAGCGAGCCTGCTCCTCGGTGAAGCCGAGCTCGACTTCAGCGAGACCCATGCGTCGACCGGTCTCCAGCGTCGGCACATCGACACGGTCGACACGGTCATACAGGTCATCGAGTCGATGAAACTGACGAAGCTCGACCATCTGGCCCTTGGTGGCCACTTCGGCGTCACCGCCGAACGATTCGTGGATACTCGTGGCTGCCTTGCGGCCGTCGGCAACGGCATCGATCAGCGTGCGTGGGCCCTTGGCTGCGTCGCCTCCCGACCAGACATCGGACAGATCAGTTTCGCCCGTCTCCCAGTCGATCTCGATGGTTCGGCGCTCGCTGATCTTCGGCCCGCTGCCGCCAAGCGCTTCGAGATCGATGGCTTGGCCGATCGCCAAGATGATCGTGTCGTAATCGGTGTGGCGAACATCTTCGGTGTCGAAGTCGGGGGAGAAGCGACCATCGGCATCGAAGACCGAGCGAACGCCGATCGTTTCGATGCCGGTGACTCGCCCGTCGTCGACAGTGATTCTCGACGGACCCCGACGATTGACGAACTGGATGCCCTCGTGTTCGGCCTCCTCGATCTCGAAGTCGTGGGCCGGCATTTCCTCGCGAGACTCGAGCGACATGATCGTGATGTGCTTGGCCCCGGCCCGACGAGCGGTGCGGGCCGCGTCGATGGCTTCAGTCATCTTCGGGCGATCGCCCGACTCGCTTGGTTCGTCAGAGTCCTGCCGCTTGTTCGTGTAGTCCGCGGCTCGAAGCGCTGTGCGGGCAGCGTCCATGGCGACGTCGCCGCCGCCGATGACGAGCACTCGCTCGCCGAGGGTGACGTCGAAGCCGCGATTCATGTTGATCAAGAACTCGATGGCCTTCAAGACACCGTCGGCGTCTGCCCCATCGAGATCGAGCCCACGTCCGAGGGTCGCGCCGATGCCGACGAACACCGCATCGTGTCTCGAACGCAGCTCGTCGAGCGTGATGTCGGCGCCGAGCCTCGTGTTGTACTCGACGTCGACACCCATGGAGACGATGGCGTCGAGGTCGGCATTCAGCACCGATCGATCGAGCCGGTACTCGGGAATGCCGAGCCACATCGCACCGCCGAGGCGGTCAGTGGCTTCGTACACCGTGACGGCGTAGCCGAGACGTCGGAGATCGTGGGCGCATGCCATACCAGCGGGGCCGCCACCGACGATGCCGATGCTCTGGGCTCGGGTGGTCTCGACGGGTGCAGCCACCTCCGGGTGAACACCGTTGCCGGTCTCCGGTCCGAACTGCTCGGTGACGAAGCGCTTCAGCGCCCGAATGGCGATCGGGCGGTCGATCTGGCCTCGTCGGCATGCGTCTTCACATGGCGCTGCACACACTCGGCCGCACACCGATGCGAACGGGTTGGGAAGCCGAGCCGTCAGATAGGCCTGCTCGTCGTCACCGTCGGCGATGGCGGCAACGTACATGCCAGCGTTGGTGTGCACCGGGCAGGCGGCGAGGCAGGGAATGTTCTGGTCGTAGAACTCGAGGGGTTGCATGGGGTTGGCCAGCTGCTTTCGATCAGACTCGGGACTCGCGATGGGCGTACCAGAGACCGCCGAGCACCGTGGCGAGACCAATGGCCCACAGAGCGCTGCCGATGAAGTCCTGAGCGAAACGGCTCAGCTTCGACACGGCCCCGGTCTTCAACGCCCAATCAGGGAGGAAGACGGTGAGAAGGATGACCGAGAGCACGATCACGGCGGTCTTGAGCCACGCATCGAGCCAGGGTGTGTTGAGCCTGCTGTTCTGGCTGAGCAGTCGCGGTGCGAGCACGAGCCCGAACACCGAGGCGGCGAGGAGGTACACGGCGTAGGCCGACATGTTGGTGAGTGCCGGTAGCTCGGTGCCGGCCACGGGGCGGGAAGATTCGAACTCAGCGATCGCTGCTGCTGGTGCGGCGAAGTCGTTCTGGATGTAGGCGATGACGGCGTCGGTCTCTTCGTCGGTCAGGGTCGAGAACGACGGCATGATGCCGTTGTAGGTTTCGCCAGCGACGATGATCTCGCCCTCGCGCCCGTTCATGATCACGTCGGCGACGTAGTCGGCGTCATCGACGTGGGGGTTGTCGACGAGCGGGGGGTAGCGGCCTGGGAGACCTGCACCGCCGGGCTGATGGCAGGAGGAGCACACCTGGCTGTAGACCTCTGCGCCCTCACGAAGCTGATCGTCGAGTGCCTCCTGGACCGGATCGACCTCGGCATCGGTGGCTTCCGCCGGCGCAGGCTCTTCGGTGGCACCAACCGAGATGGCTGATGCAGCGAAAACGAGGAGTGCGATGAGGAAGCTGAACAGAAGTGAGGAGCGTCGCATGAGCGAGCGCAGCGGTGGTCCGGCGGTGATTCGGGGCACGAAGGAGAACCTAGAAAACACCGATTCGTGGTTCTAGGGACGAAAGTCCCTACAAGGAGTCCTGGGCAAAAAGGAACACTCCTGGGGTGACCAACGCGCCTGTCCCTGACGCCGCGCTCGACTCGACTGCTTCGTCGAACGAGCTCGGGCAACACGAACCTGCCGAGCACTTCAAACCAACGGGGACGATGTTCATCCTCGCCATGTTCGTCGCTGCTTTGATCCTGCTGTGGGCGTCGGTGTACGTCATCCTGCTCAGCAGAGGCGTCACCGTATGAGCGACGTCGACACGCCGGAGAGTCCGTCAGACGACCAACTCACCATGGGCATCGATCCGTTCGAGAAGAACTGGATGCGCATCTCAGCAGTGCTGCTCATCGTGTTCTTCGCCACGGTCTCGATCGCTGGCTTCTCGATGGGCTTCCAGGTCACCGGTGAAGACTCAGAGGTCGATCCTCGAACGGTCTTGGATTCGCCGCCGTGGTCCGAGCCCGGCCTTCGCCAGATCGGCGAGAACGAGTACGAAGCCTATGTCGTCGCTCAGACGTGGAACTTCCTTCCGCGTGAACTCGAGGTTCCCGTCGGTTCCACGGTCACGATCTACGTGACCAGTCCTGACCTCCAGCACGGCTTCAAGGTCACCGACACGAACATCAACACCATGGTGGTGCCGGGGCAGGTCTCCAAGCTCACCTACACCTTCGATGAAGTGGGCGAGTTCCCGTACATCTGTCACGAGTACTGCGGAAGTGGACACGCCGCCATGTTCGGCGTGGTCAACGTGGTATCGGGTGCCAGCGCGCAAGCCGACGAAACAGAAGAAGCAAGCACCGACGCCGACGAGGGGGCAGACCAATGACGATGGTGAGCGAGCCGAGTACCACCGAGAAGGTTCCCTACGACCTGTCGCCGGCAGAGAAGAAGTTCGTCGGTCAGCACATCGCCGTTGCGCTGGTTGCGTTGCTGATTGGCAGCTTGATGGGGCCGCTGCAGGCCTTCCAATTCTCGGGGCTCGACATCTATCCGTACCTCGAGCCGGTCATCCGTTCGTACTACCAGGGGCTCACACTTCATGGCGTGTTGAACGCGCTGGTGTTCACCACGTTCTTCATCATGGGGTTCACGAACCTGACCACGATGAAGGGGCTTGGTCGGTCACTGAGTCACCCGCAGATCAACAAGATCGGCTTCTACACGATGGTGGTCGGCCTGGTGACCACGGCGATCCCGATCCTGACGAATTCAGCCACGGTGCTCTACACCTTCTACCCACCGCTCAAGGCCAGCTGGGCGTTCTACCTCGGCCTCACCTTGGTGGTTGTTGGCAGCTGGATCGAGGGGCTTGGCTTCTTCTTGACCCTGCGAGCGTGGCGTCGAGACCATCGAGGTGTTCGATCGCCGTTCATCGCTCTCGGTGGCATCATCAACTCGGCCATGTGGCAGATCGCCACGCTGGGGCTTGCGGTCTCGATCCTGACCATGCTGCTGCCGTGGTCGCTCGGGCTCATCGACAACACCGATCCCACACTGGCGCGAACCTATTTCTGGTTCACCGGGCACCCGCTGGTCTACTTCTGGCTGCTTCCGGCCTACGTGTCGTGGTACGGCATGCTGCCCAAGCAGGTTGGCGGCAAGCTCTTCAGCGACTCGCTGGCTCGGCTGGCGTTCTGGATGTTCTTGATCGTGTCGGTTCCGGTTGGTTTCCACCATCAGTTCACCGATCCGGGCGTTCCGGTCTCGTGGAAGTGGATCCATGCATTGCTCACCTACGGCGTGTTCTTCCCCTCGATGATCACCGCCTTCACCGTGATTGCATCGCTCGAGTACGGCGCTCGCAAGCGGGGAGGAACGGGAATCATTGGCTGGGTTCGCGCCCTGCCGTGGCAGGACCCGTCCGTGGCGGGCCAGTTGTTGGCCGGCATCTTGTTCATGTTCGGCGGCATCGGCGGTCTCACGAACGCCTCCTACAACTTGAACCTGGTGATCCACAACACCACGTGGGTGCCCGGTCACTTCCACCTCACCGTGGCATCAGCAGTCACGCTGTCGTTCATTGCGATCACCTACTGGATGGTTCCCTACCTCTCGGGTCGTCCGCTCTGGAGCCCCAAAGCGGCCCAGGCCCAGGTCTGGACCTGGTTCGTCGGCATGATCATCTTCTCGAACGCCATGCACGTGCTCGGTCTGCTGGGCGCTCCCCGACGAACCCCGCTCGGCGATGCGGCGTACGTACCCGAGGAGTGGAATGGGCACCTGCTGCGGTCATCGATCGGCGGCGCGATTCTGCTGGTCTCGGTGCTGATCTACGCCACGGTCATGATCAAGACCATGCTCGGGCCAAAGGCCGAGGATCCCTCGCTCATCCCTGAGGTGCCGATCGCAGAGTCGATTCGCCATCCGCAGCTCACGCCGGTGTGGCTCGATCGCTTCAAGCCCTGGTTGATCGCTGCCGGTGCGTTGCTCCTGATTGCCTACGGTCCGCAGCTTGCCGATCAGTTGATCAACATGAACCTCAACGCACCAGGACCCGACGTCGTCCCGTGGTGACAGCCGAGTGAGTACCTCGAAGGTGAACGAGGGAGCGCACGAGGGGGCCGGCGAGCAGCGATTCGCCGGCTCCCTCGCCGCGCTCGAACGGGCGACGGTGTTGCTTGAACGTCCGGTACGAACGATCACGAGATCGAATCGGCTCAACCCGCTACCGCACGCAGGAACGATCACGGTCTTTCTACTCGGCCTCGTCATTGTGTCCGGGCTCTACATCACGTTGTTCTACGAGTTCGGCTATCTGGCGTCGTATCGCTCGGTCGAAGCGATGAATGGCCACGCCATCCAGCGGGTCGTCCGTGCCCTGCACCGCTACTCATCCGCCGTGCTCGTGCTGACCACGGTGGTGCATGCGTGGCGCATCTTCGTCTCCGGTCGGTTCGAAGGGCGACAGCGCCGGTGGCGCTGGATGAGCGGTGTATCGGCGCTCGTGCTCGTGTGGTTGACCGGCGTGACCGGTTATTGGCTGGTCTGGGATGTCCGAGCCCAGGCGCTGTCAGAGATCGTCAACTCGTTGTTCGGATCATTCGGTTGGGGCGCTGGCCTGGTCGTGCGTTCGCTGTCTGGTACCGACGGGGACTCTGGATCCGGAACCCTGCTGGTGTTGTGGTTCTTGCACCTCGGACTCACTGCGATCGTTGGCTGGTTCACCTACCGACACCTTCGCCGAACTCGTTTGCCCATGCTCCCGCCCCCGCAGTGGATGGCCATCATGGGTGGGTCGCTGTTGTTCGTCTCGATGGTCATCCCGCTCGAGATGTTGGCTCCGGCTGACCCTGGTGCCTTCGCCTCCGACATGCCTCTCGATCCGTTCGTGCTGTTCTTGTTGCCGCCCTTGTTGTCTGGCAATGCGTGGCTTTGGTTGATCGCTGGCGTGCTCTTGCTCGCTGGCGTGTTCGGGCTGCCCCGAATGTTGACCAAGAGTGATCCGGGGGTTGTGGTCATCGACGACAGCGCTTGCACCGGTTGCGATCTCTGTGTTGTCGACTGCCCCTACGAGGCGTTGCGTCTCATCGACCGAACCGACAAGCTGCCGCTTGCGATCGTCGATCCCGCCGCGTGCGTGGGTTGTGGCATTTGCGTCGGGGCCTGTGCGTTTGGTGCGATGACGATGCCTGGTGACCCTGACCCAGCGCTGATGCCCGATCCGATCGAGGGTCAAGACGTGATCGTCGCCTGCGAACGACACCAATCAGATCTGCAGGTCGGCACCGATCTGCAGGTTGGCACCGAGGCAGCGCTGATGAGAACCGTGCGTTGCGCTGGCATGGTCAATCCCGCATCGCTGGCTCATGACTATCGAAAGGGCGCAGCGAGTGTGCAGGTCATCGGCTGCGCCCCGGGGGAATGTCGATTCGGCGTGGGCAACGAGCGCCTGGCCGAACGACTGTCGGGTGAACGGGCGCCGCGGCTACCGAGAAAGTGGTCGGGGCAGGTGCACGAGGACTTCGTCGCTGTTGGCGGGGCGCGTGCTGCTCGAGAGCAACCGGGCGGGCACCCCGTTGCCGACACCCATCGTCTGGACTTCCGGCGAGACGCATTCATCGGAGCTGGCGTCGTTGTTGCGGTGTCTGTGCTCGCAGCAGGAGCGGCCACTCGGGCACCGTTCCATCCAGAGACCGAACGGGCCGAGGTGCGGATCGTCGTTGATCACAGTGAAGGCCGTCCCCTCGTTCTCGATCCTGATGCGCCGCTCGGGTCCATCGATGCCGTCGTCGTGACCGCTGATGGCGTGGCGACCGAGACCGCAACGACGTCGTGGGGAGGTAGTGACCTCGCGGTCATCGACGTGTCGGTCGAACCCGACAGTGGACCGATTGAGGTCAGCGCCATTGTGAACGGGCAGGAGTACGTGGTTGCGACCGCCGGTGCACCGCAGGTCGGTGAACGGTTGCTCGTGCTGCTGCGCGACGTCCCCCGTCCGGTGGTTGCCTCTGACGGCGAGCGCGTGTTCAACGCTCGCGCCAGCGGCTGTTCGGTCTGTCATTCAGTGGTCGATGGTGACGACGGTGTTGGTCCGTCGCTCGGTGGCATTGCCAGCGTTGCTGGCGAGCGCGTGCGTGGTCTCGACGCAGAGAACTACCTGCGGCAGTCCATTCTGCTACCCGATCAGTATGTCGTTGAGGGCTGGCCTGCCGGTCAGATGTCGCCCTTCTATCGGGACACTCTCAGCGAAGAAGATCTCACGGCCCTCATCACGTACTTGCTCACCCTGGAAGGAACCGAGTCATGACGATGCACATCGGGCACCACCGGACATCACGCATCGGGGAAGAGGGTCTCGGTGCCACTTCCGTCAACGCCGTCGATGAATCGCTGACCAACGAGCGACCCGTCAGCCTCGAGGGTGTAGATCGAGCGCCCGGATCCTCCGGCGGCAGCCGACGTGGCTTCCCACGCCGTGGTCAGCGTGACACCGTCGAGGGTGCCGGTTCCTTGCTGGATGGCACCGGTGACGATCCACTCGATGTCGAAACCAACGTCGGTGGCGACGATGACTGCCGTACCGGAGTACTCCTCGCCAATGGGGTTGATGCCGTTGACGGTGTAGGTGCCGGCGATGCCGTCCTCGCTGTCGCGGCCGACGGCGAGATCGCCGGGCAACGCAGTGAAGTAGAGGAACGCCAGGCTCGCAATGACGATGGGGATCCACCAGATGCGTCGCATGCCAACGATCCTAGAGACCTCCGAGATCCAGTTGATGAACGGTTGGTGCTGCCTCGATGGCTGAAGGCTGGTGGTGTTGTCTTCGCCTTGTTCATCGGCGCTGCTCTGGCCTTTGCCATCTTCGAACCCATCCAGGTCCTCCCGCGCATCCGCTTGGCTCCCGGCTACGCACTAACCAGCGACGATGGGTCGCTCGTCACCAGCGAAGACACACGCGGTGAGATCACGCTCTACACGTTTTCCAGAACAGACTGCGGCGAAGCGTGCGCCAACATCGATCAGATCATGGCCGAGGTTCGTGACGGCGTCGCGGCCGAGGTCGATCTCGGCGAGGTCGACTTCCGTCTGGTGACGATTGCCCTCGATGCGTTGCCCGAAGACGGTTCGGCCGAGTCACTCGCAACCGCAGCCGAGAGCGCCGGCGCCGACGGTGATGTCTGGCGCTGGGTCGGTGGTACCGAGCGCGAGCTCCAGAACGTGGTCGGGGCCGGATTCCGTCGGTCCTATCAGACCGCGTCTGCGACAGAGTTCGACCCGGGCTTCGTCCTGGTCGACGGGCTCGGCGTGGTGAGGGGCGACTATCGCTACGAGACCCTTGGCGATACCGCCGACAAGCTCACCCGTCACGTTGGTGTGCTCGGCGATGAGCTGCGATACCGCAATGGGACGACGGCCATTGCCTACGAAGCCGCCCACCTCTTTCTCTGCTACCCGTGAATCTGAACAGGACGTCGCCATGACCACCGCTCTTCCACGCAACGCATCGACGCAGGACGATCCGGACCAGACCAAACCGAGCGAGAACCACGCGCCTCGGCGGTCCCGCCGCTCGCATTGGCAATGGGCTCGGCTGGCGGCACTGATCGGGACGGCGGTGTTTGCCGGCCTCATCGTGGCCCGCCTCGGTGTCGGGCTGCTGCAGCCCCACCTCTATGCCGGGACCGTTCTGCAGTCGCCGACGCCATCGCCGGAGATGGACGGATTGGTGCTCGGCAACGGTGAACCCATGGACATGGCGACCTTCGAGGGTGACGTGGTGCTGATGTACTTCGGGTACACGAACTGTCCCGACGTGTGCCCGACGACGTTGTCCACCGCTGCCAGGTTGCGTGAGGAGTTGTCCGAGCAGGACCGGGAGCGGGTCCACGTGATCATGGTCTCTGTCGACCCCGAGCGCGATCCGCTCGGCACCCTGCAGAGCTACGTCGAGTTCTTCGACGATGACTTCTTGGCACTTGGCGGCGCCGCCGAGGCCATCGATCGGGCGGCGGCGCAATACGGCATCTACTACGCGTTCAGCGAACCTGAGGCCGATGGGAGCTACACCGTCGACCACACTGCCAGCCTTCTCGGCATCGGACCTGATGGCCATTTGCGGGTCGTGTGGGGGCCCGATGTCGATCCCAACGCCTTCGGCGCGGACGTTCGTGAACTCCTCGACTCGTGAGTTGCGTGTCCCTGCTCTGCTCGCCTTCCTGCTCACCGTGGCGGGGTTTGCTTGCGGGACAGCAGACAGAGATGTTCGACTCGTGGACGCATGGAGTCGGCCAATGCCGGTTGTCTCGAACGTGGCAGCGATGTACGGAACAATCGAGAACAACACCGATCAAGCGATGCAACTCGTCAGCGTCAGATCGGAGCGATGTTCAGAGATGCGCGTCCACGAAACCAACATCGACGACGGCGTCATGTCGATGAACGACGTCGACGAGTTCGGTCTGATGATCGAGGCAGGCGGAGCGATCGCCATGCAGCCCAACGGCTTCCATCTCATGTGCCTGGGCACCGACTCGCCGCTGATCGAAGGCGATCGAGTGAGCGTGACACTCGAGTTCGCCTCTGGAGTATCGATCGAGGGAACCGTCGTGGTCGAACAGCGGTGACGGGGTGCTTGTGGAGGTTTGCTCACAGAGCGACGGACCAAAGCACCTTCGTCGTGCTGTCGGCGTGCTCGATCTCGAGATCGGCCGGACCGCTGGCGACCCACACGTCTCGCAGGTCGTCGAGAAAGATGGTCTCGGGCGGATCGTCGCCGATGGCCTCGATTTCGATCTGCAGCACATCGCTCGCCTGCACGGTGATCGTCACTGTCTCGGTTGCCGCCTCGGCGGCGATGAGGTCGAGTGTGCGATTCAGGACTGTGCGGATGGGTACGCCGTAGACCTGGGGGTCGAGCGCATCGATGGCACCGCGGAAGCGGAGGTCAGCTGGGATGCCTCGTCGCTGTTCGAGTTGGATGGCGATCTCCTCGACATCGCGACGCAGGCTCACCGAGGGAGCTCTCGGTGACGTCAGAGCGAAGATTGTGTTCCGAATCTGCCTGATGGTGTCGTCGACGGTGTCGACTGCCTTGTCGAGGCGCTCCTTGGCGGCTGGTTCTTCGATCCTCGACGAAAGCTGATGGAGGTCGAGCCCGAGGACGAAGAGTCGTTGGACGACGTTGTCGTGGAGCTCGGTGGCAATGCGATCGCTGTCCTCGGCGAGGGCTCGGCGTCGATTGGCGTTGGCCAGCATCTGCTCGCCCTCGACTCGTTCGGTGAGGTCGCGAACGGCGGCGAAGACAAACCCCTCATCTTTGATATGCAGCGGCGTGAGCGCAACCATCACCGGGAAGGTGTTGCCGTTGAGGTCCTGGGCAGACAAGTTGCGGGCGTTCCCCATCGCTCGGGACTCCGGTTGTTCGAAGTAGCCATCCCGAAGGGCGACGTGACCCTCACGGGTCTCGATCGGTAGGAGGTGTTCGATGGGCTCCCCGAGAATCGAGCCGACATCGTCGTCGATGCCAAACATCGAGACCGCAGCTTTGTTGATCGAACGAATGGCACCGTCTTTGTCGACGAGGAGAAAGCCATCCGGTGAGAGATTCCAAAGATCGGTGCTGGACAGGAATGTCACGTCACACCTCCAATGGGTTCATGGTGACGTAGCGCCTCGGCTTCATTCAGTGCCGAAGGTCCTGCACCGGTGTGCCGTTGGTCTCGCTGTCGGGGTGGCGGCGCCGTCGGAAGGCTCCGGAAGCTTCGGTTCGACGAACCATCCCGAGCTTGCGCAGCATCACCGCGATCTCCTCGCGCACGACACCCAGCCCTGCATCCATCGCATCTGCGATCTCTGCGTTGGTGCGCCCTCGGCCGATCAGATCGAAGATCTTGCTCTCCCTGGTGGTCAGGGAGGCAATCGAGTGTGCCTCGGCGGCGAGGAGTCGCTGCATGGATGCACTCACCGTTGCATCATCGAGAAGCGTCATGCCGGAGGCCACGTCTCGGATGCTCCGCACGATGTCGTTGTCTCGAATCTGCTTGAGAATGACGCCGTCGGCGCCAGCGAGCGCCGCATCGACGATCGCCCGGTCGTCGGAGAACGACGTGAGCATGAGGCAACGCACCTCGGGGTGGGTCGAACGAATCTCGCGACAGACCTCGATGCCATTGCCGTCCTGGAGCCGAACGTCGAGCACGGCAACACGCGGATGTGATGATGCAACGGCGGGAAGTGCTCCCGCTGCTGTTGCCGACTGGCCAACGACTTCGATGTCGGGTTCGGCATCGAGCAGACCGGCAACGCTCTTCCTGACCATGTCGTGATCGTCCAGGAGGAAGACAGAGATGGATTTCGAAGCGGTCATGTCACACGACTCCAGCGTCGGATTACAGCTGGAACTGCTGCAAGGCGTCATGGTGCGGCGATGACCAAGGATCCAATAGGGCCTTTGGTCCTGCATTCATTCGGGATCCCCTTTCGGAGACCTTCGACCTCATTGCTCCGGCCGGAGGTCTGCGCCTGAAGCGACGAGCCGTCCTATCCTCAGTGCCGATGTTCGACGACCCGATTGCTCATCTCGAGACCCAAGCACTGTGGGAAGCCTCGGTCGATGGGTTGCTGCTCGTCGACATCGATGGTGTGGTCCTCGCCACGAACGCTGCCCTCGACACACAGTTCGCCTACGCAGCGGGGGAGATCGTTGGGCGTGTGATCGAAGATCTGCTTCCCCGAGAACACCGATCGGCACACGTCATTCACCGCAGCGGCTACAACGACTCGCCCCAGGCCCGCCCGATGGCGTCTCGCAATTTGGAGGGTCTTCGCAACGACGGCACGACGTTTCCGGTGAACATCAGCCTCGCCCCCGTCGAAACAGCAAGTGGTCTGGTGACCTTTGCCGCCGTGCGGGATCTCACCACTCGAGTGGCTCATGAAGAGGCGATTGCCGACGCCACTCGTCGCCGGGCCATTGCCGAGGATCACGATCGGATCGCTAGCGACCTCCACGACTCGGTGATCCAGCGACTGTTTGCGCTCGGTCTCGGTCTGCAGGGCCTGCCCTCACGAATCGAGGACGCAGATTTGGCCGAGCGGGTGTCGTCGAGCGTTGATGCATTGGATGAGATCATCCTCGACATCCGGACCACCATCTATGGGCTCCGCGAACAGAGCGATGAAGTCGTCCGACTCCGATCAATGATCCTGGCCCTTGCCGATGAGGTCGAGCCCAGTCTTGGTTTCGTTCCTGACATTTCGCTCGCCGGATCACTCGACTCGGTGGTCGACGAAACACTCAAGCATCACGTGATGTCGGTGGTTCGAGAGTCGCTCAGCAACGCAGGCCGACACGCGGGTGCAACCGCAGTCTCGGTATCGGTACGACTCGATGAGGCTCTGGTGGTCGAGGTGATCGACAACGGCACCGGCTTCGATCCGGAAGCGGTGCGGTCGTCCGGTTTGGCGAACATGCAGCAACGGGCCGAGGCGTACGGAGGCGCGTTCACGGTGGAAGCGGCTCGCGAGGGGGGCACTCGACTCTGCTGGTCGATTCCCGCTGATCAGATTCTCTGAACGCTGCTCACAAATGCCGCTCTGCTCACGAATGCCGCTCTGTTCATGAATGCCATGCTGCCGAGGCGGAGCCGGGTGGTTGGGGTGCGGTGCCGGGCAGGC
>CAYGQE010000010.1:0-97352 GCA_964351995.1 uncultured Acidimicrobiaceae bacterium | reverse complement strand
GAATGCCATGCTGCCGAGGCGGAGCCGGGTGGTTGGGGTGCGGTGCCGGGCAGGCCTCCGATGGGGAGCGGAGCGGACAGTTGACCGAAGTCGGTGTGGACGGTGTGCAGTGACGCGGGGTCGGGTGTGGCGGCCACCGGTTCGAACGGCGTCGGGCCTCCGAGGGAGACGAGCCAGTTTCGAGTTCGTAGCAGGGAGAGCCGAACCAGCCATGTGCCGCCGACCTCGCGTTGATGAGTGGAGACCTTCTTGGCGGCGTAGCTCGCCAACAATCCGGTGGCGTAGTCCAGCAGTTGCACGGGCAGCGGCACCGGCTCGGTGGCGCCCGCCGCTGTGCTTCCAGCATCGACGATGCCCGTCGTGGATTGCACGATGGAGTCGAACCCGCGGCGTCCAGCCCACGGGCCAGACCAGTCGAACGCCGAGATCTGCACCGTGACACTGCCGGGGCTGCCCTGAGCGAAGCCTCGATTGGCGAATGAGCCAGGCCGGTACGCATCGATCCAGATGTCGGCCCCATCGAGGAGGTCGCCGAACGTGGCGCGGCCATCGATGGTGTCGAGGTCGACGAATGTATTGCGCTTGTTGAAACCCGTCGCGAGCAGCGCGACCTTGACCGTTGGCAGGCGCGCTCCGCCGACTCTGAGAACGTCAGCGCCGAACGCTGCAAGCGCCTGACCAGCAACGGGGCCAGCGAGCACGCGCGAACAGTCCAGTACTCGCAGCGCTCCCTCGGACGAGCGAGGCGCTCCCTCTCCGATGCGCTCGACGGAGATCAATGGCAGATCAGCCGTGGCTTGCGCATGCGGATGTTCCGCCCATTCATCCATCGTTCGTAGCCGAGCGGCAATCATTCCGGCGTCGATCGCTCGTTGTTCGAACTCGATGGGGTCCTGGTCGAGGATCGCCTCTTGCACGGCATGTCGAGTGGCGTCGCACCCCAGCAACGCCACGATCCCATCAGCGTGATGAGGGAAATTGCAGTGCAGTTGGAGGGCCCGTCCGTCAGTCGTGCGGTAGTAGCCGGAGAGGTGCGACCACTTGGGAAGAGGAGCACCATCGATCTCGACGTGCCCGGTCATCATCGTCGTCACTCGATTGCGATCGAGCGACGTGGCCCCGAACGCGAGGTTCGACGCCGCCGCGGAAGCAAGCGCAGCAGTGGTGACATCGAAGGCCGACGCAAACGAAGATGTGCCGGTCAGCGCGAGGGTGTCGATGGCCAGCGGAGGTCCGGGAACCAGCTGGTCGATGTGTTCGAGTTGGTGAACGATCGCAGCGGGAACGCTCACGTTCGCTTTCGCTTCGAAGCAGCCACACCAACCGGTACGCCAGCAATGAGTGTCTCGGTGAGCCGGGTCGGGGCTTCGCGGAGCCAATGGTTGGACGCCAGCCGACGAGGCACTCGAACGTGACGTCGGTCGGACTTGATCGCGGCGATCGACTTCTTCGCCAACATCTCCGGGCTCTTGGTGGGAATCAGCTGCAGCTTGCGCAACCGGGCCAACATCGGCTCGAGCTCGTTGTCGCCCTCGATTTCGTCCCACATGTCGGTGTCGACGGGCCCGGGGGCAACGACCGTGGTGTTGATACCGGTGCCGGCGAGTTCCATTCGGAGTGCAGCGACGAGATTGGTGAGTCCGGCTTTGGTGGCGCCGTAGACGGCCAATCCGGGGAACCCTCCGGTGCCGGCCAATGAGCTGGTGAACACGAGATGCCCCCGGCCGCGCTCGATCATGCCGGGCAACACGTTGCGGGTCAGAACGGTCGGCGCTTCGAGGTTGAGTCGGAGCACGTTGCGGGCGGTGTCGGTGTCTTGTTCGTGGAACCACCCGTGTCCCTCGAGACCAGCGTTGTTGACCAGCACATCGATCGGACCTGCATCGGCCTCGACCCGCTCGATCAACGAGTCGACTGAGCTGGGATCGAGCAGGTCGGCGGTGAAGGCTTTGCCCCCGAGTTCGAGCGCCAGCGCCTCGATCGCTTCGGTGGTTCTTGCTGTCAACGAGACACGAGCGCCGGCTCGTCCAAATTCACGAGCGAGAGCGGCTCCGATTCCTCGAGATCCACCAGTGACGAGAACGTGGGCGCCTTTGAGTTCCATGGATGGACACTAGGGCGTACCGTGCCTGGGTGCGAGCGGTCGACATCACCCCAACGCTCTTGGCCGCCGTTGCCGCTGCCGCGTTACTGATCGGTCTCGCCAAAGGAGGCCTCAGTGGGATCGGACCGCTTCTCACGTTGCTCGTGGCCACGGTGATGCCGACGCGAGTCGCCATCGGTGTGTTGTTGCCGATGCTGATGGTGGGCGATGTGGCGAGCCTCGTCGCTCACCGGGGCCACTGGGACGACACGATCCTGCGCCGACTCTTGCCAGGTGCGGCTCTCGGGGTCCTCCTGGCCAGTCTGTTCCTGCAGTCGGTTTCCGAGCGAGGTCTGCAGGTCATGCTGGCGATCTTCACCTTTAGCTTTGTGGTCTACCGAGTGGCTGAGCCGAGCATTCGTCGATGGCGATCCTTTGGGACGCCCGGCCCCACGTGGGCTGCCATCGCCGGCGCGGCCGCTGGGGTGACCTCGACGGTTGCCCACGTCGGAGGGCCTCCCGTCGCTGTCTACCTGCTGGCATCGAAGGTCGAGCCGCGGCCCTTCGTTGCGACGAATGCCGCCCTGTTCTTCTTGATCAACTGGATGAAGGTGCCCGGCTACATCAGCGCTGGTGTGTTCGACGTCGACCTCACGCTGACGTTGGCACCTCTCGCTGTTTTGATCTTTCCGGGGATCTTGGTAGGTCGATGGTTCGTGACGGTGGTGAAACCGGAAGTCTTCGATCGATTCATCCTCGTCTCGCTGATCGCTGGGGCATTGCTGCTGTTGGTTTGATCCCAGTCGCTCCAACCAGGCAGAGTGACCCGCCGATAACCGGCCGATCGTGTTCTACGATGCACCGGTGACGATTGTTTCTGCCCCGGGTTCTTCGGCCAATCTCGGTCCTGGTTTCGACGTGCTCGGCCTTGCGGTGGCGTGCCACGTGCGGGCCGCCGACGAACCATTCCACGAAGACGACACCCCCTGCGGCTCCGACCACATCGCTCGCATCGCCTACGAGATGTCGGGTGGCACTGCACCGATCTATTTCGACTTCGAGTTGCCGCCGAGCCGGGGATTGGGTTTCTCCGCTGCGGCGCGGGCGGCAGGAGCGGTGTTGGCGTTCCTCCAGCGCGGCGTCGACGTGGCCGAGGCGCAGACGCTCGGTTTCCGGATCGTCTCCGAACTCGAAGGGCACGGCGACAATGCGGCGCCGGCCGTCTTCGGTGGCATCCACGTGATTGCTGGAGAACACCAGCACCGTCTCGACACCACACTGCCAGGGAAGTTGCTGCTGTGGGTCCCGTCGCTAAACACGACGCCGACGGACGAGTCGAGGGCGGGCATGTCGCCAACGGTCGAACGCAGTGATGCGGTGTTCAATCTTGGCCGGCTCGGCCTCTTGGTCGCTGCCCTGTACGAGGGCAACGCCGAGTTGTTGGGCCTGGCCACCCAGGACCGGTTGCACCAGCCCGAGCGTCTTGCCGCGGCTCCTGAGACGAAGCAGGCCGTCGAAGCGGCACTCGACGCCGGTGCTCACGCTGCATGGTTGAGCGGGTCGGGCCCGACCGTTGCCATCGTCGTCGAGCCAGGCCAGGAACAAGTCGTGACCGATGCGTTGCCGTCAACGGGCTCGGTGATCACGCCAGAACTCGACATCGTTGGCGCGGTTCCTCTCACCTGAGGACGACGTGCCACCTGGTCGATGCGCTCGGTAGGTTTCGGGCGTGAACGATTTCCTCACCGATGACCAGCGACGTGACGCGGCCGCCGGTGACGTCAACGTTCTCGCCATCTTGATGCTGGTCGGGAGCACCGTGTTTGCGCTGGTGAATCGCTGGATCGGCACGATGAGCTGGATCGCTGTTGCGTTGTCGGTGACCTCGACGCTTGCCTGGTCGCTCGGGCTCTGGCGCCGATCGCCGGTGACCACCTCCTTCGTCAAGATCGGCTTCGGGTTCAGCGGCCTCGCCGCCCCGGTGTTCGGCATTGCTGGCATCGCCATCGGCCTCTTCGGCTACACCTGGGGCTGGGCCCTCCTGGGCGGTGCCGTCGTCTACTTCGTCTTCTCGATTCTCGGTCTCGAGATCATCGAGCGAGCCCACGACACCGGCGTGATCAAGAGCTACTCACCGGACTGAACCGTTCAGTCACCTGCTCTCGACAGAGAGGGCATGATGGCAACCCCCGCACCTCCGGTCGACCCCAGGCGCACGATCTCCACCCCTCGAACGTGGTCGAAACGCTGGGCGCCACTCGCGTTGCTGGTCGTTGTCGGATCGTTGGCGATCACGAGGGAACCACTCTTCATCATCGGGCTGCTGCTGGTTGCCGTCGTGCCGTTCGAGCGGGCGTTTCCTCGACACCGGAGCCAGCGGTTCCGTCGTCCCCAACTGGTTGGTGACCTCGCTCACGCGGTGGTTTCTCCCCTGACGCAAATGGTCACCGCCTTCGTGGCGATTCCCATTGCCCTCTTCAGCCTGGCATGGTTGCCGGGGCTAGCCATCCGGCCGCTGGTCGCCATGATTCCCAATGCTGCGTTGCCTTTCGTTGCGCTGCTCCTCTTCGATTTCGTGATCTATTGGACGCACCGTTGGGGACACGAGGTGCCGTTCCTGTGGCGCTTCCACGCCATCCACCACTCGACGGAGCACCTCGACTGGATCAGCGGCTTTCGCAACCACCCATTCGACGGCGTCTTCATTGCCCCGGCGTTCGCGTTCTTGCTCGCGGCGGGCTTTGACCCCGAAGTGGCAGGAGTGCTCGTGGTCGTGCAGATCGTGACCGGGTTGTTCCTGCACGCAAACGTCCGCTGGCGTTGGCGCCCGCTGCATCGTGTGGTCATCACGCCGGAGTTCCATCACTGGCACCACAGCAACGAACGAGACGCACACTGCTCGAACTACTCGGTCTTCTTGCCGCTGTGGGACATCGTGTTCGGCACGTACTTCATGCCGAAGGACCGTCGGCCTTCGGTGTACGGCGTTGACGACGACATTCCCGTCGGACTCGTACCCCAGCTGCTACACCCGATGAAGGGCATGGGCAACCCACTGCGATGGTTGCGCCACCCCGTGCTCGCAGTGAAGACGCTGTGGCGGCACGCTCGTCTGCTGACGGTGTTGATGTGGCGGTCAGCTCGCCGGCCCACGGGGCGCCGCTAGCCTCAACCACCGTGTTGCGGGTCTGGTGTGTGGTGGGGATGCTCCTGTGTGCCGTCGTCGGTTGCAGCTCGAGCGCGGAGCTCAAGGCCGGAGCTGGAACCGCGGCCACCTCAGTCCCGCGGGCCACGCTTGCACCGCAGAGCTCAGCAGCGCCGACATCGGTTGGAACGACAGGCGAGGTCGCCGTCGAGGGATGTGATCGGAAATCGATCGGCGAATCGTTCGGTCCACTTGCCGTTGCCTACGCAGTGGACAACGGTCGTATTGCCTCGACCCCCTGCTTCGGTGAGGCCTCTGCCGTGGTCGAAGCTGCCTGGACCGACCTCTCCCAGATCACCCCACCGCAGCTCATCGCTGGTGTCACCATCCTTGCTGGTTTCGATGACGCCAACTCCGACACGCTGGCGTTCGCCGGCCCGGTGGCCGATGATTCTGACGAGCATCTGATCGCGGTTGGAATCTCAGCCGCGGTCGATGATCCCCAAGAACTCCGCCTGACGATGGCGCACGAGTTGGCCCACGTCTTCACCCAGACCCCAGATCAGATCGATGTTGCCTTCTTCGCTGACGAGTGCGACACGTTCTTCAACGGCTTCGGCTGCTTTCAACCCGATGCCTACATGACGGACTGGATCGACCAGTTCTGGTCGGTTCAGGACCTGCAGACGCTGCCGCGCGACTACTCGGCCGACATCGAGGGGGGAGAGGACCGATGCGGCATCGACGCTGGCTTCCCCGGCAGCTACGCCGCAAGTCATCCAGAAGAAGACTTCGCTGAGTCGTTCTCGGCGTACGTGTTCGATGTCGACATGCCGCCAGGTTTCGATCAACGGCGGGCCTACTTCGAAGAGCGACCGGAGTTCGTCGCAATGCGACGGGCGATCCAGCGTGGAGGCGAGGCAGCGCCTCCGAGCAACTTCGATACGTGCGGTTGAAGGCTCAGCCTTCGAACGAGCTGCCGTCTCGGCCACCACCGCGCGATGGAGCTTCATCGACCAAGTCAGGGTTGGGGAAGACGGGCGCCACTGCCGGGGTGGTCGTGACTGGCGGCGCAGCCTCGGTGACCACCGGAGTGTCCGCCGTCGATGGTGCATCGGCGGCTTCGTTGTCGGTGCCGTCGCCGGTGTCATCGCCGTCGGAGTCGACGTCGGCCGGGGTGAATGTGTCCCCGCCGTCAGCCCGAGCGAATGGGTTTCGACCGGTGTCTTCGAACACGTCGGCGATCTCGTCGCTCAGTTCTGCCGCCCCAGTGGTCGGTGCGATCTCGATGGGGAGTTCGGTCTCCGGGCCGAAGCCAACATCAGCAGCGGTGTCGTCAGCGGACAGGAGGCGCCAGCCGCCAACGCCGGCGACGACGACCGAGAGGGCCAACAGGAACAGGAGTTTCGGACTGATTGCGTCGGTCATTGGCCGGGTTCCTGGATGGCTGTCTGGCTCGAGGTCGTGCTCGCAAAGATTCGCAGACTCACGTCGATGATGATCACTTGTGTTGCTCCTTCGAGGGCCACCATGCCGATCTCATCGATCACAACGAGTCGCTCGAGATCATCGAGGCTGGAGGTGAACCTCATCACATCTTCGAAGCTCCCCTCTGCCTCGAGGGCGATGCCGACCGACGACATACCGGTTGGCACCGGGCGATTGGGATCGCTGGTGGCGGAATCGAGAATGCCCGTGGGGGAAACGAGGTTGACTCGTACGCCGTTCTGTTCGGCGGCGGCCGCCAGTGTCGCGAGGAACGCGTCGACCTGCGGGTCGCTCGGAATCGATCGTGCGATGGCGGAAAGATCGGCTTCGAGATCAGACTGCTGCGTCGAGCTCTGGTCGAGCCGTTCGATGTCGGCGATCAACGCGAGTTGCTCGCTCGTTGCTCGTTCGGCCTGTTCGTCGGCCGATGAGATCGCCATCTGCGACGGCCACCAGATTGCTCCGACCCAGAGCAGGCCGAGAAGCAGAGGCGGCCCGAGGAGAGCTCGGATCCTCATGATTGCTCCGCTTCGTCGGTGCCATCAGGCGATTCCTCGGTCAGTTGTGCGTTGATCATCGATTCCGTCGGCCGCGCTGCGGCGGTGATCACACCCTTGGCCGAGAAGAGCGCTCCGAGTTCACCGTTCGTGCCGATCGGGCCGAAGGCTGACTGCTCGAGCCACAGCCCATCGATGACCTGACTGGTCGACACACCGGCCAACCATCGGCTCACGCCATCGAGATCATCGGCGATGCCGGTGACACTGACGACGCCGGCGGGTGTTGGGCCCGTGTAGCCAGCAGGAAGATCGCCCGTCACTCCGCGCTGAAGGTCGATGCTCAGGATGCGGGTATCGGGCGGCATGTTGGCGGCCATTTGCTGAACAACGAGGTCGAGTTCGACCTGCTGCTGCTCGATGGTGGTGACCTTTGCGGCTGCGGCCTGCCACTCGGCAATTCGAAGGGAAGAGTCGTCGAGGCCCGAGAGGCGAAGTGAGAGCGCCTCCGTTGCCGTCTCGCTCTGCGCAGCGGTGGCGCGAGCAGCAGAAACGTCGGCGCGGAGCCCAAGGCCAGCGAACACGAGGAAGACACTCACCGGAAGGCCGCTGGCGAGCACAGCCATCTGTGTGCGGCGCTTCGACCGGGTCGCACGCTCACGATCGGAGGTCAGGACGAGGTGGCGAGTCTTGGAGCCAACGACTCCGATGGCTGCTCCGATGGGCGTTTCGTAGCCAGGGAGGGCAATGCCATCGGGCCACTTCGCAACTGGCATCGAGACCTCAGCGGGAACACCGAGGGTGTCCTGGAGCGCGGCGAGAAGCCCGGGTGCCTGGCCGCGGGCACCGGCCACCGAGACGCGATCGATCGTGCGATCGTCGAGTTCGGCGTTGTAGTAGCTGAGGGTCCGGCGGATGCTCTCGACAACGGCGGAGACACCAGCGCTCGACGAGGCGGGGCCATCGAGCGAGTCGTCTTCACCACTGAGCTGTGCCAGCGCCGATTCGAGTTCGTCTGCCATCGAGATCGTGCTCTCGCCGACACCAACACCAAGCGTTCGGGCGAACAAGACTCCCGAGTGGTCTCGAATCACGATGTTCGTTGTTGCGTCTTCGCAGTCGAGGATGGCGATGGGGTGCTCCTCGGCGTCATCGCCCGATGACTGTTCTTGGGCATCGTCGTAGGCCACGCCGCGTGCGAGCGCCTCTGCTGCTAGATCGGCGCCAACGAGTGTGAGACCCGCCGCCTTGACGGCGTTTCCGAGGTCGATGAGCGTCGACTCTTCCACGGCAACGACGAGGGCCTTGGCCCATGCGGTGCCGTTCCGATCGAATTGCTCGATCTCATCGACGTCGAACACGGCGTCGGTGATGGGATAGCTGAGCAACTCGGCAATGTCGTACGAGGCTGCCTTGCGAAGTTGAGCGGGGCCGAGTGAGGGCAACTCGGTTCGTCGGATGACTGCGAGTCGACCATCGATGACGAGTTGCACCCGCTTCGAGCGGAAGCTGCCTTGGGACCACAGACTGCGGAGGCATTCGGTGAAGGCCTCCGCGTCGACAAGGCGGCCTGCGTCGAACGCTGACGGGTCTACCGGCACCTCGGCGGCGCGGAGCACGGTGCAGTGACCGCTCCGGCTGATCTTCGCTTCGATTCCGCGAACAGTTCGTTGCTGAATCGTGAGTCCGACGATGTCAGGCATGACGGCTCGTTTGGTTGACGGACAGAATGGGCACGCTGCAGTGTCGGCCAGGCCATCGACGGGATGAGTCGCTGCGGCGAAGAAGGTCTTGCGAGCGAGGGGTCACGCTGCCAAGCCTCAGGCCGATGCTCCTCACGTCATGTCTGCGCTTCGTGCCCCCGAACAAGTCGATCACCGCCCCCGGAGCGAGGCCGGCGTCACCGTTGTGGAGATGATGGCGGCCGTTTTTGTCCTCGCCATCGGAGTGATGAGCGTCTCAGCACTGCTCGTCACGAGCGCTCGCACCGCAGCAATCGCTGAAGCTCAGAGTGATGCATCGGCGTTGGCCACCGGCGAGCTCGAGATCATCCGCTCATACGACTACGGGCTGATCGGCATCGATCCCAGCTCGGAGGGCTACACGCCATCATTCGAAGATCGCCCGACAGTGACCGAACTCGATGGCAACCTGGTGCAAGCCCAGGACAAAGTTGAGTTCGATGACACGGTCTACGGCATCACCCGGTCAGTCACTTGGGCGACCGTTGGTGACAATCGCGAGGCCTACAAGGTCGTTCGAATCGATGTGTTTTGGGAAAGCCGGGCCGGCAGTCGGTCGGTGACGGTGCAGACCGGACTTCACGAAGGTTTGTTCGGTGTTTGACCAAAGGGCAAGCAAGCAGTTCCCCGCTGCAGCACAACCCAACGATGCAGGCACCACGCTCACCGAGGTGTTGGTCGTCATGGCCATCAGCGCACTGGTGATCCCCACCGTGTATCTCGCGATTGCCTCTGGCTTCGGTCAGGAACGTTCCCAGGAAGCCAACCTCGTGGCCGAAGCAGAGATCCAAACGGTCGGCGATTTGCTCGCCGAGGACATCCGTTCGAGCTGGTCCTCGGAGAAGATCTGGAGCACTCCGTCGGAGTCGCTCAACCTCGAGTACTTCGACGAGCGGGGTCAGAGGACCTGGATCTTTTGGTATGTCGATGGCTCGTCACTCATCCGAATCGTGATGGACGCCGACTCGGGTGCAACGCTCTCGAAAGACGAGATGGTTCGCGGTCTGAAGGTGGAAGAGGTCTTCCGGTATTGGTCTGGCCGCGGCGAACAGATCAAGGAGAGGCTGGCCAGTTGTACCGCGAGGGTCACCGTCGATCTTCGTTCGGTCACCGATGACGCTGACGTCACCACCACCTTCGATGTTGCCTACCGACAACGCAACCCAGAGGTCGATCCATGTTGAAGGTGGCCACAAGAACGGGCGAGCGAGGCAGCATCGTGGTGTCCATTTCGGCACTGATGCTCTTGCTGCTGATCGGGACCGCTTTGATCGCCCGGAGCCAGGCCGAGCTCGGCGCCGTGGCTGCAGATACTGACGCTGAAGCAGCCCAAGCCGGGGCCGAGCAGGGTGTTGCCGAAGTGCTGGCACTGCTCGAAGCGGGTGAGACGGGGAGCTTCTCCGGCGATGGCGAAGTCGGCGAAGGCAAGTATGTGTACAAAGTCGAGCAGGTTTCTGACACCGAGTACGTCGTGCGGGCCGAAGGCTACGTCGGGGGCCGTGCCCAGGCGGTCGAGGTCACGATCGGCGGGGGGTCGATCCCGCCGTACACACTCCTGATCAACCACAAGGCGTCATTCGACGACAATAGAGGAACCGTCGCCGGTCGAGTCGGGACCAACGGGGCGATCACTGTCCAGGGAACTGCTCCGGGCGAAGTCGTTGATCTCTATGGTCGGGATGCGGAGTGTCGGGCTTGCCCAGTGACGAACAGCCTCAGCGACCCCCTGGACCTGCCCGATCCGGTGCTCCCCACCGGGACAGTCCAGAACTGCCCGGGCAACGGACGCTTCACTGGCGTGATCGATGGCGAGAACGGCGTCCCCTATGTGTGTACCCGGGCGAACATGAGTGCTTCCCGAGTGCGCTTCTCCGGCACGGTGACCGTCGCCAACCCTCCGCTCATCATCTACGTCCGGGAGGGCCTCGACGTGCTGATCACCAACGCGTCGATCAACACCGACGGCGAGCCGAACGACTTCCAGTTGTTTGGTGAAGGCGAGGCGAGCAACTACTGGTGGTACGACATCTACAACTCCACGGTGCATGGGGTTCTCTACGCACCGAATCGTGACTGGCTCGTCGGGTCGGCCAGCCTCTACGGAACAGTCACGACGGGTGTCTTCGCGACGGAGTCCAGTGCGGACGTTTGGATGACGCCGGTCGAGTCGGGCACGACGGCAACAGGATGGACCGTGACGTCGTGGGAGCAGGTTCCCGCATCGTGATCATGCTGGTGTTGGCTCTGGGCGGCGTCCTATTGCTGCTGGCATCGATCGTGGATCTCCGCCAGCACCGCATACCGAACAGCATCACCTACAGCGCCATCGGCCTGTGCTTGGTTGCCGCCGTCGCTGGCTGGCTGAATGGACGGGGATCGCACGTGTTGGCCGGTGCTGTGGGAGGGGCGGTTTTCGCCCTGATTCTCTACGTCCCTCATCGCCTGCGACCGAACTCGATGGGTCTCGGTGACGTGAAGCTGGCGGCATCGCTCGGCTTCGTCATCGGTTGGACCCAAGGTGGCGTCCTGGTGACGCTCTTGGCCGTGGCTTGGACCTTGGCCGCTTCGTCGTTGTTCGGGTTGGGGATGGCAGCGGTGGCTGCAGCCTCGCGTGGCGAGCGACCACGATCAGGGCAAGCAGTCCCCTTCGGCCCGGCGCTGAGTCTTGCTGCCTCCTTCGCCGTCGCCGTCGCTGTCTTCTGACGACCCCTCAGTTGACGACGCGGAGAATTTCTTCGAGGCTCGTCTCGCCAGCAAGCGCCTTGCGCAGGCCGTCATCTCGCAGCGTTGTCATCCCTTGCGACACCGCCAGGTGCTCGATCTTGTTGACGCTCGCACCGGTGAGGATCAGTTCCCGCATCTCGTCGGTCATCGTGAGGACCTCGTGGATGGCGAATCGGCCGCGGTAGCCAGTGTTGGCACATGTCGGGCAGCCGACCGGGCTCCAGACCGTGTACGACCCATCTTCGGCGATGAACTCGGCCGGGATGATGTGGCGATCAGCGGGGCCGGCGGTCATCTTGCGTTCGGTCTTGCACCGGTCGCAGAGTTTCCGGGCCAGTCGTTGAGCGAGCACAGCATTCAATGACGAGGTCACGAGGAACGGCTGGACACCCATCTCGATCAATCGGAGGGGCGTGGACGCGGCGTTGTTGGTGTGAATTGTTGACAGCACCATGTGACCGGTGAGCGACGCCTCAACCGCGATCGTGGCGGTTTCGGCGTCTCGAATCTCGCCGACGAGAATGATGTCGGGGTCGGCGCGGAGGAACGAGCGCAACGCCGTCGGGAAGGTCATGCCTGCCTTGGCGTTGACCTGGACTTGCTTCACGCCTTCCATTCGGAACTCGACTGGGTCCTCGATGGTGATGATGTTCTTCGTCGGGTCGCGGAGCTCCTCGAGTGTGCCGTACAGCGTGGTTGACTTGCCTGAGCCAGTTGGGCCGGTCACGAGGATGGCTCCCCAAGGCTTGGTGTAGGCAGCCCGGAAGCTGTCGAGCGAACTCGTGAGGAATCCCAGGTTCGACAGACCGCCGCCTCGTGCGTCGTTCTGCAAGATCCGGAGAACTGCGGCCTCGCCATGCACGGTGGGCACGGTCACGACTCGAAGATCAGTCTGTCCATCTGGGGTGTCGACGGTGAGTCGACCGTCTTGGGGCAGCCGCCGCTCGGCGATGTCGATGTTCGACATCACCTTGATGCGGCTGATGATGCCCGACTGCAACGACTTCGGCGATGTCATGGCGTCGGTGAGAACACCGTCGACTCGGAACCGAATGCGGAGGTCCTCGCCAGAGGGCTCGACGTGAATGTCCGAGGCTCGCTCCTGGATCGCCTTGGCGATGAGGATGTCCACGAACTGTACGATCGGCGATTCGTCCCGAGGAGCGGAGATCGCGGCATCGGTGGTCTCGACCGTGATCGGTTTGGTGTCGACGACGGCGGCTTGGATGGCCTCGGCCACCCGAGAGTCGCTGTGTTCGAGATCGTTGATCGCGCCCAGGATCTGACTGCCCTCGGCCATGACCGGGGCGACTTGTTCGCCGAGTGCGTTGCGGATGTCGTCGATGGCGAGCACGTCGGCGGCGTTCATCATCGCAACGACCACGACGCCATCTCGTCGGATGACCGGGAGGGCTCGGTGGCGGCGGGCCATTGCTTTGGGTACTCGTTGTGCCAACTCGGTGTCGAGCGTGATCGAGTCGAGGTCCATGAATTCGAACCCGAACTGTTCGGCCAACGCCTCGAGGAGCTGGCGAGACGTGACGAGCTTCTCACCGATCAGGACTTCGCCCAACCGTCGACCAGAGCTGCGCTGCAGGTCGAGGGCGCGACCGATGTCCTCATCACTCAGGAAGCCGAGGTCAACAAGGACCTCTCCAATACGACGACGCGTCTTGACGGCGCTGGGGGCGGACATATGACAAGGCTCGGACAGCGACGGCCGCGCATGAGCGCTCACACTCGCCGGGTGTGTTCCGAGCCTTTCAGATGACCGGAGACGAGCGCGTCACGGCCGATGAGACGGAGACTCCTGATGGGCGTTGCTGAATGGGATGGTTTGGATGACGACGGGCGTGCGTTTCTTTCTGCGGCGCTTGGAGCACCGACAGCAGAACCAGAACGACCCGAGCCATCTGTCCCGGCGGTGCCGACGACGCACCGACTGCTCGCGCTGTTCGAGTTGGCAGAAAAGCTTGGCGCCTCAGATGTCCACATCTCCGTTGGCTCGAGTCCGCACTTCCGTGTGCGCGGCGATTTGCGGCCGGCCCGAGAGTTCGGACCGCTCGTTGCCTCCGAGATCGAGAGCTTCGTCACGTCGTTGTTGAGCCCAGCACAGCTGGCGACCCTGCGGGGGAGCGGCGATCTCGATGCTGCGCTGCTGATCCCCGTTGGGGATCATCTCCTGCGCATCCGAGCCAGCGTCTTTCTGCAGAGCGGAACGCTTGCGGCCGCCTTCCGGCTCATCGCCACTCGCATCCCGGCGATCGAAGACCTTGGTCTTCCACAGATCGTGCGCAGGTTCGCCGATCTCGAGCACGGCCTGGTGTTGGTGACCGGGCGCACTGGATCAGGCAAGTCCACAACGCTGGCCTCGATGATCGAAACGATCAATCGATCGAGAGCAACCCACATCGTCACCGTCGAGGACCCCATCGAGTTCCAATACATCCCTCGACAAGCCGTCATCCAGCAGCGCGAGGTCGGGGTTGACACCAAGAGCTTCTCGATCGCACTTCGCCATGCCCTTCGCCAAGATCCCGACGTCATTCTGCTGGGCGAGCTGCGCGACCTCGAGACAATTCGCACGGCGCTCACTGCGGCCGAGACCGGTCACCTTGTGCTCGCCACGTTGCACAGTGGTGACACTGCCGGTGCCATTCACCGGCTGATCGATGTGTTCCCCGCCGATCAACAGACACAGATCCGCTCCCAGCTCGCCCTGTCGCTCCAGGGGATCTTGTCTCAGAGCCTCGAGCGAGTCGGCGAACGTTTCGTCCCGATCACTGAGATCCTCGTGGCCACTGGGGCGGTCAGAAACCTCATAAGAGATGACAAGGTCCACCAGCTGAGGTCGGTGATCGAGACAGGAGCCGATGACGGAATGCACACCATGGAGCAATCCCGAGCCCTGGTCCCGTCATGGTGATGTCGATGAAGTCGCCGCCATCGGTGGACGACGCGGCCAAGGCCAAGGAGATGCGAGCCGCCAAGCGGAGCGCCGCACGCGAAGCGTCGAGGGAAGCTGCATCGGCCACGCCGGTGAAGGCAACGCCAGCGTCGACGTTTGCGTTCGTGGCTGTCGGGTCTGACGGTGAGATCGAAGAAGGCAAGATCGTTGCCGCCACTGAACAAGAGGTCGTCGATCGACTACGGCGATTGGGCAAGCGGCCGATTGCGGTGAACAAAGCCAGGGCTTCGGTGTTCTCGGCTGAGATGTCGATTCCCGGTCTCGGCCCCAGGGTCAAGAAGTCAGAGCTGGCCGTCGTGGCGCGGCAGTTCTCCACCATGGTCGGTGCCGGCATACCGCTGGTACGCAGCCTGGGTGTTCTCGGTGAACAGTCCGAAAACCCGCTGCTCAAACAGACGATGGCCGACATGGAGATCAGCGTTTCCAGCGGCGACTCCCTCAGCCAGTCGATGGATCGGCACCCGAAGGTGTTCGATCAGCTCTTCGTGTCGATGGTTCGTGCTGGGGAGGCCGCCGGTGCGCTCGATGTGGTGCTCGAGCAGCTCGCCTCGACCATGGAGCGCTCGGTGGCCGTGGCGAACAAGATCAAGTCGGCAATGTCGTATCCCATCGCCGTACTCGTCATGGTCATTGGCGTCATTGCGGCAATGCTGATCTTCGTCGTTCCCGTTTTCACCGGAATCTACGAGGATCTTGAAGGCACCCTGCCACTCCCGACCCGCGTGTTGGTGTTCCTCTCGACTGCCTTGACCGACTACCTCCCCTTCGTCATCATCGGCCTCGCCGGCACGGTGTTTGCGATCCGGCGATGGCTGAAGACCCCGAATGGCCGACTGCGCTGGGACCAAGCCAAGCTCCGCCTTCCTCTTGTCGGGCCGTTGGTCCACAAGAGTGCGCTGGCCCGTCTGGGCCGCACACTGTCAGTGCTGACCAGAGCCGGTGTGCCCGTGCTCGAGACGCTGCGGATCGCGGCTGACACCACAGGCAATCGTGTCGTGACTGATGCGTTGCTCGACACGATCGATGGCGTTCGCAACGGCGAGAGCGTCGCCTCGAATCTGGCCGATCACCCGATCTTCCCTCCCATGGTCCTGCAACTGATCACGGTGGGCGAGGAGAGCGGTTCGCTCGAAGAAATGCTCGACGTGGTGGGACGTACCTACGAGGGCGAAGTCGAGACAGCGGTCGCTGGGTTCGCTGCCCTGATCGAACCTCTGTTGATGGCAGTGATCGGGCTGGTCGTGGGCGGAATGGTGATCTCGCTGTACCTCCCGATGTTCCGGATCATCGACCTCGTTCAGTGAGCCAAAAATTGTTCGATGTTCGGCCTCACGTTCACATCTCCCATTCCGAGACTGACTTCATTCACCTACGAAGGAACCCGCAATGATCCCCAGCTACCGCAAAGCCCGTGATGCCCGCCGCCGCGGCGAACAGGGTTTCACCCTGATCGAAGTGATGGTCGTCGTCTTGATCATCGGCATTCTCCTCGCCATCGGCATTCCGACCTTCCTCGGAGCCCGCTCACGGGCACAGGATCGGGCCGCTCAGTCGAATCTCCGGATTGGTCAGACCACCTCGCTCATCCTGTTCACCGACACTGGAGATTTCAGTGGTGCGGACTCCGCCGGCATGGCGACTGCCGAGCCTCAGCTCACGTGGGTTGCCAGCAACGTCGCCTCCACGGACGATGCCATCGTCAGCGTCGGCCCGAACACCGGCAACGACGAGTTCGGTGCAGCGTCACTCTCTGACTCTGGCACGTGCTACTTCGTCCGGGTCCGCGCCAACGGTGCAACCCAGTACGGCTCGACAACGACCGCAGCTTGCACGGGCGCAACCGCCCTGACCGTCACCGGGGCCGGTTGGTAGATCTCGCACCAACGCTCATCTGGTAGTGCTGAGGCCGGCACGGCATAGTGTCGCCATGGAACTCCAAGATCGTGTCGTTGTCATCACTGGAGCCGGTTCTGGAATCGGTGAAGCACTGGCGAAAGCCGCCCATGTCGAAGGAGCTCGCCACATCGTGGTGGCCGATCTCGACGGGGCGGCTGCTGCCGTTGTGGCCGAGGCCGTCGGCGGCACAGCGGTAGAAATCGATGTGCGTGACGAAGCGGCGATCATCGCCATGGTGGAACAGACCGAAGCGGCCCACGGCCCGATCGATCTGTTCGTTTCGAATGCTGGCTACGTCACCGTTGCTGGGCTCGAGGACACCAACGAGCGTGTGCAACACATGTGGGAAGTGCACGTGATGGCCCACATGTACGCAGCTCGAGCGGTGTTGCCGTCGATGATCGCCAGGGGCGAGGGTTATCTGCTGAACACCGCATCGGCCGCAGGCTTGCTGTCCCAGATCGGTTCGATGTCGTACTCGGTCACCAAAGCCGCTGCGGTTTCCTTTGCTGAGTGGGTCAGCATCACCCATCATCATCAGGGCGTGCGCATCTCGGTCCTCTGCCCTCAGGCTGTGGCCACGAACATCATCAAGAACAGCCCGGACGAGCGCATCGACAACGCTGATGACGATCTCGACGGCGGTGTGGCCGCCGGCGACGGTGTGCTCAGTTCCGAAGACGTTGCAGCGGAGTGCCTCGATGCGATTCGCAACGAACGCTTCCTCGTGCTGCCTCATCCCGAAGTCGCCACCTACGCCGAGCGCAAGGGCGCAGACCGCGAGCGTTGGCTCGGTGGCATGCGTCGATTCCAGGGCATCTTGGCCGGTGATGGTCCGCTGCCTGGTGATGCCATGGCCCCAAAGGTCTGACGGTCCCGCTCCCACTCATGATTCTCGCTCGGCTGTTTCCGGCGTTCATCGTTCTCGGGGGCCTTCTCTCTCCGAACTGGTTCCGAGAAAGCCCAGAGATGGGAATTCTGAGTACGAGCACGGTTGCGGAACAGCAGGTGAGCGTGGATGTCGGCGCAGTCGATGACAGCACGGCGTATCTCGCCGAGCGGGGGGTTCGACCAGAAGAGGGCGATGTCGAGCGGCTGTATCGGGCCGTGTTCGGCCGCCCTCCAGATCAGTCGGGTTTCGACTTCTGGGTGGTCAACCGGATCGAGGGCATGGCGCTCGAGCGGGTCGCTGACTTCTTCATCGACAGCCCCGAATACCGGGAACGGTTCGGCCTTCCTGGAGCTGCCAGCTTTGTTGATCAGCTCTATCGAAACGTGCTCGACCGCACGCCCGATGCCGGTGGGCGCTCGTTCTGGCTCGATCAACTCGCCGACGGGATGGAGCGGCGCAGGGTCGTCGTTCTGTTCAGCGAGTCGCCCGAATTCGTCGACCTCACCGGCACGGTTGCTCCTGGATACGCCGACGGTCGACCGGCGTTTTCGGTCAAACGCCGTGCGGTGACCGAGGCCGATCTGGGTGAGAGCTGGCGCAGTGGCTGTCCCGTTGGGCCGGCGGAACTCCTTCATCTGGACGTCAGCCACATCAACGCCAGCGGCAAAGTCAGCGAAGGCCGGCTGACGGTGCACCGAGACGTCGCCGACGATGTCACCGCCTTCTTCGCCGAGCTCTACCGCCAGAGGGTGCCGATCACGTCGATGCATCCCGCCGCTGATTTCGCAGGTGATGACGACGCGATGATGGCGGTCAACAACACCAGCGCCTTCAACTGTCGTCCCGTCGTTGGTGGGTCGGGTTGGTCGCGTCATGCGTTCGGTCGAGCGATCGACATCAATCCGCTGGTCAACCCGTATGTGCGAGGCGATCTCGTCTTGCCGCCCAACGGTTCACCCTGGGTCGATCGGTCGGTGTACGAGCCGGGAATGCTCCGTGAGAACGATGCACTCGTGACACTGGTGCGGTTCACTCCCGGCTGGCGCTGGGGCGGCGATTGGTTCACTCTCAAGGACTACCAGCACATCGATATCGCACCCTGAACCCCGGGTTTGTGACCCTCAGTATCGATAGCTGCAGCCCCGGGTTCGGTTCGCTAGGACGCAGGGCTGATCACTTCGAAGCCGAGGTCGGCGGCGGCGGGGATCTGTTGCCGTTCGAACGTGACGAAGGTGGCGGGGCGGGGGAGTCGATCCGCAGCAGCGACGTGGATTGCGTCGGCTACAGCCATGCCGTAGCGAGAACCGATCTCGGCGGCGCGTGCCAAACAGCGGCCGTCGACCGGGATCTCCCAGATGGCTTCCCAGTCATCTCGAACCAGCGACCACAACTCGCGCTGGATTCGAGCCGACGGCGCAGCGTGATGCAGGGCGATCTGGAGTTCGGTTCGGGCCAGACTCGATGCGGCCCATTCGTCAGCGCCGTCCATCGCGTCGATGACGAGGCGGCGATCGCGATCGCCGAGGTAGCGGCGCAGAAGTGCAGATGTGTCGAGTACGGCAATCGTTCGCATGACAGAGGCCGTCACCGGGAACGCACCTGATCCATCAAACGGTCGACCCGCAGATCAGCGGCAAGCGGAAGAGGCGTGGGTTCGTCGGGCCGGTCGAAGCGTCGAGGCGGCTCGACCAGACCAGCCCCGGCGAGATCCCAGAGGGTGACGCCGGCGTCGTCGGGGCAGAGGGGGCCAATCTGGGCCGCTGGTTTGCCGTCGACGGTGATGACGATGCGCTCGCCGCTGTTGGCTCTTCTCACCACAGCAGCGACATCGTTGCGAAGTGTTCTGACTCCGATGGGCTCGAACATCGCCTCAGTGTAGCACATGCGTACACATGTCGAATTGCGGAGCGCTGGATCGATGACTACGTTGCCGCACATGAACTTTGCTTTCACCGAGGAACAAGAACAACTCCGCGAATTCGTGCGCTCCTTCATGACCGAGAAGTCATCTGAAGAAGCCGTCCGCGAGCAGATGGAAACCGACAACGGCTACGACCAGGCCGTGTGGAGCCAGATGGCCGAGCAAATGGGCCTCCAAAGCCTCATCATTCCTGAGGAATTCGGTGGCCAGGGCTTCAGCTTCGTCGAGCTGGGTGTCGTGCTCGAAGAGATGGGACGTGCACTGCTGTGCGCCCCCTTCTTCTCCGGCGTCGTCGCCAGCCTGGCCGTGATGCACTCCGGCGATGACGCGGCCAAGGCTGCCTACCTCCCGGGTATCGCTTCTGGCGAGACCATCGCCACGCTCGCCTACACCGAAGAGAACGGCAAGTGGGACGAATCAGCGATCACCGCCACCGCTGACGCCGACGGCAAGATCACCGGCACCAAGAGCTTCGTCATCGACGGTGCCACCGCCAGCCTGCTGATTGTCGCCGCCAAGAGCGCCGCCGGCACCAGCCTCTATGCCGTCCAGGGCGACGATGCCGGAGTGACCGCCACGGCGCTCGCCACCATGGACCAGACCCGCAAGCAGGCCAAGATCGAGCTCAACGGTGCCCAGGGCACCCTGATCGGCACCGACGGTGGCGGCTGGGACACGCTGACGACCGTTCTCGACCTCGCCGCAGTTGCACTCGCCGCCGAGCAGGTTGGCGGCGCTCAGTTCGTCCTCGAGATGGCGGTCCAGTACGCCAAAGATCGTGTGCAGTTCGGTCGCCCGATCGGTTCGTTCCAGGCCATCAAGCACAAGTGTGCTGACATGCTCCTCGAAGTCGAGTCGGCCAAGTCCGCTGCGTACTACGGTCTGTGGTGCGCCGCCGAGATGAACGACGAACTCGCCTCGACCGCCAGCCTCGCCAAGGCCTACTGCTCCGACGCATACTTCCACGCTGCAGCCGAGAACATCCAGATTCACGGCGGTATTGGTTTCACCTGGGAGCACCCGGCGCACCTTTACTTCAAGCGGGCAAAGAGCTCAGAGCTCATGTTCGGCGATCCCGCCTACCACCGCGAGCTCCTCGCTCAGCGCATCGGGCTCTAACACGGGGGCGGCAAAGCCGCCCCGCTGACCCGCATCCGGGTCGACGGTTCGGGGCAATGCTTCGCTGTCGCATTGCGTGAACAGCAAAGCCGCCCCGCTGACATCTCGTACGGACCCGGCTGTTTTGGCCGGGTCCGTACTAGTTTGTGACCGTGGCTTTTGTACTTCTCGGACTCGCCGCCGTGCTGGTCATTGTCATCGCTCTGGTCTTCGTTGGTGATGCAGTCGGGAAGACTTCGGCAATGCCTGACCAGATCGTGCTGGACGTCCACGAGGCCATCAACTTCTGTGCCGAGGCGTTGCCTAGTGACGTGACCGCAACGATGACATTCGACGAGCTCCGTCGCCTGCTGCGCCTTCACCTCGAGTGGATCCAGGCCTACCATTGGTCGCCTGAAGGCTCCGGCGATGGGCCGATTCTGTTCGAGGAGTTCGACGCTTTGGACTACGTGGTCGAGCGCATGGCGGCGATCCGGCTCGACGTTCCTCGTGCGCACGTGGCGCAGGTGATCGACGTGCACTCGTCGTACCTTCAGGTCATGGGCGCCATCCACATCGAGGATCCCATCAACGTACAGGCCGATCTTGGTGAGCTTCCCCTGTCTGGTGACGTTGCCGAGCTCGCAGCACCAGGCGATCTCGAAGCCTTACCGGATCCTGAATCTGATCGCTGACGCGTCTTCGCGTGGCGCCATCCTGCTCGGTTGTGCCATGATGCACGGACCAAGAGAATGGAGGTGGTCAAAAAACATGAACAAACGTTCTTACGGGACCTTGGAGGTGGCTGACCGCTGAGCGGTGAGCTGGGCTGCTGGGCCAACATCCAGTCAGCCACCCCTCGCTGAACCACGCGGACCCGTCCCGGTCCGACGCCAAATGGCAGATGTGATGCAGCGGGGTTACTCGCAATTGTTTTGGTCGGGGTGGTGCTCTCAGAGCACCGCCCCGACTTGCGTCTACGGGGACAGCTTCGACTGGGTGTAGGCTCTGCGCCGATGGAACGGCCCAAGCAGTTCGAACACTTCCGTTGGGTAGGCGACAAGCGCACCCAGATCGTCTACGACGTCGACCGTCTCGAAGATGAGGCGTTGATCGTCGAGCTGATGCAGTCCGAGAAGTATCTGTGCTTCGGTCCAGACACGCTCGATGAGGCTCGCAATCGCGGCTACCGCCCCTACCGCGGCGACGGCCACGGCTCCACCGCAGCGTGACTCGATCGCCGGCCCGGTGATGGCGGCACCAGCAGCGGGGGCTGGCGAACATCGAATTCCATCAACGGATGGCGTCGAGCTCGAGGGTCACCTTGCGCCCGGTCAGGGAAGCAAACCAGGGCCCGGGCTCCTGCTCGTCCATGGCTTTCCCAGTGGGTCGCTCTCGGCGGAGGCCGTTGGTAAAGATCAGCCCGAACTCGCCGATCGGATTGCGATCGAGATGGGCTGGACCGTTTTGTCGATTCGCATGCGCGGCTGCGGTACGTCGACCGGTGATTTCAGTCTCGCTTCGTGGATCGATGATGCCAAGGCTGGTCTGGCGTATCTGCGTGCGACCATGCGGCAGCCTCCGTCTCGAGCGTCGGGCCGTGACGACGAGGAGCCGTTGTGGCTCGTTGGGTTCGGCACCGGCGGGGTCGTTGGTCTCAACGCCGCCGTCCAAGATGGTCGAGTCAAAGGTGCCGCAATGGTGGGAGCACCGGCCGATTTCGATGATTGGGCCAGAGCACCAGAGCGATTGCTTGCTCACGCCCACGAAGCCGGTGCCATCAAGACACCGGCCTTTCCCGAGGACCTCGCATCGTGGAAGGCGGAACTGTCCGAGGTGAGAGCAACGTCGGCAGCAGAAGCGTTCGCTCCACGTCCGCTGCTTGTGTTGCACGGTTCTGAAGACGATGCCGTGCCTTCGCTCGACGCTCGGATGGTCGCCGACGCTCATGGTGCCGCCGAGCTGCGTTTCATCTCCGGCGCTGGCCACCAGTTGCGTCATGATCCCCGAGCGATTGCGGTTTTGCTCGGCTGGCTCGAGCGCACCCGAAACGAAACGGGCGCCTGAGGTCAGACCGGAGCGTCGTGCTTGTCGAGCCCGGCGTCCTTTTGTTGTTTCTTCCACGCCTTGACGGTGGCGAAGTCCTCTGGACTGCCGATGTCGGCCACTGATCGGGGTTCGCCGTCGCTGAACGGGGCGCTGATCGTCTTCCAGCCTCTGGAGCGAACGCCGTAGCGCTTGGCCAGCGCAGCGATCGTGATCTTGACCTTCTCCGGCCCGAAGCCGGGAACCGCTGACAGTCGCTTGGCCACGGTCGTCGCAGTCACACCGCCGGACCAGATCGATCCGGCGTCGCCATCGTGATGCTCGTCGATGTGCGCACACAATGCTTGGACTCGTCCAGCCATCGAACGGTGATAACGATGAATCGCTGGCTTGATAGCCGCAAGCTCTGCGAAGTGGTCGGGATCCATCGCCGCGATGGTCGAGGCGTCGAGTGGTTTCTGCATTCGTTCCACGATGCGGTTGGGCCCATCGAATGCCCAGGACAAGGGGATTTGTTGATCCAGCAGCATGGCGATCAAGAACGCAAGCGGGTCGGCGTTGACGAGTTCGTCTCGCTCGTCTCCCCAAAAAATGATGCCCATAAGTGACGCCAGCGCTCAGAGGCGCTCAGCGGCCAGATCTTCTTCGTACGCCTCGTCGAGCGAGGCTCGCATGGCGCCGACGTCGAGACCGCCGCCGAGGTGCTCGTTGAAGAGGTCACACGCATCAGGCATGTCGGTGGTCCAGGTTGACGGATCCCACAATCCGCTGCGTCGAAAGGCTTTGGCGCAATGGATGAAGACAGCCTCGACTTCGATGACGACCGCAAGCTTCGGACGTCGGAACAGCCCATTCCAGCGATCGAGAATGTTGTCGTCGGTGCGAAGAGTTGCCTTGCCGTCGATACGGACTGTTTCGTCGCTGCCCGGGTTCAAGACGAGCAGGCCAGCGTGCGGATTGTCGACGATGTTGGTGAGCGAATCGATCAGGTTGTTGCCGCCCAGATCGGGAAGAGCGACCGTGTGTTCATCGAGGGTGATGACCATGCCGGGTGGGCCGCCACGAGGGGAAACATCACACCCTCCGTCGCTGCTCGACGTTGCCAGCAGGACGAACGGTGATGCCGCAAGTCGGGCCACTGTCTCAGGCCCCAACGTCGCCGACTTCTTGGCTTTCACGACCTCAGATGGCTCGCGGTAGAGCTCTCGGAGCTGCTCGATCGTGGTAATCGTGCTCATGGGTGCCGCCTTCTCACCGCTGCCATGGGGCGTCGACTTCGGTGTCGAGGCCGTAGGCGGCGATGGCTTCGGCCACCGTGGCTCGTTCCACGGAACCTTCGATGGCGAGCTGTTCGAGGACAGCGACCACGACGTGGGGCATGTCGGTTTCGAAGAACGAACGCAACGCTTCCCTGGTGTCGGAGCGACCCATTCCGTCGGTGCCGAGGACGTTGAAGCGGCGAGGGGAGAAGCGGGCGATCTGCTCGGGCACGGCCCGCATGAAATCACTGACAGCAACGATCGGACCGGCGGACTGCTGGAGCTGTGAGGTGACAAAGGGAACTCGAGGTTCGGCGGTGGGGTGCAGCCGATTCCAACGCTCGGTCTCGAGTGCCTCTTCGCGCATGGACTTGTAGTTGGTCGCACTCCAGAGCTCGACCCCTACGCCCCAACGTTCGGCCAGTTCGCGCTGGGCGTCGCGTGCAGCGCCTTGTCCGGTGCCGGAGAAGACCACCGTCGCTCGAGTGGGGAGTTCACCCCAGCCTGGGGACCAGCGGTAGAGGCCCTTCAAGATCTGGTCTCGCGACCCCTCGGGCATCGCCGGCTGGTCGTAGTTCTCGTTGTAGAGGGTGATGTAGTAGAAGATGTCTTCATTGTCGACGTACATCCGCTTGAGCCCGTCTTCGACGATCACCGCCACCTCGTAGGCAAAGGCCGGGTCGTAGGCCTGGCAGGCGGGGATGGTCGAGGCCAGCAGCAGGCTGTGGCCATCTTGGTGTTGGAGCCCTTCGCCCATCAACGTGGTGCGTCCGGCGGTGGCGCCGAGCATGAAGCCGCGGCAGCGGGAATCGGCAGCCGACCAGATGAGATCACCAACCCGCTGGAAGCCGAACATCGAGTAGAAGGTGTAGAACGGCACCATCGGCACGCCCTGGTGGGCGTAGCTGGTGCCGGCGGCGATCCAGCTGGCGGTGGAGCCAGCCTCGGTGATGCCTTCTTCCAGGATCTGACCGTCGGTGTCTTCGGTGTAGGACAGCAGCAGCTCGTGATCGACCGGGCGGTACTTTTGCCCGAATGGGGCGTAGATCTCGAACTCGCGGAACATGGAGTCCATGCCGAATGTACGCGCTTCGTCGGGAATGATCGGCACGACGCGCTCGCCGAAGCCTTCTTCGCGCATCATCTCTCGAAGCATCGAGGTGAAGGCCATGGTCGTTGACACTGCCCGGCCGCCGGAGCCTTCGAGGAAGGTCTCGAACGGCTTGTCGCTCGGCATCGGCAGCGGGCGGCGAGTCGTGGTTTGGCGTGTGGGGACCGACCCGTCGAGTGCCTTGCGGCGCCCCATCAGGTAGTCGTACTCGGGCGAACCGGGCTCGGGCTTGAAATAGGGAGGCACGCCGTCGGCGAGTGACTCTTCGCTGATCTCGTCGTGGAGATGCAGGCGGTCACGCAAGTCGAGCATCTGTGCCTTGGTCATCTTCTTGATCTGGTGGGTCGAGTTGCGACCTTCGAAGCCTGGGCCGAGGGTCCAGCCCTTGACGGTCTTGGCCAAGATGACCGTGGGCTGACCCTTGTGCTCGGTGGCAGCCTTGTAGGCGGCATAGACCTTCTGGTAGTCGTGGCCACCACGAGGCAGGTTGCGAAGGTCGTCGTCGCTGAGATGGTCGACGAGTTTGCGCAAGCGGGGGTCTGGCCCGAAGAAGTTCTCGCGGATGTAGGCACCGGATTCGACGGCGAAGTTCTGGAACTCGCCGTCGACCGTGGTGTTCATCTTGTTGAGGAGGACGCCGTCGACGTCGCGCTGCAACAACTCGTCCCAGCGTGAACCCCAGACGACCTTGATCACGTTCCAGTTGGCGCCCCGGAACACACCTTCGAGTTCCTGGATGATCTTCTCGTTGCCTCGGACCGGACCGTCGAGACGCTGCAGGTTGCAGTTGATGACCCACGTGAGGTTGTCGAGACCGTGGCGGCCTGCCAGCGAGATCGAGCCGAGCGTTTCCGGTTCATCGCACTCGCCGTCTCCAATGAAGGTCCAGACACGAGTGTTGCTGGTGTCTTCGATCTTGCGATTCTGGAGATAGTGCAAGAAACGAGCGTGGTAGATCGAGTTGATGGGACCGAGGCCCATCGAGACCGTTGGGTATTCCCAGAAGTCGGGCATGAGCCGGGGGTGGGGATAGCTCGACAGGCCCTCGCCGCCGACCTCCATGCGGAAGTGGTCGAGCTGATCTTCAGTGAGACGGCCTTCGAGGTGAGCGCGGGCGTAGATGCCGGGTGCCGCGTGACCTTGGAAGTAGATGGCGTCGCCAGCGAGCCCGTCTTCCTTGCCGCGGAAGAAGTGATTGAAGCCAACCTCGTAGAGCGAGGCAGATGAAGCGAACGTTGACAGGTGGCCACCGATGCCGTCGGCGGTCTTGTTGGCTCGTACGACCATGGCGGCAGCGTTCCAGCGGATGAACGCACGGATGCGGCGCTCGAGGTGTTCATCGCCAGGGAAGAACGGCTGTTGCTCGGTGGGGATGGTGTTGACGTAGTCGGTCGACACCGCCTCGGACGTGCCGAGCTGCAGCGCTCGTGCTCGTTCGTTGAGTCGAGCGAGGAGGTAACGGGCCCGGGTCTTACCCGCAGCGGAATTGATCGAGTCAAGCGATTCGAGCCATTCTGCGGTCTCTTCTGGATCGATGTCGGGCAGCTGGCTGAGGAAGCCGTCAATGGTCATTCGACCATTGTGCACCGTCATGCCCCCTCAGCGGTTGATCTGGCGCGCTTCGTTGCTCGCTAGGTTCGAGCCGGTGAAATCGACCGACGTCTACACCGATGGTGCGTGCAAGGGAAACCCCGGTCCTGGTGGTTGGGGCTGGGTGGTCCCTGACGGTGCTGCAGGTGGCTTGGTCTCCGGGAGTGGCGGCGCCGAGCAGACCACCAACCAACGCATGGAACTCGAGGCGGTGCTGCGTGCGGTGGAGACGCTCCCTGGCCCGCTGCGGATCCACTCCGATTCGACCTACGTCGTCAATTGCTTCAATGACCGTTGGTACGAAGGCTGGTTGAAGCGGGGTTGGAAGAACTCGCAGAAGAAGCCCGTTGCGAACAAGGATCTCTGGGAGCCACTGATCGAGAAGTATCTCGAACGCTCGAACGAGATCGAGTTCGTCTGGGTCAAGGGTCACGCGGGCAATCGGTGGAACGAGCGGGCAGACGAGTTGGCGGTTGCCGCCGCTGAAGCGGTGGCGGCTGCGCTCGGGGCGAAGGCGGCGACCGGCACGTCGTCCGCCACCGAGCCAGTCGAGCCCGAAGCACCGTGGCCAGTCGGTCGGGCGTTGTGGGTGACCGGGGCTGCTCAGCCCACCGACAAGCAGCGCGCCGAACTCCAGAGGATTTTGAACGGGCTCGACCCTGCCAACGATCTCATCGTGAGCGGTCTCCGGCGTGGTGTGGAATTGGCAGCGGCAGAGTTGGCGCGATCACGACGCATGGAGCTCGCGGTGGTGCTTCCGTTTGCTGATCCGGCCATGCGTTGGCCCCAGCACGACCGCGAACGGTTCGACTCGGTGTTGGCGGCCGCCAGCTACGTCGTGGTGCTCGAGGGCGACAACGCGGCGCCAGGCGCCGCAGTGGCAAAGCGCAACACCTGGGTGCTTGGGCGCGTCATTGGCGTCGTCGCTGTTGGCGACGCTGAGACTGCCGCAGCAGCCGAAGCAGCGGACCTCACCGTGATCGCCGTTGAATGATCGGCTGGCCGGGAGTCAGGCTGCGTGAGTCAGCCGGAATGATGCATAGGCCGTATTGGCCTCTCGGCGAATCGCTTCCTTGATGCTTGCGGCGTCAGCGTCGTCGCTGTCGCTCGGCTGGTGGTCCGCAAGAAAGCGCTGGTGCGCTTCGCTGATATCGATGAGTTCCGCCGACGCAGCGACGCCGAGCATGTCGAGCAGCCCAGAGGCATCGATTTCCACGTTGCCGGCCTGAGCTCGGGGCCGATCCTCGAGGCGACGCTCGAGCGGAGCAACGGTCGGCTCTTCGGAGAAGAACGTTGGGAAAGCGGCAACGGCGAAGAAGTCGCTGGTTTCGGCGATAGGTGCTGCGGCTGCTTCGTCGACGGCTTCCACAGAGAAGAAGTCCGTCATGGGCTCGGACGGGAGGAAACCAGCAACCGGATCGGACCGGTGTTCCGTTGGTGCTGGCTCGGCCGTGTTGACGCCGCCCGCATGTTCGTCCGCCGGCGAGTTGAACTGCGCGAGAAGGCTGGCGGCCTCAGACAAACCGTCCAAGTCTTCGTCTCGTTTGCGATTCGTGAACAGACCCATGGCGTCGACCCCTTGTAGACAGGTGAGTGACCCATCGGCCGATGGCGTGAGAAATCAAGGAGTCGCAGAGTCAGGCGGTGACGACGGTCTCGAGTTGTTCGAGGGTGGCAGTGATGTTGCCCTTGTGCTTCTTGGGATAGCCGACCCACTCGTACATGGGAGGGAATCGGGCCGTTCCCCATTCGAAGGACTCAGTGACCTTCGTGGTGTGCTCGTCGATTGCCTCGAGTTCGTAGCGCCAGATGTGGTGGCCGAAGTGGCGCCATGCGATCCGTTCGTTCTCGACGAACTCGACGACCTCGTTCGAGATCCGGTAGGGAATGCCCAGCATCTTCATGTCCATCCCGAACTTCGCACCGTTCGAGAGGCGTTTCGGGCCGGAGGGGCGAGCGGCCTTCACCATGTCTGAACCGTCGATTTCTGCATGGCGAGCCGGATCGGCGAGGAGCTCGAAAATGACTGACGCCGGTGCACCGATGGTGCGGTTGCCGGAAACGATCTTGTCGGTGCTGTTGGCAGTGTCGCTCATCGGATGGTCACTTTCCGAGCACGGCACGCAGGCCGGACTCAAGATCTGGGTGGGCGAAGGCGTAGCCGGAGGACTGAAGCACGGTCGGCATGATCTTCTGACTTTCGAACAACAGGGCGTTGGCCATGTCTTTGCCGAGAAGAAGCTGGGGCCCAAAGGCGGGTACGGGGAAGAACGACGGCCGCTTGAGCACCTTGCCCAACGCTTTCGCGAACGTTGCGTTGGTGACGGGTTCGGGAGCGGTCAGGTTGACCGGACCGGTGACGCCAGCGGTCAGCAGGTGGATGATGGCGTTGACCTGATCGTCGAGGCTGATCCACGACTGGTACTGATCACCGCTGCCGAACTTCCCGCCGAGTCCGACCTTGAACAGCGGCAACTGCTTCTGTAGAGCGCCACCCTTGGGGGTCTGCACGATGCCGGTTCGCAGGAATGCTGTGGGAATGTCAGCGTCGATTGCGGCGTTGGCTGCCGCTTCCCACTGCACACACACGTCGGCAAGGAACGTGTCGCCAGCTGGGGTGCTTTCGGTGATGATCTCGTCGCCGTGTGGGCCGTAGAAACCAATGGCGGAACCGGACAGGAAGACCGACGGTTTGGCATCGAGCCCGGCGATGGCCTCGGCGATGAGGGTCGTTCCCTGGGTTCGGCTGTCGAGCACGAGCTTCTTGTATTTGTCGTTCCAACGCTTGTCGCCGATGCCAGCGCCAGCAAGGTGCACCACGGCGTCAACCCCCTCGAGCGAGGCTGCATCGATGGTTCCGGCCTCGACATCCCACTGGATCTCGTCTGCTCCGGCAGTCGGCGTTCGGCGAACCACCCGGATGGGGCGATGGCCAGCCTCGGCGAGCGATGCCTGAAGTGCGGTGCCGATGAGTCCACTCGACCCGGTGATTGCTACGTCCATGATGTTGCTGCTCCTCGATGGGGTGACCCTTGTAGTCGCTCTGCTGACCCTAGGGGGACAAACGTCAACGGAGGCGAGTCGGGCTGGTGCTCATGACTCGTTTGTGTGCCGTCGATTGGAGCCCCGTTAGCCTGACGTGGTGAGTACTCGTCTGTTGCTGCTGCTTTCTCTCGCCACGGGCGTATTGATCCTCGTGGCGTTCGCTGTGCAGATCCTGATTGTCGTGTGAGTTCAGCATTCAGGGGCCGAGACTCGTGGCTCTGAGCCATCGAAGCAAACGCTAGAGTCGGCGTCGCCGTTCCTCGCAGTTTCGTGAGTATCGAACGCCACCCGCACAGCACGCCACACCCCAGGAGCCCCATCCATGTCCGAGCAGCACTTTGATGTCGTCGTGATCGGTGGTGGCCCAGGCGGGTACGCCGCAGCGCTCTACGGAGCATCAGCCGGTCTCGACATCGCCATCATCGAGAAGCACAAGATGGGCGGTACTTGCCTCAATGTCGGCTGCATCCCCGCCAAAGAACTGCTCGAGACCGCTGCAGTCAAGCGCACGATCGATCACGCATCGGCCTTCGGTATCACCGCCGAAACCACCGGCGTCGACTGGAGTGTGACGCTCAAGCGCAAGCAAGGGATCATCGACCAGCTCGTCGGTGGCGTCACCGGGCTGCTGAAGAACCGCAAAGTCACGATCTTCGACGGCGTCGGAACTCTTGGCGCCGACCACCAGACCGTGTCGATCTCGGGCGGATCGTCCGGCGACGTTGCCATCAGCGGTGACGCTGTCATCCTCGCCGCAGGGTCGGTGCCCCGGACGATCCCAGGTTTCCCGATCGACGACCAGCGCATCGTCACGTCCGATGAGCTGCTTTCGATTCCCTCCTTGCCCAAGAGCGCTGTGGTCATCGGCGGTGGCGCCATTGGTTGTGAGTTCGCCTCGATGATGAGCGACATGGGTTCGGAGGTCACGATCATCGAGGCTGCCCCGAGCATCCTCGTCAACTGCGATATCGACATCGTCAAAGTGGTCGAGCGCTCCTTCAAGAAACGCGGTATCGCCGTCCACGCCGGTGTGATGGTCACCGGCCAAGAGACCACCGCCGACGGTGTCACGGTGAGCTTCGGTGAAGGCCAGCAGGTCACGGCGGAAACGGTCGTGGTTTCGATCGGCCGCCGCCCGGCGTCAGAGACCCTTGGCCTCGACGCCACCCAGGTCGCTGTCGATGAGCGGGGTTTTGTCGGAGCCGACGAATACTGCCGAACCAACGTGCCCGGCGTGTACGCCGTCGGCGACGTCATCAATACTGCGCAGCTGGCGCACGTCGGCTTCGCCGAAGGCATGCTCGCCATCACCGACATCCTCGGTGAAGACGGCATGCCGGTCGACTACGGCAAGGTGCCGTGGTGCATCTACTGCCATCCAGAGGTCGCCTTCGCCGGAATGACCGAGGCAGAGGCCAAAGAAGCCGGCTACGACGTGCTGGTGTCCAAGCATCGATTCACCGGCAACGGTCGGGCCATGATCGTTGGCGAAACCGATGGCCTGGTGAAGATCGTGGCCGAGAAGCGAGCCGATGGAACGGGCGGAAGGATGCTCGGTGTCCACATGGTCGGCCCATGGGTGACCGAGCAGCTCGGCCAGGGCTACCTGGCCATCAACTGGGAGGCCACCGTCGATGAAGTCGCTCAGTTCATCCAGCCCCATCCCACGATGAGCGAGTTGTTCGGCGAGAGTGTTTTGGCCATGACCGGCCGGTCACTCCACGGCTGAGCGCAGAAGTACTGGTAGGAGTACCGGCTCGGCCGATCAGCCGAGTGCGATAGAACAGAAGCATCCGCAAGCAACAACAGAGGAGTCGGACCCACCGTGGCTGACATCGAAATGCCCCAGCTGGGCGAAACGGTTACTGAAGGCACAATCACCCGATGGTTCAAAGCCATTGGCGAAGAGGTTGGTGAAAACGAGGTCCTGTTCGAGGTGTCGACCGACAAGGTCGACACCGAGGTCCCCTCGCCTGTCGCCGGAACACTGACCGAGATCCGTGTGCCCGAGGGAGACACCGTCGACGTCGGCACGATCCTCGCCGTCGTCGGCGCTGGCGATGCCGCTGCTGCTCCGGCTCCCGAGGCAGCGCCGGCACCGGCTGCTGCCGCTCCAGCGCCCGCACCGGCCCCGGCACCGGCCCCTGCGCCCGCACCGGCCCCTGCGCCAGCACCGGCCCCGGCACCCGCTCCAGCACCCGCTCCAGCACCGGCCCCTACTCCCGCCGCATCGAACACTGAAGGCAAGATCCTGTCGCCGGTCGTGCGTCGCCTCGTCAACGAGCACGGCATCGATGTCAACCAGATCGCCGGCACCGGTCTTGGCGGCCGCATCAGCCGCGATGACGTGCAGCGCTACATCGAGGCCAACGGTCTGGCACCGGCTCCCGCCGCAGCGCCAGCACCGGCTCCCGCCGCAGCGCCAGCACCGGCACCTGCCGCAGCGCCAGCACCGGCACCTGCCGCAGCGCCAGCACCGGCTCCCGCCGCAGCGCCAGCACCGGCTCCCGCCGCAGCTCCGGCCGCCGCAGTTGCTCCCATGCCTCAGGCTGGCGCTCGCGACACCGTCGTGCCGCTGTCCAACATTCGCTTGCGTACTGGCGAGCACATGGTCATGTCCAAGAGCGTTGCTCCACACACGCTCACCGCCATCGAGATCGACTACGAAGGTGTCGACCAGGTCCGCAAGGCTCACGGCGCGGCGTTCAAGGAATCCGAGGGCTTCAGTCTCACCTACCTGCCGTTCATCACCCGAGCGGTCGTTGATGCGCTGCGGGAGTACCCGCACCTCAACGCATCGATCGGTGACGGCGAACTCATTGTTCACAACTACGTCAACATGGCCGTCGCCGTCGACCTCGATTTCCAGGGTCTGTTGGCTCCGGTGGTCAAAGACACTGATGGCAAGCGGATGCGCTCCATTGCCCGTGACATTTCCGACGTCGCTCGTCGTGCTCGCTCAAAGCAGCTCTCTCCCGACGACCTGTCTGGCGGCACCTTCACCCTGACCAACGCCGGCAGCTACGGCACGATGATGCAGTTCCCGATCATCAACCAGCCGCAGGTGGCGATCCTGTCGACCGACGCCGTGAAGCGCAAGCCAGTGGTCGCCGAGGACTCGTATGGAAACGAGAGCATCGTCATCCACTCGGTGGGCGTCCTGGCCATGGCCTGGGACCATCGGGCCATCGACGGTGCCTATGCCGCCGCCTTCTTGGCCCGCGTTCGCGAAATCATCGAGACCCGCGATTGGGTCTCAGAACTCGCTTGAGCGACTCATGACGACTCCGGCCCAACCACTCGACATCCGGTGGCTAGGTCGCGTCGCGTACGCCGAAGCCTGGGACCTCCAACAGCGCCTGTTCGAAGGCGTCAGTAATCACCTGCTGTTGCTCGAACATCCACCGACCTTCACGCTCGGTCGGCGCACCAAACCCGAGCACCTGCTCTTTGATCCCGACGAGATCGCAGCATCGGTACACGAGGTCAACCGTGGGGGCGACGTCACGTTCCACGGCCCCGGTCAACTCGTCGGCTACCCGATCGTCGATGTCGCTGGTCGTCGCGGTGGAGGCATGGCTGATACTCGGGCCTACGTCTGCTCGGTCGAGCAAGCGATGATCGACGCACTCGCCGAGCTTGGGGTCGAGGCGGATCGACTGACCGGCGAGCCGGGTGTTTGGCTCGATCCGGAAGGCCCGAATGCTCGCAAGATCGCAGCGATCGGCGTTCGGCTCAGCCGAGGTCGGTCGATGCACGGCTTCGCTCTCAACCACACTGTCGATCTCAGTTGGTTCGATCAGATCGTTCCCTGCGGCATCGTGGGCAAGGGTGTCACCAGCCTCGAAGCCGAAGGTGTCAACATCAGCACCGAGGCGCTGGTCGATCTTGTCGCCGGCCATATGGCCAAGAACTTGGCTGCCGAACGTCCGATCGTGCGTAGCGATGTCGTTTTCAAGCACCAGACCTCTGACCTCTCCGCCTTTTCACGGGGCGAAGGGCCGGGCGACGCCGTCGTTCCGGATCGGGCGGCGGTGGCTGCAGCCGAGGCGGCGTCGACGGCGAGGGCCGGCGTGCCCGTGCAGCTCGGTCGCCGGCTTGACCAAGCTGGCGTCACCGAAGGCCTCGATGTCAGCGCCCGGAAGCCGGAGTGGATGCGGGTCAAGCTGAAGACCGATCCCAAGTACCTTCGTCTCAAGAAGATCAGTCGTGAGCTCGATCTCGTCACGGTCTGCGAAGAAGCGGGATGCCCCAACATCTTCGATTGCTGGAACGAAGGCACGGCCACGTTCATGCTGCTGGGGGAGCGGTGCACTCGAGCCTGCGGCTTCTGCCTCATCGACACCCAGAAACCAGCGGCGCCAGATCCCGCCGAGCCTGCGCACATCGCCGATGCGGTGTCCCAGCTCGGCCTCGAATTCGCCGTGCTCACGATGGTGGCCAGAGACGACCTCGACGACGGTGGCGCAGCGCATGTGGCCGACACCGTGCGGGCAATCCATGGCTCGGGCAACGACGCAGGAGTCGAAGTGTTGATCTCGGACCTGCGAGGAGATGCGGACTCGCTCGCGATCGTCCTCAGCGCCAAGCCGGACATCGTCAATCACAACATCGAGACTGTGGCCCGCCTACAACGAGCCGTGCGGCCGTCGGCAAGCTATGCGAGAAGCTTGACGTTGCTGGCCCGAAGCAAAACAGCTGGCCACACCACCAAGTCCGGCCTCATTGTCGGGATGGGCGAGACGTTCGACGAGGTCGTGGCGACGTTGCGGGACCTCGCTGCGGTCGGCGTCGACATCGTGACGATCGGGCAATATCTGCGCCCGACCACCAACCACCTTCCGGTTCACCGCTGGTGGACTCCAGAGGAGTTCTCAAGGCTCAAGGAGATCGGCGAACACGAGCTGGGCATCTCACACGTCGAGTCAAGTCCTCTGACCCGTTCGAGCTTCCACGCCGGCTCAGCCGCTGTTGCTGCTGGGGTTCGCTGAGAACCACAAGCGAACACCGATCATCCAAGCCACGTGGAGAAGGGCAACGATGACGGCGCCCCTGGTCAGCCAACCGACGGTGGCGAGACCGACACCAGCTTGATGACCCGTGAGCGCCATGCGGTGTTGCTGTGCCACCACGCTCGTCATCCGGAGCGCGATGGGTAGCGCCAGCAGGTAGCCAACGAAGAACATGAGGGTGCTGACGGGTTGCACCGCAACAGTGTGCCTGCTCGGCGTTGGCTCACCTGGTCAGCTGTGTAGAAGGTCGTTCAGCATTCGGTCGAGTCGACTGGCGATTGCTCGACGAATTTCGGTGTGGGCCAACTCAAACGCGGACAACAACTGATCAGCGTGGGCCCACGGTGCTTGGTTGATCATCTTGAGTTCGAGGGCGTCCACCGCTGCGGAGAGTGAGGCGTCAGTTGCTCCTCCACTGCGAACGTAGCGTCGGATTGCCTGGCGTCGCATCCGCTCTTGCCAGCGTTCGCCGAGTCCATCGAGTGTGCTGCGATCTGGTGCCGCAGACGACACGGGCTGGATCAACCGCTCGACGTCGGCACGCAAACTCTCCATTGCGTCCTCGCTCGGCGGCTCACCGTTCAGCGCAAGTGCAGGACGCACCCCCTCGACGAACACCTCGACTGCGTCCCACAAGAGCAGCAGGTGTGCGTCGACGATGTGCAGACAGCGAGAGGTCAACTCCTCGGATCGAGGTTGCGCATGTGCAGCCCAGAACGTCTCGATGGTCGGCTCGGAGCCGGCAACGACTTGTTCGACGATCTCGCGATGTGAGGACAGGAGTGACCGCCAATCGAGTTCGTGGTGGTTCTGAGCCTGTGCCAGTTCCGCCATGAGGCGCTCGCGGATCGCCGCCGACCGGTCTGCGAGCCGACGGCTTGCATCCCGGTAGCGATCGTTGTGCGCGTCCGTTGTGAAGACAACGGATGTCGAGTTGGTTGTGGTCACTCCTGCTCCCAAGGTTCCCGCTTGCCTTCTTGATCGGCCGGGGTGATTTGGGGCAAAGGGTCGTCCGGCTCAAATCCCTGGTACGCGTGGATCTCCGGTACGAATGGCCCTCGTCGCCACCGATACGATCGTCGAATGCAGATTTCCCCGGCCGCCAATGTCTTCGCCGATCGCCTCGATCGAGTCCGCTCGACGCTGACCGCCAAGGGCGTCGACGCTGCCTTGGTGTCGGTTGGGCCCGACATGCCGTGGATGATTGGCTACGGCGCCATGCCTCTCGAGCGGCTCACGATGCTCGTCGTTCCAGCTGACGGCACGCCGACACTGGTGATTCCCGGGTTCGAGGTGCCCCGCGTCATTGATCACGGGAATCTCTTCACCATCGACGGGTGGTCGGAGACTGATGATCCGATCCAGCGAGTGATCAACCTCGTCGGCTCGGCCGGAACTCTTGCGATCGGCGATCACACTTGGGCTCGGTTCTTGGTCAGCTTGCAACACCGGCTTCCGCACGCGCAGTGGGTCAACGGCAGCGAGGTGTACGGGCCGCTCCGTCAGGTGAAGGACGATGCTGAGATCGCTGCGCTCCAACGGGCGGCCGATGGCGTCGACATCGTGGCCGCAGCGCTTCAGTCTGGTGAGATCCCACTCATCGGTCGGACCGAAGCAGAGGTCTCGGCTGATCTTGGTCGCCGGATCAAAGCACAGGGTCACGCGAAGGTGAACTTCGCTCTGGTTGCGTCAGGCCCGAACTCCGCCAGTCCGCACCACGAAGCGGGTGACCGAGTCATCCAGCCAAACGAGCCAGTGCTTTGCGACTTTGGTGGCACGACGGCCGAACCCGAAGGCATGCCCGGCTACTGCAGTGACATCACCCGCATGGTCTTCACCGGGGAACCGCCGGCTGAGTACCGTGATGCGTTCGATGTGCTGTTCGATGCTCAGGAACGAGGCGTTGCCGCAGCGCAGGTCGGAACGCCGGCCCAAGATGTCGACGCTGCTGCCCGGGACCGCATGGCCGACGGGGAACTCGACCAGTGGTTCCTTCATCGGCTCGGTCACGGCATCGGGGTCGAGGCCCACGAGGATCCGTACCTGGTGTCTGGTAACTCGACGCCCCTGGTTGCGGGCAACGCTTTCTCCATCGAGCCTGGCTTTTACATCGAAGGCAGGTGGGGAGCCCGCATCGAGGACATCGTCGTTGCCACGGCAGAGGGCCCTCGGCCACTGAACAAGGCGGATCACCAGCTCGCCATCGTCGAGGCCTGACGTGCTGGAACTGCACGCAGCGACCGTGCTGCTCCAATGGGCGGCCGGTGGTCTGTTCTTCGGGTGGGTGACCACGCGTCGCCGAGAAGTCGGGATCGGCTACGGCTGGAGTATTCGCGTCACGTATGGCCTGATGGCGCTGCTCGCTCTGGTCATTGGTCTCCGCTTCGGGGTCCAGCCGGTGCGCGAGATCGGTTCAGCCGGTGTGGTCATCGGTGTTGTCTTGTCACTTGGACAGTCCTGGCAACGCCGGGCGGTCGGCGTCGAGAAACAGCGCGAACTGGTGGAAGCGAGGAGCACCCGCGTCGCTGAGATGACAGGTATCGAGCGAGAAGCAAAGTCGAAACTGGCGTCCGGTCCTGAATTCGATCCTCGTCTCGATTTGATCGCGCCGTTGTTCGGCCTGCTCGGCGTTGTCGCTGCCGGCTTCTCTGCCGGGGACCCGGTGTGGCTCCAAACGGCTCGCTTGGTGATCGGTGCGCTCTTCCTCGGTGCGGTGAGCGATGCCATGTTGCTCGGTCACTGGTATCTGGTCCAGCCGGGAATGTCACGGGCACCGTTGCTCGAACTGGTCAAATGGACGGGCGTTCTGTGGTTGCCGCAGGTCGTTCTGCTGCTGATCCCCACCGGCATGATCTCGTCGCTGAACGGCTCGATCGAGGATGGCTACAACGGCATGCTCGGCTGGTTCTGGGTCGCGTGTGTCGTGACCACGATTGCGTTGGTTTACGTGACGTTGCTGGCGTTAAAGGAACCGCAATACAGCGCAGTGATGGCAGCGACGGGGCTGTTGTATCTCGCCATCCTCACTGCCTTCGGTGTCGACCTCGTGGCGCGGGCCATCCTGACACTGGCCTGAATGCGTCGCAGGTTCCTTCTACCGAGAGCCCAGCGGCCTACCATCAGGGGATGGCAACGCTGACCCTTTCGTCCACCCTTCCAAAGAGCGCAACGGCCGTTGATGTGCCTGTCCACATTGGCAACATCGATGCGTTGGGCGAAGACCTCGCTCGAACATGTGAGTTGCAGGGATTCACCGGCGATGTCGGCCAGACCCTCGTGATCGCCGGGCCTGCAACCGAGCCCATCCAGGTGTTGGTGGGCTTGGGCAAGCCCGGCGACGTCGATGGGCACGCACTGCGCCTTGCAGCCGCAGCGTTCGTCAAGGCCGTTGGGAAGCACAAGGCGGTGGCAACCACGTTGGTCGATGCTGCGGGCGACATGAATCCGGTCGAGGCAATGCGGGCTGTCGTCGAGGGAGCCACGCTGGGCTCCTATGCGTACCTGCCGCTCAAGTCTGACCCCAAGCCGATGTTGCGCAAGGTCAGCGTCGTCGCCCGCTTCAAGGGCGCCAAGGCCGCGTTCACCACGGGCCAGGCGCTCGCTGATGCCGTCGTGCTGGCACGCGACCTGACCAACGAGCCCGGTGGCTCACTCGTGCCGACCGCCTTCGTGGCCAAGGCCCGCGAGGTGGCGAAGACCAGCGGTCTGAAGGTCACGGTCTGGGACGAGAAGCGCATCGCGAAGGAAAAGCTCGGCGGGATCCAGTTCGTGAACAGGGGCTCGACCCATCCAGCTCGCCTGCTGATGCTCTCCTACGTTCCGACGGGAACGCCCACCGCCAATCTGATCCTGGTCGGCAAGGGCATCACGTTCGACACCGGCGGATATTCGATCAAGACCGGCACCGGCATGATGACCATGAAGATCGACATGGCTGGCGGAGCAGCTGTGCTGGGAGCGATGACCGCTCTCGGTGCCATGGGGACTACCGCAGCAGTCACGGCATACATTCCGCTCACCGACAACATGATCGACGGTGATGCGTCCCGGCCAGGCGACGTGTTCACGGCCCGCAACGGCAAGACCGTCGAGGTACTGAACACCGACGCCGAGGGTCGCTTGGTCCTCGCTGACGCATTGTCGCTCGCCGCCGAGAAGAAGCCCGACGCGATCATCGACATGGCCACGCTCACCGGGTCGGTGACTGCGGCGCTCGGAGCTGACTATGCCGGGCTGATGGGCAACAACGACCACGTCATCGCTCAGGTCCAGGCTGCGTCCGCAGCCACGGGTGAGAACGTGTGGCACCTCCCGTTGCCCGACGCCTATCGCAAGACGCTCGACTCGGTGGTCGCCGACATGCGCAACATCGGATCGACACCGTACGGGGGAGCGTTGACGGCTGGCCTGTTCCTCGAGGCCTTCGTCGATGACGTTCCGTGGGCCCATCTCGACATCGGAATTGCCGCATTGTCTGAGTCGGACAACGGCATCATTCGCAAGGGCGGTACTGGTTTCGGCGTGCGCTTGTTGGCAGAGACCTGCGCCAACTGGAGCCCAGCGGAAGCCTGACCGAAGGGCCGATTGCCCCCGCCTTCGGCAACTTCTGGTCGCGGCGGGGAGAAATCGCTCACGAGAGGCTGGATCTCTGCCGACAGTTGACGGTATGGACCGAGTTTCGGCGATGAGGCGACATCGATGACGATTGCACATGAAGAGGTGCCACTCTTGGCACCCGTTGAACGCGTCAAGGCGTCGGCTCGAACGGTCAAGGCGAAAGCAGGTCTGTTGACCGCCGACCTGGCGGTGTCTGCGTTGGCCTTCTTTGGAGCTGATCAGCTCGTCGACAGCGGGTCCGATCTCATTGCTGGTGCCGTGATCTTCGTGCTGGCCATCACCTTCTGGCTTTCCCGCGGTCGGCTCTACAGTTCGCGCTTCATCACCCGTCGGGCCGATGAGATCCGCCGCATCATCGATGCGGTCGCGCTCTCCACCGCAACGGTTGCTGCCGCCGCATTCAGCTTCGAACTCGACGTGTCCAGAGAGTGGATCGTGCTCGCCGCCCTCTTCGTGGTGGTCGGTTTGTCGATCGAGCGTGAGGGATTCCGCCGTCGGTATGGCGCGCTGCGAGCCAGCGGAAAGCTCGCTCGTCGGGTCATCATGGTCGGCGACAACGTCGAGAGCCGACAGCTCGAGGACATGTTCGCAGAAGACCGTTCGCTCGGCTACCAGATCATGGAGCGAGTCGACCCCAATCAGAGTGGAGATGCCAACCATCTGGTCACCGCCACTCTCGCCGCGGCTCGCAGGCACGATGCCGGCGGTGTCGTCGTTGCTGCCACCGGTATTGACACCCGTTCAAGCAACCGCTTGATCCGAGATTTGATCGAGGCAGGCATTCACGTCGAGCTCAGTTCGACACTGGCCGATATTGCTCCGAAGCGATTGACCGTCCGTCCGCTTGGCCGCTTTCCGGTCGTCTACGTCGAACCGGTGCAACGGCACGGCTGGAGAGCCGTGGCAAAGCGAACGTTCGACATGTTGATGTCGTTCATGGCGTGTGTTGTGCTGGCACCGGTCTTCGCGATCGTTGCGCTGCTGATCAAGAAGGGCTCGGACGGCCCCGTTCTCTTCAAGCAGTCGCGAGTGGGTTTGGACGGTTTGCCGTTCGAGGTGCTCAAGTTCCGGACGATGGTCGTCAACGCAGAAGAGCTCATGGCTGATCTCATGGAGGACAACGAAGGCGCTGGCCCGTTGTTCAAAATGAAGGACGACCCCCGAGTCACCAAGATCGGCGCCTTCCTTCGTAAGACCTCGCTCGATGAGCTGCCGCAGTTGTGGAACGTCGTGCGAGGCGAGATGAGCCTCGTCGGTCCTCGCCCAGCGCTTGCCGCGGAGATGGCCGAGTGGGACGCCGACCTCTATGGACGCCTGCGTGTTCGCCCCGGCATCACCGGCATGTGGCAGGTGTCTGGTCGAAGTGAGACCACGTTCGAGGAGTACACACGTCTCGACCTCTACTACGTCGACAACTGGTCGCTCGTCGTCGACCTCGCCATCTTGGCCAAGACGATTCCGGCCGTGCTCAAGAGCGACGGCGCGTACTGACCTCGTTGGTCCCTGGCCACATGAAGCCAAACGGCTCAGGCCGCTTGGTGTTCCTGCTGTAGATGGGCGGGTAGGCGTTCGATCTGGCGTTGCGTCAGGGGCGGAATGTGGCGATGCATCGCCAGGTGTGGCCCGTTTCTCGAGGCCAGACCAAAGCGGCAGAGTCGGTCGAGGGTGCGCCACATCGGGCTGTGCTTGCCGCCCTTGGCCCCCAGGCCGAGCTCTTGAGCCCACGCAACGAGGTCGACGTCGAAGCCGTCTGGTTCTTGCTCGAACGCAGCGCCGATCCGCCGCAGAAACAATACGGCGCTCGGGCCGAGGATCGAGAGCCAGTAACGCTCGACGTAGTCAGACCTCGGGTCGAATCCGAGCTGGGCGAGAACTGGATCGTCGACTGCGCTGATGTGCAGGGACAGTTCCGGAAAGTGCTGGGACGGCGAGGCGGGGTTTGGTTCGGTCATGGACATGTTGCGTTCCTTCGTCTGAGTGGTGCAAGAGGGAAGCGAGTGTCCAAGTAATGTAAATGAATGTAAACAAATGCACAAGAGAAACATTTGTGTCTCTTGAAAAATGGAGCGGAGGAATCAGGATGTTTGGTGAGCCAGTGCGCCATCGACCCACACGTGAGTGATCGAGCCGCCGCCTCGCGCCACCCGCTCGAAGCGTCGTTGGTGGCTCTCGCCGTCGACGCTCCCTCGGCTGCGGGCATCGAGCAGCGAGGGGTCGGTGGTGGGGTCGATGGCAAGAGCATCAAAGACTCGGCCCGGTTGCAAGAGGCCAGCCTCGATCCCGAGGAGTTCCGCCCCGCCGAGCGTCGCCATCCAAAAGGCCGTCGTGAGGTCGATTCGGTCACCGGGTCGATGCCACGCCGAGCGCTGCGGGTCGACGCCCGCCTCGAGCATGCGTGATGACGTGACGGCGTGCCCGCACGTGGCCCGCATCGAGTGTTCGGGCCCGCCGGCAACGTCGGTGCCGAGGCCCATACTGAGGCCAGCGTCGAGGTGGCGGCGCACGGGGAACACGGCATCGCCGAAGTACGAATTCGACAGCGGACAGTGGGCGACCCCGGCACCGTGGTCGATCATCACGGCCCGGTCGGCATCGGAAATGTGCACGCTGTGTGCGAGGACTCCGTGGTCGGTCAGGAGCCCGAACGAAGCGAGCGCCTGGGTGTCGCTCGTGCCGAATCGATCGAGCACGTACTCGTGTTCCCAGATGCTCTCCGAGCAGTGTGTCTGGACTCGGACGCCGGTCTCGGCAGCGAGAGATCCGAGGCCCGACAGGAGTTCGTCGGTGCAGGAGGGAATGAATCTTGGCGTGACAATCGGCTGGACCAGATCGCCTCGTAGCGAATTGATGGCCTCGATCGAGCGCCGGCTCGCCGCAATGCTTTCCGTCGCCGACACATCGCGGTAAGTCGGCGGCGTGCTGTCTGGGTGGTCCATGGCGACGCGCCCGACGAAGGCGCGCTGTCCGAAGTCCAGGCAGGTCTCGGCGAGCTGTTGGGTCGCCGTCTCGTGGATCGACGAGTAGTAGACCGCCGTGGTCGTGCCCGCGGCCAGGAGTGCCGGGACCATCGCCTGCCACACCAGGGCAGCCCACCGTTCGTCGCTGAAGCTGGCCTCGAGTGGGAACGTGTAGTCGTTGAGCCAGCGGTCCAGTGGGAGGTCGAGGCCGACGCCACGCTGGGTCCACTGGGGTGCGTGGATGTGGGTGTCGATGAGTCCCGGCATCAGGATGGACGTTGCCGGCAAGGTGACGTCGGCGACGTCGTCGCCCACTGCGGGGCGGACCTCGACGATGCGGCCCGTGTGGTCGATGGTGATGAAATGGTCGGTGAGAACGTCCAGTGCGTCGGGCGATGGTGTCTGCATGACGGTCGCTCTGACCGACCTCGGGCGTTGCGATGAGTGTGTCACCGCTGTCTACTCCGGGTTGGAGGGGGCGGCGAGGAAGTAGTAATTCCGCTGCTGTTCGAACTGGTCGACGAACTGCTGAGTCGACAGCGGCGGCCCCGACTCGAGCCAGGATCCGAGCAGGAAGAGCTCGTAGCCGTGGCTGGAGAAGAGGTCGTGAACGGCCCTGGGTGTGGTGTCGTAGTGGTTGGCAGCGCCGAGGCCGTGTTCGAAGATGACGACAGGTCGGTCCTGGGTCAGGATGCGACTCGCTCCTCGTAGGACGCCGAGCTCAGCGCCCTCGACGTCGAGCTTGATCACCTTCGGAGATTGGTCGGTCGTGACGAGGTCGTCGAGCCGTGCGGTTTCGACATCGATGAGTTCGACCTCTTCACTCGGGCGGTCGAATGATCGCTGGCGGATACCGCTGTAGCCGGGGTTCGATGCCACGTGATGGAACTGCAGCGGGCCACTCGGGGTCTCGACCAGGGCTGCTTCTGCGACCGTGACGTTCGGGAAATTCACCCGAAGGTCGGCGGCGAGATGGGGGAGCGGCTCGACGGCGAGGTGCGTCACCTCGGGGGCGGCTGCGACGATGTGCTGGAGTACTTCACCGGTGTGGGCGCCGATGTCGATCGCCATGTCGTTGGGGCCGAGAATGCGCTTGATCGCGGCGACAGTCAGCACGTCGTAATACCAGTTCGATCCGGCGTGATCCCAGAAGTCGACAAGGAGCTGGTGTGTGTCTGGCGACCGGTCGATCTTGGCCGGGCCGGGCGCTGACTTCGCATGAACGGCGCCTCGGCCGTTCTCGATGAGGCGCTCGGCGGTGTGCTTGGCCGCCTTGGCCGGCTCGAACAGGTGCGTGCGCACCAGAAGTTGGCGGAGGGGACCAGCGGGGCTCGGACTCATGGGCCGCGAGGCTAGCTGGCTAGGGTTCGGTCGATGAGCGACCGAGATCCCCACCACCCAGACGAGGCCGACACAGCGATCGCAACGGCCGCAGAGCTGATCGCAGATGCCGAACGCATCGTGGTGCTGACAGGAGCCGGTATCTCGACCGACTCAGAGATTCCTGATTTCCGCGGTCCTGATGGCGTCTGGACCAAGAACCCGAGTGCGGAGAAGATGGCCACCCTCCAGCACTACGTCGAGGATGCAGAGGTGAGGAAGCGGGCGTGGAAGAATCGCCGTTCTTCACCGGTGTGGCACGCCAAACCCAACGCCGGCCACGAAGCGCTGCTGAGGCTCGAAGCGCTCGACAAACTGCATCTGCTCATCACTCAGAACATCGATGGATTGCACACTGCCGCCGGCTCGGACCCTGACAAGATCGTCGAGGTCCACGGGTCGATCCGAGGAGTTGTCTGCTTGACCTGCGACTTCCGGGCACCGATGGAACATGCATTGGAACGCGTCGACGGCGGCGAAGACGACCCGCCGTGTCTCGAGTGTGGCGGCCTGTTGAAGTCGAGCACGATCAGTTTCGGCCAGAGCCTGGTGATGGAGGATCTCCAGCGCTCGGAGCTCGCTGCTCACGATTGTGACCTGATCCTTGCCATTGGATCCACGCTGGCGGTCTATCCGATTGCCAACGTGGTGCCGGTGGCCAAGTCGACAGGCGCACGTGTGGCGATCGTGAACGGCTCACCCACCGAGATGGATCACCTCGCTGACGTTGTCGTCCGAGGCTCGATCAGTCACGTGCTCCCCCAGATCCTGGGCTGACCATGCCCGGTGGCCGACGAGCGGCTGATCCGTTGGTTTTGGTCGGGGCGGAATACGGTCCACCGAGCGATTGTTGACCAATCGACTAGAGATTCACCGAAGGGGTGTCCCATGGCCAGTTTCCGAGAACTGCTCGCACAGACCAAAGCTGAGATTCGCGAAGTCGACACCGAGCAAGGTGCAGCGCTCCGCCTCGACGGCGCAACCCTGCTCGACGTCCGTGAGCCCGACGAAGTTGCCCAGGGCGTCGTTCCGGGTTCGGTCGGCATCGTTCGTGGCAACCTCGAAGCCCAGGTCGAGAACTTCATTCCTGACAAGGACACCCAGCTGGTCGTGATGTGCGCCGGCGGCGTTCGCTCGGCATTCGCAGTGAAGACGCTCGAGATGCTCGGCTACACCAACCTCGTGTCGATGGATGGCGGCTTCAACAAGTGGAAGGACGAGGGCCGCGACTGGATCATGCCGCAGACGCTCACCCCCGAACAGCGCAATCGGTACAGCCGTCACCTGCTCCTCCCCGAGGTGGGCGAAGCCGGCCAGCAGAAGCTGCTCGGCGCCAAGGTGCTGATGCTCGGCGCTGGTGGGCTGGGCTCGCCGGCGGCGCTCTACCTGGCTGCGGCCGGCGTTGGCACCATCGGCATCGTCGACATGGACGTCGTTGACGAGTCGAACCTGCAACGTCAGGTCCTGCATAACCTCGACCGCGTCGGCGAGCGGAAGGTCGATTCAGCCAAGAAGACGCTGGAACTGATCAACCCAGATCTGGTCGTGAACACCTACGACACCCGACTCGGTGCCGACAACATCCTCGAGATCCTTGACGGCTACGACGTCGTGGTCGACGGCGCAGACAATTTCCCCAGTCGCTACATCCTGAACGATGCCTCGGTGAAGCTCGGCATTCCCGTGGTGCACGGCTCGATCTTCCGATTCGAGGGACAGATCACGGTCTTCGACCCGCTCGACGGCCCGACCTACCGAGACCTTCTGCCCGAACCACCGCCGGCCGAACTGGCCCCGAGCTGTGCCGAGGCGGGTGTGCTCGGCGTGCTTCCTGGCATCGTTGGCACCATCCAGGCGCTCGAAGCAATCAAGATCATCCTGGGCATCGGGGACTCACTCCGCGGTCGACTGCTTGCCTTCGATGCGCTCGAGATGAGTTTCCGGGAGTACAAACTCCAAATCGATCCTGACAACCCCGTCACGTACGCCAACCGTGAACTGATCGAGGTCGTCGAGCTGGATGGCCTCTGTATGCCGAAGGTGCTACAACCGGCCACGTGACCAGCCCCGCCACCGCTCGCCAAGGGTGGCGGACCCCTCAGTTCGTCGTCGGGCTGTATGCCGCGATCCTTCAGTGGATCACACTCCGCCCGTTGCTCGGACCATTCATCTACGCCGACGAGCTCGGGTACGTGGCCGCCGCTCGATACTTCGGCCCGGGGTATCCCGACGTCCAGATGCAAGCTGGATTTCTCCACACCGGTTACGGCTTGCTGCTGAGCCCACTCACGGTCATCTTTGATGAACCTCAGGCGTTTCACCGGGCAGCAACGGGTCTCAACGGTGCGCTGCTCGTCTTGGCAGCAGTGCTCACGACACGGTTGCTGGCCCGGCTGTTCGCGCTGGGAACGGGAGCGGCCGTGTTGGTTGGAGCGCTCTTCGCCTCGTCAACCGCTGTGATGGTCACCAGCGGACTGGTCTGGACCGAGTCGTTGCTGATCTTGATGTTCGTGCTCTTCGCTTGGCTGGTTGTCGACGAGCTCACAGCATGGCGAATGTGGGCCTTGGTGGGTTTGGCCGTCTTGTTCTATTTGGTGCACCCGAGAGCCATCGTCTTTTCGTTTGTGGTGCTGCTCGGCTTGGCCATTGACGGCAGACGTCGCCACCGACTTGGACTGGTGGCCGCGGCTGTGGTCGTGCTGGCCACCGGCATTGTTGCGGTCAGGCTCTTCCACGATCACGTCGCTGGGCAGCTGTATGCGGGGAACGCCATCGAACTGGGATCGAACACCAGCGTGACGCTGCGGCTGCGGAACCTTCTCGAACGGCCGTCGAACTGGATTGGCAGTTTCATCGGCGCTGCCTGGTACCAGGTCGCCGCAACGTTCGGGCTTGGGCTCATCGCCTTCACGGCGTGGATCAGCGCCGGGGCCCGATGGGTTCGGGGGACTGATGCCGGCGGATCGTCTGACGCGTCTGATCGACACCGGGTCGGATTCTTCCTCGGAGCGGCCACGATCTTGGGGTGGTTGGTTGCCGCAACGATCTCGGGTGGTGAAGTCGTTCGCATTGACCAGGCGGTCTACGGGCGGTACCTCGATCATCTTGGACCATTCGCCATGGCATTCGGTGCGGCCATGCTGCTGTCGAAGGCCTCGGGCTGGAAAGGGATTCCTTGGATCGGGGCATCGGTCGCTCCGCTGCTTCTCGGCGCTGCGGCGACCTTGTGGTGGGGAACCGAGACCTTCGAGGTCGGACGGCCCTATGCCCCGATCAACGCGCCGTTCTTTGCCTCGATGGCAGATCTGGTCGAGTCGAGACTGCCCGTCGTGATCGGTGCTGCTGTCACCGCCGTCGCGCTCGGAGCAGCCGTCATTGCGAGGCGATGGCCAGCGTTTGTCCTGGTGTGTTTGATGCCGGTGCTGGTCGGTATTGGGCTCCACACCTCGAGCGAACACGTCGAGCGACACAGCCGTGACACGGTCAATCTGCGGGCAATGGCCGACGCCGTCGAAGCGAGCGGAGCCCAGCAAGCGCTCATTGCCGAGCCCTTCGCCTTCCTCAACCTCTATGGCGGTCAGTTCTGGGCCGATGATGTGCAGTTCGTGCTGGGCAGCGAATGTCCGGCCACGACGTCCTACGACGTGGTGATCGCTCCGATCGATGATGCTCGCTACATCGATCACCGCGTGGTCTTCACCGATCCTCGATCCGAGCGGCAATTGCTCGAACCTCCGGCGGTGGCACCCGCCGATGCGTCAGACGTAGTGGTTCGATTCGTTGGGTTCCCGTCGCGGGCGGTGTCGGGGTCCACGATGCAGGCCGAGATCGAGATCGAGAACACCGGATCAGACGTCGCTTCGATGTCCTCCGGTGGTGCCCGTCCCGGCCTGGTTGCCTACCGATTCGTCGACCCGAGTCAGTCGAGCTACAACACCCCACCGGTGATCGTCGATACAGGAGCGCTCACTCTTCAAGGTGGCGAAGTGCGAACGGTGACGATCGACGTCGTCATCGGGGTCGATGGCCAACCACTTCTGCCGGGTCGGTACGAGTTGATTGGTGATCTCTTCATCGGCGGAATCGGCTGGGTCAACGAAGCGGGCTGTCCAGGGGGTCTTCCCGATGGCATCACCGTGGAGGTCGTCGCTGAGTGAATTGAATCCCCGGTCGGTGACCATCCGGGGAGACCTTCGGCAACTAGTCTCATCCGCCGTGCCCCGCCCTCGTCTCGTCCTCGCCTGTCTCGGGATCATAGGAATTCTTGGGCTTGCCGCAATCGCGCCTGCCGGGGCAGCGTCGGCACCATCGAGTGAGACGGTGGAAGAGGATGGCTTTGCCATCACGACCACTGATATGTCGTTCCCTCTTCCGTCTGGTGACCGCACGGCGGCCCGGCAGCGGGCGACGGCGCTGCAACTCGTTGATGAACCCGAGATGATCATCATCGACACCGAAGGTGAGGTGGCGACGTTCCTGTTCCGCTCGCTCAACAACGGGACGTGGAGCGAGTGGCTCGAGGTCGAAACGCCGCTCAACGAGGCACCCGACGGGTTCTTCGCCGGTGATGAAGGCGGCGGCCGAGCTTCGGCCATTGGCCCGATCTGGATTGGCGAAGGGGCCGAACAGATCGAGCTCACATTGTTCGGCGGCTCCGCCGAGCGTGTCACGGTCGAGGCACTTCGCAACATCCTCACCGAAGACACCGACCCAGCGGAAGCCAGAACGCTTGCGTTCAGCACGGCGGCTCCGCAACCGACCATTCGCGCTCGGTCGAGCTGGGCCACAGACGGGTGGCAGTCAGACAACAACGGCTGTGATGGTGGTCCGTTCTACGCCAACAACGTTCGCACGGTCGTGGTGCACCACACGGTCACATCCAACAGCTACAGCGCAGGCGATGTTCCTGCGATCTTGCGAAGCATCTATCGCACACATGCCGTCATCAACGGTTGGTGCGACATTGCGTACAATTTCCTCGTCGACCGGTTCGGCACCATCTGGGAAGGTCGAAGCGGCGGCATCGACCAACCCGTCATCGGCGGACACGCAAAGGGCTTCAACACCTGGACCGTTGGTGTCGCCGTGCTGGGAAGCCACCACACCTCGGGCGCGCCGACAGCGGCGTCTGTTGCTGCGGTCGAAGCAGTGGCCAAGTGGAAGCTTTCGTTCCACGGCGTCGATCCCTTGGGAGTGAACTGGCTCCAGAATCGATCGAGCTCACCGCCGCACCGCTTCCCAGAGCGCGCTTGGGTCGAGATGCCGTCGATCGTCGGGCACCGTGACCTCGGTCTGACGGCATGTCCTGGCAATCTCCTCTACCCCTCGATTCCGGGCATGCGGCAGTCGGCAGCACCTGGCCACGTCACCCCATCACCGCACGTTCCCGCTGGGCGCAATCCCGCCGAGTTCGGGCCAGCGTTGCTGACGCTCGAGACAGCGGGTGGACTGCGTTCCGCAGGTGCTGCGTTCTCTCGTGCTGTCGACCCGCTGCCCAGTGGTGTTGTTGGCGTAGCTGTTGCCGGACGAAACAATCGAGGGCAACTGCTCGACTCCAGCGGCAGCCTCACCTCCTTCGGAGGAGCTCCAGCGATCAGCGGCGCGCCAGCCGGGTCGCGAACCGCAGTTGATCTCGCCGTGGGAAGCGATGAGGGGCGAGGATGGGTATTGGCCTCAGATGGTGGCATCTTCCGCTTCGGGGGAGCTCCAGACCGGACCGCAGCCAGTCGCCCTTCGACGGGAGCGGTGGCGTTTGCTCTTGATGGGTCAGGCGCCGGCTATGTGCTCGGGGCGTCGGGCAGCCTTCATCGGGTTGGTGGAGCGCCAGAACTCAGCTTGGGTGCAACCGTCGATGCCATCGACGTCGCCCTCTTCGGCGAGGACAGCGCCGATGGCGTGCGAGGAGGCTGGGTGCTCGATCGCACCGGGCGTCTTCACGCATTCGGCGATGCTCCGGCATGGCAGCCAGAGTCGTCAGTTGGCGCCGCTCGTGCTGTGATAGCGCAGGGGGAGTACGGCGGATGGGTCCTCGACAGCGAGGGACGGTACGTCCGTTTCGGCGATGAGCGCCGGATCCAGCCGATCAGCACGACGGTTGGCTCACCGACAGCCATCGACGCTGCCGTTGTCGACTGGGATACCAGCCTCGATGCCGACGACATGCGATACGCCGCCGCACTGCGCGAGTTGTTCTTGGGATCAGGTGGCGATGGCCGAGCCAATGATCTGCTTGCCCATCGTGCGGAGGAGATCGGTTCAGCCACGGTGGTTGCCGAACTCGCTCGTTCCCGCGAGTGGGCCGGTGTGGTCATCACCCAGATGTACCAAGACGTCCTTGGGCGGGCCCCCGATGCTGGCGGCCTGCAGTTCTGGCTCGATCGCTTGGCCGATGGGGCACGGACCCAGGACATCGGTGCTCAGTTCTATTCCTCGCCTGAGTACGTCGAGGCGGCAGGGAGCACCAATGCTTGGCTCAGCCAGCTCTATCGGGCGCTCCTCGACCGGGCACCCGACGCAAGCGGCATCCAGTTCTGGCGCGACCAGATGGCAGCGGGAATGAGCCCCTATCAGGTCACGGCGTTCTTCTACTCGTCTCCGGAGTCACGCAACGGGCGGGTCGAGGATTTGTACCAACGCATTCTCGGGCGGGCGCCAGAGGCTGGAGGCCAAGCGTTCTGGGCAGATCAGCTCAACCGAATCGACGACATTCGTCTCGCTGTGGAGCTCGCTACGTCCGGCGAGTACTACGATCGCGTGACGGAATAACGCCCCTCGGGCGTTTCCGCCCGCCGATGGCTTTTGTGTCCATGAATCCGCAGTGCTCCGCATTTCCACTGACGAAAGCGCCCTGTATGCCCCGCTTGCTTCGCCCGTTCTTGGCCCTTGTTCTCGTCATCTCCATCGTCGTGATCGGCCCTGATCCCGCGGCGGCACAGGACGACGACTCGGTGGTGGTCACCATCAACGGGCGTGGCTTTGGCCATGGGCGAGGAATGAGCCAGTACGGAGCGCAGGGCTACGCCCTCGACTTCGGTTGGACGGCAGCCGAGATCCTCGACCACTTCTACTCGAACACCGTGGGCGCTCCGATGCCGGTGCCGTTGCCGTCCGGCGTGGACCCGAACAACGTGCGGGTGCTCATCCAGTCTTCAGCCGGTGGTTCGAGCAACGATGGATCGCAGGTCGGCACACCGATGCGGTTCGAGCTCTCGTCTGGTTCGATGACGCTGACCGACACCACGGCGACCAACGCGTCGGCTCCCGTTGCCATCCCTGCGATTCCTGAGGGAATGGCCGGCAGGTTGTCGAGCACACCAACGGGCATGGAGCTGAGGATCAAGCCGGGCTGCTCGGGGTCGTGGGCTGATGGACAACCCGACATGACGGTGCACCCGCTCGCGGGCGTCACGTCGGTCGATGCCAACCCGGTGACCTCGGCCCCGGGTGCCGCCGGTTTGGCTCGGGTTTGCCACAACGACGGCACGTCCTCGTATTACGAGGGCTCCTTGCGGGCAGTCAACATCGGAGGTACGACTCGCACCATCAACATCGTGTCGATCGAGGAGTATCTGCGAGGCGTGCTGCCCCGCGAGGTCCCGGCCAGCTGGCAACCAGCAGCACTCCAAGCACAGGCCGTCGCAGCTCGCTCCTACGCACTCTCGCTCGACACTCGATATCAGCCGTACGCCGACACCTGCGACACCACCACGTGTCAGGTCTATGGCGGTCGCTACCGAGACCTCGGTGGCGGCATCATCCAAGGCTTCCAGGCGTCGACCGATGCCGCGATCGCGGCAACCGCCGGCCAAGTCCGGCTCTTCAGCAACGGTTCGATTGCCCGAACCGAATTCAGTTCGAGCAGCGGCGGTTGGACCGTCGATGCTTCGGCGCTGGGCGGATTCCCTGCCGTGCAGGATCTCGGCGATGCGACCGCATCGAACCCCAATCGAAACTGGCAAATCACCGTTGATCTCACCAGCTGGATTGAATCCAAAGGACTGGGGTCGCTGCTGGCGATCAACGAGGCCGATCGCACCGGTAACGGTCCCGACGGCGGCCATGTGAACCGAGTCGACTTCGTCTTCGAGGACGGCACCATCTCGTTGACCGGCGATGAAGTACGAAACTCGTCGAAGTTTCCTGCCACGTTGAAGTCTCGGTGGTTCACCTTCAGTGTCGGCGACCTCGATGCGCTGGCAGCGAACCAGAACTACGTCGATGCCGCCTACGAACTCTTCCTGCAGCGGGAACCAACAACCGAGGAACGCTCTGGCGCCGTCAACAGCTTGCTGCAGGGCGGCTCTCGCTTTGCGCTGACGGCGGCACTGTCGTTGTCGCCGGAGTGGGCTGGCGTCGAGATCGATGACCTGTACCAGATCGTGTTCTCGCGGCCAGCAGATGCCGGTGGTCGGGCCTTCTGGCTCGATCAGATGATCGACGGGCGGCGACTGCAGAGCGTGGCCGCTGAGTTCTATGGCTCGCCCGAGTTCTTCGCGAAGGTCGGCTCGAGCAACCGAGGCTTCGTCAGTGCGCTGTACGTGGAGATTCTGGGCCGCCCGCCAGAGGACGGTGGCCTCAGCTACTGGACCGACGTGCTCGACAGCGGTGAGATGAGCCGAAGCCGTGTCGCAGCCGGGTTCTACGGCTCGATTGAGTCCAGGAACGGCCGCGTTGCCGAGCTGTATCAGCAGGTGCTCGGGCGAGGCCCCGACGCCGGTGGTCTGGCGTTCTGGTCAGCACAGTTGCTTTCACGGGACGACGTGGCCCTCGCCGCCGAGCTGGCAGCTTCTGACGAATACTTCCGGATCAGCCAGGGGTCGTAGTTCGCCCATGCCGAGCGTGGCGCTGGCCGGTGGGTATGCTCTCGTCGCCCGCAAACCACAGGACGCCATGAAGCTCATCATCCAGATCCCGTGCCTGAACGAGGAAGAACAGCTTCCGACAACGCTTGCTGACATTCCGCGTGTTGTGCCCGGTTTCGATGTCGTCGAATGGCTTGTCATCGACGACGGATCCTCGGATCGAACCATCGACGTCGCTCGAGCCAATGGTGTTGACCACATCGTGAAACTGCCGCAGAATCGAGGGCTGGCTACGGCGTTCCAGGCCGGAATCGATGCTGCGCTCAAGCTGGGCGCCGACGTTGTTGTGAACACCGATGCCGACAATCAATATGACGGAGCGGCGATTCCGTTGCTCGTTGGGCCGATTCTGCGCGGCGAGGCCGACATGGTCGTGGGCGATCGCGATGTTCGGAACATCGACGAGTTCTCGACTCTCAAGATCAAGCTCCAGTTGTTCGGCAGTTGGGTGGTGCGCAAGGCCTCCGCAACGGAGGTTCCTGACGTGACCTCCGGCTTCCGGGCATACAGCAAAGAAGCGGCGATCCAGCTCACAGTCGTCAACCGCTACACCTACACACTCGAGTCGCTGATCCAAGCTGGCAAGATGAACGCCGCCGTTGCGTCGATCCCGGTCCAGACCAACCCCAAGACCAGAGAGTCACGGCTCTTTGGCTCGATGTGGGGCTACATGCGTCGCAACGCCGTGGTCATCACTCGGGTGTTCGCAGCCAACGAACCAATGCGCTTCTTCGGCACACTCGGATGGGCTCTGCTGTTCCTCGCTGGCGTCGCCTTCGTCCCGTTCTTCAACAATTGGATCGTCAATGGTGAGCGAGGCGGCAATCTCCAGTCGATCATCCTCGGTGCGATTCTCGTCATGGCGGCGGTGCAGGTGTTCGCTCTCGCCTTCGTTGCCGACTTGATCGCCGGCCATCGCCTGGTCACCCAACGGGTGAACGAGCGAGTCCGCCGTCTCGAGCTACATCTCGGCGTACCGCCGTCGCACTACCTCGAAGCCGATCTCGACATCACCACGCCGGAAACATCGAGAGCGTCAGCTGCCGATGCGCCGGCTCGTCGTTGATTCCCGAACCAGGCGTAACGAGCGAGACCTCATGAGAGCGGTGCATCCCGAGATGCCGCAAGTCGATGTGAGCGAACGGCGCGGCGCCGTCCAGCGCGTTGGCGATGTCTACCGTCATCGAGCGTTGCTGGGAAATCTGGTTCGACGCGAGCTGCGAGTTCGTTACAAGGGTTCGGTGCTCGGCTTCTTCTGGTCGTTGCTCAACCCAGCGATGTATCTCGTGGTGTTCTCCTTGGTGTTCACGGTTTTTCTGCCTACCAGGGTCGAACTCTTCGGCATCTTCATGTTGTCCGGGCTGCTCGTCTGGAACTTCTTCTCCGGCAGCGTGCAGGCCGCGGCACGCTCATTGATCGAGAACCGGGCGCTGGTGCAGAAGGTTTGGTTCCCGCGCGAGGTCTTGCCGCTGGCGTCCATCGGCGCCGGTCTGGTCAACATGGCATTGCAAGCCATCGTGCTCGTCGCTGGCATGTTGATCTTCCAACACCCGCCTGATCTGAGGGGCTTCCCAATCCTGCTGTTGGCGATCGTTGCCGTGGTCCTGGTCACGACGGGCCTCGGCATCATGCTCGCCGCACTCACCGTCGGCTACCGCGACATCGAACACTTGATCGATGTTGGCCTCACTGCCTGGTTCTGGATGTCGGCCGTGGTCTTTCCGTACAGTGCCGTTGCGTCGGGCCTCGGTGACAACGAATGGGTCGCGAACATCAACCCCGTCCTGGCGCCGATCCTTGCCTTCCAGCGCGTGCTCTACAACCCATCACCGACGCCGTCTGAAGGTGCACCTGTCCTGCCTGACCTCTCGCTGACCTGGCACCTCGCTCCGCTATTGGTGAGTTGTGCGGTTGGTATCGCGCTGATCGTCGTTGGCCTGCGCGTCTTCGCTCATCGGGAAGACTCCTTCGGGGACCAGCTGTGACGCCTCCGGCCATCGATGTCCAGGGCGTGTCGAAGAAGTTCGTCCTCGCTCATGCTGGATCAACCACACTGAAGGAACGGTTCGTCAGTCGCGACCGCAGCGAAGACGCTGACTTCTGGGCACTCGACGACGTCTCGCTGACCATCGAAGCCGGCGAGACCTTCGGTCTGCTCGGACACAACGGTTCCGGCAAGTCCACACTGCTCAAATGCATCGCTCGGACCCTTCGGCCCACATCGGGCACGATCCTGACCGTCGGCCGGGTATCGGCGCTCCTCGAACTCGGCGCAGGGTTCCACCCAGACCTGACGGGGCGGGAGAACGTCGAACTGAATGCGTCAATCCTCGGCCTCTCCGACGCCGACGTCGAAGATGCAATCCCGGAGATCTTCGCCTTCGCCGAGATCGAGCAGTTCGCCGACACCCCGGTGAAGCGCTACTCGAGCGGCATGTTCGCTCGACTCGGTTTCTCGGTCGCCATGCACCTCGAGCCCGACGTGCTTCTGGTCGACGAAGTGCTGTCGGTCGGCGACGAGTCGTTCCAACGCAAGTGCATGGGCGAGGTGCGGCGATTCCAGCGCGAGGGTCGCACTATCGTCGTCGTCACGCACTCGGCCGACATGGTCCGCCAGGTCTGTGATCGAGCCGCCGTGCTCGACCACGGAAAGATGATGGTCGTCGGCGAGCCGCCGGCGGCGATTCGTACCTTGCGGGAACTGTTCCAGAAGGGTGGGCTCGACGTCCCTCGGGACTTCGCCACCCCTGATGTGCTCGAGGCCTCACAGGAGATCTCGTTTCGTGATGTCGTCATTCGTTGGCCAGACCCGGAGAAGCCATGGATCAACCCAGGCGGGACCCTCGAGATCGAGGTCGGCTATCACGCCTCGGCCCCCATCGACGATGTCGCGATCGCCATCGAGATCCACGACAACGACGGGCGTCGCCTGCTCGGCGTCAACTCTGACCGCCTCGACGCGGCGCCGAGTTCGATGCTCGAAGGTGATGGCGCAGTGACGCTGCGGCTCGAATCGTTGCCCCTCTTGGGAGGCACCTACTTCGTCAGCGTCGGGCTGCACAACCACGATGTCAGCGTCAGCTACGACCACCGTGAAACCGTGCTCGACTTCCGGGTCGAGAACTCGACCGTGTTGGAGGGGACCACCATGATCCCGGTCTCTGTCGACTGGCACCAGGGGTAGAGCTCAGCCTGCTGCAGCCTCGATGGCCGCATCGAGTTCGGCGTGGCAACGGTCCCAGGTGAAGGCTGAGGGCACGGCCTCGCAGCGCTCGATCAGCGACTCGGCGAGCCCCGGCTCGTTCACGATGCGCTCGATGCCATCGGCGATCCCGGCAGGGGTCGGTTCGACGATGAGCCCGGCACCGGTCTCGGTCACGAGATCGACCAGGCCGCCGCCATCAGCACAGACCACGAGCGGCCGCTTCCACAGCATCGCCTCGAGCGCCGTGAGGCCGTAGTCCTCGCGGTAGGCGGGTGCAACGACGACGGAGGCAGCCGCATATCGCTCGTTGCGCTCTCGGTCACTCACGTTGCCGAGAAATGCCACGTTCGACTTCGGCGATTGTTTGGGAGCGGTGACGCCGAGGGCTGACGTCATCCATGCGGTGTCATCGTCGGGACCAGCGCCCTTGGTGGCGAGCCTCGCATCGAGAGCCTGCACGTACGGGAGGCGACCGCCGCCGCCGACGAACTCGACGGGTCGGTGAGGCATGAGATGTGCTGCGGACACCAGCAGCTCGGTTCGTTTCGGCCACTCGTGACGACCGACGCAGACAACTGGCCCCGTGGGCGACCACGGCGGTGGATCGCTCGTGACATCGGTGAGCGCCGGTGCGTGGAGTAGCGAAACGTTGTCGCTGATGCCCCAGAAATCAGAAAGGCGCTCTCGGCACTCGTTGGAGCCGGCGAGCCAATGGCGCACGTTGCCGACCAACGGCTTGTCGAATGCTTGCACCACCGCAGCTGCTGCGCGGTGATGCGCCGGATCGACGTCGCCGAGGATTCCGAACGGTTCGGCGAGGTCGTAGAACACGCGAGCCTGGTGGTAGAAGAGCGCCATCACGTTGGGGTGGTCTGCGAGATACGTGGGTGGCTGCGTGGTCATCACGAGATCGAAGCGTCGGAGATCGAGACGTCGGGTGTCCTCGGCGAGCACGAAGTATCGGTAGAACTCTGGATGTGAGGCCCAATGATCTTCGGCCTCCGGTACGCCCCACACGGGTCGGGGGGTGAGGATGGCGGGGACCGGTTGCAGGGTGATCTCATGGCCGACCTCGCGGAGGTGATCGAGCAGGTGATCGAGCAATCGCTCGAAGCCTCCTTGCGCGTTCCACTCTGGTTTCACCACGGCGATCTTCATGAGTTCACGCCTTGGTGGCGATGGCGGCGAGGTCGACCGAGCTGAACACCAAGCGGTGGAATTCGGTGAGCAGCCCGTTGCGAGCTGGATCGGCGTCGAGATCGGTGGGAGTCGAGCCTTCGTCGGGGTGCAGGCCGAAGACGTCGACGGTGTCGAAGCCGACGTGGCTCAGCAAGAAGCGGAGCTGCTCCGGATGTACGGGGGAGATATGGGTCGGATCGAGCCAGAACGACGAGGCGCCGACCTGCAGGTTTAGACAGTTCGGTGTTTCCAAGACGAGCTTGCCGCCAGGTATCAGGGCTCGATGTGCCGCGAGCGCAAAGCGGTGGAGCTGATCGAACTCGAGGTGTTCGATGACGTGGAAGGCGCTGATCACCGCAACGGATCCGGGGGAAACAGACTCGAGATGGGCGATGCCGTCACCGTGGGTTGCGTCGCGCCCATCGGCGACGCAACGCTCGACCGCCACGGCATTGGTGTCGAAGCCGAGTGCTCGGCGACCCGTGGCGGCAACCAGACCAAGCCATTCGCCTCGGCCACAGCCAACATCGACCACCGGCCCGTCTGGGGCATCGGCGATGCGCTCGAGATAGTGGGCTGTGGAACTTGCAACGTCTGCGGGATCGCCGCGGAAGCTGTCCTCGAATGCTTCGTAGAACGCATCGAGCGCCGGGGTGTCGGTGGCCGGAGCGGCAGGCGCCGGAGGAACGACGGGCGAGGTCGTCGTGGCGGGAGCGTGCGCGCTGTTGGCCAGAGCTGTCTCGGCTACTTCGAGTCGCTCGGTCAGGGCCAGTTGATCTCGACGCAGATCGTTGATGACATCCATCAGCCGCTCCATGGCAGCGATCGATGCCTCGTTGTAGACCACCTGTTCGTTCGAAAGGGCGTGGCCGGCGCGAATCAGCGCCTTCTTCGGCAGCGCCATCCTGGCGCCATCGGGGAGCTCTCGGCCGACCTTGCGGTTGGTCTTGGCCTTGCGGATGTGTTCTCGGAATGCTGGGTCCACGGTGATCTCTCTCGAGGTGGGTGCGCCGTCGGCGGCAGCGGCGCCCACCCGCTGCATCGTTGCGATTGCGGGGTCGGCGGCAGGTGGGGGCCTGTCGAGCAGGATGATGGGCTGGCTCGTGTCGAGGCGGGGCCGCTTCTCGCCGATCCAACCGCCGACGAGTTCGCCAAGAGCCGTGCTCCACTTGGCGCCGAGGGTCTGCCAGCTGACCTGTGCCTCGACAAAGGCTCGGCCGGCCGCGGAGCGTTCGGCTCGCTGTGAGGCGCCAGCGGGGTCGACCAGGCGGTCGAGGCCACCGACCACTCCGTCGACGGTCGGTTCGACGAGTTCGACGAGCGACGACGGGTTGTCGAGGCCTCGCGCCCCGGTAGGCGTGGCCAAGACTGGTGAGCCGACGGCCAGGTAGTCGAAGATCTTGAGATTACTGCCGCCGCCCGAGACCATGGGGTTCGCCGCGACGTCGGCACCGGCGATGAGCGGCCACAGGAGCCCCTCGTCGAAGACGGGAACGAGCGTGACATTGTCGGGGAGCGGACGCTGCTGTTCAGCGAACACGCTGCTGTGGCTGCCAGCGAGGATGAACAACCAGTCGGGGCGTCGACGTGCCGTTGCGATGAGCAGTTCGGCGGCGGAGAGATTGGGCGCGTGGGACGAGCCGATGAACGTGGCGATCGGGCGATCGCTGAACGGGTCGAGACCGGCGAGATCGAGCAGTTCCCACCGGGCCCGCTGCCGTTGCTCGTCGGTGGCGAATGGAAGCGCATCGACGTCGACACCGTTGGAGACGACGACTCCGTCGTGGTGGTCGTCATCGAGGCGGCGGATCTCGTCGAGGTCGGCCCCGGTGCAGGCCACGATCAGGTCGGCACGCTGTGTGGCGTTGCGTTCGGCTCGCTCGGTCGCTGCGAGCAGCCACGCCCCGTTGTCGTCGTTATCCAGAACGGACCGCTTGAAGCTGGTCTCGGCGTTGTAAGAGTCGTAGACGAACGCGATGCCGTCGACGACGGGGATCGTCGGTGCGAGATAGGGATGGCATGACACGATCAGGTCGCACTCGGGCAGACGCTCGTCGAGCAGCGCCGCCCAAGCCGGTGTGGTGGCGGCGAGGTCCGCTGCGGTCATGTCATCGGTTGGTTCACCGAGCAGATCGAAGATCTTGTCCTCGGCATCCTTTTGCTCAGCAGACCTCGGGATCTCGATCTGGGTGAGGCCTGGGGCGAGCAGACGTCTGGTTTCGACATCTGCATGCTGAGACAGCACCAGGAGTTCTACATCGGCGACACGTGCCAGTTCCCCGGCGAGTTGGCGAAGCCTGCGCTGGCCACCGTTCACCGGCGTGTCGACGGCGAAGGTGTTGATGATGACGACTCGCCTGCGTAACGCCGGAGACAACAGATCATGAATCAACCCGTCGAGGAGTCGGTCGCCCTGAACGTTCGTTCGGCGCTGCGCATTGAGCGCTAGGCGTGAACGATCGCGCGGTGACTCGGTGAGATGACGGAACGCCCACGAGATACCTGCGCTGTCAGGGCTGACCTCGAGGCCAGTGATTCCGTGTTCGACGAACCCGGAGCCGTTGATGGCAGCTCCGACGATCGGGAAGCCCGCAGCAGCTGCATCGACGGCCCGCACACGTCGGGAGTCCCCGGGTTGTTTCATCTCGTCCAACTCGACGAACACACTTGCTGGCCCCGTCGCATCGAGCGAGAACACCACGGTTCCGCCGTTCGGCATCGTGGCCAGCGCTTCGTGGATCGCGTCGAGCGACGACGGATCTGCGTCAGGAGAGACGATCACATCGAGTCGAGTGTCGGCGGCGGTCCAGAGGGGGTCACCTGCTGGCTCGCTGACGCTGGTGCTCGTCGCGTTGATCGTGGCAAACGGCGGCCAGACCTCATCGTGCAGCCTCTGCGTTGATGGCAGGCACACGGTGATGGATCGGGCTGGGTCTGCCACCGGAGACAACCTCAGACGTTGGCCGTCGGTGCCGGCCAGTGGAGAGATCAGTAGTTCAGCCGCATCGGTGGTCGCCTGGTGATGGCCGAGGGCTTCGAACACTTCGAGCCAGAGGTGCATCGAGGCATGGCGAGGGCCGCTGTCGCTGTTGTCGTTCAGAGCAAAGAACATGAGATCCTGCGAGTCAGCATGAGACGCAGACTGTAGTTCCGCTGGCAGCAGCAGCGGGTTCTCTGGCTCGCTCGCTGGGAAGCCAAGATGTCGAGGGTGCTTGTCTATGCTTGTGGGAAACGCGAAAGCATGGCCGCTCCTGGGCGGCATCGCGGACTATCCTCTCATCGCTATGCGGGTTCGATGTTCCCGCCACATGATGTTGGGGTGCGGGTGCTTCGTCCATGCTGATGAGCAAATCGATCGAACCGCCGTCGCGGGCTTCGGTCGCAGCGGTCACCAGTGGGTTTTCGCCGTTCCTGCTGTTGGTGCCCTTTTTCTACCTCGTGATGTCGGCGTTGATCTCGCGGCCCTTCGTGTTCCCAGACGAGGCGGGTGCGATCACGAACGCACGGTTCGTCGCAGGTCAGGGAGCGGCGTCGCCCTGGTGGTACTTGCCGGGTTACGGCGCGCTGGTAGCTCCCGTGCTGCTGTTCACCCGAGACCTCGAGCTCATCACTTGGGCGTTCCAGACGATGAATGCCGCTCTCGGTCTCATCAGCGCCGTCGGTCTGTATCGAATTGGCATCAACCGATTCCCTGACCTGGGAGAACGGCGCGTCGCGCTGGCGTCGGTCGTGGTGCTGCTTTACCCCTCGTTCCAGTATTTCGCCACGCTTGCCATTGCCGACAATCTGTTGATCGCCGCAGGGATCTGGTCGGTGATCATCGTTCGATGGATGTTGCGGCGAGGTCAGACGGCAGCGACCATCTCGGCTGCACTCGCCTTCGGCCTGGTGGCCAGCTCGCACTCTCGAGCTGCGGTGATCATCGTGGCGGCAGCGATCGTGCTGATGCTCGAAAAGCCCACCCGGCGTCTGGGGACGGGCATGTTGTTCTCCGGTGCGATCTCGACGCTGATCGCACGCTCGTTCCTTGCAGCTGATGTCGAGACGTTCCATTCACTCGGTGGACGCCAGTCGTTCGTGGACCTGATCGGTGCGAATGCATCGATCAGATCGATCGCGGTTCTGCCGTTCTCGCTGCTCGGCCAGGTCATCAACCTCACGGCATCGACTGCCGGCCTCGTTGTCGTCGGAATGATCGCGATCGGTGCAACGACCTGGCGGGCCAAGCGACCTACGTTGGACGAGGACGGCGACCTCCACGTGCTCGTGCTCGTCGGCCTGGCGGCAGTGCTGAGCGCCCTGTTCACCAACCAGGGGCAGGGTGACCTTGCGGTCTACGGCCGGTACCTCGAAGTGGTGATGCCGATCCCGTTGCTGGTCGGGCTACTCATCTTGCTGGATCGGAGCCCGCCGAAATGGATGACTTCCGCAGGTCCGGCAGTCCTTGTGGTCTCGGCGTGTGTTCTTGTCGCAGTCCGGGGCTACGAGGCCTTCGAGACCCGGTTGCAGATCCTGAACGTGTCTGGGCTCGGCTTGCCGATACGGCTGACCAATCGCATCGACCCGATCCTGATCGCCCTGTTCGGCGCAGCCATGATGCTGTTCATTGCCCGGGTCAGTGCGAAACGAACCACGCTCGTTCTGCCACTCTTGCTCCTGTTGTTCTTCACTGCGGCGACGCTGCCGTTCGAACGTTCGATGGCGTACATCGACCGGGTTTCGAACGAAGGCGAGCTCACCCTGCTCCTGGAACAAGCTCGTGTTTCTGGGGCAACGGGCTGTGTTGGTCTCGATCAGACAGAGTTGCGAGACCCTTGGGCTCATGAGAACTATCAGATGCTCCTGCTCGATGTTCCCTTCGAGTACTTCTACTCCGACCGAGATGTGTCGCCGTGTGATGATCTGGTGATCTCTTCTCGACCAGATCTCGGAACCGTGCTCGCAGGGTGGAGGGCCATTGGTTGGGAGCAGGGCAGAGGCCACTGGCTCTGGGCATCTCCGGCTGCGATGTCTGGCCTGGGTCAGCAGCAAGCCATCTTCCCCGACCCTGGAACTCGACTTGCCTCACTCGCCGCTGACCTCAGCATCGAACTCGTCGAGGAAGACAGCGGCGACCGGACCATCGAGGCCTTGGTCACGGTGACGAACGCCTCGTCATCGACCTTCATCCCGCCGAGCAGGCTGCCCGTCGGAGGGTTGGCGGTGCGTCTTGGCGTTGAGTGGCGGGCAACGACCGCCGAAGGTGAACGGATCCACGAACCTGTCCGTTTCGACATCACTGAACCGCTACGCCCCGGGGCATCTGAGGTTGTCTTGGTTTCCCTGACCAGGGATCTCGTGGATCTGTCGGTTGATGATGGAACGTGGGTGCTTCGAGCAGAGTTGGTGCAGGAATTCGTTCAATGGGCTGGGGACAGCGCAGCGGATTCGGTCACGATCGAGTTGGGCGCACCATGAGTTCTTTTCGTCCAGACCGTGTGTTGTTGATCGTCATCGCCGTGATCGTGATTGGTTGGACGGGGGTCAACGCTGCTGTGTGGTGGCCGCAACTGGTGGACGAGACCCCGGTGTATCTCGAACCACAAGGCAACGTTCGAGCTGTGCTCGCCGATGCCTGGCGAACCGAAGGCAGACCCGCCTATGACCTCAGCGGCCCCGTCGCGGACGACCGCGTCATTGCTCTGCTTCCCCGCGATGGGTCGATCGTCGACCAATCGTTGGTGCCGAAGGACTTCGCCTATCCGGTGGCTTTGGCGGCGGCCACGTCGGTCGGTGGAGCGTCCGTGCGAGTTCTGCTGTCGCTGCTCGGCGGACTGCTCGCAGCGGCGCTGGTGGGTCTCATCACTTGGGAACTGACGCGCCATCAGCTTGCGTCGTGGGTCGGTGTCGTGCTCGCCCTGACGAGCGTCATCTGGTGGGCTGGCTCCTATGGCGGCGTCAGCTTGAGTTTCTTCGGCGTGTCGGCCGGACTTGCTTCGGCGCTTGTTCTTCTCCGCTATCGCGACCGGCGGCTCCCGCTGCCGTCGTTCCTCGGTCAACGGTTCTTCATCGCGGGCGTCTTGACCGGCGTCGCTGTTGGCTTCCACTACGCCACGTTCCCCTGGTGGTCATCGGTTCTCCTCGCCTCGTGTGTCGGTGTGTCGCAAACGCGTCGCTCGGTCGTCCAGCGGATTGCCTGGGCGGCCGCCGGTGGTGCCGCCGCGCTGGTGCCGGTGATGTTGTTCAACGCCTGGGTCTACGGGTCGCCGACGGTCACTGGCTACAGCGAGTTCGCCACCGTGCTCGACGCCGTCGGCTGGCAGAGCGGCGGGATCGGATTCTCGCCCCAAGCCGCCATCGGCAACCTCGGCGTGTACCTGGCACGGCCGGAGATTCTCCCGCTCTTGGTCACTGGTGCGTATGCCCATCGCCTCGCTGACCAGGAACACTTGCCGATCCAGCGTCAACACGTCTTGATCGTGGGCGCCGGCTCGATCTTCTTCGTCGGCGTTGCGAGTTCTTCACCGTTGTGGGGCACGGGCACGTTCCTGACGAATGCCAGCATGCTGCGCTACTTGGCTCCAGTGATGGCGCTCGTCATCATCGCCACGGCGATCGGCTTCGCTGTCCTCTGGGATTCCGAGAACGTGGTACCCAGAGTCGGGGCTGTCGTGCTCGCCGGCTTCTGCGTTGGAGTCAATGCAACCACTGTGCTCTGGCAACCCAACGGCATGGCGGACACTCGACGACTGCTGGATGCCACCGCTCAGCAGCAAGAAGCGGTGCTCGCGGTCGTGCCAGAAGATGGCCTCGTGATGACTCGTCGTCTCGACAAGGTCTTCTTCCCTCATCGCGTGACGGTCACAGCGAGTTACCTGGTCACCGAGACGCCAGCGAGCTCCGGTGTGCTGCATCTGTATGACACCCTGCCCGATGCTGACGAGATTCTGGCTTTCATCGACGTAGTCAACGACCGCCCGATCTTCATCTTCAACGACACCGGCTGGGTGCCTCCATCATCGCAGGCACGTATCAGCCAGGTGCTCGGTTTGTCCGACCGCTGCCTCACCGAGACCGACGTGGACGAGCTGTTCGAGATCGGCCGATGCCAACCGGCACCGAGGTCGTCGAGCGAGTGACAACGGTCGAGACATCCGTGACGATCATCGGTCCGGTTCCACCATTCAAAGGTGGTATCGCCCAACACACGGCGCATCTTGCCGAGGCATTGCAGGGCGTCGGCATTGACACACACATCGAGACGTGGGCTGCCCAGTATCCCCGGTTCCTCTATCCCGGCGAACAATACGTGCCGAGGCCAGACCGGATTGCTTTTTCTGACCTCCCGGTGAAGACGGCTTTGCGCTGGTTCGACCCAGTGAGTTGGGTGCGGTGTGGGTGGCGTTGCCGGCCTCGCTCACGTGTGGTCTTCACCCTCGTGGTGCCGGTCCAGGTCGTCCCCTTCTTGGTCATCCGGGTTGTTGCCGGCGTTCGCCGGAATCGAGCTCGCTTCGTGGTCGTGGCGCACAACGTGCTGCCGCACGAGCCGCGCATGGGCGATCGATTCTTGGTGTCGATGTTTCTGCGTTTCACTGATGGCCTCGTGGTCCACAGTGGGGCTGAGGCTGAGGTTGCGAGATCGCTCGCGGCGGACAACGTCGACATCGAACCGCTTCCCCCACACCCGCCGACATCGCATCGGGCCGACCGACGCGGCGATCCAGTCACCAAGACGCTGCTGTTCTTCGGGTTGATCAGGCCCTACAAGGGGCTCGATGATCTGCTGGATGCGCTGGTCCTGGTGGACGACGTGCGGTTGATGGTCTGTGGCGAACTGTGGGGCGAACGTGGCTTGCTGGTCGAGGCGATCGCAGAACGTGGCTTGACTGACAGGATTGAGCTGCGCACCTCCTACGTCGCTGACGAGGAGGTGCCAGCAGTCTTTGCCGCTTGTGATGCTCTCGTCTTGCCGTATCGCTCGGGGACGGGGTCCCAGAACGTCCTCCTCGGTCATCAGCTCGGGGTTCCTGTCATCGCAACCGACGTTGCTGGGTTTGGTCAGCAGATCATCGACGGAGTCACCGGGTTCGTGTGCCCTCCGGGCGACCCCTCGGCGCTGGCGGCAACCATACGTTCGCTGTACGCCGGTGATCGTCTCGCGAAGCTTCGATCCGCTGTGGCGGATGCTCCTGCCCCATCGACGACCTGGCAGAGCTATCTCGCTACTCTTTGCTCGTTGTGACACGAGTTTCGTGTTGACTGGACTAAGGAGTTTCTCTTGAGCGCACCGTTGTCAATTTCGGGATGGATGCGACTGCAGATCATTTGCAGACTCTTGGCTGACGTCCAGCCATCGTCGATCCTCGAGTTGGGTGTTGGCATGGGTGGTGTGAGCGCTCGTCTGGATGCCGATCGCTACGTGGCCGTCGAGCCGGACGCTGAGTCTCGAGCCGTCGCCACCGAGCGACTTCCAGGAAAGATCGTTGTCGAATCGCTCGAGGCTCTTCCCGCCGACGAGCCCTTCGACTTGGTCTGCGCGTTCGAGGTGCTCGAGCACATCGAAGATCACCACGCAGTCGCTGCTGAGTGGGTCGAGCGACTTCGTCCGGGCGGGCACCTCTTGCTGTCCGTACCGGCCTTTTCGAAGCAGTACGGCCCGTGGGATCGAGCTGCCGGCCATTTCCGCCGCTACGACGAAGCGGACATCGAAGAGTTGACCGCCGCGCTCGGCCTCGTCGACACGCAGGTCGTGCATTACGGATTCCCCGTTGGCAACCTCCTCGAACAGGGTCGGCATCTTCTTGCCAAGCGCTCCGACCGTATGGATCGGCCGATGGACGAAGTCACTGCTGACAGCGCACGTCAACTTCAGCCGTCAACGCGCTCGGCAAAGCTGACCGAGCTTGCCGGACGCGTTCTGTCCACCGTGCAACGTCCGCTCGAGTCCTCCGGCCGTGGGACGGGTCTCATCCTGTTGGCGAAGAAGCCGGAAGCATCGACGCAGCCTTGACCAACAGTGGCAAGGTGCCCGCGATTCGGCGCTTGCTCAGTGTGCTTTACCTCGTTGCAGTGACCGCCGTGCTTTTCTTCGCGTTCCGTTCTGACTGGCCGGAAGTGTCCGACGCTCTCGCATCGGTCTCGATCGGCCGGCTCGCCTTGGCGGCGGCACTGGCCTCGGGATCGCTGGCGTGCTCGGTCGCAGCATGGGTCATCGTTCTGCGAAGCCTCGGCGAGACCATCTCGCACCGCGATGGTGCGGGGATCTTCTTGGTGAGTCAGGCGGGAAAGTACCTCCCCGGATCGGTGTGGGCAGCCGTTGCCCAAGTACAGATGGGGAAGGAGAAGGGCGTCGGTCGACGAGCGAACCTTGCGTCGTTCTTCCTGGCCCTGCTGCTCGCGATGTCGTCAGGAGTGCTCGTCGGCGTAGTGGCCTGGGGGGCGCTCGAGCCTTTTCGGTTCCTTTGGCTCGGACCGGCAGTCATGGGTGCTCTTGCCGTCAGTGTGCTGGCTTTGCGGCAATGGCCAGCGGTTCGCCAGCGTCTCCCCGCTGGCATCGCTCGCCGACTGCCGGACACTCGCCCATCGGCTCAGCCTCTCGCTGTCGCCACCGCAGTTCTTTGCGTGGGCTGGGTGCTGAACGGCCTGCAGTTCTACGTCGTTGCCGACAGCCTCGGACTGGAAACGGACATGCTGGCGGTCCGTTCCATTGCCGCATTCGCCTTGGCATTTGTCGGGGGGCTGCTCTTCGTGATCGCTCCGGCCGGCGCAGGCGTTCGTGAGGGGATTCTCGTGCTGTTCTTCGGCGGTGCTGCTTCGGTCGGCGTCGTCGCTGCTGCCGCCTTGGTTTCGCGCTTCATCGCGACGATGGTCGACGCGACTGGTGCGTTGATCGGCGTGGCTCTCGGGAGAGCAAGTGTTCAGCGTGAAATCGACACCGATCTCAGTTGACGAGCCGATCGGGTCCGACGCGATGTTTCTCCACCAAGAAGAACGTGTTCAACGAGTTGCCCGTGGCTGGCTGGAGCGTCCCGTTTCGGTATTCGAACGACTCGTAGCCCCACGACCTGGCGAGTTCGATTGCTTGGTCACTTGGCTCTTCGATCAACATGACCGGTTGGTGTTCGGTGATCGTGTGGCTGCCGCCTGTGAGCACACCGAGTTCGGCGCCCTCGACGTCGATCTTGATGATGTCAGGAGCGAGTTCGAGTGAGTCGAGTGTTCGCATCTCGACTTCGATCCGTTCGACGCCAGACCGGGAGTCGGTGAATCCCAAGAACGAGTCACTGGTGAGAAACGAGGCTGCCTGATCTCGTGATGCCGAGGCGCGTGTGTCGTAGTGGGTGTGGCCGTACCGAGGCACGTAGAGGACGAGGGTGCCGGTCCCGTCGGACAACGCGACGTTCGTGATCGAGCCGCCACCGAGCTCAGCATTCGTTGCGAGATGGGAAGCGAGCAGCGGATTCGGCTCGATGGCGTGGATGCACGGGGTGGTGAGGAACAGCTGTAACGATCGAATGCTCTGTCCCCGGTTCGCCCCGATGTCGATGACGACAGGTGACGGCTTGGTGATCCCGGCAAACCATGCGAAATCGGCCTCGTGGGGAACGTTGCGTCTGAGGCGTTCGGGCAGCGACCGCAACGCCAACAGACTGGAGCTCGGGAGGTAGGACACGGCGCTGCGTGCGGATCGGAGAGCGAGTGAGGTCATGAGTGGCTTTCGGGAGTCAATCGGGTTTGGAGGACCGACAAGTAGTTCAGAGCAGCGCGACTGCTGGCCAACTCACCAGACGCCACGCGCTCCTCGAGCTGTCGACGGACATAGGCCAGGGCCGGATCGCCGGCGAGTTCAGCGAGGGTGAGGCGGTCGATCTCGCGATTCAATGCCTGCTGATGCTGCCTCCGGCGTTCCGACCGCAGATGACCGAGTTCGCTGAGGCGGCGATGGAATTCGACGATTTCGTCCCACACGGATGCCACTGCAGACGGTTCTTGGGAGGTGGAGGTGACGACCAACGTCGGTAGATCCGACCGCTTGGGGCGAACCATGTGGAGGGCGTTCCGATAGTCGTTGGCGGTCCGAAGTGCGGCATCTCGGTTGTCTCCATCGGCCTTGTTGACCACGACGATGTCGGTCAACTCCATGACGCCTCGCTTGATGCCTTGGAGGTCGTCACCGCCTCCGGGGGCCACGAGCAGCACAAAGACGTCGGACATGTCAGCGACCATGGTCTCGGACTGGCCGACCCCTACCGTTTCCACGAACACGACATCGAAGCCTGCGGCTTCACACAGCTGGATGGCATCAGCGGTCTTGGAAGCAACACCGCCCAGCACACCTGAGGTGGGCGAAGGCCGGATGAACGCTTCCGTCCGTTGTGCCAGGCTCGCCATGCGGGTCTTGTCCCCGAGGATCGACCCGCCCGTCGCTGCGGACGACGGGTCGATCGCCAACACGGCGAGTCGGGCACCACTTCCGATCACGGTCGAGCCAACGGCTTCGATGAACGTGCTCTTGCCAACACCTGGCGTTCCCGAGATGCCAACTCGAAGCGACGTACGCCCGAGCGGCCTGAGTTCGTCGATGATCGTTGCGGCCCGTTGACGGTGGTCGAGACGACTGGACTCGACGAGAGTGATCGCACGGGCCAAGGATGGTCGGTGGTGCTCGGCAATACCCTCGGCTAGTGGATCCACGGCTCCATGCTAGAAAGCGTCCAGCTCGTTGAGCGACATGGCCTGGAGTCGCGTCCTGTCGTTCCGATCGGGCTTCTCGTTCCGATCAGCCGCCGAAACGTTGCTCTGCGATATCGATGTATTCGGGGCTGCTGACGATCTGGGCAGCAAGCGCCACTTCGTCGCCGGTGGTCAGGTACGTGGCCCAGTGATCGCGGCCGCCGCCGTCGGGCGCCCGATTCAACAGCCGGTCGTAGAGGCCATCGACCCGCAGTCCGCCGGACTCGTAGGAACGGAAGACCCGTGTCGACAGAATGCCGCGAGGTGCCCCTCGGTCGAGCTCGTCAACCCAGAACGCTCGGCCGCTGCCATCTGGCGAGCGCCGCAGCACTCCGGCATAGAGGGCGTCGACGAACCGCGGGTTGGTGCCCCCGACCGATGCGAAGTATTCGTCAGATGCAAAGAAGCTCGAAACGACCTGCGGCGCAGGCACACCGGCTTGCAGCTGGCTGATCCAGAAGGCACGACCGCCAGCATCCGGACCTCGACCGAGGATGTCCTCGTAGAGGCCGTCGATGACCACACCGAGCCATTCATCACTGGTGGCGAAGGCGGTGGCAACGTCGTGAGTGCTCATGTCGCTTCCGAGCCGTCCGGTCCAGTAGTCGATGCCACCCTGGTCGGCGTTGCGTTGGAGCAGATCGGAGTAGAGCGCCTTCAACCACGGTTCGATCCATGAGGCACCGGCCCATGAAGACTGCGTTGCCCCCGTGCGTTGGTGGTTGTTGGCGAACATCGGCCAGTCGGCGGCGCCGAGCGGCGTGCCCGTACCGATCATGGAGATGACGAGCTTGTCCTGATTGGATGGCCCGTTGCCGCCGAATTCGTGCAGCTGTTGGACGAGGATGGTCGCCTCACCGTTGTGCTCCACGATGGTGGGCTGGGCCCGTGAGACGTAGCGTCCCTCGGTGAAGAGCTTGGCCTCGGGTCGACCGTCGGTACCGTTCATGACGATGACGTCGGTGTGCATGAACACCACGACTTCTTGCTCGCCATCGTTGTCGACGTCAGCGATCGAAGCGGGCGAGCCGAGTGCGTTGAACGGTGTGTAGGGGCAGGTGAAGGGGTTGGGTTCGCCCGGGTTGCCTTCGAAGAGACCGCACTGGCTCCACTTGGCGGAGCCGTCGTGCTCGTAGGCCTTGATCCAGCCATCATCAGTGGTGACCACGAGTTCGAGTTCCGGATCATCATCGATGTTGCCGACAGCGGGCGTCACGATGGTGATGGCACCGGTGTCGACGGGCCAGCCAGGCTGGAGTCGACCGTTTGTCGCGTCGAGGACGCGAACCAACTGGCTGGGGCGCTTTGGCTCGCCGAGCGAGTTGAAGTACATGCCCGACCCGATCGCCACTTCCAGCTTGCCATCGTTGTCGATGTCAGCGACGGCCGGGCTCGCCGTGATGATCTCGCCCGGCACACAGTGATGCCACTTGGCGGCACCGGTGTGTTCGTAGGCCCGAACCGATGCACCGAAGGTCTGGCAGCCGACCGGCAAGAAGCCGCCGAAGTTGATGTCGACGGCGACGATGATCTCGGGGTAACCGTCGTCGTCGATGTCGGCGAGCGATGGACTGGCGAGGGTCGTGCCGAAGGTCTCGACCGGGAACCCGGTCGCATAGGAACCGTCGGTCTCGAAGACATGCAGGTGGTGACCGCCGCCACCGACCACGATCTCGGGCCTGCCATCGTTGTCGATGTCGCCCACGGCAACCGAACCGTTCACATCGCACGGCTTGCCCGGGGTCACGCAAGTGCGCTGACGGAAGATCTCGGTGCCATTTGACTCGATGGCGACGACATCGCCGTTGGTCGTGCCAACCACGATGTCGAGCACGCCGTCGCCCGTCAGGTCGGCGAGCGTGGGGGAGGAGTGGATGGCGCCTGCGCCGATCGTCGGCCGGGTGACGGTGCTCCCGTTCGGCCGCATGATCGAAAGCCGGCCGTCCATGCCGCCGATCACGATTTCGGCCTGTCCGTTGCCTGTCACGTCGCCGTACGCCGGACTGCTTGCGCTCTCGGACAACCTTGCATGTCCGAGAAAGAAGTTGTTGAACGGCACGGTGATCTCTGCGTCGAGCGTGAGGTCAGCGTCCGCGGCGCCTGCTGGCACTGCGGTCAGCAGTGAAATTGCCGTACCGAGTGCGATCGCGGCGGAGAAAGAACGGCGTTGGGGAGAGCGCATGAACGTGAGTATCGGGGGTTTTTGCCCACGCCTTGATGGGTCGAACGACTAGGCGCACTCAGTCCGAGGATGCGGCTGAGACGAGGTCGATCACGTCGACGGCGGCATCACAGATGTTGGTGCCGGGCCCGAAGATCGCCCCGACGCCAGCCTCACGAAGTGTGTCGTAGTCCTGCGGAGGGATCACGCCGCCGCAGACCACGAGGACATCGTCGGCCCCTGCCGCTTTCAGTTCGGCGATGAGCGCCGGCACCAGCGTCAGGTGGCCGGCGGCTTGCGATGAAATGCCAACGATGTGGACATCGTTGTCGACTGCGTCGCGTGCGACTTCGGCCGGTGTCTGGAAGAGCGGTCCAACGTCGACGTCGAAGCCGAGATCAGCAAAGGCCGTGGCGATGACCTTTGCGCCCCTGTCGTGGCCGTCCTGGCCCATTTTGGCCACGAGCATTCGAGGACGTCGCCCCTCAGCCTCTGCAAACGCATCGACCTTGGCCAGGACCGCAGCGAACTCTGCGTCACCCTCGTATGCGGCGCCGTAGACGCCAGAAATGGTCTGCGTCGTTGCTTGGTGACGGCCGAACTCGACCTCCATGGCATCAGACATCTCGCCAACCGTGGCCCGGGCTCGTGCTGCCACGATGCAAGAAGCGAGAAGGTTGCCATCGCCGGCAGCGGCCTCGGTGAGAGCGGCCAAGGCGGCTTCACATGCGACCTGGTCGCGATCGGCCTTCACCTGTGTGAGCCTGGCGACCTGAGACTCTCGAACAGCGGTGTTGTCGATTGACAAGACGTCAACCATCTCTGGATTGTCGACCACGTACTTGTTGACGCCGACAACCACTTCTTCACCACGGTCGACCCGAGCCTGCTTCTTGGCCGCAGCTTCTTCGATGCGGAGTTTCGGCATACCGGAAGCAATCGCTTTGGTCATGCCGCCGAGTTCCTCGATCTCGGCCAAGATCTCTCTGGCCTTGTTGGCCAGATCGTTGGTGAGCGACTCGACGTAGTAGCTGCCGGCGAGAGGATCGACGGTGCGCGTGACACCGCTCTCCTCGGCGAGGATCAGCTGCGTGTTTCGGGCGATTCGGGCGCTGAATTCGGTGGGAAGGCCGAGCGCTTCATCAAAGCTGTTGGTGTGCAGACTCTGCGTGCCGCCGAGGACCGCGGCCAGACCTTCGATCGTGGTGCGCACGATGTTGTTGTACGGATCTTGCTCGGTCAGCGACACGCCGGAGGTCTGGCAGTGGGTTCGCAGCATGGAGGACTTGGGGTTTTTCGGCTCGAACTGTGCCATGAGCTCGGCCCAGAGAAGGCGGGCGGCCCGAAGCTTGGAGGCCTCCATGAAGAGGTCCATGCCGATGCCGAAGAAGAACGAGAGGCGGCCAGCGAATGCATCGACGTCGAGCCCCTTGGCCAGAGCTGAGCGGACGTATTCGAGGCCATCAGCGAGGGTGAAGGCGAGCTCGAGCTCGGCCGATGCTCCGGCTTCGAGCATGTGGTAGCCCGAGATCGAGATCGAGTTGTACTTCGGCATATTGTGGGCGGTGTATTCGATGATGTCGGCCACGATCCGCATGCTCGGCTCGGGCGGGTAGATGTAGGTGTTGCGCACCATGAACTCTTTGAGGATGTCGTTCTGGATGGTGCCGGCCAGTTGGTCTGGCGTGGCACCTTGCTCCTCACCAGCCACGACGTAACAGGCAATGATCGGCAAGACGGCGCCGTTCATCGTCATGGAAACCGACATCTTGTCGAGCGGAATCTCGTCAAAGAGGATCTTCATGTCCTCGACCGAGTCGATGGCTACGCCGGCCTTGCCGACATCGCCGGTGACCCGCGGGTGGTCAGAGTCGTAGCCGCGATGAGTGGCGAGATCGAAAGCGACCGACAAGCCCATCTGACCAGCAGCGAGGTTGGCCTTGTAGAACGCGTTCGACTCCTCGGCAGTCGAGAAGCCGGCGTACTGGCGAATGGTCCACGGGCGGTTCGTGTACATCGTGGCTCGGGGGCCGCGCACGTACGGTGCCGCGCCGGGAAGCGAGCCGAGATGGTCGACAGCGTCGAGGTCGGCCTCGGTGTACAGAGGCTTGACTCGAATGCCCTCGGGCGTGGTCACCGTCAGGTCTTCAAGGGGAACACCCCGAAGCTCGGACTCGGCAGCTGCGTTCCATGAACTGAGTTCGTCGGTCACCCCGCCGATGTTAGGGGCTTCGGGCTGTGGCTACGAGTTCGCCCCGGCTACGAGCAACATCATCTGGTCCGACAGTTCCCGCATTGCCTCGAACGGCGTGGCCTGTGTGGCGATGTCGATGCCGGCGGTGATGCGACGTTGCGAGGCACCCCGGTCGGCAAGAGCGCCGTCAATGGTGGAGCCGAGCGAAGAAGTGGTCGGGTCTGCGATCCAGACGACCCGGTCGGGATCTTCCAAGCCGCGAGCGCCGACGTCAGTGGCCACCACGGGGATGCCAAGGCTGAGTGCGTCGATCAACTTCAAGCTGGTGCCGGAGCCCTCACTCACCGGGTTGAGCACGATGTCGGCCATTGCATGCAATCGTCGAAGATCACTCGCAGCGAATGGCCCAAGTTCGGTTGCGGCGCCACCGCCAGAGCGAACGCTGCCGCTGATGACGATGTGGAGGTCAGGTCGAGCTGCTGCGAGATCGCGGCAACGTTGTGCCGCCGCCCGGTTCGGACCGTGGTTGCTGGCCACGAAGAGCGCGATCTTTCGGCCATCGTCACTCCGGCCAAGATCGAGGAAGAAGCGCTCTCGCGCCGATTGGCGCTCGTCGCTGGTCAGCGGAGCGATGACCTCTGGCGCCAACGGGTTCGGGGCAACGACACGAAGATCATCGGTACCTAGAAGACCGAGCGCTTCGAACTGATCGAGGTCCGCAGCCGACGTGGCTGACACGAGCGAGGCGCGGTCGAACGCCTCGGCTTCACACTCGGCAGCGAGGTCGGCAACCCAGGCTCCGCCATCGATGTGATCGAACATCGCTGCCTTGAGGCTGGTCTCGACGTTGTGGCTGTCGTAGACAACTGGCGGGCCCCCTGGTCGAATGGGGAGGGCCATGGCCAGGAACGGATGGCTGAGGACGACCACGTCGGTGGCGTCCAGCTGGCGCTCGAGTTCGGCCTCGAAGGCCGGGGTCGCTGGCCAAAGGGCAGCGGCGGCGACGTCATCGACCGGGGTTCCGAGCAGTGATGACATGGCAAAGTCGGCTTCGAGATGGGCGGCACTTCGGCCGACCATCACGTGGACAACACCGTCGGCAGTGCGGCGTCGCCGCGTCTGTCCAGGGCCGAGGCGATTGGTCAGGCTGAGAATGGTTGGGGCCCAACCGTTCTGTCGAAGACCGGCAGCCATCCCTCGGAGCCGTCGCTGACCACCACTGGTGACCGGGTCGGCGGGGAAGGTCGACAGCAGCAAGACTCGCGGTCGATCGACGTCGTCAGCGACCTCCTGGACCAGGTCGAACATGGGTTGCCAGGTGATGCCACGCACGGCGTCGGCGGCGCTACGGCCCATGGTGGCCGCACGTGCCGGGTCGTCGACGAGCGACCGCATCGCCGCACCGACCAGCGCAGGCTTCGGATGGACCACGAGACCGGATCGCCCGTGCTCGACCTGTTCGGCAATACCGCCGCTGTCGCTGGTGGTGATCACGGGGGTGCCGGCGGCCATGGCCTCAGCCGCCACGAGGCCGTAGTCCTCGTCGACTGGCGCCAGCACCACAGCGGTGGCAGCGCGAAGATGAGCCGTCAATTCGTGATCGGCTAGGCGACCTGCCACGCGCACCCCGTCTCCAGCGAGCGCTTCCAACCGAGCAGCAAGCGGTCCGCCGCCAGCGACAACGAGTTCGGCGTGCCGCATACTCGGTAGCCGTCGTGCGACACGGAAGGCAGCGATGATGAGCTCGAAGCGTTTGGCGTGATCGAGGCGTCCGAACGTGAAGAGGAACGGGCGGTCTGTCAGGGCCGCAGGCGCCGCAACGGTCGAGCGTTCCTCGATTGTGAGATCGCCGAGCGGCGCAATGATGGAGATCGCCCGGTTCGGATCGACATAGCCAGGTCGATTGGCGACCGTGTCGGACACCGCCGCTTCGGCGAGGAGACGATCCCGGCCGATCATGTCCAAGCGTTGCACCACCGCTCGTGCAAATGGGCCGGGAAAGGCCACAACAGGGTCGCCAGCGCGCTCGATGGCTTGGGCAGTTGCCCAGGCCGTGAGCCGTTGGACGTCCTCACCGCAGGCATCGATTTCCGAAACGAGCTCAGGGAGTACATCGAGGGGCAGCCCCGCCGGATAGTGCTCGTAAAGCCCCCGAAGTGGATGGTTGAGGTGTCGGATGTGCTTCGGGTGTCGCACCATGAATGACGGGTACTTCCCCGAGATCACCACGTCGAACGCCGAGAGATCCATGGCTTCGAACATTGCGTAGGAGGCCATGACCTCGACGAGGTCGTTCTCGGGGCTGACGACGGCGATCAGTTCGGCATCGTGGCCGACGTCGTTCAGCGCGGCGGTCAGCGATCGCCAATGACGTTCGTTGCCTCCCTCGATGCCAGACACTGGTAGGGGAGTGACCACGGCGATTCGCAGGGGCCGACCCACGCCTAGGAACGACCCTTCTCGATGGCTCGCTCGACGATCAGATCGAGTGCCGCATCGATCGAACCCGCCTCATCGACGATGCGTCGACTGCGTTGCTGTTCGATGATCCCTCGCAGCTGACGGCTTCGAGGGTGGCGTTTCGCAGCATCGATGACCCAAGCCTCAGCCACGAGGCGACGCTTGATCCGGCCGGTGAACGAATGCATCAACGGTCGGAGTCGGAGAAGTTCGTGTACTTGCGCACCTTCGCGGCAGCACGAAGCGCCGTCGCTGCGCCTCGGCGGTATTGCTGGCCGCGGGTCCAAGGGTCGAGCCAGTCTGGGTCGAAGCGAAGCTCGGCGATCGAGAGCTCAGCGGTGCGCCATGCCACGATTCGTTCGAGGGCGTCGGCGGTGGATCGCACGGGACCGAGCCCGGCGAACAAACCTCCTTCGGCTTCGTGCTCGGGGTAGTGGTTCTCGAACCGGATCGGGTCGGGCCGCTCCATGAAGGGCCATTGATGAGGCCACTGTGGCCATGCAAGCGTGCGGAAGACACGGGGCTCGGTGAAGTCGGCCGGGCGTTCGGCCATGTTGATGTTGAAGTACAGCGACCATTCGTCGACGAGCGAGCCGCCGCCGACACTGTCGCTGAGTGCAAAGGCTCGTTTCCAGCCGGCCACGGTCATGACCTGGGGCATGTGGCTGCCGTACGCGAGGGTGGGCATGTCCAGCAGTTGAAGGATGCCGAGGGTGCGGATCTGGGCGTGGTCGTAGGACGTTTGGTCGCCCGGCCACTGCGCCAACTCGTAGAACCAGTAGCCGTGGTGCCGGCCGTCTTCACCGATGAAGTCGGTGAAGGGAATCGTGGTGAGGGGCCGGTAGTCGTCGTCGCTCAGCAGGAACGTGTCGGCGGTGTGGCCACGGTCGACCAAGGCTCGGCGGAGCGTGACGTTGCGTTCGACGTGGCCGAGGGCGGACATGGCGTTGGCATCGAGCCCGGTCAGTTCGTTCTCGTCGATCAGCGTGAGCTGGTGAGACCAGACCGCATCTGCGAGCGTGCGCATCTCGTCGTGTTGATGCCCGGGAGCGCACACGACGGCGTGATCGACCCAGGTCTGGCACCGGGCGACGGCCTGGAGGGTGCCGGCCAGCACCATCGGTCGATTGGAGAGATAGACGATTTGCACAGGTGGCTGACCCTACTGGCTGACCGAACCCGCATCGGGCCAGACAGCTGAACTGCGGAGCGCTTCGATGGTGTCGACGGCGCTGTCGCTCCACCTCGGCCACCCAAGCTGGTGGGGCCGAGGCCAGGCAGATGGGTCGGTGGCGAAGGCCGAAAGCGCATCGGCCCATTGGGCAGGATCGAGCGGGAGCAACAACGTCTGATCCCGGCCGACCTCCCGCATCACCGGGATGTCAGAGCTTGCAACCGCCACACCTCGCTGCAGCGCTTCGGCCACGGGGAGGCCGAAGCCTTCACCGAGGGAGGGTTGCAGGAGCAGGCCGGTGAGCGACCACAGCGTGTTGAGGTCGGCGTCGCCGAGGTCTCGATGCCAGCGAACGTGCGAGTGGCGGTCGAGGCGACTGATGAGTTCGTCGGTGTCCCACCCGGGTCGACCCACGACGTCGACGACGGGAGCGTCGTCGCCGAGGAGGTCGAGTGCATCGAGGACGATGGCGTGTCCCTTGCGAGGTTCGATGGTGCCGATCATCAAGATGCCAGACCGGTTCGATCGGGGCCGAGCGGGGGTGGTCCCAGCTGCAGGTGTCGTGGCACTCGGTGGTGGGCCGCCCATGCGGATCACGGTGGGACGCGGTGCGCCGGCGTCAGCCACGGCATCGGCGCTGGCTCGAGACACAGCGAGTAGCGCCGACCCGGCAGTCACGTGGGCGTCGAACCACGAGCGGAAGCGGGACACTGATGTCGGGGGGAACCACTCGGGGTTCGTGATCGGCAGGATGTCGTGGATCAGCGCTGCGGTGTGGGCACCGAGGTGCGGGAGGAGCTCAGCCCGCTGGATGGGTGCGTGCCAGCTGGCCTCGAGATCGAACAGGACCGCTTCAGCATCGAAGGAGAAGGGGCGGTGACGGGGCAGCGGTGCCGAGGACCTGGTGGCCCGGGTTTCGAGTCGATTGACGATGCTTCGATGGGTGACGTCACCACTTCTGAGGCGTTCGAGCCGCTTGAGCTGTCTGGCGGACAACGGGCGAAAGTCTCCGCTGCGTCCGTCGAGCATCACCGTCTCGGTGTCCGACAGTGCTGAGATCAGCTCGAGCGTGACTCGCTGGATGCCGGAAAGCGATGCGGTCTCCAGAGTGTTCGACACGTCGAAGCAGAGGCGCGGAGACATCGTGACGCAATGGTAGTCGGAGCTTCGTAGCGCGGCGTGGGAAAGGTCGCTTGGAATGACCCTGTCAGATTGCTCCGGGGCCTGCCGATACTGTCCATCTATGCCTGGTCAGAAGAAGCACTTCGTCATCATCGGTGGTGGTCCTGCTGGGACTGCCTGCGCCACCTACGCAGCGCGTTTCGGTGCTGAGGTGACGCTGATCGAGAAAGACATCGTGGGCGGTGCCGCCCACCTGCTCGATTGCATCCCGTCGAAGGCCATGATCGCCACCGGCGGCGCCATGAACCAGATGAAGGAAGCCCTCGACATGGGCTTGGCTCGTGTTGACGTCGAACTCGACTTCGACGCTCTTCGCGACCGGATCAAGAGCATCGAGAACCGCCTCGAGAATTCGGTGAGCAAACTGCTCGAGAGTCAAGGCGTCAACATCATCGAAGGCGCCGGACGCCTCACCGGCCCCCACACCGTGGTCGTCGACCGCAACGATGGGGGCACTGAAGAACTCCATGCCGACATGGTGTTGCTGTCCACGGGCAGCCGACCTCGGGTCCCTGACTGGGCCCCGGTCGATGGCAACCGGGTGCTCACCACACGCCACGCGTACCCGCCGCCCGAGTTGCCAACCAAGCTCGTTGTCATCGGTTCCGGCGTCACTGGCGTCGAGTTCGTGAACATGTTCAGCGCCTTCGGGTCTGAAGTCGTGCTCATCGTCAGCCGGAACCAGGTGTTGCCGGGCAAGGACCCGGAAGTGGCGGCCGTGCTCGAGCAGAGCTTCATGGACCGTGGCGTGAAGCTGGTCATGGGCGCCAGGGCTGAGCGTCTCGAGACTGAAGGCGACACGGTGAAGGTCATGTGTGACGACGGCCGAGTCATCCAGGGCTCCCACGTGCTCCTGGCCATCGGCTCGATTCCCAACACCGAGAACCTCGGCCTCGAAGAAGCTGGGATCGAATCGGAATGGGGCTACGTCAACATCGACCACAATTGCGCCACCAACCTCAAGCACATCTATGCCGCTGGTGACATCTCAGGCAAGTTGCCGCTCTCGTCGGTGGCATCCATGCAGGGCCGCAAGATCGCCGAGCACGCAATGGGGCTGCACGCCGGTCCGCACCGTCACATCGACTACGAGAAGGCGGCATCGGCCATCTTCACCGACCCAGAGATCGCCGACGTTGGTCTGGCTGAGACCGAGGCGTTTGCCGAGGGCCGCAAGATCCGGGTCACCAAGGTGCCGTTCTCGGTGTCGGCCAAGGCACTGATCAACAACGACAGCCGCGGCTTCGTCAAGATCGTTTCCGACCCCGCAACTGGCGTGGTGTTGGGTGGCTCGATCGTGGGTCGTCACGCGGCCGAACTCATTGCCGTGTTGGCGCTCGCCGTCACCGCAGGGCTCACCGTCACCGACCTGGTCGAGTCGCTTTTCGTGCATCCGGCACTGGCCGAAGTCCTCGGCGAAGCGGCCGAGTGAACGCTTCGGCCTGGCGGCCTCGGGCGTTCCCCGAGTTGCTCGCCAGGGCTCACAACTCGCAGCGGTCCATCTAGGAAATTTTCGCGACGATGTCGCCGCCGCCGACGGATTGGCCGGCTTCCACCGAGATTTCGGTGACGGTGCCTGCCTTTTCAGCGTTGACGTTGTTCTCCATCTTCATGGCTTCGAGCACCACGATCGTGTCGCCAACGGCGACTTCTTGTCCAACCTCGACCACGACCTTCACGATCGTTCCCTGCATCGGCACCGCAACGTCGCCCGAACCTGAACCTCCGCCGGCACCACCGGAGCTGGAACGCTTCGGACGCTTCTTGGCCGCTGGGCCAGCGGCAGCACCTGCGGATTCCGGCACCCACATGGTGACCTCGAACCGTTTGCCGTTGACCTCGGTGGTGACCGAGCGCTTCACTCGAGGCTCGTCGTCGTCGCTCGCCGGCGCAACGTCAGCGCCGACGCCAGTGAGGTCGAGCACCTCTTCGACCCACTTGGTCGAATGGGTGGCTGCGGCGAAGTCAGGGTGTTCGAGAATGGCGATGTCAGCCGGAATGGTGGTGGCGACGCCCTCGATCTCGAACTCCTTCAGCGCTCGCAGCGTGCGGGCGATAGCGGTGTCGCGATCGTGCCCCCAGCACACGAGCTTGCCGACGAGGTTGTCGTAGTACTGGCTGATCTCGTCGCCCTCTTCGTAGCCGCCGTCCCAACGGACACCGAAGCCCGAGGGAATTCGCAGCCGGTTGATCGGGCCCGGCGAAGGCAAGAACGCACCCTCTGCTGGGTTCTCGGCATTGATGCGGATCTCGATGGCGTGGCCAGTTTCGACAACGTCTTCCTGGGTGAAGGGGATCTTGCCACCGGCGGCGACATGCAGCTGGAGGGCAACCAGGTCGACACCGGTCACGAGCTCTGACACGGGGTGCTCGACCTGAAGGCGGGTGTTCATCTCGAGGTAGTGGAACTCGCCGTCTTCGTACAAGAACTCGACGGTGCCCGCATTGGTGTAGTCGCACCCGGCTGCAACCTTCAGCGCTGCCTCGCCCATGGCCTTGGAGATCTCGGCGGGTAGTGCGGGAGCCGGTGCTTCTTCAACCAACTTCTGGTGGCGACGCTGGGCGGAGCAATCGCGCGTGCTGAGGTACACGCCATTGCCGTGGGAGTCGCGCACCAGTTGGATCTCGATGTGACGAGGCTTCACCAGATAGCGCTCGACGTAGCACTCGTCACGGCCGAAGTAGTTGAGTGCTTCGCGCTGGGCAGATTCCCATGCGTCTGGGGCTTCCTCAGCATTGTGGACGACCTTCATGCCTCGTCCACCGCCGCCGAACGCCGCCTTGATGCAGATCGGCCATCCGAACTCTTCGCCGAAGGCAATGACCTGTTCATGGCCAGCAAGGAACTCCGCCACGCCCGGCACGCCGTGCACACCTTCCTTTTCGGCTGCCTCCCGGGCGCTGATCTTGTCGCCCATGATCTCGATTGCAGCCGGCGGCGGTCCGATGAAGGTCACGCCACGCTCGGTGATCGCCCGAGCGAAGTCGGCGTTCTCGCTGAAGAAGCCGTAGCCGGGATGGACAGCCTGAGCACCAGACTTCTCGATTGCATCGAGGATGGCCTCGGTGTTCAGGTAGCTCTCCGCCGCTGTTTGGCCGCCGAGGGCGTAGGCCTCATCAGCCAGTCGCACGTGAAGGGCATCGCGGTCGAGTTCGGAGTAAACGGCAACCGTGCCAATGCCCATTTCTTGGCAGGCACGGATGACTCGTACGGCGATCTCGCCTCGGTTGGCGATCAGGACCTTCGAAAAGGTCTCGCTGGCAAGGGCGGGGTAGGAAGCATCGTTCATCTGCACGCCCGTATGGTTAGCCGAGATGACGGCATCTTGGAAACCTTCGGCACGTACTTCTGGTCGGTTTCGTTCCGTGCGACTCATCACCGAAACCGGATCGACCAACAAAGACCTCGCTCTCGAGGCATCTGCGGGGGCTCCTGCTGGCGCAGTCCTCATCACCAGACATCAAACGGCGGGACGTGGTCGCCAGGGCCGGAGCTGGTTCGATCGCCCCGATTCGAGCCTGCTGATGTCGTGGTCGGTCGACATCGATCCTGTTCTTGCTCCCCTTCTTCCCCTGGTCACCGGCACGGCGGTGTGCCGAGCGATCGAGGCAGTCGTCGGTGATGACGTTGCCGCATTGAAGTGGCCGAACGACGTGTTGGTCCCGAGTCACGGCGAGCGAAAACTTGTCGGCATCTTGGCCGAGGTGGCCGCTGTCGGGCCCACAGCTGCCGCTTCGGTGCTGCGCGTGATCGTGGGCATGGGCATGAACATCGACCTTTCGCTCGATGATGCACCCGTCGACGTTGCGGCTCGTGCCGTCGACCTGCAGACACTTGCTTCGGTTGTTGTCGACCGAGCGGCACTCGTCGACGCACTGCTGGATGCCTGTGACCAGGCCATCGACGATCTCGTCAGGTCTCCCGAGGTGGCGCTCGAGCACTACCGGGCTCGATGCCTGACCATCGGCCGATCGATCCGATTCGAAACGCCGACCGGCGACATCGAAGGGCAGGTCATCGACGTCGCCGGCGACGGCTCGCTCGTGCTTCGAACTGCTGATGGGCGTGACCACCACCTCACCGCGGGCGACGCCCATCACGTGGCATAACGGCGGACACGAGTTGGGCTGAACGGCCCAGGCCAAAAGACCTACGAAACGCTCAGGTTCGGACCAACAGATGCCGATGGACCCTCGTGCAGACGACGGCCTCCGCCACCAGCGGCCAATCCCAAGGCAAGCAACCTCGCACGGGCCTGCGGCGTCTGGTTCGTGCCGTGATTGCGGCTGCCGTGCTCGCCGTCTCTGCGCTCAGTGCACCGATCGTCGGCGCAGCGGAAGAACCGGCGCCGTCGACGACCGCGCCAACGATCCCGTCGACGACCGCGCCGACCACCGCGCCAACGACGGCACCGACCACGACAGCATCCGCAACGGAGCCGACAACCGCCGTTACCGGTGGCGAACAGCCCACGATCACGGTGGCTGGAGACACTCCAGGCGACCAAGCAACCACCACGATCGATCCTGACTCGCCCGAGGCGACCGACCTGCTGGTCGACGAGGGACCGGCCGAGACAGTGCCAGATGTCGATGTCGACGTTCCGGACAGCCAGGGCCGCTACTCCAGCCAGCCCGACTTCCAGGAAACGACCGTGCTTTGGGGCAGCGTCCGCCAAGCAGAAGATCGACTCGTAGCGGCGGAGATTGATCACCTGCGGGCGGTCGCCACCGTGAAGGCATTGCGCCTCAGGCTGAAAGAGTTGCGGAACCAGATCGAAAGCTTCAGCGACGAGACTCGTACCGCCCTCGAGGAGCTGCAGAAGGCCGAAGAGTTGTTGGAACTTCGGGCACTGACGGCGTTCGTTCGCGGCGACTCGTTCGAGTCGATGGCTTCGATCGACCACGACGCGATCTTGGCGTCGATGGCGCAGCAAACGATGATCGAATCGGTGTTCGATCAAGACGAGCAGGCCATCGAGAACATCCAGAAGCTCAGAGAAGGCCTCGGTACCGACATCGAGGCGACGTTCGACCGAGTCGAGTTCGTCGAAGAACTCGAAGTCGGTGCCGTCGCCGTGGCGAACGAAGCCTTGGCGGAGATCGATCAGGCGAAACTCGAGCTCCGGGCTTTCGAAGCAGGCAGCGAAGTCTTCATCGATGGGCTGGTCTTCCCGGTCGGCCCCGGGGTCGAGGTTCCGCTGATCGACTCCTTCGGTTTCCCGAGAATGACGGGCACTGCTGACGAACATTGGCATGAAGGCATCGACATCTTCGCCCCGACCGGTACGCCGCTGTTGGCCACCGAGCGAGGCATCATCACCAGAATCGGTACGGGTCGCCTCGGCGGCCTCAAGCTCTGGCTGCGAGGCGAGAGCGGCACGGACTGGTACTACGCCCACCTGTCGGCGTTCAACCCAGATCTCCGCGAGGGCGACCTCGTCGAGGCGGGGGATCTGGTCGGCTATGTCGGACAGTCCGGTAATGCCGTCGGCACGCCGCCGCACCTGCACATGCAGATGCACCCCGGTGGCGGCCGCCCGATCAATCCTTACCCGTTGTTGAACATGCGGCTCGAGCTCGATGCTGAGGACGCTCGGACCGAGTAGTGAAAGCCGTGACGTTCGAGCGTCACGGGCATCGAGAACTGTTCGCCGATCGATGACATGGTTGATGTCGCGACGTTCGAGTGCGAGCGCCGAGTCGACGGAAGCTGCGTGGCTTGTCGAGAACGGCGTTTGATCGACGGCGCCCCCCATGCCCCCACAGCGCATGCCCCCACTACGCTCCGCTCCGCACCATGAACGTCTACCTCGGCATTTTCCTCGTTCTGCTTCTGATTTCGGCGAACGGCTTCTTCGTTGCCGTGGAGTTCGCTCTCATAGCGTCGGATCGGTCGAAGCTCGAGCGGCGGGCAGCGGAAGGCAAATGGTCGGCCAAGGTGGCGTTGTCGACGTTCGAACGCTTGTCGTTCCACCTCTCGGGTGCGCAGCTGGGCATCACGATCACCAGCCTCGTGCTCGGCTTCTTGATCGAGCCGTTGGTCGGCGAGCTCCTCGACCCCATCGTTGCGCCGTTCATCGGAGCTGGCTCCGGGTGGACCATTGCCCTTTCGATCGCGATTGCGGCCGTGATGCAGACCGTGCTCGGCGAGTTGATCCCGAAGAACCTGGCCATTGCCAGGCCAGAGGCGGTGGCCCAGACGCTTGCACCGGCGGCACAAGTGGTGCATGGCATTCTCAAACCCTTCATCGTCACGTTCAACGGCGCGGCCAACTGGACGCTTCGTCGCCTCGGCATCGAGCCGCAGGAGCAACTCAGCTCGGTGCGGAGCCTCGAGGAGATCGAATACCTGATCCGGTCCTCTGGCGAGACCGGCACGATCGCTCCCGACGCCGTCGACCTGCTGAACCGCTCGCTCCGGTTCAACGACAAGGACGTGGCGGATGCCCTGACGCCACGCGTTCACGTCACGGGGCTACCGCTCGATGCCACCGTTGGCGATCTGGTCGAACTGACTCGTGAGAGCGGACACAGCCGCTACCCGGTCTACGGCGACGACTTCGATGACGTGCGCGGCGTGGTCGACATCTCGGCGGTGTTCTCCTTGCCCGAGGCCAACCGCTCGGCGGTTCCAATCGAGCGGATCATGCGTGAACCGACTGTCGTCCCGGAAACGCGCGAACTGAATCACATTCTCGAAGATTTCCGCCGCGTCGAAACGGATCTGCTGATCGTTCTCGACGAGCACGGAGGCATGGCGGGTGTGTTGACGCTCGAGGATGTGCTCGAAGAGATCGCCGGTGATATCGACGACGAGTACGACGCGACGACCCGGACCACGACCCAGCGTTCTGGAGTGTCGGTCGTGGCCGGCACGCTCCACCCGGATGAAGTGATCGAAGCGACCGGTTTCTTGATGCCTGATGATGGTGGGTACGAGACGATCGCAGGCTTCGTGCTCGACGTGCTCGGTCGGATTCCTGACGAGGGAACCACGTTCGATCACGATGGCTGGCAGTTCACCGTGGTCACGATGGACCGTCTCAGGATCGCGTCGGTCCAGGTGGTTGCTCCTGACGACCACATCGTCGAACACCACAGGTTGCAGCAGAGCGGTACTCAACAGGGCGGGGCTCAACAGGGTGGGGCTGACGCATGATCCTCGGCAGTGGAAATTCGTCAGGGCTGTCGACGGGATGGTCGTTGACCGTCGCGATCATCTTGATCATCCTCAACGGCCTCTTTGTGGCCTATGAGTTCGCCATGATCGCAGCGAAGCGCTCTGCGTTCGAAGCAGCGGCGGACGAGGGTCGACGGGTGTCGAGAGCTGCGGTCGATGCAATGTCTGACTTGTCGATGCAGCTCGCAGGTGCGCAGCTCGGCATCACGATCGCCACGCTCGGGCTTGGCTATGTCGGCGAACCCGTGCTTGCTGGGGTCTTGGAGGGATGGCTGGACCAGCAGCTCAGTGAGAGCGCTCTTCGGGTTGTCAGCTTCGTCGTCGCTCTGTTCGTGGTGTCCTTCCTGCATCTGGTCGTTGGCGAGATGGTCCCGAAAAACATCGCCATCGCTCGACCAGAACCAACTGTTCGTTGGCTGGTGCTCCCGGCCAAGGCGTATGTCGGGCTGTTCCGTCCGATCATCTTGCTGCTCAACACCCTGGCCAATCTCGGTTGTCGCCTCGTTGGCGTCGAGCCTCGGGATGAGCTGAGCAGCTCTCACTCGTCAGCCGAGCTCTCGTCGATCTTCTACATGTCGTCGATGGGTGGCGGTATTGGTTCTGACAGTGCCGACCGGCTGCGGGGAGCGCTCGATTTCGCCGAGCGGACCGTTGGCGACGCCGCCCGTCCGCTGTCAGAAACCGCAACCATTCCCCGCGGAGCGACGTTTGCCGCAGCGGAGCGAGCCATCGTCCTCCATGGCGTCACCCGCCTTCCCGTCAGGTCGGTGACTCGCGGTGTCACCCGCATCGTTGGTTACGTCCACGCCAAGGATCTCCTGGTCGCTGATGCCGATCGACACACACCGATGCCGGATGCGCTGCGAAGGGACATGGTCGTGGTCGAACCATCCACCACGCTCGTGCAGGTGCTGCGCATGCTCAAACAACAACGCCTTCAGATGGCGCTCGTCACCGAGCGGGACGGCCCGGTCGGGGTCATCTCCGTGGAAGAGATCATCGAAGCGTTGACAGTTGAACCTCCCGAGCCTGACGTGTCGAACATGCAGGCAAGCGGTCACTGAAGAGGACGCGGCGGACCGCTCACCGCTGCGTGGGCACTTCACCACTTCGAGTGGTCGCTGTTCACTGAGGGAGATTGCTGCGGTCGGTGCCCGCTATCGTCTCGCTCGTGCTCTCGCCCCGCAGACCCGGCCCCTGGCGCCAGGTGATCTCTGCCATCATCGCCAGCGGCTCGATGTTGATTGCGGTGCTGGTCGCCATTCCCGTGGTCGAAGCCCAGGAGACACCGGGGCTCGACGAAGCCAGAGCCCGTGCGCTGATCCTCACCCAAGAGATCAACGACGCAGAGGTCACGCTCGGTGAGCTCGAGACCGAGATTGCCGAGGCCGAGTCCACTCGTCAAGAACTCGCCATCGAGCTCGACGGATTGAGCGACCGAGTGGCCATCGCCGCGATCGATGCGTTTGCTCGGCCCGAAGCAGAACAGAACTTGCTGTCGGGCGCAGACCTCTCGGCCACGATGCGGGGCGAGGTCTTGGCCGATGCTGCACTCGGAGTCGACACCGACGCGATCGAGGACTACCGCATCCTCTTCGAAGATCTCGCTGTCCTCGACGCCCGACTCTCCGAGTCTCGTTTGGCGCAAGAGGCGACGTTCGACGATCTGCTGACCGCTCGAGCTGACCTCGACGTCGAGCTGGTGAAGTTGGAAGAACTCGAGCGTGAACGCCTGGCCGAGGTGGCGCGTTTGGAAGCGTTGGCACGTCAGCGGGCGGCGGAGGAAGCGGCCGCTCGAGCTGCTGAGGAAGCAGCTGCGGCCCAAGCAAGTCCGCCGCCAGAACCGGCGACTGACGCGGGCCCGACGAACGCTGACGGCTCGACGGCGACTCCGGTGGCCGCTGCGCCCGCCGCAGAAGCTGCTCCAGGCACTGAAGCTGCACCCGCTGGCGGGCTGCTCTCGTACTGCCCGGTGCAGGGAGCCATGTCGTTCATCGACTCGTGGGGCTATCCCCGCTCGGGTGGACGCAGACACAAGGGCGTCGACATGATGGCCTCGATCGGCACGCCCATTGTCGCCCCGGTGTCTGGCACGGTGTCCCATCGTTCGAACCGTGTTGGCGGACGCTCGTTTCATCTGAACGGCGATGACGGCAACTACTACTACGGCACCCACTTGTCGGGCTATGGCGAAGCGGGCACCGTGTCGGCAGGGACGGTCATCGGCTACGTCGGTGACGACGGGAATGCTCGAGGCATTCCGCATCTCCACTTCGAGATCCACCCCGGCGGTGGCAGCGCAGTCAACCCGTACCCGGCGGTGCGAGCTGCTTGCTGAGGGCAACCGCGTGCTACCACATCTGCATGCCATCGCAAGAAGATGATGAATTGAAGGAAGCGCTCCAGTTGGCGCTCGGGACGGTAGGCGTCAATGCCCCCGTCGAGGGCCTCACGAGGCTGACCGGAGGAGCAAGCCGCGAAACGTTCCGTTTTTCGGTCGCCGGTATCGGCCACATTCTCCAGCGTGAGCGACCGGGCACACAACGCCGACCAGAGGGCATGGCGGTCGAGGCCGATGTCGTGACAGCAGCGGGCAACGCTGGAGTCCGTGTGCCCACCGTGGTGGTGTCCAACGCCGAAGCCCCCGACACCGAGCTGGGGTCCAGCTTCTTTGTGACCAAGGCAGTGGAAGGCGAGACCATCGCCAGGCGCATCCTCCGAGATGCGCACTTCGCTGAGGCGAGACCACGCCTCGCTACGCAATTCGGTGAGGCGCTGGCCTTGATCCACACCATCGACACCGAGCCGCTGACCTGGCTCGAGCGCGACGACGAACTCGACAAGTACCGGCGAATCTCTGACGAGCTCGAGCTGGCGAGGCCGGCGTTCGAATTGGCGTTTCGATGGCTCGAGCAGAACCGACCGTCGACGGTTTCGGAGACCTTCGTGCACGGCGACTTCCGGCTGGGCAACATGATCATCGACGGTGAGGGGTTGGTCGCGGTGATCGATTGGGAACTCGCCCACGTGAGTGACCCGATGGAAGATCTGGCCTGGTTGTGCGTACGGGCCTGGCGCTTCGGTGGAAAGCATCCAGTTGCCGGGCTGGGCAGCTACGACGAGTTGCTGGATGGGTATGAACGGGTGGCTGGGATTCCTGCGGACCGGTCGGCGCTTCGTTGGTGGGAGGTCATGGGCTCGCTGAAGTGGGGGATCATGTGTGGCCTGCAGGCCAACGCCCACTTGTCCGGTGTCTATCGATCCGTTGAGCTGGCGGCGATCGGCCGGCGCATCGTCGAACAAGAACAGGATGTGTTGGCTCTCATCGAACTGACCGAACGCGCGGCATGAAGGCCCCGAGCGCAGCTGAGCTGGTCGAAGCGGTCAGAGAGCGTATGGAAGCAGCCATCGACCGTCCGATCGGCGGGTTCGAGGCGCGGGTGGTGCACAACGTGCTGGCGATCATCGAGCGGGAGCTGGCGCTCGGCCCCGACGTGGCCGTCGACCGGACGGTGCTCCTCGCTGACTTTGGGGCCGCGGACGACGAAGCACTCGCCGCCGCCATTCGCTCAGGCGTCCACGACCAAGAGATCGTCGAGCTGCGGCAGCGCCTGCTCGCCCTCGCCGAGTGCCAGCTCGCCATCGACAACCCTCGTTGGCTCTGAAAGAAGTTGGGAGGGTCCGACCCCTCCCAACTTCTCCTGCTGCTGACTTGGGGGTCGGACCCTCCCAACTTCTGTCAGGCGCCGATGACCGAGTAGCCGCCGTCGACATGGATGATCTGCCCGGTGGTCTGGGGGAACAAGTCAGAGAGCAGAGCACAGCAGGCTTTGGCGACGGCGGAGGAGTCGGTGACGTCCCAGCCCAAGGGGGCGCGGGCCGCCCACTCGTCTTCGAATTGCTTGAAGCCTGGGATCGACTTGGCGGCGATGGTCTTGACGGGGCCGGCAGCAATGAGGTTGCAGCGAATCTGTTGCGGGCCGAGCTCGCGGGCGAGGTAACGGTTCAGCGATTCCATGGCTGCCTTCGCCATGCCCATCCAGTTGTAGGCAGGCCAGGCGTGGGTGGCATCGAAGGTGAGGCCGACGAGTGAGCCGCCGTTCGCCATGAGCGGCGTGACGATGTCAGCGAGGCTGCGAAGAGAGTAGGCGGACACCTCGACAGCGACCGAGACATCGTCCCAGGTCGCACCAAAGAAATCGTCGCCGAGGCATGCCTCGGGGGCGAACCCGATGGCGTGCAGCGCACCATCGACGCGGCCCCACTTCTCGGTGAGGTGAGCGCCGACGGCCACTCGATCGTCGGCGTTGCTGATGTCGAGTTCGAGGATCTCTGGCTCGAATGGGAGCTTTCGGGCCGTGCGCTGGGTGAGCCGCATGGCCCGGCCGAAGCTGGTGAGCACGATCTCGGCCCCTTCTTCTTGCGCCATCTTCGCGACGCCGAAGGCAATCGAGTCATCGGTGAGTACACCAGTGATGAGGAGTTTCTTGTCGTCGAGGAGTCCCATGGTGGGGTCAGACTCGCACACGGGCGGTCCGGTTACGGCGACGTGAGGTCAAGTTCTGCGAATCAGCGACGGACAGCTAGCCTCGCCCGGGTGAGTTCCGCTGAACCCCTCCGTTTGTACGACACCGCCAAGCGCGACATCGTGCCCTTCGAGCCCGGCCCCGTGGTCACGATGTACACGTGCGGCATCACGCCGTACGACGCAACCCATTTGGGTCACGCGGCGGTGTACATGGGCTACGACGTGCTGCAACGACGACTGCGTGATCGAGGCCACGAGACGCGCTGTGTTCGCAACGTCACTGATGTCGACGACGATCTGCTGCGCAAGTCTCGCGAAGTCGGGATGCACTATCTCGATCTCGCCGCAGCCGAGACCGCCCGGTTTGACGAGGACATGATCGCCCTCGAGATGCTGCCAAGCTTCAGCGAGCCGCGGGCCACCTCGGCCATTGCTGACATTCGCGGGTTCATCGGCATGGTGCTCGACAACGGGCATGCCTACGAAGCTGGTGGTGCCGTCTACTTCGACATCAACAGCTACGACGACTTCGGGGCGATCTCCGGCTATGACCGGGCCACGATGCTCGAGCTTGCGGCCGAGCGCGGCGGCAACATCGAAGATCCGAACAAGAAGGATCCGCTCGACTTCGTGTTGTGGCAGCCATCGGCCGACGGCGAGCCGGCATGGGAGTCGCTGTGGGGCCCTGGCCGGCCTGGTTGGCACATCGAGTGCTCGGCGCTCGCCATGCGCGAGCTCGATGAGACCATCGATCTCCACGGCGGCGGCAGTGATCTGATCTTCCCTCATCACGAGTGTGAGGCGGCGCAATCCCGAGCTGCCACTGGCAAGCAATTCGTTCGCCACTGGATGCACCAGGCCATGGTCCGGATGGATGGCGAGAAGATGTCGAAGTCACTCGGCAATCTCGTGTTCGTCAGTGAACTCCGCAAGACGTTCGACACCCGTGCCATTCGCCTCGGCATCGTCAACAACCACTACCGCACAGAGTGGGAGTGGGACGAGGCCATCATGCCGAATGCTGCGGCTCGTCTCGAGCGATGGCTCGCTGCTGGTCGGGGAGACGGTGCGCTCGAAGAGGTTCGGGCAGCGCTCGACAATGATCTCGACACCCCCGGTGCAGTGGCGGCGATCGACGCTGCTGTCGAACGGGGCGAAGGCGTCAGCCAGGCCGCCATGCTGCTCGGTGTCCGCATCGACTGAGATCGGTCTGCAACGGTTTCGGATTCGTCGAATGTCCGTTTCCGGACGATGAACTGGCCGGACCTGCTCTGTCGATGTCCCCAGAAGGGGACTACGGTGACGAAATGGTTACGGCTTCGTCTGCGCTTCCCGAGAACATCGGTCGCCTTCAGCCGCTGGCGATGAAGGTCTGTCGACCGATCTTTCATCGGTTGTTCGAGCTCGAGGTCGAAGGCCTCGAGAACCTGCCGACTGATGGCCCCGCCATCTTCTGCCCGAACCACGTGTCGGTCATCGATTCATTCATGCTTCCGGCCGTGCTACCCAAAGCGCTCACCTACGTCGGCAAGGCCGAGTATCTCGACGACTGGAAGACGGCCAAGCTCTTTCCTGCTCTGGGCATGATCCCGATCGATCGCCGGGGTGGCGACCACGCCAAGGCAGCTCTCGATGCGGCTCGCGCCGTGCTCGAACGCGGTGGCTGGTTCGGCATCTACCCCGAGGGCACCCGCAGTCGTACCGGCAAGCTTCACAAGGGCCACACCGGTGCCGCCCGTCTTGCTGTCGAAACCGGAGCACCGATCTACCCGGTCGGACTCATCGGGACCCGAGAAATCCAACCGCCCGATCAGACTCGACCCAACTTCTTTGAAAAGGCCACGATCAAGATCGGCGAGCCGATCGAGGTCGGCGAGGCCAGGGTCGGCGATCGTGCGGTGTACCGCCGCATCATCGACGAAGTGATGTACGAAATTCAGGCCTTGTGCGGCCAGGAATATGTGAACAGCTATGCGGGCGCAAAGGCGGCTCCAGCTTCGGCGAGTGCCCCGGCGGTGTCGCCAACGGTGCCCGAAGCCGAGCCGACGATTCCTCGCCGTTCCAGCGCCTCGGTGCTCACGCCGAGGCCGTTGGTGCCTGCTGGCTGACATCGGGCCGGGTGAAACCCACGCAGAAGGGCGCGCCATAATCGGTCAGGAGCCCCTTCTCCCAGACCTACACTCCTGCCGTGGCTGACATCTCATTGACGCTCCCCGACGGATCATCTCGATCGTTGCCTGACGGCGCGACCGTGGCCGACCTCGCGGCGGACATCGGACCCCGGCTTGCCAAGGACGCACTGATCGGCGTCGTCGACGGCACCGAGGTCGATATGACGGCGTCGCTCGCCGACGGTATGCAAGTCGAGATCGTCATGCCGGACTCGGAGCGGGGCTTGCACACCCTGCGGCACTCGACCGCCCACGTCCTTGCCCAGGCCGTGCTCGAGATGTGGCCGGGCGCTACGTTCGCCATCGGTCCGCCGATCGAGAACGGTTTCTACTACGACTTCGAGTTGCCGGACGGCGAGACCTTCGCGGACGACGACCTCGAGCGTATCGAAGCCAAGATGCGCGAGATCGTCAAGGCCCGTCAGCCGTTCATCCGTTCGGCTCTGCCTGCGGCGGCAGCGCTCGAACTGATGGCCGAACACGGCTACAAGCGTGAGATCATCGAAGCGGTCAGTTCTGGCGAGCGTGCCTCTGCCAACAACGAACTTGCTGGCGAAGCCGACGGCGACGTCATCAGCTTTTACCGAAACACCGACGCTTTCGTCGATATGTGCATGGGGCCGCACGTGCCGCACACCGGCCATCTGCGCCACTTCAAACTGATGTCGGTCGCTGGCGCCTACTGGCGGGGCGATGAGAAACGTCCGATGCTCCAGCGCATCTACGGCACGGCGTGGGCCGACAAAAAGCAACTGGCCGCACATCTCCATCGCCTCGCCGAGGCCGAGAAGCGCGATCACCGTCGCTTGGCCCGCGAGCTCGATTTGCTTTCGTTCCCTCGGGTTCTTGGCGGCGGTTTGGCCGTGTGGCACCCCAAGGGCGCCATTGTTCGCAAGGTCATGGAGGACTACAGCCGCGAGCGCCACCTCAAAGGCGGCTACAAGTTCGTCGTCACCCCCAACCTGGCCAACGGTGAGCTGTTCGAGACCAGCGGTCATCTCGATTTCTACGCCGATGGCATGTACCCGCCGATGGAGATGGACAACGGTACCTACTACCCGAAGCCCATGAACTGCCCGATGCACTGCTTGATCTTCGACGATTCGCAGAAGTCATATCGGGAGTTGCCTCTGCGGCTGTTCGAGCTGGGCACTGTCTACCGCTACGAGCGTGCCGGCACCTTGCACGGGCTCATGCGCATTCGGGGCTTCACCCAAGACGACAGCCACATCTATTGCACTGAGGACCAGCTGGCCGACGAGATCGCCGGTCTCCTCGACTTCGTGTTGTCGGTGCTGCGGGGCTTTGGTTTCGACGACTTCGAGTTCAAGTTGTCGACGCGAGATCCCGAGAAGTCGGTGGGTTCGGATGAGATCTGGGAACACGCGACTGAGGCCTTGCGCACGGCTCTCGACAAGCACGGTCTCGACTACGACATCAAGGAAGGCGATGCCGCCTTCTACGGCCCGAAGATCGATGTCGATGTCAAGGACGCCATCGGTCGGGCGTGGCAGTTGTCCACGATCCAAGCCGACTTCAATCTGCCCGAGCGATTCGGCCTCGAATACGTCGACTCCGACGGCGAGCGCAAGCGGCCGATCATGTTGCACCGTGCGCTGCTCGGCTCGATTGAACGCTTCTTCGGTGTGCTCCTCGAGCACTATGCCGGCAACTTCCCCGTGTGGCTCGCTCCGGTGCAGGTCCTGGTCCTGCCGGTCGCCGCCGATCATGAGGCGTACGCGGCGCAGGTCGTGGCCGAGCTCACGACTGCGGGACTCCGGGTCGAGTCGGTCGAAGCCAATGATCCTCTGGGCAAGCGCATCCGGAACGGCAAGCTGCAGAAGATCCCGTACATCCTTGTGGTCGGTGGCGACGACGTCGAGAACGGCACGGTTGGTGTGAACGTGCGTGGATCCGACGGCGCCGATCGAGACGTTCCGCTCACCGACTTCGTCGAGCGAGTCCGCATCGAAGACGCCGAGCGGGCCATCGTGCCCGCTGTGGTCCAGAACTGATCGACGCGCAGGAACACGATTCACATGGAGCATCTCTGGGCCGGCTGGCGGTTCACCGGTGGCGCCGGCAATGCGGCTGACGGTCTGCCCAACGTGCAGGTTGACCCCAACACGGGTCTGACGTTGTTCGAAGCCCTCGAACAGAGTGAGGAGCCCGACCACAAGACCTACATCGTGTGGCGGGGCGACCTCTGCTTCGCGATGCTCAATGTCTTCCCCTACACACCCGGCCATGTCATGGTGCTGCCCAAGAAGGCAGCTCCTTCGATGGAGGATCTCGACGAAGCGACGTTCGCCGAGCTCTGGCAGGCGGTGCGCTCAGCGACCATTGCGGTCAAGGCGGCGTTTGGCCCCCACGGTGTCAACGTGGGAATCAACGATGGGGAAGCTGGTGGTGGTTCGCAGCCCGAGCACCTGCATGTCCACGTCGTGCCCCGGTGGCGGTCAGACACCAACTTCATCACCACCACCGCAAACGCTCGGGTTTTGCCGGTGGCGCTGGTCGACACGTGGAAGCGGCTGAGCTCGTCGTGGCCGCAGTAAGAGTGATGCTGATCAGCCGGTTGTTCGGCATAGTCGGTACGGTTCTCCTTCGTGTCTGACGAGCTTCCAGAAGATCTCCAGCCAGCGCTTGTCGACCAGGACGAGTACGTCTTCCCGAACAACAATCGGCGTCGACTTCCGGGCCTCATCTACCTGATCGTCGCTGCGGCGATGATCGGAGCGTTCGTTGTTCGAGGTGATGCGGTGCTCGTCAATGGCGGCGTGCTGGTCGGCGGCATCGCACTCGGCGTCTTCGGTTTGTACAGCATCATCACCGGTTGGAACCTCGACGTCGACGAGCGCGAGGCGTTGGTCCAGTCGACCAAGGCCGTTGGGTTCCCCGTCGGGCACGCCTCGGCCCAGATGGGTTGGCGTGGTCTGCTGTCTCGCCCGACCTGGCGCATCTTGCTGTACTCGAACGAAGAGCCCCCAGCCAAGCGCGGCTTCGTATTGGTCGACGGAGTGAACGGCGAGGTCGTTGACGCATTCGTCGAGGACAACCCCGAAGACTGGTCCGAGTACGAAGATTGAGTTTTACGGTTCGACGATGGCGAACGTGTTGCCGAACTGGTCGAGGTTGCCGAAGATCGTGATCAGTGCCGCAGGGTCGCCGTCGAGGACGATGTCGCCGGCAGCGGCAGCGTCGATGAACGTCGTCTCGCCAGCGAGTATCTCGATCAGCAGCGCCCTCTCCATCCGGATCGTGACAGAAGCTGCATCATCGTGCCGGTCTGCCACGTAGTGCAGCGCTTGGTTCTCCAGCGCCAGCATCCATTTCTCGTCGATGTCGGTGAACTCCCAGTTGGTCAGCACATGCTCACCGATGACGTCTTCTGATTTCAGCCGAACCGCGATCGCATCGAAGATCATGTCGATCGTCAGGGCCGCTGCGAGTGCCGTGATGCGGGCCGGACGGGGCTTGGGTGGGCCGTTTCGCAGCTCCTGGGCGCCGGTCAGGTAGGCGTTGCGCCAGGTGGCCGACTCCGACTGGTAGCCGAGTTGCTCCAGTGTGTCGGCCTGTAACTCACGTGCTTCGGTGTTGGTGGGGTCTGCGAAGACGAGATGGTTCACGACCTCGGCGACCCACCGGTAGTCACCTTCGTCGAACGACTTGCGAGCGTGGGTCAAGAGTGCATCAGGGCCGCCAGCGAGCTCGACGTAGCGCTTGCCGGCGTCGGTCGGGGTGCGGGCCCAGAGCCGAGCCGGGTTGCCGTCGTACCAACCGAGGTAGCGCTGGTACACGGCCTTGGAATTGTGGACGAGAGCGCCGTAGTAGCCCCTGGTGTGGATCTGCGCTTGGAATGCCTCCGGCAGGCTGAGTTCCTCGGCGATCTCGTTCGGGGTGAGACCCTTGTTGGCCAGTCGCATGGTCTGGTCATGCATCCAGCGGTAGAGGTCGCGCTGCTGGCGCAGGAACTGGGCCACGTCTTCGGTGCCCCATCGTGGCCAGTGATGGCTGGCGAACATCAGCTCGGTCCGTTCACCGAACAGTTCGAGCGCTTCGTTGACGTACTTCGACCAGCCCAGTGAATCGCGAGCCTGCGCGCCACGAAGGGGAAGGAGGTTGTGCATGTTGTGGGAGCAGTTCTCCGCCATGCAGAGCCAGCCCTTGTCAGGGAAGAAGAAGTTCATCTCTGCCGGCGCTTCGGCCTCAGGCGTCAGCTGGAAGACCACCCGGACGCCATCGAGTACGAGTTCTTGCCCGGTCTCGGTGATGTCGATGGTGGGGGCCACGAGACCGATTTGGCCTGCGGGGACGGACTTGCCGAGCCCACAATCAACGTGCTGTCGTGGACCGGCGGGCAGGAGCGGGCCGAACTGATACGTCGAGCGTCGGGCCATGGCCGGACCGGCGATGACGTTCTCGGCGACGGTCTCTCGCATGAAATGCTCCGGGGCGACGATGGGTAGGTTTCGCTGTTCGATCTGCTCGTCGGTCAGCACACCGCGGACGCCACCGAAGTGATCGACGTGGCTGTGGGTGTAGATCACTGCGGTGACGGGTCGTTCGCCGAGGGTGTCGTTGGCGAGCTCGAGGCAGGCGCGAGCGCAGGCCTCGCTGGTGAGCGGGTCGATGATGACCCAGCCCTCGTTGCCTTCGATGAAGGTGATGTTCGACAGGTCATAGCCTCGGGCCTGCCACAGGCCGGGAGCTACCTCGAACAGGCCATGGGTGGCGTTGAGCCTCGCATGGTTCCACAGGCTGGGATGGACCGAGTCCGGAGCCTCGGGCGACGCTCGGATGAAGTCATAGCTGGAGATGTCCCAGACCTTCCGGCCGTTCTCTTCGATGAGACCGGTGGTGTGCGTCGCAATGAGCCCCCGCTCGGCCCGCTCGAAGTCTGCGGGGTCGCCGTCGAAGCTGATCGCCGCCGCGCTGAGCAGCGTGGTGGTGTGATCGGTTGGTGCCTTGGGTGCGTCCGGGGTGCTGGCCATGCAGCAGAATCGCAGCTGGATGACCCGAGTGCAATTGGGTCGTGAGGTTGGCGTTGTTTGCACTGCGCGCTCGGTTGGGCATCGGGGATGGCCGTTGCCCCCTGCGGTAGTACAAACAAACATGTGTTCTGTTGTCGTACGCCGGGGAGACTGTCATACCCCCTGAGTAGTGTTGTGTGTATGGACTCGACCCAGGTGCGGGAAGCGGAACAGGCCGGTATTCGCTCGGTCGTTGCTGCTCGCGCTGCTGGTGCTGCAGCGGTTGCGATGTTGGCCGAAGCCGAACGATTGAAGGCACGGGCAGTCGCCAACTTGGTCGATTTCGACGCCCTCGACGCCCACGTTGCGGAAGGGTTCGCAACACCAGAACGCCGGTTGGCGGTGTTGGGCAATGTGGTCGATCGCGAAGCGGTGCGTTTGCAGCGGGTCGTGCGGTTCTGCGCCCAACACACCTTGGTCGCCGACGCACTCGAAGCGGGTGAGATCACCGTCGACCACGCCGACGTACTCCGCGCCGCAGCGGTGTCTGTCGGTGCTGAACTCTTCAACGACGACGTGTTGGACCTGCTCCGAGCAGCCAACGGCGTCGACTTCTCCGTGTTCAACGACCGCATCACCGACTGGACCTGGCGCAAAACCCCCGAAGCCACCGAAGACGGCATCGAACAACAATTCAACAACCGGTACCTATCGATGCAGGGCGACATCTTCGGTGGTGCCAAAGGCAGCTTCAAGCTCGACGCTGCCGGTGCTGCGGTGGTGGCCGAAGCGTTGGAGACCACCCCCGACCCTGCGAGCTCGGTCGCCCCGCAACGCACCGCAGGGCAGCGGCGGGCTGATCCTTTGGTCGAGTTGGCTGAACTCGCCAACAAAGACA
>CAYGQE010000009.1:111476-132502 GCA_964351995.1 uncultured Acidimicrobiaceae bacterium | reverse complement strand
ATCGCCTCGCCGGGCTCGCCCTCCCAGATGCGCCCATGACGAAAATGCTGCTCGGGGCGGCCGTCGATGAAGTTGGGGTCGGTCAGCGGCGGACCCAACCCGCCGCTGGCGCCACCGGCAGCCAGCCAATCATCGGCCGCTTCGGCCGCAATCCAGAACGCCCGATTGCCGGGCACCTCCGCCACCACAAACGCCCCGTCAGCGAGCTCGAGGATCTGCGTGGTGCCGGCTGTCCGGAAACCCACCGGCAAACCACTCACCTGCTGCAGCGAGCCCGACATGCCGCCCCGGTAGCCCGTCACCACGCCCTCCTCCACCCACACCGCATTGCCGTCGTCGTCAGCCAACACCGACCCCGGCGGCAACGCCGCGCCCTCAAATGCCTGCACCCACAAGCTCTGCCACCGCTCGATGCTGTGCAGCGGGCAGCCCGTCATGGCAACACCGCCCGCGGCCTCGATGGCCTCGCTCACCGAAGTGGCAACCGCCCGCTGGTCCGGCATTGGTGTGGTCGAGCCACCAAGGGGAATGTCACACCCGTCAACGGGCAGCGCTTCTGACGCACCCACCGTGCCCTCACCCGCTGTCGTGATCGAGACCGGCTCGACCACGGTGGGTCCAGCAGGCACCGCCGCGTCTTCGCCGCTGCTCGCGGTCACCACAAACGCCACCGCGCCAAGGGTGATCGCCGCCATCGCAAGCACCAACAACGGGCGGCGCTTGCTCCTCGCCGGCCCGGGCGTTGTTGGGCTCGAGGTGTTTTCGTCGGCCTCATCCGTGGTCTCGATTGCCGGCGTGGTCGGCGTCTGGGCCGTGCCGGGGTCGCTGACCACGAGTTGATGGGCCACCGCCATCAGCAGATCGTCGGACGGGCTCGATCCGTTGCGGCGATCTCGGAACGTGTGATAGCTGCCGATACCCAAATGACCGGCGGCCACAGTCGAACGGGCCTTGAGGTTCTGCGACCAACGGTCGGGCGTATCAGCCAACAACGACGCCGCCGCCCGCTGCGGGGCCTGATCAAGACGGGCAATCGCTTGATCCACCACATCGAAAATGGCATCGACCGTCGGCTCGCTGGCCAGGCCAGCCAAGGTCGGGAAACGATCGGGCTGCAGCTCGAGCCGGTTGCGGGCCCGAGCCAAGTCAGACAGCTCGGCAAGCAGCGCACCCGGTGACCCATCATTGCTCTCACTCGTCATCGTCACCGCACTCACTGCCCGGGCCCTCCTGCTCGAAGCGAAGCACTCGTTCTAAACCCGATCAATCACGCGAAGCCAACCGGACGCCGACCTCAACCGGGGACTTCCGACGTTGACCCCATGATCGGGCGAATAGACCTTGGCGCAGACATACGGCGAGCAGGGCTCGAAGCGGATGATCTCGAGCACGCGAAGCGTGCTGAAACCCGTCGATCCGGAGGGCGGGTGCAACGTCGGCTGCGAGCTCGTCGATGGAGAGAGGGCCGGTAAGCGCCGTGGGAACGAGGCGAACGTTTCTGGACCATGAATTCACAAGAGCAGGAGGAAGCCAGAACTGAATCGCTGAGGACCCGCTCCCATCTTCTCGAACTGACCATCCCGGCCTCGCCTGACCGCTACCTTCGATCGAACCCTACGGAGCCATCGGCTCGATATGCCGCTCGACAACGTGTCCCAAACCGGGCACAAACACCGAAACATGCGTTGATGCGAACGGCCGAAAACGTCGATACACCCGCAATGTGCGCTCGTTCGAGGTCATCCCCGCCGACTCGTCCACGAGACCGAGGAGGCGCTCGGTGAGTTCAGCCGACGAAGCCGCAATCCACTCAGCAATCCCTACCTCGACGGGGCACTGAGCCAAATGGGAATCCAGGACCTCGGCCACCGATGGCATCAACCGGTCGATGTTGTCATCGATGAACGTCGGCCGAATCCGGTTCAGCAGTGAGTAGCCAACACGCAAGCGAACACCGACCGCACCCTCGGTCTGCTCGATGGTCAACTCAGCCGTTTCGATGGCATCGTCGATGAACGCAGAGACCCGCTTCGGGTCACGATACATCGCAGTAACAGGGCGAATTTCAGAGGGCACGAGCCGATGGTACCTGGGCCGAACGCCCTGCAAGAGGGGGTAGGTCTCCTTGCCGCAGACCGTTGCCATGCTGCTCACGCCATGGAATAGTCACTTCCGGCGGACGACGGGCGGCGTCCTAGCGCTCAGCGTGAGACCGCACCGATAACATCTCGTCAGCAGATGCTGACAAGCCGAGCGGTCAAACCGTGCGGCTCAACGGTACGAGGGAATCTGTGAGTCAGCGGACACGACAACGAGTGATGATGGAATTGCGACCGTGCTTTGACGGCTTCGCAGGCATCCCCCAAGAGACGCGGGTGCTTTTTTCTTCGTTCCACGAACTGAGCAACGTCGACCCCGTCGGCCTTGTCCTTCACCCATCGAAGCGACTGGCTCGTACCGCCCCAGGTCGCAATTCGACAGAGGCCAGCAAGATCAGTCGAGTCGGACGCCTCATCATCTCCAGCGAAGAGGGCGAGGCGGCAACACCCCTCGATCGCTTCCGAATGCAGACCGAACGTCCACGCGAGGTCATGTCCCTTCTGGCCACAACGGGAAGCAATACCAAGATCCGTCCGGCCAAGATCGACACCAAGGAATTCGGCGACTACTTCTGGCAGCGGCTCTTCTCGAAGGGGCTCGCACCCGAAGAGCTCGAGCGGGTGCACGGCGCTCAGTACGCCTCCATACGTCCATCGTGGCTTTCCTTGCACGCAATGGGAGCCACTCGGCGCTATCCGATGATGGACACCGAAGGCACCGACATCTTCGTCGCCCACACCCCGTGGCCAACCCGAGTTAGCCCGTCGACCCAACTCGTCGTTCGCTACCACGACGCCATCCCGGTGTTCCACCCGCACCAGATCAAGTACCCGTCAATGCATCACCACCACCACTACCGGGCCTTGATGTCCAACGCCGAAACCGCCATCTTCGTGTGCGTCAGCGAGGCCACCCGCGAAGACCTGCTCAAACTCGTGCCCGAGGCAGAAAAGCGATCGACGGTCATCCCCACCAGTGTCTCGTCGGACTTCTATCCAGAACCCGAAGACGAATCAGTCGTGGCCGACGTCATCCGCAGCTACCAACAGGGCGGCAAGCCCCCATCCCAGAAGGGCGGGGACGACCTCCAATACCTGCTGATGGTGTCCACCATCGAACCTCGCAAGAACCACCTTCGGCTGTTGGAAGCATGGGAACGGGTCCGTCGACGCATGCCAAACCTCAAACTCGTGGTTGTCGGCTCAACCGGATGGAGTAGTGGGCCGATCATGCAACAGATGAAGAAATGGAAGCAGCGCGGTGACATTTTCCACCTTTCTGGTGTGCCGACGGCCGATCTGCGGCTGCTCTATTCGAATGCGACCGCAGTCGTGTGCCCCTCCGTCGCCGAAGGCTTCGACATGAGCGGCATCGAGGCAATGATGTGCGGCGGCCCGGTCATCGCCTCCGACATCCCCGTCCACCGTGAAAATTACGATCAGGCCGCCCTCTATTTCAACCCGTACTCGACCGAAGAACTCGTCGAGGTCATGACTGGCTTCCTCGCCGGCGCCGACCGGAGCGCTCGACGCGACGGCATGCGCCACACCGGTCTCGTCCACGCCAAGCGATTCCGGCGGAGTGATCTGGCCCAGCACTGGGGCGAGTTCTTCGAAAGCGTTGCCGGCGGCGCCTACGGCAAGCCCCCCAAGGGCAAATCGTGAGCGGATTCGAGCTGTGGCGTGCGAGCCTGAAACGCATGTGGGCCCACGCTCCGATCCGGATGTCGTGCACCATTCCCCTGTCGATCATCGCCGTCGTCGTCCAGATCATGAGCTCCGGCCTCCTGGTCGCCTACCTGGCCTCTCGCATCGGGGATGGTGGCGCCCGAATTCGACTGCCCGGCGGATCGCTCAATGCATCCAGCTTCCTCACCACTGACACCCAATGGATCAGCCTCATCGCTGTTGCTTCCGTCGTCAGCGTCTCGTTGGCGTACGGCGAACGGCGCTTCGAACTCGAACTCGGTCGCTCGTACTCGATGTGGTCGACCAAGCGTGCGCTCGCCGAGATTGGCGAAGAACGATCGAGTCTTGGATTCGACCCCGGCACCCTCGTCCGAGGTGCAGGAGCGGTTGCCGGCACCATCGGCCCGATCGCCCGTGGTCTCCTCCTCACGATCGTCCTGATCTGGCTTCGATGGGACCTCGCACTTGCCCTCATCGCGGCAAACGTGCTGATCGGTGTCCCGTTGCAGAGCAGACTTCGCAAACGCATCGTCTCGATCGACGCACAACGCCGTGGAGTCAGCAGCGACTTCAAACAAGCAACCAAAGCCGCAACCACACACCTCGCCGAAGCCGAGGACGAAGCAGCCCGAGCGACTGTGATCAAACAATACGCCGAGTCTTCCCTCCTCAAAGATCGCGTTCGGCTCGGTTTGGAAGTCCGCGAAGCTCAGCAACGAGCTGGCTTGTTCTCAGGCCTCCTCACCACCGCTGGAACCGTCTGTCTCGCCATGGTGATTGCCGCCGCCCCTGACACAGAAGACGGCAACGCTTCTGTCCTTGCGCTGGTGCTGTTCGCCATTGTCCTCGGGTTGTTCTATTCGTCGCTTCGAAACTTCCTCGGCCAACTCTCCACGTTCCACAAGCACGAGCACGGCCTGCTCGCTGCCATCCACGGCGGTGTCGGTGCACTCGTCGGCCCCGGCAGCGTTGCCTACACGAACACCGAAGCCCCCGTCACCGAAGACGAGCTCGCAAGCTGGTTGGCGGCACTTGGCATCGATCCGAAGCTCAAGCCCGTCGTCGCCACTGCAGAAGAGGTCCAGGAGATCTCTCGGGCCATCGATCTTCGCACGAGTGAAACAGCTGAACCCGCCGACGAAGCAACCATCGGGCGAGTCTCCGAAATCCTCAACCGAACGGCAAACGCATCCGGTGGCGTGGAACTCGCGGTCCGCCAAACCGGCGAAGCGGCGGTACCGGAAGGTTGGGTTATTGCCGGCGCTCGCCAAACCCCCGGAATCGTCGTTGTCCCCGCCTTTGTCTTCCAACACCAGCGACCTGGCCAGATCCGTGCGCTGCTGCGCCTCGTCAACCACCACCTCGTGGTCGTGACCCAGCCCGATCGGTCACTCATCGAACAACTGACAGACGCCAAGGGGACTCCCCCAATCGACCTCGACGCCGACGTTGCGGTCGGGAATGAGGATGACGACGAATGAGACTGAAGCGACTCATCATTCACATCGGCTCTGACAAGGCAGGCAGCACTGCCATCCAAGAGAGCCTCAACGCCAACAGCGAATGGTACGCGCACCGATCGATCTACATTCCCGAGACCGGGTTCATGAAGATGGCCGGCCACCCCACGCTGTTCCAGAACATTGAAAGCCCTTCACTTCGCCGAGACCTCGCCAACGAGATCCGGGAACTCGAGAACTTCGACACCGCCCTTCTGTCATGGGAAGGCGTTCACTTCTTCGGCGACGATCAACGGGCGGAGCTCCGGTCCCTCATCGAAACCTGCTTCCCCGGCATTCAGGTGTCGTTCGTCTACTACATCCGCGAACAGTTGAGCCTGATCCAGTCAGGCCTGCTCCAGCAAGTCAAACAACTCGCACTGCCTCCGCAGACCATCGCCACCCTCGCCCAGCCATTCGACGAGATCCCTGCTGATCTCGAACACCTCCTGCTCAACGACAAGCGCCTGTTCAACAATCGAATCGAAGCATGGCGCGCCGACTTCCCATCTGCTGAGTTCATCGTGAGACTGTTCGACCGATCAACTCTTGTCGGAGGCGACGTCATCGACGACTTCCACTACGCCCTGGGTCTCGAACTCGACAATGATTTCATGCGGCCCGCGAGCTTCGCCAACACCTCGCTCACCGCTGAAGCATCGCTCGTCCTCGGCGAGTACTTCCGGTTCGCCTGGGCAGAGGACGACCGACGACGAATCGTCGACTCGGCGCTCTCCTTTCGCGAGGGCACATCGAAGTATCTGCACACTTCCTCTCAGCACGCGATACGCCGGTACTTCGCCGCCGACAACCGCGCACTCGCAGCAGCATTCCCTTCCTGTTCGACCCTGGCAGATCTAAAAACGACTGACACGGTTCCGATCGACCCGCTGCTCGTCCAAGCATGTCGAGACTTCATGTCAGAACAGTCTCAGTTTCCGACACAGATTGCCGGATCTCTCAGTGGCTCAGAGCTCTCCCATCTGAACTTCGTCTCCGGCTGGTCGCCAGTGAACATGCGAGGCCTGTGGTCACTGGATGACTGCTCCGTGCTGCAGTTCCGGCCTCGCAGCATGCACTTCGGCGGGCTCACTCCCGGAGTCAACCTCAACCTCTCCGGAAAGTACCCCGGCCGCCGCTCGACCACCGACGAGGTGGTGGTGAACGGCCGCTCATACGGCGAAATCGACATCTTCGAATCCGAGATCTTCATTCCGGTCGAGCTGCTCGACTCGACGTATCGCATCAATGTCGAATTCCGTCACGCCGACCGTCGGCCGAACAGGAGCGACGAACCACAGCGTCGCTTCCGTCTCGGAAGCTTCGACTACGCCGTGCTGAGCGCTCCACCCTCGGCGTCGGTGAAGCGGCCGGTGCCCCAATGACTGAGCCATTCCAACAAATGCTTCTCACCCCGGCCGGCGAGCCGGCGCGCATCGCGATTGTGCACGACTTCCTCGCCGAACGTGGCGGCGCCGAGCGTGTGGCTCTCGAAATGGTCCAGACCTTCCCGGACGCCGACTTCTTCACGGTGCTGTATTGGCCCACCGGGACCTACTCCGAGTTTCGCCAGATCGATGTTCAGCCGCTCCTCGGCTCTGGCATGATTCGCCCGGGCGGCCGCCACCGACGGCTGCTGCCTGTCGCAATCACCGCTTTGTCGAGGCTTCGGCTGGACTACGACCTTGTTATCTCGAGCTCCAGCGGGCTCGCTCACTTGGCGGGCAACAGCGGGGGTCCGCAGCTGGTGTATTGCCACACCCCAGCACGCTGGCTCTACCGTCCAGACCAGTACTTCAAAGACATGAGTCCGAGCCTCCGCCGCACGGTCCAGGCAGCAGCCCCGGTCTACTCCAGGCTGGACAAAGCGAAGATGCACCGAGCCGATCGGGTCATCGTCAATGCTCGGGTCATTCGTAACGAAGTCGAACGCCTGTATGGCATCCGGCCCGAAGTCATTCATCCTGCCTCTGCGCTCGATCCCAATGGACCGGAAGTCCCCGTCGACATTCAGCCAGGCTTCTACCTGACACCCAGCCGCCTGCTCGGCTACAAGCGAATCGACCTCATCAACGATGCAGCCTCCAAGCTGCCCAACGACCGATTCGTGATCGTCGGTGATGGGCCTCGCCGAAGCCATCTCGAGGCCGAAGCTCCAAGCAATGTGACCTACCTCGGAGTTTGCTCAGACGCAGAACTTCGGTGGCTCTACCGCTCGGCACACCAGGTGGTTCTGACATGCGCCGAGGATTACGGCCTCGTGCCAGCAGAGGCTGCTTCGTTCGGAACGACGTCGGTTGTGCCAGACGCCCGCGGCTTCCGCGACGTCGAAGGAGGACACGAGTCAACCATCCGGTACGTCTTCGGCGATGTCGACTCGCTGATCGATTCGCTCGCTCTGCCGTGCGATACGTACGAGCCGCCAGCTGACCTCGGCGTGCTCCAGAAGCAGTTCCGGCAAGAGATCCACAACGTGGCCTCCGAGCTCATCAACGAGCATGTCAGATGAGTGAAGACCTCGTTGTCAACGGTCGCTTCACCCACCTCGAACCCGGTGGCTTTCGGAGATACGCACAAGAGGTGGCCGAACGGCTTCCGGCCGCAGTTATCGAGCCGCCCGCATCTTTCGGCCGCGGCGTCCGAGGCCGACTATGGGAAGGTCTCAGGTTGCCCAGGGCCGTCGGCGACCGGACTCTCATCAATCTCACCGGCAGCGCCACCGCAAGGCGCACTCGTCAGCTCACCGTGCTCCACGACATTCTCCCGCTCGAGCTTCCCGAGCTCTACTCCGGTCGCTACGTGCGCTGGTTCGGGCGGCAACTCGAACACGTCGTCGGTAGCTCCAATGCGCTGGTCGTTCCGTCAGCGGAGGTCCGCGAGGACGTACTCAAACGCTTTCCCGATCGAGATCTACGTATCACGGTCGCCCCACCGGGCCTCGCAGATTCCATCCACGACCCGCTTCAACAGTCCGCCCTCGATGCAACGCTCGGCCGGCTCGGCATTGATCCGACCCAACCCCTCGTCGTTGGCATGAACTCCTCGGTACCCCGGAAGAACGGCCAAGCTGTTCTCCAAGCGCTCGAAGGTGTTCGGGCACAACGCCCTGACGTCGCACTCGTCACGATCGGTCACGACGGCCCGTCCCGAGTCTTCGGCGACGCAAATCGGCCCGTCCATGCCAGCATCGCCGATCTTGGCACCGTGGACGACAAGACCGTCGATGCTCTCTTCCGTCGTGCCGACGTGGTCATGACACTCCCTCACGGTGAGGGCTTCGGCATGGTGCCGATCGAAGCAGCGGCACGAGGCGCACGCATCGTCAGCACTCACGTTCCCTCTCTCGCTCACCTGTCAATCGGCTGCCACACCGTGTCGTCATGGTCCGAAGCGGCAGAAGCCGCAGTTGAACTGGTCGACCACGATCCCGTTGACTACAGCCACCTTTTCGATCGGCTCCACTGGAACAACACAGCGAACCACGTCCTTGCCGCAGCCCGCTCACTCGACGAACCGCACACCTCCATCGATCTCCGAAACCCACCCGCTAGCACCCCAACGACGGCACCGGCCGCAGCTCACGAAGGAAACATAGACAAATGGCAAGAATAATCATCCACGGTGGTACCGGAAAAACCGGAAGCACCAGCATCCAAACTGCTCTTGCACAGAACCAGCAGGCGCTTGCTGCCCTCGGCATTCGTTCGTTGGTCTCCAACCGCACGAACAACACCCGATCCACCAAGCACCGCATCGCTTGGCGGGACTCGACAGACATCAGCTGGGTCCGACTCCGTGAAGAGCTGGACCAGATCAAAGACACCGACGACACCTTCATCCTGAGCAACGAGAACGTCTTCTCGCTTCGAGACGATCACCTCGAGCACTTCGCATCGCAGTTCGAGGGCTTCGATGTGGCCGTCCTTGTCTACGTCAGAGAACAAACCGACTATCTGCAGACGCTCCTGCTTCAACACCAGAAGCGCGAGAACAAGCAGATCGACCTCACCGATCGCCGCCAAATCCAGGCCTGGATCGACCGGCGGATCGACTCGATCGATTACCACCGCATGGCCGAGCGAATGGAGAAGACCTTTGGAACCGGAACCTTCCACGCCAGAGTCTTCGATCGAGAACTGCTGATCAACAAAGACCTGCTCGCCGACTTCTTCGCATGCGTCGGAATCACCGACACCTCGTCGCTGAACCTGAGCACCCACACCAATTCCAGCCTCAACCCGAAGTACGCGTCCGTGGTCCGGGAGCGAAGCGAACAACTCACCAAGGACTTCCGCTACTCCGAGGTACTCGACCTCGCTGTGCGATCGTCGAAGAACGACGACTCACCACGCTGGTTCCTTTCCGAGGAGGAAGTCACCGAGATCCGCGAGCGTTTCGAGGAAAGCAACCGCCTCTTCTTTGCGCAGTACGTCCGCAACGGCGGTGCGTTCCGCCAGAAGGACACCCACGTCAAGCTGGTAGACCTCGACTGGGACAGTGCCCACATCGCCGAGCAGATGATTCGTGAGATGAAAAAGTGGCCACAGCTCAACCTCAAGGGTTGGAACGGAAAGGCCGGCTCGGCGAAGAAGCTGTTCCGAGATGGCTGGACCGTCTATCGCACCATCGACAACGTCCACGTGAGCAAGGCTTCTGACACCGCCAGCGTTCGCTTCCGCCTCCCCGAGAGCAAGATGGGGCAGTGGACCGAGAATGCACTCACGATGACCTTCACCCTCGCCGGCGATCCACAGGAGCAAGACGTTGCCATCAACGGAACTCCGGTTGGCAAAGTCTCGCTCGGTGAAGAGGGCATCGTCATCCCCTTCGACCTGCTCGGCGACATCGACGAGGCCGAAGTCTCGCTGACCGACACCACCGGCAGCCAAGAATTGCTGATCACCTCGATGGACGTCGAACTCACACAGATCGACTCCTAAGCGATGTCACCACGGCGGGTGGTGCTTCACGTAGGTACAGAACGAACCGGGTCAACCTCGATTCAGAGAACGATCGCAGCAAATGGCGATCACCTGCGAGAACACGGATTTCTCTTCACCGAACCAGAGGGTCCGCAGCAATCAGCGAAGACACGCACGAACTGGAAACGTCTCGACGACTCCAGTTGGGATGATCTCGAAGCACAAATCCGGGCGGTTGAGCCCGGCCAGACACTGATCATCTCAAACGAGGCGATGTACCGAACGGCCACCGGCTTGCCTTCGGAGCGGCTGGCCGGGCTGTTCGTCGACTTCGAAGTCTCCGTGGTGCTCTATGTGAGGGAGCAGGCTGAGTACATCCAGTCGATGCTGCTGCACAACCAGAAGAATCGGGAGCGAGCGAGCGATTTCACCCGGCCTGATGAGTTCGAAGAGCTTCTTCGGCGCCGCAATCTCAACTACACACAAATGTGCAAACGCCTGGAGCGAGTCTTCGGTGACGGCACCGTCGTGGCGAAAGCATTCGCCCAAGATGCTCTGAGCGCCAACGACGTCGTGATCGACTTCTTCGAGACCATCGGCTTTCCTGCAATTTCAGAGCTCGACATCGTTCGAGCCTCCAACAGCAGCCTCACGGTGGAGATGGCTACAGCGCTGCGCGACCTCATCAACGAGGACACCGTGGGCGCAAGGTACGCAGACCTCCTCGACGCAGCATTGCGCCTGTCGCACAACGGTCGAGGCAGTCCCTACTTCCTGTCCCCGTACGACGTCGAGTCGATTCGAGCCCGGTTTGCTGAGTCAAACCGACGCTTCGCCGAGAACTACTTGGCCAACGCCACCAGCCTGCCGATGCTCGATGTTTCGCGCCGGGCTTCAAACAGCGGGCTCGCTGAAGACAAGGCGGAGCTAGTCGCACTGGCAGAAATGGGCCCGAGGCTCGCCGGTCAGTGGCTCGGCGGTCGGAACATCGGGCGTCGACTTTTTGTCGAAGGTTGGGACACCAGGACCGCAGACCGCCAACTCAGTGCGTCCATCGCCGGCGACGAAGCCGTCCTCCGTTTCCGATCGCCGTTCAATCGAGCGTTCGAACGCCGCGAGCAAGTTGCCGTGGCGCTTGTTCCATCCCGCAAGACCGATGCATCTGCGCATTGTGCGGTTGAGGTCAACGAGACCGATGTCGGCCTGCTCGACCTCACCTGCGAACCAATCGTGTTCGACAGCTCGCTGCTCGAGCCAGACGACGTTGTCGAGATCAAGATTCGACCGCACGGAGGCCACGCCGGCCCGCACACCTGGTTCGGGTCCGTCGAGATTTCGCATCGCTGAGCAATCCTCCCGCGACAGCCACTCCGAGGGTCCGTGGCGGCATCACCAGCGACGCTAGCTACGTCACCTCGGCCGAGGACGAAGCGGAGTTCAAGCGTGACGCTGCTGCGGTGATGATCGATGAAGGATTGTCGATCCTCGCAGCCGCTGAGCGGCTCGGGATTGGTGACGGCACGCTCGGAAACTGGGTGCAACAAGCCCGTATCGATGCCGGCGAAAAGGCCGGCATCACCACCGATGAACAAGACCGATTTGGCTGAACTCCGCAAGGAGAACGCCCGGCTGAGGATGGAACGAGATCTACTCAAACGAGCGACGGCCTTCTGGGTGAAGGAGTCGGGACAGTGACCAGCTATCGGTGGGTGATGAGTCCTACGGGACGCCTCGGATGACTGTCGAGCTGCAGAACCAGGGGTGGGTGGTGAACCACAAGCGGGTCCCACTTCCCAAGCGCCCCAGGTGTGTCGGAGGCCTCGGCCTTTTTCAGCCAGGCAACGACGAACCCGTCAGATGCCAGGATCAGGCGCCCACGAAGCCGGGTCGGCTCCACGAGTCACTCGATGGTGACACCAAGCCGAGTCCACGAACCACGGTTGCCCTCAACGTCATAGGCCCGCACCGACAACACATACTCACCCGCCGGAGCACCAACAAAGTCATAACTGAACGTCGTCGCCAACGCCCCCGGAACATCAACATCAACATCGAACTTGTTGCTGTTCACCCCAACCGGACGGAACCAACCATCATCAGGCGAACGCAACCCAACCTCGACCCGATCAACACCAGACACATCGTCTGACACCAACCCAGACACCGACACCAACGCAACAACCTCATCATCAACCGGCGACACAACCACCAACACCGGATCCGTCTCATCCGGAACCGGCCCACCATCCCCGACGGTGATGCGAACTCGCGTCCACGAACCACGGTTGCCCTCAACGTCATAGGCCCGCACCGACAACACATACTCACCCGCCGGAGCACCAACAAAGTCATAACTGAACGTCGTCGCCAACGCCCCCGGAACATCAACATCAACATCGAACTTGTTGCTGTTCACCCCAACCGGACGGAACCAACCATCATCAGGCGAACGCAACCCAACCTCGACCCGATCAACACCAGACACATCGTCTGACACCAACCCAGACACCGACACCAACGCAACAACCTCATCATCAACCGGCGACACAACCACCAACACCGGATCCGTCTCATCCGAAATCACGGGTGGGCCCGTGACGTCGGGTGACGAGGCTGAGAACGGACCCTCACCAGCAACAGACACCGCCCGAACCCGGAACCGATACGTCGTGCCCGCCTCGAGAGGGAACGTCAGCTCCAACGCAGTGCCAGCCGACGATGTCGTTGTCTCGCCATCAGTGACGTTCTCGATCTCGACGACATACTCGAGGATCGGTTCATCGCTCGCTGGCTCAGACCACGACACAACCGCATCACTACCGACCAGCACTGCGTCGACCGATCCCGGCGCTGCCGGTGGGTCCGCAGGTGCGAACAGCGTGGCCTCGGCGAAGGAGACACCAGACCAGCCGACGTAGATGCGGCCGTACTCGGTCTGATCCCCGGAAATGGTCTTCAAGGTTTGGTAGATGCCAAGTGGGTAGTCGACAACCAAGCTCCACGACGCGGTGTCATCGATTGATTCAAAGATGCCACGGGCCCCATCGAATTGCCCGTTGAAGTAGATCGAGGCCGGGCCGCCGGCGAACTTCGGAGCACCAAAGCCGAACGCCGTCACGTCGTTGACTCCGGCAACGGTGCGCCAGGTGGCGCCGCCGTCTCGGGTCTCGTAGAAGTCGGTGGTGGTACCGTTGAGCGTTCCCGGTGTGAAGAACAGGTGCTCGGCATCGCCAGGCACGGCCTCCAGCTGGGCATTGAACGAGCTGATGCCCTGAGGCAACCCAGTGGTCGGTTGCAACACCCAGGTTGCTCCCCCGTCATCACTACGGAACAGCCCGAGAGGCTCGTGCAGGACGTAGAAGGTTCCACCCAGCACGCGATCGGCTGCCAACACCTTGCGGTTCAAGAAGTAGCTGAAGTGGCTACCACCGGCATAGGCGTTGTCGTTCGGCCCGACCACGCCTTCGGTACCGGGCAGAATGATCTCGGTCCACGTGTCGCCACGATCGGCGGTGACATGGACGGCCTTGTTGAAGGTCGGAAGGCGGACGAGGTTCGAGGTGTCGCTCGCAGACGCCGCGACGTTGCCAAAACGCAGGTCAGCGGGATGCGTTGCGGTGTCGAACGAGCCGAACCGCGCCCAACTGTCACCACCATCGAGGGTGTAGACCGAGTCATAGGCCACGCCATCGCCATTGAGGAATCGGTGGTCGCCAATGACAGCAACGGCAAAGTCGGAGTCGGCGGGTGACCAGTCGAGATCCCACGCTGAGTTGAATCGGGTCGACGGCTGCTGCACGGCGGCCTGACCGTCTTCGTGGACGAAGATCGGCCGGTCCCACGATGCAGTGATGACCGAACCTCCAGGTGTGACGATGACGTCGTTCGCCACAAGTTCCTCAATGCCATCTGACTGACAGCTGAACGTGATCTCGCTATCGGACAGGTCAGTTGTTTGCCGCATGGCAAACCCCTCGGGCAACCACAACAGGCCTTGCACGGTTGGGTCGAACGTGAATGACGAGGCACTGAAGAAGTCGTTGTCGGCGTCGTAGAGATCGAGCCACGGAATCTGCGAACACTCTGCGTCGCGATCGAGATCAGTCCAGGTGTCGCCACCGTCGAGGCTCCGCCAGATGCGGCCATCGCCAAGCCCGCTCGAACCGACGAGGATTCGGTTGGCATCGAAGGGATCGATACCGATCGTGATGAATTCACGATCTTGTGGAACGGGTGTGATGTCATCGACCACACCCGAGGCGGGGTCGTATCGCATCACCCTGCCCGGGCTCTTGAGTGACACAACGAAGAGCCGACCATCGGCGGCCACTTCAGCGTCGTAGGGGATCGTGGTCTCTGCGTACACCTGGGTCCACGGACCAGCATTGGTTGCGGTGTACACACCCTCGCCGGCAACACCGGCGTAGAGAACAAGATCGGCGCCCTGCTGATCAGCAAGCACCCACTTCACACCAGCCGGGTCACCACTGTTGACGCCCACTGGAACACCAGCAACCGGGGCGAACGTGGCCCCAGCGTCAAAGCTCTCGAGCAGACCAAGTGTGCGAGAGCCGAACCAGAGGTGGTCCGGGTTGGTCGGGTCGACAGCGAGTCGTTCGCCGCCCGTGCGGTGTTTGGCATTGGCGTGAATGGGAAGGCGGGCGCCCGTATCGAGCCAGGTGTCACCACCATCGTCGCTACGAAGAATGCGACCCTCAGCCACGTCGAAACGGCGGCCCGTCGCCATGTAGATCCGGTCGGGGTCGCTCTCAGCGATCGCAACCGACGAGACGTTCCAATCCTGTTGCTGCGGGTCCTCCACGGTGGAGGCGTCGAGCAACTGATCCCACGTCTGGCCGGCCTGGTTCCAGCGATAGGCGCCACCAACGTCGGTCCGAGCGATGTGGAGGTTGGCCTGGGTCGGGTGGCTCGCCATGCCGGTCACCCAGCCACCGCTGCCGATTTCTTGAGGGTTCCACTCGAACATCGAACCGTCGTCGATGGACTCACAATCGATCGGGGCAGCATCACCGGCGTTCTCGCCGGTATTGCCCGGGGTGCAGATGTCAGTGCCCGCTCCCCCGTCGAGCGCATCGTCGCCGCTGTCGCCGAAGAGTTGGTCGGCGTCGCCATCGCCTTGCACGCTGTCGTTGCCGGGGCCGCCGTAGAGCGAGTCGGTCCCTGCGCCACCGATGATGGTGTCGTTGCCATCGAGGCCACAGACCGTGTCATCGCCGCCCAGCGCGTCGATGACGTCGTCACCAGCGGTGCCGAGTACGACATCGTTGCCGGCCGTTGGGGATTGGCCCTGGGCCAAGTCGACCGTGACCGCAAGACCCCCACAGAGGGCAGGCGCACCAGGAACCGTGCCGATTTCGAGGCTACGAATCGACCACGAGGAGACAGCACCATCGGCGTCTCGGGAACGTGCATAGAGCCGGTACTCACCATCGGGCGCTTCGGTGAAGGTGTAGGTCCACGAGATGCTCATCCCGCCTGGGACGTCGATCGCGGCGAGAACCGTTGGCGTGGCTTGGCCAGCGGCGACGTAGTAGCCGCCGAGAGCGACTGACCAGAGCCCGACCTCGACCTCAACAACACCAACGTCGTCCGAAGCAATACCACTGGCGTTGATCGGCACCGTCGTGATCGACGTCGGGCCCTGCACTCGTGCAGTCGGACGGCCGGGAACCGCCGCGCCTGACGGATCAACCGCCACACCCGCCAGCACGGCAGCGATCATCGCAACCGAAAGAAAGACTCGTCCGCACAATTGATTCAACAAGACCCCACACCCTCCACGAGTCACCAATGGAACACGGAGTGTGGTCACAAAGCCACCAGGCGGGAGGCTTTGCCCAGCTGACAACGACGTCCGCCAGCATCTTCGCTCCATCGCTCGGAGCCCAGGCTCCCTTCCTCCCCGGGATCCTCACGACACTGGAAACGTCCGTGAGCCGCCTGCGCATGTGCTGGCGCCACGCTGAGACACGACAGAGCCGAGCCAATGCCATGCAAGCTCAGGCGCCGCAATCCGCTCGGCACGTTTCGACACCGTCGATCGATCATCTGAGGACCAGCCATCTGTTTCCCTCCCGATGGGGCCGCCACGGTATTCGGATGAGGCAGGGCGACGGGAAGAAGGCAGTCGCACGTGGGTGGCCCGGTGAGCTCTTGCCAGCAGTCCGCACCCTTCCCGTGTCAGACTTCCACGATGCCGACATCAGCGATGCAGTCGTCCATGCTCACTCCGGCCGGATCCGCCCCGACACCCGTTCCCAAAGACGCCTCCATCTACGTCGCCGGCCACGGCGGCCTCGTCGGCTCCGCCATCCTGCGGGCGCTCGAAGCGGCCGGCTATCACAACATCCTCACCGCCACGCGGGCCGAACTCGACCTGCGCCACCAAGCCGCAGTCGACACCTGGTTCGCTGAACACAAACCCGAGTACGTCTACCTCGTGGCCGGCACCGTCGGCGGCGTCTACGCGAACTCGACGAGGCCGGCCGAGTTCCTCTACGACAACTTGATGATCCACGGCACCGTTGTGCACGCAGCACACCAGTCCGGAGCCAAGAAGCTGCTCTACCTGGGCTCGAGCTGCATCTATCCCCGACACGCCAACCAACCCATTGGCGAAGACCAACTGCTCACCGGCCCCCTCGAGCCAACCAACGAGTCCTACGCCCTGGCCAAGATCGCCGGCATCAAGCTCTGCTCCAGCTACCGCTACCAATACGGATCAGACTTCATCTCGGCCATGCCGACCAACCTCTACGGCCCCGGAGACAACTTCGACCTCACCGCAAGCCACGTCATCCCCGCCCTGATGCGCAAGTTCCACGAGGCCAAGATCGCCGGCCACAACGAAGTGCAGATCTGGGGCACCGGCTCGGCCATGCGCGAGTTCCTCCACGTCGACGACCTCGCCTCGGCGTGCCTGTTCTTGATGGACACCTACTCGAGCGACACCCACATCAACGTCGGCACCGGTGAAGATCTCTCCATCCGCTCGCTGGCCGAAACCATCCGAGAGATCGTCCACCCCGGTTCCGAACTGGTCTTCGACACCTCGAAGCCTGACGGAATGCCAAGAAAAGTCCTCGACGTCGGAAAACTTCACGACTTGGGCTGGAAACACACCACCGAATTGAGCGATGGTGTGCGGACCACCTACCAGTGGTTCATTCAGCACCAGTCCGACGCACGCGGCATGTGAAGGATCAGATCTTCTGAAAGCGGTCTCTACTCCGAGACTTCTGGCAGGAGGTTGGGGTTGGGTTGGGGCGTCGCCGCCCGACGACCCCAACCCAGTCGACGATTGTACTGATCGTCGCAAGCCATCCCACACATGCCAGCAGAGGAACCCTTGGTGACCACATCTCGACGAAGTCGTGACGAAACACGGGCGCTCATGCTCGAGGCTGGCGTCGAAGTGCTGCTGCGTGATGGGATCAGCCTCGGCGCATCAACCTTTCGGTACGCCGACGCCTTCGAACTGCTGCAACAAGAGCACGGCATCAAAGTCACCCGCGGCTCAGTCCACGAGCGCATCTGGTCGTCGCAGGAGGCGTGGCAGCTGGATGTCCTGGCCGCGAGCATCGACCAGAACGAAGCCGGTCGACGAGCCGTTGTCAACGAAGCCGTCACGGCCAGACTTCGAGAGCTGCCGACAGACACGGTCGCTCAACGTCTCAATGCCCTGGCCGAGACGTGTCGGGTCGGCTCCCTCACCTTCCTCGACGTCGTCGAGGACAAGCCGTCGTATCGCCTCTTTCCCGTGGTCGTCGCGGCCTGGAAGGCCTCGGCCAACAACCTGCCCGAGTTCGATCAGCTCGGTCGGGTTCTGACCGAGGTACAACAGGGCACCCGAGCCAACGTCGAAGCGAACTTGGCCGAGTTGCTCGGCGTTTTGCAGTTCGAGGTCAACCCCACCCGCGGCCTGGGCTTGGAATGCGCAGTGCGGGCCCACGCCATCAATGCAACGGCGCTGGCCTACAGCCACACGATCCGATCACTTCTCGACCCCGTGCTCACCCAGCGCATCCAAGCCCGATGCCCCGACGGCGAATACCGCCCGTGGAATCACCTCGGTCTGGGTGTCTGGCTGATGATGCGTGGCCTTTTCATCCCTCGGGCGGAACACGAAAGCGAATCGTCATGAGCCGACGCAGCCGGGACGAACTCCGTCAGCTGATGATCGATGCCGGATGCGAGCTGTTGAGCCGACGTGGCCTCGCATTCGATCCCCCCAGCCTCACCTACGCCAACGTCTTCCAGCATCTCGAAGACTCCCACGGCATTCGGCTGCACCGCTCGCAAGTGCACGGTCGGATCTGGGACAGCCAGGAGCACTACCGCACCGACGTTGTCATCGAGACCATCCACAGCATCCACCCCGGTTCCGATGAGGTCGACCAGCTGGTCGCTGACCTGGCGAAGGACACCGGCGTGGCCAACCTCCGCGAGCTGGTCGAAGGGTGGGTTGCTGCTGCAGTCGGCGCCAGCCGATACGGCGCTGACTCTGATCTCGGGCTCGATCTGTTCATTGCTGCAGAAGCCCTCTCGCAAGAAGACGGAGCAACCTCAGCTCAAATCTCACGCGAGGCCGGCACGCACATGAGAGCCCGGATGCTCTACAACGAACAGCGATACGACACCGTGGCCAAAAGCCTTGGCGTCGACTTCATCGCTGAACTCGGCATGAGCCGAGACGACCTCTTGGGGACACTGGCGCGCAACTCGGCGAGCCTCGTCGAAGGCGCTCGAATGATCGAGAGCCTCGATGGTGACACACCGGAACTCTTCACCGTCGTGGATGAGCACGGGGACGCTCAAACGATTGATGCCGCGACCCTCGGGCTGATCACGCTGGTCGAACAGCTCTTCGGACTTGCACCGTGAGGCTCGACCACTGACCCCGGCCTCGGAGAATCGACCGCTCGAGCCCGAGTCAATCGTTGCTCGAAGCGAGCGCTGCGTCGCCCTCGACAAGGATCCGGTCGAAAACCAGAACCGACTCGATCGCACCTTCGAACGTGCGATCTCTCGTGAACTCGTCGCCAATCAGCATCGGATAGCTCTCGTTCCACTCGGCAAAGGTGTCACTCTCCAGCTCGAATGTGGCCCGATGCTCGCCGTCAACAAGCACGTCGATCTGGCCGTTGCCAACAACCATGGCCACCGTCACTCGTTCCTCTGCGACGAACACGTCCGGCACCGACTCCCACTGGAACGCGCCGCCCGACCGAACGCGAACGCTCAGAGCATCGAATTCCTGCCCGAGGTGGGTGTTCTCCTCGTTGAACTGCGTGCTCACTGATGAGGTGAAGATCCGCATCGGGCCCCCGACCTCGGTCGTCGATGGCACGACCGTGGCCACCACTGAATAGCTGCCCGAACGAATCACCGAACAGCGAAAGTCGGTGGAATTCGACTGGATGATGCCATCATCAACGAGCACCGGATCCACGGCACCGAACCGGACGGACTGCTCGTTGACGGAGATGATCGGCCCACCCGGCACCGAATCGATGGGATCCAATCTCTTGCCTAGGCACTCGTAGAACGCGGTCAATTCGTCAGCTCCGACCTGCACCACGACGACCGAACCCAGCAACCCAGCCGCGCAGATGAGCGCCGTCGCGGTGTCACGAAGAACAGGTCTGCGCAGCACAGCCACCAACACGAGGCTGACGAGCAGAGCACCAACAATGCCGGCCCCGTTGCCAACGAGGTCGTTGCGCTGAGCAAGCCGTGTCTCGGTAACGATCGGTTGGAGCACCTCGCTCACCACGGCGACCACGAACGCAGCCGCAGTGCCCCCGACAAGGCCGCGTCGAACGCCAAAACGACCAACCAACAGGCCAAAGGCCGCCACGGAGACGAAGAAGAACACCACAACATGGCCGACGACTGGATCCAGTCCTGGGACATCGGGGTCCGGCCGGAACAGCGCCCATCCGCCAAAGACCATCCACGCCACGAGTGCCAGCATCAGAACTCGTGAAACTCGTGCGGCCGCCACGAGCATCAGTGTCGCAGATCAACGACACTCTTCCTGATGGGCAATACCGACCGATCCCGATCACTGGCAGCTGCCCTTGCCTGGATCGTGGTGCCCTGGCGCAGCGCAGCGCTTGCCATCGCCCTGATCGTTTCGGCCGCGGCTCCGGCGTTCCTCATTGCCACCGCCGGTATCTGGAAGGCCGCAGCGGCCGACGAGATCGCCGTTCGCATCGCCGAGGCCGGCCCGGCCACTGATCGCACGATCGTCGTCGAGAGCCCCGCATTCTTCGCCGCCGCCGCCAGCCTCGATGCCGACCAGGTGGTCAGCGGCGAACTGGCGGCAATCGACGGGTACGGCTCGGTGCAACGAACACTGGTGTCGAACACTTCGACTCGGGGTGCCGCCATCACGCCAGAGGGTCGCCAGATCAACGTGGCCATTCGCCTCTTGAACCACACAGACGCCCTGACGTCGATCACACCTGTGGCCGCGCTCGACGGATCACCCCAGGGAGTGTGGATCTCCTCCTGGATGGCGGACTTCGCCGATCTCGGTCTCGGTGATCAACTGGTCAGCGGCGCATGCTTCGAGGTGCCGACCGACGACCCCTGTCTCGACGACGTTCCCCGTACCCCCGTCACCATCGTCGGGATCTACGAAACGCTCTGGAACCCGGAACGATCCCCCGAAGGGCTCGACGTGATTCCTGGCTTGGCACCAGCCCTCATCCCGCAATTCCTCAACCCATTCAACCTCCCCAACTACGCGCTGCTCATCACCACCGACGTATTGATGGAGGACCTGCAGA
>CAYGQE010000009.1:99567-111376 GCA_964351995.1 uncultured Acidimicrobiaceae bacterium | reverse complement strand
GCGGCGCTGCTCTGGATCCAGGTCGGTGGCGGCCTGCGCACCGGCAGCGGCACGAATGCGACTCGGGCCGGCGAGGTCGACCTCTCGGTCGTCGCCCTGCCATTGGCCGTGTTGATCACCACGGTCGCCTTCGCCATCCTCGTCGTTCGATGGGCAATCAGGCGGCTCGACCGATTCGCACCTTCGCTCCCACCGGTTGCACTCCTGGCGTGGCGCCGGATCGGCAACAGCGACGCCGGTGGTTACGTCGTCATCGGAGGCCTGGGCGTCGCTCTCGGACTGGTGCTCCTCACCACGGCGCTGGTCACGACCCTCGAAGACACGGTCGAGTTGAAGCTGGCAACCGAGATCGGATCGGAAACGATCGTCGAAATCAGGCGCCCGCTGCTCGTGCCACTGCCTGAACAGAGCACTGTCATTTCTCTGGAGTCGAGCCGAACCATTCCGGGCGATCAGCTAGTCCAGATCGTGGCCATCGACCCGACAACCGTCGCCGCAGCGGTGACCTGGCCCGATGCCTATGCCCTTTCGCTCGACGATGCGTTGGCGCTGCTCGCAAGCGATGTGGGCGACGCCGTCCCCGTCATCGCCATCGAGGGCCAGGCGCTGCCGACCAATGGCGTGTTCGGCTTGCGTGATGCGGTCCGCTACGAGGTGGTGGCCACCGTGCCATCGATCCCGCTGGCCACGGGGTTCGGTTCGACCCTGCTGGTCTCGCTCCCACGATTGGATGAGTTCGTGGGGGCACGCAACGAGCGAACAGGGGGCACCGCTCGCTTGCCCTCAGAGCTGTATCGGCGCCGTTTGGTGTCGGCGCTGCCTGGAGAGGACATCGAGATGTTCCTCACACAGAACGGCATCGGCAACGTCGAGGCCGTCACGGCCACCCAGCGAAGGGCCGACGCTTCGTTCGTCGCACCCCGCTACGCCTTCGGCTACCTCCGCTGGTTCGGTGCTGTTGCCGCAATCCAGTCGGTGCTTGCGCTGATGTTCTACCTCTCGGCCCGTCGCTCCCGCCGGGCGCTCAGCACGATCATGTTGCGCCGCATGGGCCTGTCTCCCAGTCGAGCGGCGCTGATCACTGCCATCGAAGTGGCTGTCCTCACCGCCATCGGGGCGACAACGGCACTGCTGGTGAGCCCGGCGATCACCCAACGACTGCTTCCCCGCTTCGACCCCGCACCCGGTGTGCCGCCAGCCATCGCACCCGACTTCCCGTTCAGCGCAGCGATCACCGGCCTCACCATCGGTGTTGCCGTCCTGGCCGTTGCTGTGTGGTTGATCGAACGACGGGCCATGTCCCGACCAGAAGGACCGGTGCTGCGTGCGACCGAGTGACCCATCCCGCGAACCAATGGAGCTGATCGAGGACATCGAGTTCGAGAACGTGAGACCACGCTCCCCCGCCCCTGCGGTCCAGCAGCCTCCAGCGGTGACCTGTCGGCACCTGACCAAGGTGTACGTCGCATCGAGCGGGCGAGTCCTGGCCGTTCGAGGCATCGACCTCGAAGTCGAAGGCGGCATGACCACGGCAATCGTCGGCCCATCCGGCAGCGGAAAGTCGTCGCTGCTTCGGATGCTCGCCGCTCTCGAACCGCCGACCGCAGGCAGTGTCGAGATCGCAGGGACCGACCTCTTCACGCTGTCGGTCAAAGAGCGGGCGAAGCGTCGAGGCGCACTGCTCACCCACGTCTATCAACGGCCAGCCGACAATCTGATCGGCCATCTTACCGCCCGCCAGCAGTTGGCGAGATTGATCTCCGACGCCGACACCGGCGCGACGATCGCCGACACACTCGCCACCCTCGGACTCTCCCACCGTATCGACCATCGACCGATCGAGATGTCCAGCGGCGAGCAACAGAGACTCGCTCTCGCCCGTGCCGCCGTCGCCGGCCATCGCCTCGTCATTGCCGACGAGCCCACGGCTCAACTCGACCCTGACAACACCAAAGCGGTGATCGAGACGATGGAGCACCTGGCATCCCAGGGCGTCACCGTGATCGTCGCCACCCATGACCAGCGGGTCCTGCCCCATGTCCGTCAGGTGGTGAGCTTGCGCGACGGAGCGGTGGCGTCGGTGACTGCCGACGGCACACAACTCGCCGTGATTGATCGATCCGGCCGGCTGCAGCTCCCACCAGAAGCGGTCGAGCGGTATGGCGATCGTCGAGCGATCGTCGAGTTCGACCCAGAGTCCGACGAAGTCAGGATCCGCCGACCGTGACTTCTTCTGCACAGGAACACGGGGCCAGCGCTCCCGTGATCTCGCTTCGCAACGTGACTCGCCACTACGTCGGGCGGGTCGAGACCGTGCGCGCCGTCACCGACGTCGACCTCGTTCTTCATGCCCGAACCCTCACGGCGTTGGTCGGACCTTCAGGCTCGGGAAAGACCACGCTCATCAATCTGATGGTCGGGTGGGAAGCACCCGACAGCGGTGAGATCACCATCACCAAAGGTTCGCAGCCATCAAGACCGAACTGGGCTGACGTTGCCGTCGTGCCCCAAGGGATCGGTCTCATCGACGACCTGACGTTGGCAGAGAACATCGCCCTTCCAACCCGCATCACCAAGGGGGACAATGCTCTGCCGTCATCGCTGATGGCCAGGCTTGGGCTCGAAGAGCTCGGCGCTCGCCTCCCCCACGAGATCTCACTCGGTGAACAGCAGCGCGGCGCGGTGGCGAGAGCCGTGGTCGGACGACCTCGGCTGTTGGTGGCGGATGAGCCCACCGCCCATCAAGACGAGGCAAACGCCGACCTGGTCTTCTCCATGTTGGAACAGGCCGCGAAGGCGGGGGCAGCCGTACTCGTGGCAACCCACGAAGTGAGGTTGCTCGAACGCGTCAACCGGATCGTGCGGATCGACAACGGATCAGTCAGCATCGACTGACCGTCGTCGACTCAGAACGCTCCGGGTCGCCCCTTCACGAGTTGTCCGATCGTGATCAGCAGGATGCGGAGATCTCGCCGAAGCGTGCGCTCGTTGACGTACTTGACATCGAGCGGCACGCGTTCTTCGAAGGTGAGCGAGCTACGACCCGAGATCTGCCAGAGGCCGGTCAGCCCGCCCTTGACCCGAACCACTGCCGGAAAAGCCCGACCCATGCGCTTGGCTTCCTCCGCCAGGAGCGGCCGAGGACCGACAATGCTCATCTGGCCTCGGATCACGTTCCACAGCTGCGGCAGCTCGTCGAGGCTCCAGCGACGCAGCACCCGGCCGAGCGGGGTCACCCGTGGGTCGTTCTCGAGCTTCATCGAAGCCAGGAACGTCACCTCGTCCTCTGGGTGCTGCCGGAAGTGTTCGGCCAGCACCTCGGGGCCATCGACAACCATGGTGCGGAGCTTCCACATGTTGAAGAACCTGCCGTCGCGAGTGATGCGACGAGACGCAAACAACGCCGGCCCGGGAGATCCGACTCGCACCGCAGCCATCAGCACGACGATGACCGGCAGCGCCAGGACAAAGGCCGGTACAGCGATCGTCAGGTCGAGAAGCCGCACTGACAGGCGTGAGGGAACAGATGGAGCGTCGGCGGACAGCGGCTGGTGATCGATTCCGCCGACCACGAGCACGGGTGGCGACACGGTCAGATCAATCGTGAGCTCACCCTCGAGCTCTTCGATCGGGATCGGGCCCACCAACGCGGCAACCGACGGAGGATCGGCGGGCCTGTGGGGCCGTTGCACTCTCGTCGTCCTTGTCACAGCTTGTCGATCCTACTCAGGGCGCACGCACAACCACAAAGGGTGCGGCAGTCGCAGGCCATCCCGCATCTTCGTTTGATCATTACAACGCCCCTCCAGCGTGGTCATGAGTGTCGGCCTCCCGCCGGAGAGCGACGTGGTGAAGATAGCAGAAGACCGAGGAGCAACACAGGGATGCCGGACTCAGACGAGGATGTGGTTGTCAGACGAGACGGATGACCCCGGTGACGTTCAACTCGGCAATACCCGCTTCGTCACGCCCGAGCTCTCGCAAGATCTCTTCGGTGTGGGCCCCATACGCCGGTGCTCCAACGGGGTCGGGCGCTCGAGTTGCTCCGAAACGAGCCGCCGGCCTCGGCTCACGAATCATGCCAATGGTGGGGCTGTCGTAGGTGACGAGTGAGTCGTTGTGAACGATCTGGGGATCTGCAGGCACATCGCCGAGTGCCAGCACCGGCCCACCAGGCATGTCATTGACCCTGAGGCGTTCGAGCGCTTCAGCACTGGTCAGCTTCGTGAGCACGGCGTCAACGGCATCGGCCAGAGCGGCAGCATTGTTCTGGCGGTCGGCATAGGTGGCAAACCGGGGATCATCAGCCAGCGCAGGGTCGACGGCAGCGACCAGTCGTGGCCACGTGCTGTTGGTGGCCAGGTTCAGCGTGATGTAGCCGTCCTTGGTCGGCCGTACGTCGTAGTTCATCGACATCGGCGGCGTGCGGGTGATGCCGTCACCTTGCAACGCGTGATTCCACATGCCGTCTGGCCACACGAACTGCAGGCCAGCGCTGACCATGTCGACTTCGAGGTGTTGCCCTTCGCCGGTGCGTTCGCGATGCAGCAGTGCTGCGGTGATGGCTTGGGCCACCGTGAGCGCCGTGGCTTTGTCGATCGTGAGGTTCTTCGTGAGCTGCGGCTTGCCGCCCGCCCCTTCGAATGCGGCAAGGCCGGTCACGCCCTGGATCACGAAGTCGTACACCATCTGATCGGCGTAGGGGCCGGTGGCACCGAACCCGCTAACCGACACATAGATCAGCTCGGGATTCCGAGCCAGCATGACGTCGGGCCCCACACCCATGCGCTCCGTGGCGCCAGGACGGAAGTTCTGGATGAACACATCTGCGGTGTCGATCAGGTCGATGAGCAGATCTCGACCCGCGTCGACCTTGGTGTTGAGCGTGATCGAACGCTTGCCTCGGTTGCAGGCGTGGAAGACCGTGCCCATCTCGTTGCGGATGTCGCCGAGGGTGCGCATGCGATCACCACCACCATTGACCGCTTCGACCTTGATGACGTCGGCGCCCTGATCGCTCAGCATCGATGCCGCCATCGGCGCAGAAATCATCTGGGCTGCCTCGACAACTCGAATCCCGGCGAGCGGGAGACGCGGGTCGTGGGTCGTGGGTTCTGCTGCGGGTGCCATGCCGCACGTTCTAGGGCTTTTGCGGCGCAGACGCCAAGGCACCAACCTGTTCGACCGTGGCCACACCGAATCATGACCCGTCCAAGCCAGCCCGTGGCGTGCCCGACTTCGATCCGAACGAGGTGCCGATCCTCCACGCCGCCACGGTCATGCTTGTCGATGACCGCGTAGCCGACGGCGACACCGAGCCGTCGCTGCACGTCTTGATGGTCAAGCGCACGGCCAAGCTCGTGTTCGCCCCAGCGGCGTGGGTGTTTCCCGGCGGCCGCGTCGATCCCGAAGACCACATCGATCAGTTCGACGACGTCTGCGACGGTTTGAGCGACGTCGAGGCCTCCGAGATCCTCGATGTCGAACGAGGCGGCCTCGCCTGGTGGATCGCCGCCTGCCGCGAGACCTTCGAAGAAGCGGGCTTGCTCCTTGCGTCGAATCCCGACGCCCTCGCCGTTGCTGAACAGGGAGGTGCCGACGTTGTTGGTTTGCGCGACCGAGTACGGGAAGAAGAGAGCCTGTTTCTCGACCTGTTGATCGAACACGGGCTGCGGATCGACGCCACCCTCATCGAAGAGGTCGCTCGCTTCATCACGCCCCTTGGTTCGCCCCGCCGCTTCGACGCCCGCTTCTTCGTGGCCCATCCGCCAGAGGGCCAGGAGCCTCACCACGACGACGGCGAGATCGTGGCGTGGGAATGGGTACAGCCCGACGATGCCCTCGCCCGCTTCCGAGCCGGTGAGTTCGAGATGATCTCGCCGACCGTTCGCATGGTCGACTGCCTGACTCGGTACGCGTGCGCCGCCGATGTGATGGCGGCAGCTCGAGAGCGTCGCCCCTATCAGCGGGTCCGGGTCATCGACCCCGCCGGCCAGTACATCGTCGTCCTTCCCGGCGAAGAGGGCTACGACACCGCCGAACTCGAAGTCGAGTCCGGCTGGGTCCGCTTCTGACGGGGTCGTTTTGACGGGGGAATCTAAGGTTCGGACGGGCGGGACGTTGTGAGCCCCAGCGAGCAACTCCGGGAGTGAGCGAAGCGAACGGCTGTGACTTGGGTCGGGGTCCGGAGGGAACGCTGCGTGGGGGCCTAGCCTTTCTGGGTGACTGAAACTCGTGAACGATCCGACATTCGCAATGTGGCGATCGTCGCCCACGTCGACCATGGCAAGACCACCCTCGTCGACGCCATGCTCAACCAATCCGGCGCCTTCCGTGAAAACGAGGCCGTGACCGAGCGGGTCATGGACTCCGGCGACCTCGAACGTGAGAAGGGCATCACGATTCTGGCCAAGAACACCTCAGTGGTCTGGGACGACATCACGATGAACATCGTCGACACCCCCGGCCACGCCGACTTCGGTGGCGAGGTCGAGCGCGCACTGACCATGGTCGACGGTGTCGTGCTGCTGGTCGACGCTGCTGAAGGTCCGCTGCCCCAGACTCGCTTCGTGCTGCGTAAGGCGCTGGCTCGTGACCTTCCCGTGATCCTCGTGATCAACAAGGTCGACCGCCCCGACGCTCGCATCGAAGCGGTGGTCGACGAGGTCTACGAACTGTTCCTCGACATCGACGCTCGCGATGATCAGATCGACTTCCCGATCATCTACTGCGCCGCTCGCGACGGCTGGGCCAGCGACGAGATGGGCGTCAAGGGTGAGAACCTCGAGCCGCTCTTCCGCAAGCTCGTCGAGCACATCCCGCCGCCCACCTACATCGAGGGCCACCCGCTCCAAGCCTGGGTCACCAACCTCGATGCATCCCCGTATGTCGGCCGCTTGGCTCTCTGCCGCGTCATGAATGGTGAACTCGTCAAGGGCCAGTCTCTCGCCCTCAGCCGGGTCGACGGTTCCATCAGCCGGATCAAGATCTCCGAGATGTACCTCACCCGCTTCCTCGAACGTGTGCCCGCGCTCAAGGCCGGCCCCGGCGACCTCGTCGCCATTGCTGGCATCGAAGACATCCTCATCGGCGAGACGCTCGTCGACGCCGAAGATCCTCGCCCCATGCCGGTCATCGACGTCGACGAGCCCGCACTCTCGATGACCATCGGCACCAACACCTCGCCGCTCGCCGGAAAAGATGGCGACAAGCTCACCGCCCGCATGGTGAAGGACCGCATCGACCGCGAACTGGTCGGCAACATGAGCCTCCGTGTGCTCAACACCGACCGCCCCGACGCCTGGGAAGTCCAGGCCCGTGGCGAGTTGCAGCTGGCCATCCTCGTCGAGCAGATGCGTCGTGAGGGTTTCGAACTCACCGTCGGCAAGCCCCAGGTCGTGACCAAGGAAGTCGACGGCAAGGTGCACGAACCGGTCGAGCGGGTCACCATCGATGTTCCCGAGGAGTACCTCGGCGCCGTCACCCAACTCCTCGCCGCCCGCAAGGGCCGCATGGAGAACATGGTCAACCACGGCACCGGCTGGGTTCGTCTCGACTACCTCGTGCCGTCCCGTGGCCTCATTGGTTTCCGCACCGAGTTCCTCACCGAAACCCGCGGCACCGGCGTCATCAACCACACCTTTGAAGACTTCGAACCATGGTTCGGTGAACTTCGCACCCGTCGCACCGGCTCGCTCATCGCCGACCGCCAAGGCCCGGTCACCGCCTACGCACTGATGGCGCTGCAAGAGCGGGCACAGATGATGGTCGAGCCCACCGCCGACGTCTACAACGGCATGGTCGTTGGCGAGAACAGCCGCTCCGAGGACATGGAAGTCAACGTGTGCAAGGAGAAGCAACTGACCAACCACCGAGCTGCAGCATCTGACGCCACGGTCAAGCTGACCCCACCGAAGGTGCTGAGCCTCGAGCAGTCGCTCGAGTTCATCTCCGACGACGAGTGTGTCGAGGTCACGCCGAACCACACCCGCTTGCGCAAGGTCGCCCTCGATCCTCACGAGCGAGCTCGTCGGCAGAAGCAGCTCAAGGCCGAACGCGCCAACGCTTGACCCTCGATCCACCCGGGTTCCTCGGGTAGCGAGACAGAAACGAAGAAGCCGGCCTCATGCGAGGCCGGCTTCTTTCGTTTCATTGCCCAGCTGCGTTGATGTTGCGAGCCCCGGCGAGCAGCTCAGTTGTGCCCGAAGGGCGACACATCAGCCGCCGGCGAGGGCGCAATCGAACGCAACGGTGGTGACGATTTCCTGCTCTTCCGCAGTGAGATCACCACGGTCGTCGAGCCGGTCCAAACCGAGTTCGGCCTCCACCCCGTCGGCGACGCACGTGGCGACTGCTTCAGAGAGCCCGCTTTCGGTGACCATCTCGTCGATGAACTCCGCACGGTCGTAACTGGCGGAACACCCCGCAGCGAGTCCGGCGAAGGCGAGGACAACGGGAAGCAATCGGTAGCGCTTGTTCATGTCTTTTCCTTTGTTTGTTCGCCCGAGCAGACGTCGGGCAGGTGTGTCAGCAGCAACTTGCCGCCGACAGCAAACGGGCCGATCAACGTGATTCGTCCATCGGTTTGTCAATGCATCAACGGCGGACAGGAGCGTCGGCCGAGGACAGCACAACTACTCGGTCTGGAAATCCGACAGCTGGATGCCACACGCGTCCAGCGCAGCAAGAAAGCCTTCGACGGCTTCAGGACTCAGATTGTCTGGGTCGACGGACATCTCGGCCAAGACCTGAATGTCGCTGTTGTCGAGGAAACAGCCGGCTTGTTCTGGGGTGAGCCTCGGCGACGCCGACACGAAGCTCTCGATGAAGGTTTCCCGGCCCGTCTCGCTTCTGAGCACGGCCTCGACCGCACTGAAGTCACCGCTGGCAAGGGCCTCGGTGAAGGGATTCGGAGCCGACTCAGACTCGACCTCTTCCGACTCTGGTGCCGCTTCCTCGACCGGTGCTTCCAGCCCAGGGGCAACGCCGCACAACGCAAGGTCGTGGGCATCCACCGCCTCGATGGCTGCATTCACGTTTGCATCACTGAGAATCGGCGAGGCCTGCAACACCTCGATGCTGTAGGCGCCAGCTTGGAGCTGGGCCTGCAAATCGACATACGCCGTCCGGAAGGTCACGAACTCGGCCTCGACCCCCGGCGGCGGAACCGCCCGGCCCAAGAGCCCAGTCAGCGATTTGATGAACCCCTCGAGTTGCACCGGATCATCGAATGCGCTGAAGGCGGCGTTGATCTGATCAGCCTCGTGGCTGAGCGAGCAGTACGCGTCGGGCTCAAAGACCGGAGGGGCCGTTGTGGAAGTGGCGGTCTCTTCCCCGGCGCCATCGGCTTCATCATTGCCAAGCGCACTTTCCACTGCCCCGCAGCTCGCCAACACCAGCGCCAAGGTCAAGACGCCCGCCATTGCGGCCTGGCGTCGAACTCGTTCGACAAACATGGTTCCCTCCTCGTTGTCGGAAGAGAAACTAGCAGTCGAATGGAGTCACGCAAGACCAACGTCGGCGGCGACTGCGGTCTTGGGCTCATCGGGTGAGAGTCGTAGCAGCACCAACCAACCGAGCATGCTCATGACCACGGCACCAGCGATGGCGGTTCGGTAGCCGGCGCTGTCGATCAGCAGACCAGCAAGCGGAGGCCCGGCAAGACTGCCAACCGCAGCCGAGGTGTAGAGCGTGCCGAGCACACCGCCAATGCCTTCCAGACCAAATCGAAGCGCCACCACGGCCGGGCTGATGGCGATGAAGCCGCCATACCCAATACCCAATACAACGGCATAGAACACCAGCATCGAGAAACGCTCGCCAGCAAGAAACCACACCACATGGCCGACGGCGATCGTCACGAACGACACTCGGAACAGCCGCACGGTCCCGACTCGATCAGCGAGACTGCCCAGTCCAAGGCGGCCAATCACGCTCGCTCCCCCGATCAGGCCGACCAACGATGCAGCGGCGACCGGTTCCGCCCCCCGGTCTTCGGCGTAGGAGGCGAGAAACACGAAGGGGACGAAGAGCCCGAACGTGACGCAGAGCGAGGCGGCGTACAGCGAGGCAAAGTCTCGAATGGCCATCAGTTCGCGGAACGAGCGAAGGCCCGGCGATGGTTGAGCCGCCGGCCCCGGCCGGGCGACCACCGCAACGAGACACAGCAAGATGCCGCCACCAATCCCGTAGACCACAAACGTCGTCCGCCACGAGGTGGCCTCGATGAGTGCGGCCGAAAGCGGCGAACCCAGCAACGTCCCGAGCCCGATGCCGGCGACACTCACGCCGAGCGCCAACGCCCTGCGTTCGACGAACCACCCGCCGACCAGAGCCACCATCGGTACGTAGCCACAGGCAATGGCCAGACCGACGCCCAACCCATAGGTCACATAGGCCATCACGATGCTGGTCGCTTGCGACGTGATCAACAATCCCCCGGTGAGCGCCGCTGCTCCGGTGAGGAGCACGGGTCGCGGACCAAAGCGGTCAGCCGCAGCACCGGTGAACGGTCCCAACGCAAACGACAGGCTGATCGTGATCGAGAACACCAGCGCCGTGGCGCCGCTGCCAGCATCGAACTCTGCAGTGATCGACTCGAAGAACGCACCAAAGCTGTAGCCGACACCGAAAACCGTCAACATCGACACCAGCGCGGCGCCGACCTGCACCCAACCCGCCCGGCCGTCGAGCGCGTCCGCCGTCGGCATGGCTTGGTCTGAAGAGTTCTGCGTGCCGGGCTCCACCCGGCGAGCCTGTCAGCTCTCTGCGCCGAAAGCGATCTGGCAGATGTCGATCAGCCCGAGCAACTCACTGAACTGTGCATCGTCTGGCTGCTCGCCCGAGCTGAAGGTGATGAACAATTCGGGTGTGACGTTGTCGAGGAAGCACTCGGCTTCGTCGGCACCGAGCCCCTGCCCCTGCATTGCTTCGACGACCGCAGCCCGTGAGGCCTCATCGGTCTTCAATGCTTCGAACGTCTCAGGAGTGAGCCGGTCGACTGCGAGACCATCGGGCGTGATCTGTTGCTCGTTTGCGGCGGAGAGCTCGGCGGTCGAGGCTTCTGCAGCCTCGAGCGCGAGTTCACTTGGCTCCGCTGTCTCATCAGGCGACGAGGCATTCGTCGTGTTCGAACTGCAGGCCCCGAGCATCAGCGTGGCGCCAAGTGCACTACCAAGCCAGCGCCGACGTCGATCTGCGTTCATCTTTCGAGATTCGGCACCCGCTACACCCGGCTTGAGAAACAACGACGCATTGGTGCATTCGAACTACAGGAGACCGGGTCGGGCTCGGGTCGACCTCAGCGAAAGTCTCGGCTCATCGAGGTGCTACCGACCGCGAGATGCTCGAGTTTCTCGGCCGTGATGTTGACCACAGCCCCTTGTCGTTCGCACCGGCCTCGCACCAGCAACGCCACCGCGTTGCGAGCGATGCGCCGGTAGCGAGTCCAACAACCAACCGAGACCACGACGTTGATCAGCCCGGTCTCGTCTTCGAGGCCCATGAACGTGACGCCCGATGCAGTCGCCGGGCGTTGGCGATGCGTGATCACTCCAGCGATCAACACCTTGGTGCCGTGTTCGACCAGGTGCAGCTTGTCGGCGGTGATCACGCCCATCTCATCGAGCTGCTGCCGCAGGAAACGGGTGGGGTGACCATCGGCGGCAACGCCAGTGGCCCACAGGTCGGCCATGGCTTCTTCCTGCTCGCTCATCCCTGGCAGCTGCGGCGCCACCATGCCGGTGACGATGCCCTCGAGCTTGTTGTCGCCACCGTGCACCACTGCGCCCGCTGTCCACAGTGCTTGCCT
>CAYGQE010000009.1:27589-99467 GCA_964351995.1 uncultured Acidimicrobiaceae bacterium | reverse complement strand
CGAGCTTGTTGTCGCCACCGTGCACCACTGCGCCCGCTGTCCACAGTGCTTGCCTACGTGACAGTGCTTGCCTGCGTGACGGTGCTTGCCTGCGCGAACTCCCCCCTCGGCCCGCTTGACCGAACTGGGCATGGATCTGGTCGTCGGAACGACCAACGCCATACCCAGTTGCGGAGTTTTGGAGGTGAAAACTGTCGAAGGCGCCGGCGGTGGCCATGGCTTCAAGCTGTTCGACATTCAACGGCCGCTCTGGGCAACCCCTCCTGGCCACGTCTTCGATCGATGCATACGGCCCGTTGGCGGCAATGGCCTTGGCCACATCGGCCCCGATGTGGCGAACCGAGTCCAGTCCCATCCGCACCGACCAGCCATGATCCCAGCGCTCTCGTTCGATCTGAGCGGCGCCGTCATCGCTACCGAAGCTGGCAATCGGCGGCGGCGTGACCTCGTCCCCTGAACGCTCCAGCACGGCACCAGCACCCGACCGATTCACACACGGAGGCAACGTGACCACGCCGTGACGACGAGCGTCTTGCACCAACGAGTGCGGCGAGTAGAAGCCCATGGGCTGGGCGTTGAGCAACGCAGCACAGAACGCCGCCGGGTAGTGCAGCTTGATCCACGATGAGGAGTAGACGAGATACGCAAAACTGATCGAGTGGCTCTCGGGAAAGCCGTAATTGGCGAAGGCCACGAGCTTGGTCCAGATCTCTTCACCAATGTCGTCGGTGATGCCCTTGGCGGCCATGCCGTCGAAGAGCCGCAGCTTGAGCTTTTCCATCCTGGCCCTACTGCGCTTGGACCCCATCGCCCGCCGCAACTCGTCGGCTTCGGCCGGGGTGAAGCCAGACACGTCGATCGCCATCTGCATCAGCTGCTCCTGGAACAACGGAATGCCGAGGGTCTTCTCGAGCGAATTCTCGAGCAGTGGGTGCAGGTACGTGACCGGCTCCAGGCCGTTGCGACGACGGATGTAAGGATGGACCGAGCCACCCTGGATCGGGCCGGGCCGGATCAGTGCGATCTCGACCACGAGGTCATAGAACGTGCGAGGCCGCAGCCGGGGCAGCGTGCTCATCTGGGCCCGGCTCTCGACCTGGAACACCCCGACCGAGTCAGCCCGACACAACATGTCATAGACCGCCGGGTCCTGTTCGAGGGCGGCGAGGTCGAGGATGGGCGTGCCATCGGGGCTGGCCATGCCGAGGCGTTCGAGGGTTTCGGGGTGGTGTTCTTGGATGAGGTCGACGCTGTAGTGCAGGGCTGACAACATGCCGAGGCCGAGCAGGTCGAACTTCACCAGCCCGGCGGCAGCGCAGTCTTCTTTGTCCCACTGGAGCACGGTGCGGTTCTCCATGCGCCCCCACTCGACCGGACACACCTCGATCACGGGGCGATCGCACATCACCATGCCGCCGGAGTGGATGCCGAGATGTCGAGGCAAGTCCTCGAACTGCACGGCCAGTTCGATCACATCATCGGGAAGTTCGACGACATCTTTCGGGCCCCGAGGCTCCGGCGCTGGCGTCGAGGTCGGTCCCGTCTTTCCCCGTTCGACGTTTTGGCGCCCCGGCGCCGAAACTCGGTTAGTGAGCGAAGCGAACGGCACCCGGCCGGGGCCGGTGACGGGTTCGACCTGATGCTTCAGCGCACTCCAGCCCGACAGGCTCTTGGAGAATGCATCTTGCTGGCCGGGCGCATAGCCCAGCGCCTTGGCTGCATCTCGCACCGACGACTTGGCCCGGTAAGTGATGACATTGGCAACCTGCGCGGCATGGCGTCGACCGTGGCGTTCGTAGACGTATTGGATGGCTTCTTCTCGACGATCGGACTCGATGTCGAGATCGATGTCGGGCGGACCATCACGCTCGGGGGCCAGGAAGCGTTCGAACAACAGCCCCAGGCTGACCGCATCGGCCTTGGTGATACCGAGCACGTAACAGACCGCCGAGTTCGCAGCTGAGCCTCGGCCCTGGCAGAGAATGCCAGCCTTTCGGCAGAACTCGACGATGTCCCACACCACCAGGAAATAGCCGGGGAAGTCGAGGTGTTCGATGAGATCGAGCTCGTGGTCGAGCTGCGCCCATGCGCCCGGCACGTACTCGCCATGGCGAGGGCCGTAGCGACTGACCGCAGCCTCCTCGACCAACTGTCGCAGGAAGGCCATCTCGGTGACCGGCATCCCATCGGGCCCATCAGGACAGGGAAAGGGAGGCAGGTTGGGCGCCATGAGGCGCAGGTCGAACGCACAAGCCAGACCGAGCTCGGCCGCTCGTTCAACCACGCCGGGGTAGCGAGCGAACCGGCGAGCTTGCTCGTCGCCAGAACGCAGGTGGGCACCTGATGCAGCAGGCAGCCACCCCTCGACCTCGTCGAGGCTTCGACGGGAACGCACCGCTGCCATGGCGGTGGCCAGTCGGCGACGGGCCGGGAAGGCGTAGTGCACGTTGTTGGTGGCCAGGATGTCGACGCCAGCCCGCATGGCGATGTTGACCATGGCATCGTTGCGCACGCTGTCGAGCGGGGCGCCGTGGTCCCACAGCTCGACGGCGACGTTGGCCCGACCGAATCGGTCGATGAGGTGATGCAGTTCGCGTTCGGCTGCTGCCGGGCCCTCTCGCTCCAGCGATCGAGGCACCGCCCCTTTTCGACACCCGGTCAGCACCATCCAGTGGTCGGTTTCGCCCGGCTTGAGCCAGCGATCGAGGCTGGCCATGCTCATGCGGGGGGCGCCCTTCTCCCCCGCCAGCTGCGATTCGCTGATCACTCTGGCCAGCGCGGCATAGCCGATGGGATCTCTGGCGAGGACCAAGAGATGGCCACCGTCGGGGTCGGGCTGGCCAGGGGTGATGTCGAGCTTGTCGATGGTGAGCTCGGCACCGAACACCGTCGGCAGACCAACATCTCTGGCTGCTTCAGCAAACCGAACCACACCATAGAAACCATCGTGATCGGTCACCGCCAACGCTTGCAGGTCGAGCCTGGCCGCTTCCTCCACCAGCTCTTCTGGCGACGAGGCCCCGTCGAGGAAACTGAAGCTGGTGTGGCAGTGGAGCTCGGCGTAGCGCTGCTGGCTTGGGGTGCGGATCAGTGCCGGTGCTTCGTAGGCCTCGCGCTTGCGGGACCACGCCGGGCTGTCGCCGCCGTCTGCCCCCTCTGGCCGACGCGGGTCAGATCCAGGTGTGTCAGAGAGTGTCTGTTCGATGGTGCGCCACGGCACTGGTGGATTCCCAAACCCCATCGAGACACCGTACCGAACACTTGTTCGATCGCGCCACCTCCCCCATTCCCTTTGTTCTGTCACGAATCGCTTTCAGATCTGAGTGCAATCCGTGACTGAAACCGAGCTTCAGGCGCGTGACTCCGCAGTTCGCAACGGGTTGGGCGAAGATGGGGAGAATGCTGAACGTGGCTTGGCGTCGAACGATTCTTGCCCCTGCAATCGCCATGGCGATGCTCGTCGCCGCCTGCACGTCAGGTTCGGACGGTGCAATCGGTGGTGCCGACAACACCGGAACCCCGTTTCCCCAACAGCCAGACCCGGGCGACCCAGAGGGATTTGTTCCGGCCGACACCGGCCCCGGGCTCGAGTGGGAACGCGTCGAGCATCCCGGCTTTGCGCTCGGGTACGTCGTGTGGTCGAGCACGCAATTCGTCACCATCAACACCCGAGAAGACGGCCTCACCGAACTGCAGACGTCGCCAGACGGCACCACGTGGACCGACGCCGGCCGCACCTTCGAAGACATCGAAGCAAGAGACCTCGCCGTCTCTCGCCAGGCGTTGGCGGTGTGGGGAGAAACCAAAGCATCCGTCACCACCACCAACGGTGAGCCAGACCCCACCGGCAACATCGCCCGCATCCATTTCAGTCCAGACAACGGCGCCACCTGGCACGAACGAGACATCCGTTCGCCCGACCTGCCCGACGACGCCGACAACCCCGGTTCACAGATCGTCACCGCTGCCATTCGCGGCACCACCCTCCTCGTCAGTGCGTTCTTCCGAGAAGATGAGCGTTCTTACCTTCTCGAACTCGACCTCGAAGACGCAGACCCTGCGTTCACCCCAGTCGAGCTCGACCCAGCCGACACCTTCATCGGTGACATCACCGTGACCGCCAGCGGCATCGTGATGATCGGCGCCGACACCGAGAGCTCCCGCATCTATGTCGAGGGCGCCAGCGGCTTCGACCAAGTCGAGCCCGACACCCGTATCGCCACGCTGTTGAGCGATGGCCGCACCCTCTACGCCAACAGCTGGGAGAGCTACGACCTACTGCAGTCGAACGATCTCGGCACGTCATGGAGCCCGGTCGAACAGAACTTCCGAGCCTTCAGCCAGACCTTCGTCGGCCCGTCGGGCATGGCGGGCACCAACACCATCAGCACCAACGAGCCGTGGGCACTTCCTGGTGACGATGGGAGGCCGCCGGTTTTGGGCACCGAGCAGCTCGAACGAACCAGGCCCGAGACCTACATCAGCTGGTCACCCGACGGCAGTTCGTGGCACCACGAGACGGCCACGTCGGCTTTCGGCTACCCAGCATTCGCCTACCTCGCCATCGGCGATGGCGTCGTCCTCGCCGCGGCGACACCGCTGTTTGGCGAGCCGTACGAAGAGGGCACCGTGCCCGCACAGCTGTTCCTCGCTCGCCCCAACTGACCTGCTTTCGTTCTGAACCGAGCAATGCCCAGAAATGAGCCTTTTGCGATACAGAACGAGCGTCAGATGAGCGCTTCGAGCAACGCTGCCCGCTGCTCGGCGCTGGCACCCCGATGCCCGAGTTGATCGGCCGGAGCCTCAGCGATGTAGGAGAGAAAGCGTTGGCGCCGCTCGTCGTCGGCGATCACATCACCGACCGAACACTGCTGGGTCTTGATGGTGAACAACACCCGACCGCTTGTCGGCAGCGCCCGCAGGGTTTGGCGTTCGCTGCGCAGAAACAGCTCACTGCAGACCGCGTCACCGCGGACGACGGGGTCCACTTCCGGCCGATCAGGCTGAAACAACGCAGCATCGGGATGGAGGAACCAGTTGCGGCGACGCACGATGCGATCGCCGATCCGGTCGAGCATCGACGTGATCCGATCGGCCAGCACCGAGTCGTAGCCGGGCGTCGGCCCATGCACCTCACGCAGTGGGCGCCCGATCCGGTCGGCCAACCGCCACCGCGAAGGAAAGCAAAGCACCGCAGCTTCGAACTCCCACTCGTGCAGCCCTCGCCGCAGCACGCAGAGATCTTCGGTGACCGACCGACCGAGTCGAGCCAACGCCTCCTCGGGTTCGTCGCCGCTCGCCGATTCAGCAGATTCCACCGCACACCCTGTCTCTTCGATGAGGGCACGTGTCTCGGCGATTGCGGCCACAGAAGAAGCCGGTGCACGGATCACCTCAGACCGTCGCTGGTCGATCAGGTCAGCGCGCAACCGAAGCTCGCTCTCGGCGTTCGCATCGACGATCAGCCACGGCCGATCACCGAGCGATCGAGTCCCCATTGACAACCACGACGATGTCGGATCAAAGTCGATCGCTGCCAGCCAATCAGTCGCTGAAGCGACGTCACGCTGCTCACCGACGTCACGCCGCTCACCATCAGCCATGCGCGCCAGCGTAGCCCCGCCGAAAAACGCGAAGCGCACAACGCAAAGGGCCGGGACATCTCGCCCCGGCTCTTGCGCTCATCTTGATGTCTGCGACTCGACCTCAGCTACCGAGCAAGCGACCTTCGCCTCGGGCCGAGCCCACCGACTGGGTGATGTCGTCACCGAATGGGAAGACCACACACACGACCTCGCGGTCGCCATTCCCCCACGACCCCTCGCTCGGCTGCAGCCAATCAAGGTCGTACCAGCTCTCGGCGTACGTGGCGCCCATGTACGGCTCGAAGGCGGCCAGGCAACCTTCCTCGCCGGCAGCGCTGACCGCCTCGCGGTCATAGGCAGGAAGATCGACATCGAACAAGGCAATGATCTCGATGCCGTGCGGTTCGTTGCACGCAACCGGCTCGATCTGCCCCACCTGATCGCCACCGGCCAGATCGACGTAGCACTCACCAACGTTCAGGTCGAAGACGCTCTGAGCCTCGACTGCACCATCACCGGCTCCGTCGTCAGCGTCACCGGCAGCAGTGACCGGCACCTCGGTCGCCGTGGTGTCCTCGAGCGCTTGCTCGAGCAAGAGGCCAGCGCCCTTGGCCGTACCAGCGATGGGCGTTCCATCGAATGGAGTCGCCACACACACGACCTCGCGGTCGCCTTGGGCCCACGAGCCAGCGGTTGGCTGGAGAAAGTCGTAGTTGAAATAGGACGTCTCGAAGGGCACACCCATGTAGTCCTCGAACGCGGCGAGACAGCCATCGTTGGCTTCGGTCTGGATCGCCGTGGCGTCGAAGTCTGCGGCCACGACATCGAACAGGTGGTAGATCTCGAACAAGTGCTCGTCGGCGCAGGGAACAGCGCCGAGCGAGCTGACCTCGCCGACGGGAAGGTCTTCGAAACAATCCCCGACGTTCAGCGAGAACACACCGATCTCGCCACCGGCGATGACGTTGCCGTTCTCATCGCGGGTTGTGTCGTCATCCCCGCCACCGCACGCAGCAAGCGCCAGTGCGAAAAGGCCCAGCAGGGCAATCCTACGAATGGTCTGCATGTCACATCTCCCTCAAATCACCGGCCGCTCATCGACACAGCTCCACAACCATCGGTCGCAGGCGAAGAACCTTTACCGAATCTGGCCAACGCGGATGCCAGCTCGCCAGGAACTGATCCTCGTCTACGAAAATGGCTCGACGACCGGCCCCCTCTAGCCTGTCGCGATGACTGGGCCTGTCTCTGCTGACCACCGAGTTGCTGAACACCCCGGCGTCGAGCGAACCCTCGAAGAGCTCGAGGGTGCACTGACCAACGCCATCCGCTCCGTTGGGCCGATGGTCATCGCGTTTTCGGGCGGTGTCGATTCTGCCCTCGTCCTGGCGGGGGCGAGCCGGGCCCTTCCTGCCGCCGACGTCTTGGCGGTCACCGCCGACTCAGCCTCGCTCTCAGCCGGCGAACTCGAGCATTGTCGAACGCTGGCCGCTGACCACGACGTTGCTTGGCAACCGGCGGCAACTCAGGAACTCGACGACGAGCGCTACCTCCAGAACGCTGGCGACCGCTGTTACTGGTGCAAGTCCGCGCTGATGGATCAGCTCGCCCCCATCGCCGAGGCTCGCAATGCAACCGTCGTTCTCGGGGTCAACGTCGACGACCTCGGCGATCACCGCCCAGGACAAGAGGCTGCTCGCGAACGCGACGCCGCCTTCCCACTCGTGTTGGCTGGCATGAACAAAGTCGAGATCCGCCGCCTGGCCAAGCATTGGTCACTGCCCGTTTGGGACCGTCCGGCCATGCCGTGCTTGGCATCGCGTGTCCCCTACGGCACAGCGGTCAGCGTGCCGCTGCTCAGCAAGATCGACCGGGCCGAACACGCGCTTCGAGCACTCGGTCTCGACGACGTTCGCGTGCGCCACTACGACGACACCGCCCGCATTGAACTTCCCGCTCAAGATCTGGTCCGGGCTGCCGAGCTCGGAGCGGAGATCAACGCTGCAGTCCAGTCAGCCGGCTACCGCTACGTCACCCTCGACCTCGCTGGCCTCCGCAGCGGCAATCTCAACAGTGCGCTCGCACTTGCCGGCAACAACGACCCGACGCCCGAGGAGCAAACTTCATGACCAGCCCGTCCACCGACGCCCATCGTCTCGACCTCGGCCGCTCGGAACGCCTCGGCCTTCCCGAGGCGGTGTATTGCGCTGGCAAGACCACCCAGCAATGTGTCGACATCGTCGCCTCGTTCCTCGCGAACGGCGAGGACGCGGTCATCGCCACCCGAGCGACCGACGAGCAACAAGCTGCACTCGCTGAACTCACCCCCGATGCCCATGTGGGCACCACGCTCACCTGGCGCCATCGAGCACCCACGGGACGCTCCGCTTCCGTTGTCAGCGCTGGCACGTCTGATCTGCCGGTTGCCGACGAGGTCCGCCTGGTTCTCACCGCCATGGGTCATCACGCCGTAGCGCTCACCGATGTCGGTGTGGCGGGCTTGCACCGCCTCACCGATGCGCTGCCTGACATCATGGCGAACGACATCGTCGTCGCACTGGCTGGCTTCGAAGGCGCACTCCCCACCGTCATGGCCGGCCTGATCCCTCATCCGATCATCGCCATTCCCACCTCGGTCGGCTACGGCACCGCCTTCGAGGGCATGACTGCGCTGCACTCGATGATGGCCTCATGCGCTCCCGGCATCACCGTGGTCGGCATCGACAACGGATACGCCGCTGCGTGCGCAGCCCACCGATTCCTGTCGGCGATCAACCGCGCCGCCTCTCCGAATTCCACCGCCTGATGACCCATCTGTGGATCGACCCGGGTTTTGGTGCATCGGGAGACATGTTGCTCGGCGCCCTGGCCGGCCAGCTGTCGACCATGTCGAGCGAGCCAGCGATGTCTGGCGAGGCCACGGCGGTCGATGCAGCGCTTGCACCCCTCAACCGACTGGGCCTCGAGGCCTTCACGCTCCGATTCGAGCAGACCATTCGTTGCGGCCTCTCATGTCACCGAATGCGCGTCGAGACGTCGGCCAGCTCGCACAGTCGACACTGGGCCGCCATCGACCAACTGATCGATCAGGCCGATCTACCCGAACGAGCCAGTGCCGGAGCGAGGCACACGTTCCGCCGCCTCGGTGAGATCGAGGCAGCCCAACACGGGGTCACGATCGACGACGTGCACTTCCACGAAGTCGGAGCGGCCGACTCGATCCTCGACATCGTTGGTGCTTGGCTCCTGCTCGATGCCATCGCCCCCCACCACGTCACCATCGGACCGGTGGGCCTCGGCCACGGATCGGTCCAAGCAGCACACGGCCTGCTTCCCCTGCCAGCGCCCGCCACCGTCGCGCTGCTCCAGGGGGTTCCCGTGCGGGGCCTCGACATCGAGGGAGAGACGTGCACCCCAACAGGTGCCGCGTTGCTTGTCTCGATGGCCAACGCATGGGGGCCGTTGCCCGCTGGCATCGTCGGCACCACCACACGCGGCGCCGGTGGCCGCAACCCTGACACCCACCCCAACGCCGTCACGATCACCTCCATCACACCAGCGGAAGCTCTCGCCGCTGATACTCCATTGGCAGAATCAGCACCGCTCACCACCTCGTCAGGTCTGACGCCCGTCGACGAGCCAGCCTGGATCATCGAGTGCAACGTCGACGACACCACGCCCGAAGTCCTCGCTTCGGCCATCGAACGCCTGCTCGACGCCGGCGCCAACGACGCGTGGATCGTTCCGATCGTGATGAAGAAGGGCCGGGCCGCATCACAGCTGCGAGTGCTCAGTGACGCAACACATCACCGCGCACTGGTTGCAATGGTGTTCAGCGAGACCGGAACGCTCGGATGCCGAACCGTCGCTGCCACCAAGCACGTCCTGCCTCGCCGATTCGAAACCGTGATGGTCAGGGGCACCTCGATCGACATCAAGGTCGGACCGCACTCCGCGAAGCCAGAGCACGATCATCTGGCTGCGCTGGCTCGCGAAACAGGTCTCCCGGTGCGTCAACTCGAGCTCGAGGCGCGTCTGGCGTGGCAAGAGTTGTCGAACCGAACCTGACAATCCGGCAGTGACCAGACACAATACGTCGATGGCTGGCGTCACCCCCCAACCCCACACCAAGGTCAAGCTGGCCACCCGCCGCCGCATTGGCGGGGCATGGCGACAGATCCGTCGCGGCGCAGCAGCCTCTCGCATCAAGGATCTCTTCTACGGCATGGGTCCCGAAGGCATCGACATGGCGCTGGCCGATGCATTGAGCGTCCTCACCCAACACGGCCCGATGCGAATGGGCGAACTGGCCGAGGCGCTCCACATCACCCCGGCCACGGCCACGCGAGCGGTCGATTGTCTGGTGGAAAAAGGTTTTGCCGAACGAGTGAAGGCTGTGGATGACCTTCGCTCGATCCTGGTGTCGGCCACCGACGAGGGCCAACAGCGTCACGGCATCATCTCGGCCCGCATCGGCACCGGTCTCGATCAGATCCTCGGTGAGTTCAGCGAAGAAGAGCAGACACAGCTGGCGGATCTGCTGGAACGCTTCGTCAGCGCCGTCGACCACTATGTCGCCAACCAAGACGACGCCCCAGATCAAGACGAGACACCCAGACCCCGGAGGAAGTGACGGGGGCGGTTGCGGCAAGTACTGTCCCGCCCATGAAAGCAGCTGTTCTCAACTCCGTTCCCGGTCAACTCGACATCGAAGACATCGAGCTCGGCTCGCCCGGTCCTCGCGAGGTGCTCGTCCGCACCGTCGCTGCCGGCGTGTGCCACAGCGATCTGCACTTCATGGAGGGCTTGTACCCCCATCCGTGCCCAGCCGTGCTCGGGCACGAGTCCGCCGGCATCGTCGAAGAGGTCGGGTCCGCTGTCCACTACGTCAAGCCCGGCGACCACGTCATCACCTGTCTCTCGGCGTTCTGCGGTCACTGCGAGCAGTGCCTCAGCGGCCACATGAGCACGTGCGAGCTCAAGGCCACCGAGCTCGTTCGCCAGAAGGGTGAGGCTCCTCGCATCACCCGCAATGGCGAGCCCGTGCACCAGTTCCTGCACCTCTCCTCCTTTGCCGAGAAGATGCTGATCCACGAGCACGCACTCGTGAAGATCGACCAGGACATGCCGTTCGCTCAGGCCGCTCTCATCGGCTGCGGCGTCACCACCGGACTCGGGGCGGTCTTCCGCACCGCCAAGGTCGAGGCTGGCTCGACCGTCGCCGTCATTGGTTGCGGCGGCATCGGCCTCTCGGCCATCCAGGGTGCTCGCATTGCTGGCGCCAACAAGGTCATCGCCATCGACATGAACCCGTCGAAGCTCGAACTCGCTGAGAGCCTCGGCGCCACCCACGTCATCAACGCGTCAGACACCGATGCGGTCGAGGCCGTCAAGGATCTCACCGGTGGCGGCGTGCACTACAGCTTCGAAGCCGTGGGCATGAAGCCCACCGCCGAGCAGGCCTTCAAGATGCTGCGCCGTCGTGGTCAAGCCACCGTGATCGGTCTGATCCCCGTGGGTGTCAACATCGAGATCCACGGCGTTGAACTGCTCGACGAGAAGACCCTCACCGGTTCCAACATGGGATCGAACCAATTCCGCACTGACATGCCTCGCTTCGTCGAGATGTACCTCGACGGTCGCCTCAAGCTCGACGAGATGATCTCCAAGACGGTCGCCCTCGAAGAGGTCAACGAAGCATTCGCCGACATGAAGGCCGGCAACGTCGCCCGCTCGGTCATCTCCTTCGAGTAGCTACCGGGGTCAGGTCCCCCCAAGCACAACTCTGGGAGCAATGGGCGTTGAGCGCCCCGGCGAACGTGTGCCCTTCGGGCACATGGCGTTGTTCGCTGCGCTCACAACATCCCGCCACCAAACCACGGGTTTGGGACCGTCAGCTTTGATCGTCCTAGCCCCTGGTTTGGGTGGCTTCTTCTTCGGGTCTCACGCCCCAGGCGATGACGTCTTCGGCGTCCTCTGGCTGCGCCGCCATGACCACGGGGGCGTCTTCGACCACTGGCTCGGCAGCCTCGCCGAGCGGGTGCACCCGTCCAATGCCTTCGGGCTTGCCCATCACGTCGGTCAGGTAGTAAGTCACCGACGAAGCAAGAGCGACCGCTCCCATCACCATGAAGGTCTGACGCAGGCCGATGGCCTCGGCGAGGATGCCGAGCGGCGCTGAGGCAATGCCGAAACCGGCGAAGGACAGTTGCATCAGCGACTGCACACGGCCCTGGTGGAGATTGTCCGACATCTGCAGCGCCAAGGTGTTGGACAACGACTGGTAGGCAGTGGTGAAGGCGCCAACGAGGAAGACCACGGCGAACGCCGACCAGAAGTTCGGTGCTGCACCAAGCACGATCACGAACCCGCCAAAGGCCACACCGGAGATCGCCATCACCCGCTTGGCCCTTGGGGAGTCGGCCCGGCTGGCCAGCGGTATCGACACCGCCACTGCGCCAAATGCACTCGCTGAACTGATGATGCCGAGCCAACTGTCGCCGAGGTCGAAGATGTCTTTGATCATCGCCGGCATGAACGCCACGTAGTTGAAACCGAACATGATCACGAAGAACGAGCTGACGACCAACAACCGCAGGCTTCTGTCCTTGCGGACGTAGCGAACACCCTCGGCAATGTCGACCAAGGGATTCCGCTTGCTCGGCGAGTCGATGGCAATCGTTGGCAGGCGCAAGATCGAGATGAAGCTGGCGGCCGAGAAGGCAGCGGAGAGCAAATAGGCGCCACCGATGCCAACGAAGGCAACACCGGCCAAGACGCCAGCGAGTGATGGCGCAAAGATGCGGGTGGCGCTCATGCTCAGCAACGACAGGGTGATGGCGTTGCCGAGCTGGTCACGGCCGACGAGGTCGGCGGCGAACGCAACGCGAGCAGGCCCGTAGAAGCCAAAGGAAATACCCTGGATCGCTCCGGCGACGAGCACCATCCAGAATTCGATGGTGTCGGTGATCACTGCGAGGCCCATCAATGCCGCTCCAACCGCCAGCGCACCCTGGCTGACCAACAGCACAGTGCGCCGAGGGAACCGATCAGCGGCAACACCACCGAGTGGGGTGGCGATCAGCATCGATACACCAAAGACGAAGTAGACGAGGCCCAGCGCGCTTTCTCGTTCGGTGAGATCCCAGGCGAGGATGCCGCGCAGCAGGAACTGCATCTGGACCGACATGAACGAGAACACCCCACCCCACCAGAGGATCTTGTAGTTCGGGATCTTCAAGGAGGCGAAAGCGGCGCTGAATTCAGAGCGAGCGTTCATGAGGTTTACCTGCGGGTTCGATCAGTCGTTGTGAAACACACGATTCGAGAAAGTACATAGTTCGAGAGTCGAAGTTATCCGTCGCAATCCTGGTGTGCGAATCGTTGACACATGTCACAGCGAAGATCTCGCAGCCGTTCTCATCAAAGGCAGACGCCAGATCAGGAGTAGCTCGCCTCGAGAAACCACGTGCCACCCTCGATCACGAGCAGGTGCGCCGAGTCATCATCGAGCACCACCTGCAAGCGAGCGCGGCGACGCACCGATGCCGGATCCCACCATCGTTCCTCGGCCGACCACGGACCGTTCCATGCCTGGACCCGTCGGGTCTTCTTGCCAGTGCTCGATCGGATGTGGTCAGGCGGCGCCGAGAGTTCACCTCGACCAGACACCCCGACCGCAGCACCAGCACCATCGAACACCAGCACTTCGACCGGGTCGGCCAGCACCCTTGCTGGCGACGGTCGCGGCACCTGACCCGGCCACGGTTCGCTGACCCACGAAGCTGATGTGGCAGGGCGCTCCTCACCGAGATCGACTGCAGCCGCAGGAATCAACACGATCTGTTCTCCCGGAGATCGGCCGCCTCGCCACTCCGGGACCGACACGGCCTCAGCCCCCAAGAGACCTTGAAGGCGCGCCACCACCCTGGTGACGTCGTCGGCTCGCTCAGCCCGACCGCCCCAGAAACCGAGCTGACGACCAGTAGCCGGCACCACTTCGTCAGGGATCAGCGTGAGGCGCCGGATGCCGTGCCCTGACTCGGAGATGTTGTTGACTTCCGGGACACGCCTCGCCGCCATGCCCAGCCAACCATCGAGCTGCCAGCGGGCTCGATCAGCCAGTGCCGCAGCCGACAGCGCCCCCTCGTGTCTCCACAGCCGGACATGTTCTTCCCCGGTGTCGGTCTCGGCTTCGATGGCCACCCGGACACAGGCAAGGCCATCAGCCGAGAGCGCTGCATGCAGCTCGTCAGCCAACGCTTTGGCCGCGAACGCACAGCGGTCGATGGTTTCTGCTGCCGGCTCGAACATCCAGGTGACGGCAAGATCCGGGGCGGGTCGGCGCAGGTCTGGCGGGTGGTCGTCGTTCCCGCTGGCCAAACGATGCGCAAGCTGCCCCTCGCGCCCGAAACGGCCGACCACATCGCTCGCCGACAACGCAGCGAAGTCGCCGAGCGTTCGCAGACCGAGGCGCTCGAGTACCTCGGTCAACGCTCGACGGTCCAGGGAGGAGATCGGGAAGCCTTGCAAGAACGCAGGGCTCGCCCCCGGCTCGACCACCAGCGGCGCCTCGACCGCAGCCGTCGAACGGGCAGCCAACCGTGCGGCGAAAATGCCATCGGCCACGCCGACTCGCACCTCTCCCCTGCCACCGAGCACCGGCGTCACGTCTTCCAACACCTTGGCCACCATGTCGTGGTCGCCCCCGAAGAACCGCGAAGGTCCCCGGGTGGGGAACGCAAGCAGCCCCGGTCCGGCGACCTCGACTCGTGGCGTCAAGCCTTCCAGCGCTGCTGCCACTGGCTCAAACAATCGAGCCTCACGGTCGATGTCTCGATCGAGCACGGCAACATCGGGGCAGCGACCCTGCGCGTCACGACGGCGTTGCCCGAGGATCACACCTTCACGTCGAGCAGCGGGCGACGACGCCACCACACGATTACCGACCACGACCACGGCCGGCTCGTCGAGCGGAATGCCCCACGCCACAACCGGCCAGTCCGGGCACCACACCACCGCCATTCGAATGGCGTTCACGGTCATGTCGTCAGCACCGTCAGCCTGTCAGTGCAGCAAGACGAGCGACCTCGGCGACCACACCATCTTCCACTGGACGGAGCGTGCCATCGGGGCCGGGAAGCCACACCTCGGCCGTCGCCTGCTTCGCCGCTGATCGACGCCCAGTCGACACCACCGTGGCTCGGCGCGATCGCAAGCATCCGTGACCCCAGCCCAGCCCGTCCCACTGCACCGACGTCAGGCCGAGCGTGAGATCGACAGCAGTCGGCCAAGTCGTTGCGCCGTCAAGATGCAGCAAGACCGAGCCCTGTTCCCGAGCGCGAGCCTGCAATCGTCGAGCATCACGAGGACCAACTCGCCCATCGGGCACGATCGCCACCACATCGACCGCTTCAAGCAGCGATGCCACGACGGTGGACCACTGGTGCAGCGGCGGCGTTTCGACCACCAACACCCGGTCAAGGCGGACGCCAAACTCGGCGGCTGCCACCAGGCCAGCGTCAGGGGCACCGACCAGCGCCAGCCAACCCTCAGCACCGAGCGCCTCGGCCATGATCGCCATGGCCAACGACCAGCCCCCGTTCCCGCCAACAGCCAGGCTTGTGCCCTTCTGGAGGCCGCCCCATGGAAACAGCGACTCGAGCGCGCTCGGCACCGGCAGAATGCGCTGCCCCGACAGATTGAGTGGCTGCAGTTGCTCGATCAGTTCGGGAGCCAACGCCGGCCGTTCCCGCTGTGTTGCCCCAGAACCTGTTGCCGAAACCGCCATCCCACCAGTATCGAACACATGTTCGCTTCCCGCAACCCCATCATCCTCTCCAAACCCCGGGTTTCTGACCCTCAGTTTCGATGGTCTCAGCCCCCGGTTGATCTTCAGGTCCGCGCTCGATGGGCCGAACTGAACGAGATACAGGCGAACACATCTCAACCCGACCGACCGCTGCGAATCGCTGGGCTTGCCACTGCAAGGTTCGCAATTGGTGATGCCCTCGAAGGGCCCGGCAACGAGCAACTCGACAGATTCTGCACCATCGAAGGTCGGATCGATCAAGCAATGGCTCGTCGAGATCCCCAAAGATGCGACTAGGTTGACGAAGACGGCAATCTCATTCCGTAGCAGTTGCGTTGTGGGGGTTCTGCGAACCAGGGGCTCACACCGTCGAAACTGAGGGTCAGAAACCCGGGGTTTGGGGCTGGGAGTCTCAGCGAAGGGGGAGGCAGGTGGCGTCGATGGCGGCGTAGGCGGCCTGCAGCGCTTCGAGATGCGCGGCATCGCGGTAGACACCGACCACCGCACCACCCGAACCAGTGAAGGTCGACGGCGCATCCAACTCACCAGCGAGATCGACCATCTGCAGCTGCGATTCTGGCAGCGGACCGAGACGTCGACGCAAGCGCATGTTCTCGCCGATCAACTCGCCGAAACGGTCGTCGGCTTTCCAACGCAACGCCGCCCGGCCCTCGACCACCACGCCAGCCAACGCCCGCATCGTGTCACGCACCACGCCATCGCCCGCTTCGAATCGAGCTCGCAAGAAGGCGTGATAATTGCCGCTGGGCTCGGCTGCCATTTCTCGATACGCCAAGAACAGCGGCGGTAACGAGTCGGCATCTTCCCGCTCGTAGACACCGTGGGACACACCGAAACGACCGTCGACTTCCATCGGGCCGAAGTCCATCGAGACCAAGCCACCAAAGGTCTGCACCACTCGGTCCTGTAGGCCGGCGGTGATCCCCAGCTGTTCGGTTTCGGTCCGCAAGGCAATCGATGGCAGCACATGCTCGGGAATCTCGAGGCTCACGAACTCGCACAGGCACCGCATCGTCGCCACCACCAGCGCTGACGAGCCCGCCATGCCGACCTGACGAGGAATGGAGCTGGAATACCTCAGCCTGAAACCGGTGGGCCGAGGGTGCTCGACCGAATCGCACACGTCGACGAAGGTTCGCACCGCAGCCGCCAGCAACTGCGTGCCGGTGCCGTAACCAAAGCGATCGATGCGATCGACGAGGTCGTCGACTCCGCTCCACACCGGAAGATCATCGACACCAGCCGTGATCTTGATGCCATCACCCTTGAGTGGTTCGAGCGTGACCGTGGCAGTGAACGCATCCACGGCAAACGCCATGGTCCGACCGCCGTAACCGTCAGAAGGATTCCCGAGCAGCCCCACCCGAGCAGGAACCGAGTAGGAAATCACGCAAGTAACCCGGGGCTGGCGCTATCGAAACTGAAGGTCCCAAACCCGGGGTTTGGACAGCGGGGGCTCACAACATCCGGGTTGAGGCAGCGGAAGGAGTCAGGAGAAATCGGCTTCGTCAGGGATGGCGACGCCGGGCTTGTAGTGGATGTAGAGATTCTCGAGGATCTCTTTCAGACCGCTGCTGTTTGCGCCCTGATGCAGGGTGACCGTGACGGTCTGTGCATACACGTGCACCTTGTCGACCTTGCCAGTGGCGAACAGCAACCGAGCGATCGCGTCAGGAGGTCGATTGTCGATGATCTCATCGCCTGCCTGATATCGCTCGTGCCCCATACCGGTGAAGGACCGGTTGGTCTCGAAGCGAACCACTCCGTGGTTGGCCGATGCCTTTTCGATGACGCTGACTGGTTCACCCATACGAGGGGCGATCGTAGCCGCGAGTGCGCCAGACCATCACGCTGAGACCGACAACAACCACCGCAAGCGCCGTGTGCACCGCCTTGAACGACAGATCCCAGTCACCGATCAAGATCTGACCACCTCGCAGCACCCACCACGTCGAGCCCACAGCAGCGAGCCCACTTCCCAGCGGCGAGGCGAATCGGCCGAACCCTGTCCCCATGGCACCCGCGCTGCGCTGACCAGCCACCACCGTTCCCACCAACCCGAGACCAGCGGCGACGAACCCAACGGCAACCACCAGACGCCACGCTTGAGCGAAGCCAGACAGATCAGCGTCACCGAGCACGTTGCCGATGCGTTGGAACCAGACGAAGACCGTCCATCCGCCAAGAGCGAGCAGCCATTGCACGTGCGAGGGCTGCTTCATCGAGTGATCGTTCATCAGGTGATCGCTTCCACGTCGACGCCGCACAGGCCCAATTGTTCGAGGAAGCGGGCGCTGTCGGCATCGGCCACTTCTCCCCCGCCGGTGAACGACGAAATGAAACTCATCCCCAACCCGTCGACCAGGCACGTTGCCTGCTCGGTCGTGATCCCGAACGCATCGACCAACTGTGCGGCGACCAGACCTTCGAGCTCAGCGTCTTGTCCATCAACCCGTTCATCGAGGTTCTCGATCTCTGCTGGGCTCAACACCAGCGGTGCGAATGGGTCGTCGGCAAACCCGGAGAATGGGTCGCCGTCGCGGCGACAGGCCAACGCCATGAACTCATCAATTGCATCAGATGCATCATCGCTACCCGACGTGTCGAGCTGCTCGTCGCTCAACGCTGTGACGTTGTAACCGACCGCTTCGAGGTTGTTGTCGAGGCCAACGAACGCATCTCGCACGATGTCGACCTCGGCGTCGATGCTGGGCGGAGCGATCTCGGCCAAGGTGGTGATCCGCTCGACCGAGCCTGAGAAGAACTCCTCGGTCTCCCTCGGAACAAAGACCGCAACGCCCAATCCCCCCTGGTAGTCAATGAAGTCTCGAGCCTGAGTACAAAACGCTTCCTCGACACTCTCGTCGCTGCCACAGCCCACCAACCCGCCGGCCAACACCAATGCGCCGAGCCCAAAGGCAGCACTCCTCAACCAGTCACTCACAGCAACGAACCCTGTCCCGCCAACTCGATCCGGGCAGCAGCCGGCATCACCCGAGGGACGCCAGTCCAGGCCATGTTGTCCATGAACGCCCACGAACGGCGGTGGATCGAGGTCGGCCCATACCCCTGGATCGCCATCTGGTGTTTGGGGCACGGGTAGCCCTTGTTGCCTTCGAAGTCGTAACCGGGAAACGACTCGGCGTCCTCTCGCATCATTCGGTCCCTGGTGACCTTGGCGATGATCGACGCCGCCGCAACCGACAGACACTTGGCGTCGGCCTTCACGATCTTGCGAGTGTTGGCGTGACCAACGAAGTCCCATTTGCCATCGAGAATCACGGCATCGACGGGTACCCCCAACCCATCGATGGCTCGACGAGCGGCCAGTTTCTGGGCGGCCGACATCCCGAGTTGGTCGCATTCTTCGGGCGTGGCGTGCCCGATGCCGTAGGCCTCGACCCAGTCGATCACCCGGTCGAACATCGCCTCACGCTCAGCTTCGGTGAGCATCTTGGAGTCGCGCACCTTGTTGATCCGGCGATCCTTCGGGACAACGGCGGCAGCCAGCGTGAGCGGTCCAGCCCACGCACCTCGACCAACCTCATCGATACCGATGACGACCTCGGCGCCAGCGTTCCAGAACGCCCGCTCCTCGGTGAGACTCGGTGGTCGGCGGCGCAGCGACTTCCTCAGCTTCGGGACGGTCGGGGCTGCCACCCGCACGAATCTAGTCCGCCAGCCCGCACTCCCGGCTGCAGCGTTCGCTCATGAACGACCTCGGTCAGCCCACCCGGTTCACCGAACAATTGGCCCCGGGCCGACATACCGGGCGCTCGGTCGCAAGATCTTGTTGTTCGCCGCCTGTTCCATGATGTGGGCAGACCAACCAATGGACCGGCTCACGGTGAACGACGGTGTGAAGAGTTCCGGAGACAGCCCCGCCAGGTGCAGTGCGACACCAGCATAGAACTCGACGTTGGTGACGATGGTCGACGCCGGCTTCCACCGCCGCAACACACCGAGCGTTCGCTCCTCGATCTCGAGCGCCCGTTCGACCAACTCGCCTTGGCCCAATGACGGACCCACCTCGATCACGAGGTCACGCAGCAACACTGATCGAGGATCGTCGGCGCGATACACCGCATGGCCGAAGCCCATGATCTTCTCGCCTCGCTCGAGCCGATCCAAGACCCAGCGGTCGGTGGCTGATGGCGTGCCGATGTCTTGGATCATGTCGAGCGCTCGGCCTGGGGCGCCGCCATGAAGTGGGCCCGACAACGCAGCGACACCGGCCGACAACGCACCAACCACATCAGCACCGGTGCTCGTGACCACCCGTGCGGCAAACGTCGACGCATTGAATCCGTGGTCGATGGTGGCCGTGAGATAGGTCTCCATCAGCCGCACCTGCTCCGGGCTTGGTGTCACACCCGTCGCCATCGCCAGCCAGTCGGCGGCGTGCCCATTGCTCGGGTCGGGGCGAACCTCGGGGCGATTCGTGCGCCGGGTGTGGAGCGTGGCCAGCAACGTCGGAATCGCTGCCACCACCGACAGCAGATCGGCACGGCGTTCGTCAGGAGCTTGATCGAGGGACGGCGTTGCATGACCGAGCACCATCGGCAGTGCGGCAAGCAGGCCACTGTGGTGTTCGACTGTCGTTGCGGCTATTGCATCGAGCACCGTCGCCGACACCCGTTCGTTCACCCGACCAGCGGCGATCTGGGTGGAGAAAGCGATCAGCTCACCTGATCCAGCAGACGGCAACGCACCGTCGAGCAGCAGTCGCCACACCTGTTCGAGCGTGGCCGATCGACACAACTCGATCGCATCGTGCTCTCGGTAGTGGTAGAAGCCCTCGCCGCCGCGCACATCGCCGATCTCGGTGTCGGCAACGATCACGCCCTTCAGTCCGGGTGGAGCAAGCATTGGTGTTGTCATGTCTCGATCGTGGGACCTGAGCAGACATTGATCAACGTTGATTGGATCAACATTGACGTCGGCAACCCGACCCGCCAGGCTCGAGTTCATGAGCACACCCCGTCCACCGAGTGATCCATTGACTGCGCTCGAAGCCGCCGCTCGGCTCGGAGTGAAGCGCGAGACGCTGTATGCGTATGTCAGCCGAGGGCTACTGGATCGGACGCTGTCGCTCGACGGTCGAACCAGCCTGTTCGATGCGCGCCAAGTCGACGAGCTGCGAACCTCTCGCCGACGCACGGCCCGGGGTGAGCTGCGGACGGTGATCACGACCGGAATCACCGAAGTCGACGAAGCAGGGCATCGCTACCGGGGTATTCCCATCGCTGAGCTCACCGCTCGAGGGTTCGAATCGGTCGCCGACATGATCTGGGGCCACGAAGGCGACTGGGGCGGTCCGGCTGGATTGCACGACGCCGTCACGGCCGTCGTCGCAGAACTCCCCGACGCCACTCCACCCATCGATCGCCTCCGAGTCGCTGTCGCCGTTGCCTCGGGCATCGATCCACTGCGCCACAGTCCCGCCCCGGCCGCACAAGCAGCCGCCGGGAGATCAATGATTGCCGCTGCATGCTCAGCGATCGTTCCCCTGCGGTCGTCTGAAACGACGGCTCGTTCCGCTGGCACGATTGCCGACAAGATCGTGGACGCTCTGGCCGAGCCGGAGTCCTCGGAACCGATCGCAGCCGAGATGGCGAGGGCCGTCGATCTCGTCTTGGTGTTGCTGGCCGACCACGGTCTGGCTGCCTCGACGTTCAGCGCCCGTATTGCTGCATCAGTTCGAGCCGATCCGTATTCGATCGTTGCCGCCGGCATGGGACCCGTCGGCGGCCGACTCCACGGAGCAGCCAGCCTCGGTGTCCATCAACTGTTGATGGACGTGGCGGCGACCGGCGAGAGTGACGCGCTTGGGCGACACATGGCAACGGGCCAGCGGTTGCCCGGCGTCGGGCACACGATCTATGTCGAGGTCGATCCTCGCGAGATCCTCCTCCGTTCGCTGATCGATGAGATCTGGGCTGCCGATCCTCGATTGACGATCGTGACCTCGTTGCGATCGGCACTGCGGGACCACGTCGATCTCGTCACAAACATCGACTTCGCACTCGGCTCGCTGACCTGGTTGTTGGGGGCACCACCGTGGAGTGGTGAGGTGATCTTTGCCGTTGCCCGCACGGTCGGGTGGATCGCTCACGGGATCGAAGAGTTCAACGAAACTCCGGTGCGGTTCCGCCCGACGGCCCGCTACGTCCGTCCACCCAATCCGGAAGCGCTCCAGACCCCGTGAACACGTCAGACCCCGTGAACACGTCGATGTCCGAAGCGGGGCACATCAACCGGTTCCGACACTCGACTCAGCCGACGAAGACCCGGCGTTTTAGTTGAAGCTGTCGCCCTCTTCGGGGGTGGGGAGCAGGCCTTCGGGGGTGCCGGCAAGGAGTGCATCACCCTGCTTGTCTGTGGTCGACCAGTCCGGATCCAGACCCGGGCAACGAATCACGATGGGGCCGAGACGAGGATCGTCCTCTGCTTCGAGATCCCACAGCAATGCCGGCCGAGCCCCGTGCCACCTGATGGCGAACGAAATCCGGCCGTGCGTGGTGGCAGCGTTGTGGATCTCGACCTCGCCCCCCATCCACGCACCGGGGAACGTCGGCAGCAGCTCCAAGTGTCGAGGGTCTCCGCCAAGCACCATGTTGCGAGCACCAAGCCAGAACTCTGCTGCACGCACGACATCGTCGCCACCCCAGCTCCCGGCCGGGCTCGCCTGCTCGGCCAACTTGGACAGCTGGTCGATGTCGTTCGGGACACCAGCAAGCGCATTCGGATTGCTGATGCGAGGCAGCAACTCTTCGGCGACGTTGCGTTGACCCGCAGCAATCAGCAGCCGACTCAAACCCATCAGCGCCTCATTGCTCTCGATTGCGTTGCCCTTCTTCTCGACCAGATAGGTGAGTTGAGCAACGGGCTCGAGCAACGCCTCAGCCACGGCCTCGTCATCGACCAGCCGGGCAGCTCGACCAACCCCGGAGATGATGGCCGCCGCATCACCAGGCGAACCTGGCAATCGGGTCGGGAAGGTACCGGCCAAGGCTCCGAGAGAGCCCATGATCTCGCCGACTGCGCCGCTGAGTGCAAGGGCCTCCAACAACCGGCCCGAACCGGGAGCGAGTGCCGAGACCTTTGCCGGCAGGCCAGGTGTCTCGGCGAGGAGCCGAGCCCGCGCCGCCATGGCTTGCTGTGTGATCCCGGGATCGGGGAAGGAGAAGCGGCCCCCCTTTTCGATGACCGCAGACCATCCCCTGGCCACAGCATCAGCATCTGGCAGCGGTCCGAGCCGAGACCCAGAAGACGGATGCGGGATGACGAACGTCATCGTGGCCCCGTGGGCCAACGGGTACACAGCAGCGCCAGAGGCGGTAGCGCCGCTTGCGCTGTCGTCGCCGTTCAAGACGTTGCCAGAAATCAGCCGAGACGACACGTCGATCGAAGCCGACGCCTGCCGTTCGATCGGAGGCCGAGGCAGGATCAGGGCCGTCCGGTCGCCAACCGAAATGGTCTCGTCGGTGATCGAGATGTCTGCCGGTGCGGTCTGCCCGTCGATGCCGTACGGCCGAACCGCGAGGGCCAAGGCAACCGGCACCGGCGACGTGTTCTCGATCTCGATCACGGTGGCATCGCCACCCGGCGCGTTCACGGCGTACACCCGCTGGATGGCATCGCCCGACGGAATCCGGACCGCTGTCTCGAGCACAGCACCAGCGCCGATTCGACGCTGGCGGACCGAGGTCTCCCGAGCAGGCACGTACCAACGGTCGTCGGCACGAACCAACCAGTCAATGGACCAACCCGTCTGGAATGGCTGCACCAAGCCGCCGCCGTCGACGCGAGCCGGCGCCTCAGAATCAAGCGTCGCTACGAAGGTGAACCCTGCATCGGCTGGACGTTCGACCGAGCGAGGTCCGAGAGACAGACCATCAGGCATCCACGCAATCTAGGAGCGAATGAACCCGTTTCGGCCCGAGGCGCGCTGGCTTCACACACACGACTCACTCGTGACCGTGGCTGCTCCGAACCAAGGAGCCGAACGCACGCATCGTGCGCTCGCCTTCCCAGCACACTCGGTAGACAACGTCGGCGATCGGCATGTCGACGTTGTGTTTGGTGGCCAGTTCCCGGACGACCTTGGCCGCCTTGATGCCCTCGGCGACCTGATCCATCTCGGTGCGGATCTCGTCGATGGTCTTTCCTTTGCCGAGCTCACGACCGACGTGTGAGTTGCGACTCTGCGGGCTGATGCAGGTGGCCACGAGGTCGCCCATGCCAGCAAGTCCGGCGAGAGTCAGAGGTTCTCCGCCGAGCGCCGTACCCAGCGCAATCAACTCGGCGAGCCCGCGGGTGATGAGCGTTGCCCTGGCGTTGTCCCCCATCTGTCCACTTTCGACCACGCCAGCGGCGACGGCGTAGACGTTCTTCAGCGCACCCCCGAGCTCGCACCCGATCACGTCGTGGTGCGTGAACACCCGGAAGTTGATGGTGGTGAAGACCGACTGCAGACGTTCGGCGATGTGGAGTTCGGACAGCGCAATGACGGCTCCGGCCGGGTCACCTTTGAGAATCTCCTTGGCCAGGTTGGGCCCGGTCAGCACACCGACGGGCCGACTCGGAAGCTCTTCTTCGATGATCTGTGTCATTCGAAGATGCGAGTCTTGCTCGAACCCCTTCGCCAAGCTGACCACGGGAACCCAGGGACGAAGATGGGCAGCGGCAAGGCGGGCGGTTTCTCTGAACGCACCAGTGGGCACGCCCATGATCAACAGGTCGGTGTTGGCGACCGCGGAAGCGAAGTCGGTCGTGGCGACGAGATCTGGGTGCAGCGCGTAGCCGGCGAGGTACTTGGTGTTCTCGTGCCGCTCGTTGATGTTGGCAACAGTGGCTTCGTCGCGAGCCCACACCGTGGTGGGTGTGTTGTGGGCGCAGAGGTGCGCAACCGTGGTGCCCCACGAGCCGCCACCGAGCACCGTGACCCGGATCGGGGTTGCTGACTGATCCAATGCTGACTGGTCGGAATGTGCTTCGGTCTGGGTCATCGGCCCAGCGTGACACACCATGGCCGGGGCGTCCCGCCGATGAAGCGGACGCGCCTCGCTACGATGCGGCGGTGCCCGGCGCTGTCCTCATACCGATCAAGTCGTTCGACTTGGCCAAGGGTCGCCTCTCCGAGGCGATCGAGCCGGCGCAACGGGCAGCGTTGGCCGAGCACATGGCCGCCACGGTCATCGCGGCAGCTCGCGACCTCTCGGTGTGGGTCATTTGCGGCGACCACGCCGTGGCCGACTTCGCAAGAGCGAACGGTGCACACGTGATCTGGCGAGCGCCTCGCGGCCTCAATGGAGCCATCGAAGACGGCACCGAACACCTTCGCTCCCGAGGCTTCGACCGAGCCATCATTGCTCACGCCGATCTGCCGCTGGCCACCGATCTCACCTTTCTCGACATCGCCGGCGACGCAGTGACGCTTGTCCCCGACCGCCGCAACGACGGGTCGAACGTGATGTCGATTCCACTGGGCCGCGACTTCACCTTCCACTACGGGCCCGGCTCTGCCGCCGCGCACCGGGCAGAAGCAGATCGTGTTGGTTTGCCGTTCGACATCATCATCGACGAGCAGCTCGGCTGGGATGTCGATGTCCCCGAGGATCTCTCCGTTCTCGACCCAGCACTGCTTCACCCAGAACCGAACGACTCCCGAGAGGCCACCTCATGACTGCCGCCCAGAACCCGCTCACCCCGGCACCACTCGAGATCGCCGTCGCCAGTCGGGACCTTCCGACTCCCGAACGCGCCCTCGCCATCGGCGCCCACCCCGACGATGTCGACTTCGGCTGTGGCGGCACCCTCGCCAAATGGGCGGCCGACGGATGCGAAGTCAGCGCTTTGGTGTGCACTGATGGGTCGAAGGGAACGTGGGATCCCAACGCCGACACTGCACAACTGGTGGCCACCCGCCAGATCGAGCAGCGGGCAGCCGCTGCCGCGCTCGGCGCGACCGGGCAGGTCGTCTTCCTCGGCTGGCCCGATGGCGAGCTCGACGCCACCCTTCGACAGCGCTGGGAAGTGGCGTATTGGATCCGCAAGCTTCGACCCACCGTCGTCCTCGGCCACGATCCGTGGAAGCGTTATCGCCTCCATCCCGACCACCGCAACGCTGGCTGGCTGGCCACCGACGGCATCGTCGCCGCTCGCGATCCCAAGTTCTTTCCCGAACAAGACCTTCCCCATCACCGCCCGGACAGCCTCTTGCTGTGGGAGGCCGACGAGCCAGATCATGTCGAGAACGTCACCGGCTTCTTCGAACAGAAGTACGCCGCGCTACTGGCCCACGAAAGCCAGTTCGAATCAACGATGAAAGCCAAGGACTCCGACGAGCTCAGCGCATTCCGCACGAGGGTCGCCAGCAAGCTGACCACGGCGGGCACAGCAACAGGCGTCGAAATGGCCGAAGTCTTCAAACTGATCGACGATCTGTGATGTCACCTGTGCGCCTTGCGCTCTTCGAAGAGCCGTGCTGATCGCCGGCGCCGATGGCTGCCCGAAGGGTTGGGCGGTTGCGACCGCGACCGTCGTCGGAGAGGCTCTCGCCGACCTCCGCGTCGAGATGGTCGAGACGCTCGACCGCACGGTCGCTGACGTACGTGACGGAGCGCTGACGGCGCTGGCCATCGACATGCCGATCGGGTTGATCGACGAACATCCCAGAACCGCAGACGTCGCGGCTCGAAAAGTGCTCGGTCCCCGGCGTTCATCGGTGTTTCCGACACCAGTGCTGGCCACACTCGATGCCGCCGATTACGACGACGCCCGGACTCGCTCTCGTGCCGTCTGCGGAAAGGCGCTGTCGAAACAAGCTTGGAATCTCATGCCGAAGATCCGGGAACTCGATGCCCTCATCGTGGCCGACGATCAGCCAGCTGTTGCCGAAGCACATCCCGAGTGCGCCTTTGTACGACTCCAGGCCGACATCCCTCTGGATCACGCGAAGTCGACCGACGAGGGCAGAGCACTGCGGATTGGACTGCTGCGAGCGTCAGGTCGCTTCGACGCCGACGAACTCGACCGAGCGCTGGCATCGAAGGCGGCTCCCGTTGAGGACCTGCTCGACGCCATCGCCCTCACCGTGACGGCTCGCCACATGGCCACGTGGACCGATCGCCGGCTGGGCGACCAAGTCGACCCTCGCGGGCGGCGAGCCGAAATCGTCTACTGATCGCGTGCGCTACTGGCCACGTAGCGGTAGGCCAGCGGCCAGGTAGGCGGCATCGATCAGCTCCATGGTGGCGATCGCATCCGCTCCGCCGGTCGGTGCTGGAACCCCGTCGACCACGGCTGCTCGGAAGGCCTCGAGCTGATGGTGATAGGTCGTTCGCCCATCGACGACCTCGTGCTGGGGCTCGCTGCCGGTCGGTGTGAAAGTGAGTTGATGACCGTGGTGGGGCGCAATCGGGTTCATCACGTGGAGCACACCAGCGTCACCGGTGACCGTCAGCGATGCACCTCGCTCGACCCCAGGGTGCATGCCGGTAACGAGTTGGGCGGTCACCCCGTCGGCGAACGTCATGTCGACGGTGGTGGTGATGTCGACATCTGGGCGCCCCTGTTCCATTGACGCCGCAATCACTGTCGGTTCCCCGTTGCCGACGAAGCGGATCCATTGGGCTGGGTAACACCCCAGGTCCATCAACGCTCCGCCGGACAGCTCGTAACTCTGACGAACATCGTCCTGCGGCGAGATCTCGACAGAGAAGCTCGCGTCGATGTGGCTCATGACACCAACGTCGACCACTCGCTCGGCAAGACGAGCGGCGAGCGGGTGGTAGCGCCAATGGAACGCCTCGACCAGCACGAGGCCAGCGGCATCAGCTGCGCCGACCATGTCACGGGCCTCGCTGGCATTCGACGCAAAGGGCTTTTCGCACAGAACGTGTTTGCCAGCATCGAGCGCCTTCAGCGTCCATTCACGGTGAAGGTTGATCGGCAACGGGTTGTAGATCGCATCAACGTCGCTGGCGAGCACCTCGTCATAGGTGTCAAAGACGCGTGCGATGGCGAAGTCGTCCGCCTGGGCCTGCGCTCGGGAGCGATCGCGTGCGGCGATCGCGGTGACCTCGACCCCGTTGGTGTCGGCGGCTGGTTGCAACAACGCCGGCGGAGAGATCTTGGCGGCACCGAGGACACCGATGGTGAAATTCGTCGTCATGACGTCAAGGTAGCTTCGACCCATGGCGCCAGCAGCACGACCTTCCGGACCGAACTCGACCGCCGGCATCGTCGTGTGGCGCCGCTCCGACGGCGCCGATCCCTTGCTCACCGGTATCGAGATCCTGCTCGTGCATCCGGGCGGCCCGTTCTGGGCCAAGAAAGACGAACATGCATGGTCGATTCCCAAAGGCGAATTCGACCCAGCCAGTGAGACACCGTCGGAAGCGGCGCAACGCGAGTTCGACGAAGAACTGGGCCAGCCGGTGCCCTGCGGCGACCTCCTGACGCTCGATCCGTTTCGGGCCGGCAAGAAGCAGCTTCATGCCTTTGCGGTCGAGGGAGACATCGATCCCGCCTGCATTCGGCCAGAGGACACCCATCGCAGCATGGTCGAACTCACCTGGCCCCCGACGTCGCAGCAGATCATCGAGTTTCCTGAAGTCGACCGGGCCGCCTGGTTCGACCTCGCCGAAGCCGAAGCCAAGCTCCACAAAGGCCAGGCTCCTCTCGTCGATCAACTCCGATCACGGCTGGGCAACCGCTGACCCCGGGGGACATTCGCTGAGCCGAACTACCGATCCGGGCGACAACGAGCGGACGCGCCGGTACTCTCGGGCCCGATGCTTTTGGAACTGGGGCCGGTGCCCGCCGAAGACGTGGAGCAGTGGGCTCGTTTCGTCCGCCGCATGATCTGTGAGTTGCGGGTCGATCCGGCCGATCTCGACGGCGTGGCCACCACTGACTTCCTCGACGCCTGCACCAACATGATCGACAGTTGGGCCATCGATGCTGCGCTCGGTGAGCCCGAATTTCGGTGGTCACAGATCATCGAGAGCGAAAAGGCCGAGTACCTACTCCATGGCCTCGACCGTTGCTTGCATTCCGCCGGTCTGACCGAGCGGGCCACTTCGGAAGAGCTTGCGGCCCATCATCCGTTCATGATGCACGTGGTGCAGTCATTGGTCGATGGGCTCACCGCCGAGGGTGCATGCCACGAGCAACTGTGTGACCAAGTCCGTGTATCGCTCGGTGCGTCACTCGACCACTGAACCCGTGCTCAGCCGCTGGTGAGCGGTTGGCCAGTGAACACCGCTCGTCTGGCTTCACCGTCAGCAATCACGCGACGACCTCCAACAAAGACGTGATCGATGCCCGACGCCGGGGTGCCAGGCGCATCGATCGTGGCTCGATCGATGATGCTCGACGGATCGAAGATGGTGATGTCGGCATCAGCGCCGCGCTGCAGCCGACCTTTGCGCTGCATTGCCGGGATCATCGTCTCGACTCGACGTGTCGGCAAGCTGGTCATCTTGGCCAGTCCGTCCATCAGGCTCACGACGCCTCGGTCTCGCACGTAGCGCCCCAGCAACCGGCTGAAGGTACCGCTCGCTCGAGGGTGGTTGTTCTGATCGGCTTCGAGGATCGCGTCAGAACCAAGCATCACCCAGGGCTGAGCCAGTGCCAGATCGATCTCGGCTTGGTCGATCGATGACAATGCCGCGACCAACTGGTTTTCGGCGAAGGCCGCACCGTAGGTATCAGCAGTGAGTGTGGTCGTCGTTCCTGCAATCTGGAGATCTTCGTAGGTGAGCCCGTAGCGACGTTGCCAGTCGCCCACGAAGCGGAAGCTCTGCAGCGTCGTGGCCCAGAAGTCGTAGGGGTAGACGCATGCGGTTGCGTCAACACCATCGGCTCTGGCTGCTTCGATGGCGGCAATGGTCTCGACCATGTGATTGGTGGCGCCCGTGCTGTGAAAGTGTGAGATGTGCACGGCGATGCCGGTACGACGCCCGAGATCGAGTACCTCGAGCACACCGGAAAGACTGGTTGCCGGGTCGCTGCTTCGAGTGTGGAAGAAGGCCACATGACCGAACTCGGCGGCGACAAGGGCCAGCGCTTCGATCTCTGCTGCTGATGTCGCCGGTGAGTACTCGGGGGAAAAGGCAATACCAGCGAAACCCGCGCTCAAACTCTCTCGAGCCAACGTTGCGAATGCAGCCACCTGGGCCTCGTCGAGGGCGACATCGGGCCGGGCTTGGAGATCCTCACCGCGCATGAAGTGCTGGTGGAACGCCCCGCCGAAGTGGACGGGCGAGCTTCCGGCATACCGCTCGAAGAACGCTGGGGCGTAGTTGTTGACGCCGTGCATGGCCAGGTTCGTCGTCACGCCGTCGGCCGCCTTGGTCCACACACCGACCGGGTTCGGCTCGTACGAGAGGAGGTCGATGAACCCCGGGCTGATCACACGACCCGTGGCGTCGATCTCGACCTCGGCGGGAAGCGGATCTCCGGCAGTGATTGCGGTGATGATTCCCCCGTTGATGCCAACGGTCAGCGGGCCGTCGAACCCGGACATCGGGTCCATCACACGACCACCACGAATCACCACATCGAACACGTGGGTCGTGAGATCGACCTCGGGACCGGCATCGGCCAGCGCCGGCGGCTCGGTCAACACCGGCGCCGGTTCGGTGGTTGTCGGCGTTGCAGAGACCTCGTCGGAACCACCGGCGGGTGGTGTCGTTGGCGATGTCGAATCGAACTCGACGACGCTCGTGTCTTCCTTGGGAAGTGATCGGCCGATGGCAACCGTCGCAGCCCCGAAGCCGAGAGCGATCAGAAACCGACGCCGCAGATTCGGCTGTTCAGACTGCGGACGGCCAGGCATCCGAGGCAGGTTAGAGGCCACGAACGCCGGGGCGCGACCGAGGGTTCGACTTCGTCGAAACCCACCTCGGGATGTTGTGAGCTCGGCCAACAACACCATGTGCCAGAAGGACACGCCGTTGTTGAGGCTCAGACCTCTGAGCCGTCCCGTTCGTCGCCGATGCGTTCGCGCAAGACCATGTCAGAGATCACTGACCCCAGCAGCCGCAAGCCCAACGGTGTGCAACTGGTCGTCAGCGAGGCCGCCAAGTCACTGAGCGGAGGCGAGGCCGCACTTGCCCAACGACTGAATGCCCCGACATCCAGGGCGACAGCGAGGTCATGGAATGGGTGCCCGACATCAGCCGTTGCATCGAGATGGATGCATGCCCAGTCGGCGATCCGCACGTGCTCTCGATGTCGTTCGATGACGAACCCAGTGAGACCGTCCATGTCGAGATCGCTGAGTTCGTCGATCTCGACGGCTGGGTGTGTGCTCGCCACCGTGATGACGTCGACCAACATGCCACCGATTGCCGTTGCGGTATCGACGATGTCGGTCAGCCAGTGTCCGAGCCAGTACCAATCTGGCGCTCGCTCGGGCAGATCAGTGGGCAAGCCGAGACGAACCCGACAGACGTCGTCCAACAATTGGCAGGCCGGCGGCGAGTCTCCCCAGGCCCAACCATCGTCGATCGAGAACCAGGTGGCATCGCCCCGCCGATTCATCGCCACGCCGAGATGGCCTGCCCCGTCGACGGGCAGGCAGAGCCCGATGCCAGCTGCGTCGGGAGAGATCGACCAACCAGACCACATCGCCGGAAACGCTCGGAGCGGCACCGCACCGAACACCGGACCATCGGGCCGAAGCTCGAAATCGATGGCGGGACCATTGGGCCCACCCGGGCTCGTGCGCACTTGGTGTTGGATGGCGGCGAGATCACTCGACGACAGCACCGCACGTGAAGAACGTTGGACGTAAGAAGACAGCTCGGACATTGACCACTCGTTTCGCGAAAGACATCGATGCGAGGGCCGAAGCCGCTGAGATCACCATCATGACAACTGGGTGTGACATCGTGCTCTCGGTTCGGCACGCAAGACAGACCTGAGGGCATGTCGGTGCTGAGCAGCGTCTGGACTATTGTCTCAGCGTGTCCAGCGAACTGCCCGCCCTCTACCGCCTCGGCATCATCGGCTCGGGCCAGATTGCCCGCATGACCCACCAGGCGGCGGTGAAACTCGGCATCACGCCCCGACTTTTCGCCGAAGAGTCAGACGACTCGGCTGCTATGGCCTCGCCAGACACCGTCTACCTGCACCCCGATGCGCTGAACGCCTTCGCCGAATCGTGCGAAGTGCTCACCGTGGAACACGAGCGCACCGACATCGGACTCCTCGAACGACTCGAGGAATCCGGGGCCGTGATCCGGCCAGGCACCAAGACCCTCCGATCGGCATTCGACAAGCTGCATCAACGTCGCTTGCTTCTGAACCGGGGGTTCCCCGTGCCCGTCTTCGCTGAACTTCGAGGCCCAGACGACCTCATCGACTTCTCGACCGTGTTCGACTTCCCGGTCGTGTTGAAGGCCGCACGGGCCGGCCGGGTCAATGAACGCAGTGTCTGGATCGTCGAGAACGAAGCCGAAGCGATGCGGGTGATGTCCGAACAAGCCGGGCGCATCCTCATGGCCGAGAACTTCCAACCCATCGTCAAAGAACTCGTGGCTCTCGTCGTGCGGCGGCCGGGCGGCAGCAGCCGCTGCTATCCACTCACCGAGGTCATCCAGACCGACGGTGTCGTACGCGAGATCCGCTCCCCTGCTCCCGTCGGCCACCGCATCGCCGCAGAAGCCAAGGAGATCGCCACCAAGATCGCCGACGAACTCGATGCCGTTGGTGTTCTGGCCGTCGAGTTATTCCTCACGACCGACGGCTTGGTCGTCAATGAAGTTGCTGCCCGACCCCACAACGCCGGCCACGTCACCATCGAAGGCTCGCCGACATCACAATTCGAGAACCATGTCCGAGGCGTGCTCGACCTCCCCCTCGGCCCCACCTGGGCGCTCGCCCCAGCAGCCGTCACCGTCAACGTGATTGGCGGCACCGACCGAGTCGACCCCGCTGACCATCTCGCTGAAGCCCTGGCTGTCGAAGGCGTCCACGTGCATCTGTACGGTAAGCAGCCGATCGTCGGGCACAAGCTCGGCCACGTGACCGCTCTCGGCGACGACATCGAGCAAGCAAGAGACATGGCCCGCCGGGCCGAAGCCGCCCTCATGAATCGACGCCACCAGTGACTCAATCAACAATCAGTGAATCAACACCGAACCAACCAACGCCAATGCTCACCGTCGTCGACCACCCGCTCGTCGACCACAAGATCACGTTGTTGCGAGACGAAGCCACGGGCTCTCCCGAGTTCCGTTCCCTCTGCCAAGAGATCACGCTGCTCACCGCCTATGAGGCACTTCGCGATCTGCCGACCGAGGCTCGCTCGGTCACCACACCGGTCACCACCACCGAGGGCCGCCAACTCGCCGGCAGCACGCCGGTCATCGTCGGGATCTTGCGAGCCGGGCTGATCATGGTCGATGCCATGCTGACCCTGCTACCCACTGCCAAGGTCGGCCATGTTGGCCTCTTCCGAGACCCCGAGACTCATCAGCCAGTCGAGTACTACAACAAGCTGCCGGTCGAGGTCGCCGATCGGACCGTCATTCTCGTCGATCCCATGCTGGCCACCGGTGGGAGTGCTGTGGCCGCCATCGATCATCTGAAATCAGCGGGTGTGCAACAGCTCATGATGATCTCGATCATCGCCTGCCCAGAAGGCGTGGCTGCTGTCCACGCTGCCCACCCCGATGTACCCATCACGGTGTCAGCGCTCGACGAACGGCTCAACGAGCACGCATACATCGTTCCTGGCCTGGGCGATGCTGGCGATCGCATCTACGGCACCAAATGACCTGAGCAGGAGCGCACATGAGCAACAGCACCAACCCCGAGATTCCTTGGGAACAGTTGCGAACCGCGGCCATCGACGCCGCCACTCGGGCGTATGCACCGTATTCGAACTTCCATGTCGGTGCTGCGGCCCTGGTCGATGACGGACGGATCATCACCGGCTGCAACGTCGAGAACGTGTCCTACGGGCTCGGGCTCTGCGCCGAATGCGGCCTGGTCTCCGAGCTGCACCGATCGGGTGGCGGCCAGCTGGTTGCCATGGTCTGCGTGTCAGGCACGGGCGAGCCGTGCATGCCGTGCGGCCGCTGCCGGCAGTTGTTACTTGAACAGGGTGGGCCTGATTGCCTGGTCGACGGCGACGGAACGATTCGCACCGTGGCCGACATTCTTCCCGGCGGCTTCGACCGAACGCGGCTTGCCGAGGGCTGATGCCACGGAGGCTGTAATCACTCAGAGCGGCATTCACTGACAGCGGCGCCTGCTCAGAGCAGCCCGCTCGATGACACCGAGCCGCCCGTCGACGGAGCAATCACCCAGATGAGGCCCACCGGTTCAGGGATGCGATAACCGTCAGGGCCGACCAGGCTTGCGTCGACGAGGCTCCAACCGCTCAGGAGGTCATTGACGAGCCGATGCTCCACGGGGTCGAACCGCTCGGCCACAACGTCCCCACCTCGCACTCGCTCCAATCCGAGGCCGGGCCGATCGCATGACTCCCCCGACAAGCAGAGCTCGGGTCCCGAGCCCACGCCGCGCCGATCGCTCATCGTGCCGATTCCCGGCCGATCGACGTCTCGATACGTGTGGAAGATGATCGCTTCTCGAGCTTCGGGACCGACCGGCACAACGCGACCTGCCTGCACTGCGAACGTCTCGTGTATTCGGGTCGCCGCCACCTCGACCTCGGAGACCTCGCCGGTGTCGAACGACACCACGGTTGGTCGCCCTGCGGTGTTGACGTAGACCAAGGTGGTCGAACTCAGGGCGTAGGTCCCGAACTCCTCCGGCAACTCGGCCGGGCCGGCGGCACGGACCACGTTTGGTTCCCGCACCCGAGGAGGGTTCGGCCAGGTATCGAACACCGGAGCGACGATCGGCGGCCCACCGACCGGCGGATCGCTCTCGTCTTCGATCAGCGGTTCCCCAGCTGGCGGATCCGCGGCCGCCCGGTCGTCATCGACCGAGTCGGGCCCCGTCGACGTGATGAACCACACGCCACCAACCAGCAACGCCACCAGAGCAAGCCATCGCAACGGCGTGACCGAGCTCGCCACGGCTACTTCAGAGACTGCGACATCTTCATCGGCAGCGGGCAGCGCCACATTGTTGTCGAGAAATTCGATCTCGCCGTCAGTCATCACGACAGACATCGTGCCCGATCAGCATCGGCTCGGTGTGATCGCATCCTCGGCGCACGACGAAATGACGTTCCGGTCGCTTCGTCTGGCTTCGTCCTCTAGGTTGCGAGTAGCACAAGGCGGCGGCCAGATGCGCCTCCGTCTCAATGAGAGGGAACCCACCATGCACACTCCACGATCTTCGCTTCGTCGAGACGTCTTCCGCTGCCTGGCGGCCGGAGCCGCACTGACGCTGGTGGCTGCAGCACCAGTCGCAGCCCAAGACACCGAGGAATTCACCGGCACGTTCGGACAACTCAATGACTCCGGACTCAGCGGTGAGATCAGCGTTTCGCTCACCGGCACCAGTGCTGAGGTCAGCCTCAACGTCGCTGGCGTCGTCGATCTCGTCCACGCTCAGCACTTCCACGGTGAGTACGGGGCCGACAACGTGTGCCCGACCATCGACCTCGATGTCGACGGCGACGGGCTCATCAGCACCGTCGAGGGCGTTCCGTCCTACGGGGCCGTGAAGGCCTCGCTCGTCACCGAAGGACCAACCGATGAGTCCTACGCGCTCGCCGTCGAAGCCTTCCCAGTCGCCAGCGGTGGGGTGTACGAGTACAGCCGAACCATCGAGGTGCCCCAAGAACTTGCTGACAACATGGAAAGCATGATCGTCGTCGTCCACGGCATCGATCTCGACGGCAGCGGCGAGTACGACGGCGAAGCGCTCAGCTCCCTGAGTGCGGATCTCCCCCTCGAAGCCACCATTCCTGCTGGCTGCGCCACGCTCGTTGCCGCAGGCATGACCCCTGTTGGTTCCGTTGCTGCAGGAGCAGGCGGAACGACGCCCGGCGAGCCATCCGGCGCCACCTCATCCGGATTGGTTCTCATCGCAGCGGGAGCGGGCGTCGTTGCCCTGGCCGCCGGTGTGCGTCGTCGCCTCGCGTGATTCTTGCGAACCGGCACGGGGCGGCCGCTGCGATCGTCGCAGTAGCCGCCCTCGCCGTGGCGGGGTGTTCCACTCCTGATCGGAGTCCAACAGCAGAGGCAGCCGCTCCGCCAGCGACGCCAGCAGCAACGCTGCTCGCTCCCTCGCTGGCCAACGCCTTAGGCCTCGACATCGCTCGTTCAGCAGCTTCATCGCCAGAAGGTGACGGCACGATTCCCGAAACAACCCGACCGATCGTTTCTCCCCCGCGCCAGGTCGTCATCCCCGCCATCGACGTCGACGCGCCCATCATCGATCTCGGACTCACCGCCGACGGAGCACTCGAAACACCAGCGGACTTCGACCTGGCCGGATGGTGGGCTGGGGGGACAGTCGCCGACGAAGATGGGCCAACCGTCATCGTTGGCCACGTCGACGACCAAGACGGACCGGCCGTCTTCTTTCGTTTGCAAGAACTGACGCCCGGTGACCCGATCATCGTGATCGATGCCCTCGGGCGAGAAGCACGCTTCACCGTGGTCGACAAAGGCCTCTACGACAAAGACTCGTTCCCGACCGACCGCGTCTACGGCAATCACGATCGCCCAACGCTCCGGCTGGTGACCTGCGGGGGCGACTTCGATCGTTCCGAGCGGAGCTATGAGTCGAACTGGGTCATCTACGCAGTGAGCTGATCCCGAGTCAGTCCAGGCCGAGCAGCCCGGGCACCTGGCGGATCGAGGCGAGCGTGGTCCACTGTTTGGCCGCCTCCGGTCCGCCCGTGGCTTCCTCGACCGCCCACGTGATCGAATGCGGAATGTGGATGCCATGCCCGCCAATGGCCACGATCGGCTCGATGTCGGACCGCACCGAATTCCCGACCATGGCGAACTCGCCAGCACGAACGTCCAAGCGATCGAGCACTCGCTGATACGACGCCGCATCCTTTTCGTTCAGGATCTCGACCGCTTCGAAACGGTCGGCGAGCCCAGACTCGGCCACCTTCGACTCCTGATGGAACAAGTCACCCTTCGTGATCAACACGAGGCGAATACTCGGAGCGAGGGCGTCGAGCACGTCGACCACACCGTCGATCAACTCGACCGGATGCCGCATCATCTCTCGACCCCAGCCGATGATCTCGGCCAGCGCATTCGAGGGAATCGCCCCGTCGGTGAGCTCGATCGCCGACTCGATCATCGACAACGTGAAGCCCTTCACGCCATAGCCGAAGTGCGACAAGTTGGCTCGCTCGGTCTCGAGCAGCGACGCCGCCACCTCGGGCGAAGCGCACCACGGGGCCAACAGCGCCAAAAAGCGCTGCTCGGTGACGGCAAAGAAGGCCTCTGACTCCCAGAGCGTGTCGTCGGCGTCGAACCCCACCGTGGTGATGTCGTCCAACGCATCGGGCGCATCGCCAGCTTGCAGATTCTCGTCTTGTTCATTCACATCATCGCCCACGAGACCGAACCTACCCGTAACTCCTTCCGCTCTCCCCCCTCACCCTTCCCCTCTTCCCCCACCTCTAGGCTGTGGCATGGCTGAACTTGCACCAGAGATCTTCGTCCAGGCCCCGAAGGTGCTCCTCCACGATCACCTCGACGGCGGCATGCGCCCCGAAACCGTTGTCGAGCTCGCAGCCGAGACCGGCTACACCGATCTCCCGACCACCGACGTCGACGAGTTGGCCGCCTGGGTTCGACGAGGCGCTGACCGCAACAAGCTCGAGCTCTACCTCGAGACCTTCGCGCACACCGTCGGCGTCACCCAGACGCCTGAAGCCATCGAGCGAGCTGCGCACGAGGCGGCTGAGGACCTCGCCAACGACGGCGTCGTCTACGCCGAGTTGCGCTTCGCCCCGGAACAGCACATGCACAAAGGGCTGTCGCTCGACGAGGTCGTCGAGGCCTCCCTTCGTGGCATCCGCTCCGGTTCTGCTGGTACCGACTTGACCATCGGCATCATCTGTTCGGCGATGCGCCAAGAGGCACGAAGCCACGAGATCGCCGAGCTCGCCATTCGCCATCGCGATGAAGGTGTCATCGGCTTCGACATCGCCGGACCCGAAGCGGGCTTTCCCCCCACCCGCCATCTCGATGCCTTCCAGCTTTGCATGCGCGAGAACTTCCACATCACGATCCACGCCGGTGAGGCCTTCGGTCTTCCATCGATCCACGAAGCACTCAGCTACTGCGGCGCCGAGCGACTCGGCCATGGTGTTCGCATCGTCGACGACATCACCGTCGACGAAGACGGCAAAGCCGAACTCGGCCGCCTCGCTGCTTTCGTTCGCGACACCCGGGTCCCGCTCGAGATGTGCCCAACGTCAAACGTCAACACCGGAGCCGCCGCCTCGATTGCCGAGCATCCCATCGGGTTGCTCCGCCGCCTCCGCTTTCGGGTCACGGTCAACACCGACAACCGCTTGATGAGCAACGTCCAACTCTCCGACGAATTCGCCAAGCTCCACGATGCCTTCGGGTACGGCATCAGCGACATGGAGTGGCTCACGCTCAACGCCATGAAGAGTGCGTTCTGGCCGTTCGAGCAACGACTGAAGATCATCAACGAGATCATCAAGCCCCGCTACGCCACGTTGCGTGACGCCAACCTGTGACCGAACCGGTTCCGATGGCAAACGCGGTGTCTCTTCGTGGGCTCCACAAGCGATTCGACACCAAGGTCGCTGTCGAATCGGTCGATCTCGAGGTTCCCGTCGGCACTTTCTACGGCCTGGTAGGCCCGAACGGTGCCGGCAAGTCGACCACGCTGAAGATGACCACCGGCCTCCTTCGTCCCGACGCCGGTGTCGCTGTTGTCGACGGCATCGACGTCTGGGCTGATCCTCGCGAACTCAAAACCCGCATTGGCGTGGTGGGTGAAGACCTTCGGCTGTTCGAACGGCTGACCGGGCGCGAGATGCTGCATTACATCGCGTTGCTCCGTGGTTTCGATCGTGACGAGGCCGACCATCGCGGCCAGCAGTTGCTGGAGTTCCTCGGCCTGGAGGAAGCAAGCGGACGCCTGGTCATCGACTACTCCGCCGGTATGCGCAAGAAGATCGCTCTCGGTGCTGCGGTGTTGCACCGGCCCCGAGTGCTCTTCCTCGACGAGCCGTTCGAGTCCGTCGACCCGCTCTCGGTCCGCTTGATCCGCGACCTGCTCGAACAACTCGTCGTCGGCGGAGCGACCGTGGTGTTCTCGAGTCACGTGATGGAAGTCGTTGAACGACTGTGCGATCACGTCGCGGTCATGCACCAGGGCCACGTCGTGGCCGAAGGTGTCACCGCCGAGCTGTGTGACGGACGCCGACTCGAAGATGTCTTCGTCGACAAGGTGGGAGCGATCGAGAGCTCCGTCGAGCTCGATTGGCTGACGCCGTGACTTGGCTGACGCCGTGACTTGGCTGACGCTGTGACTTGGCTGACGCTGTGATCACGCTCTTTGTTCGGCTCAAGCTGCGATTGCTGCGCAACGTGTTTCGGACCCCCGCCGGCCCGGGCCTGTTCGTCTTCACGATCCTTGCCTTGGGCATCGGAAGTGTCGCTGCGCTCGCCATGCGATCAGCCACCGATGCCGAGCGCTTCATCGTCACCCCGATCCTCGGTGTCGCCTTCGTACTCACCTGGGCGTTCGGGCCCGTTCTGTTCGGCAACAGCGACGAGACCATCGACACCACGCGGCTCGCACTGATTCCCCTCGACCCCAACCGGCTTGCATCCGGCTTGGCCGTGCAGGCGGTGATCGGGCCAGGACCGATAGCGGCGGTGATTGCACTGGCAGGTATCGCCAGCCGGTCTCCCGATGTCTGGTCGGCCGGTTTGGCCGGTGCGGCGGTTCTGGCCACCGTCGTCTTCGCCACCACGTTGTCCCGAATGTTGCTCACCGCTCTCGGTTCAGGCCTACGCAAACGTCGTTCGCGAGACCTGGCCACCCTGTTGACTGGGCTCTCCATCGGTGCGGCCGCCGTGAGCTTGCAACTGTTCGTGGTCTACGGCTCCTCGATTGATCTCGGCACCCTCGCGGCGATCGCCGACGTCGTCCGGCTGACACCATTCGGCTGGCCGGGGGACGCCTTGGGCCGAGCATCAACCGGCGCATTGTTGGTCCCCGCCATCGAACTCGCAGCCACGATCGCCATGGTCGCCGTGGCGATTCGCGTCTGGGCGGTGCTGCTCGAGCGAGCCCTCACCGACGTCACCGAGCACGAAGACGAATCGCTCACCACCAGGCCACTGGTGCCCGTGGGCCAGGGCGGCACGATGTCGGCCTGGCGCGTCGCATTCGTCAAAGAGCGGCGCTATTTCGCCCGCCACCCTCGCTACCGGGTGCAGGTGATGTCACAAGCCACCGTCTTGATTCTCGGTGGCGCCCCATTCCTTGCGGCGATCATTCGTCGAGAACCAGAGGCGGTGTTGTTCGGTTGCATCCCGGCGTTGACCGCCGGCGTGACCGGAGCGAACCTCCTCGGCCCAGATGGTCGAGCGCTTTGGGCTGAGTATCTGGCACTCCCGTCGCTGACGCCGTTGCTTCGCGGGAGGGCAGTCACCTTTGCCGCCCTCGGTGTTGTGGCTGCCATTGCGTTGACCCTCGGCTCGGCATGGTGGACAGGTGGCTGGCGTTTTGCTCCCGCCGCGCTCGGCGCCGCCATCGGCATGGCGTTCACTGGCTCGGGCGTCGGCTCGATTACCTCAGTGCTGGCCCCCAGCCCCTATCCAGACGAGCAGTCGACCAACCCATTCGCCACGTCAACGCCGGGTGCTGGTTGCCTGCCTGCTTTCATCACGTTCGGCGGGGTCATCGCTGGCCTCGCTCTTTCCGCTCCGATTCTCTACGGCCTGGCCCAAGCCGGCGAGCAGCCAGAAGCAATTGTGCTCGTTGCAGCTCTTGCTCCTCCCTACGGCATCGCCATTTGGTTTGCGACCACGGCAATTGCTGGCCGGCGGGGCGAGCGCAAGGGGCCGGAGCTCGTCAGCTATCTGGCCAGCAACTAGCCTGCCGTGGTGTTTGAGGAACCATCGTGTCGAACTCGTTGATCCGTCTGATCATCGTCGACGATCACGCCATGCTGCTCGAAGGTATGACCCTCGCCCTCGAACGCGAACACGACATCCACATCGTCGGTACCGCCCAGTCCCTGGACGCCGGGGTTTCGCTGTGTGCTGCTCTCGATCCAGACGTGGTGGTGCTCGACTACCGAATCGGAGGTGACTCCGGTGTCGATCTCGCTCGCGCCCTTCGCGATGCCGATGCGTCGACAACGCTCATCGGGATGAGCGCCTTGGCCTCTGATGCGGTGATCAACGACATGGTGGAGGCTGGCTGTGTCTCCTTCGTGCACAAGCAGCGAGGCATCGGTGCCTTGGCGAGTGCGATCCGAGACGCTCATGACGGTGTCGGGCACCTGCCCAGCCGATCGATGGACTCAGCAGGATCGAGCAGCCGATTGAGCCAGCGTGAGATGGAAGTCCTGCAACTGTTGAGCGAAGGCAGCGGACCGGCAGAGATCGCCGCCAGATTGCATCTATCGGTCCACACCGTGCGGAACCACATACGCGAGATCCGCAGCAAGCTGGACGTCAACTCGCAACTGGCCGCCGTGGCGGTTGGCATTCGCACCGGTCTGATTCCCGGCCCGCAGCCCGGCTGAGCTCACTGGTCGCCATTCACCGAGCCAGCGTGTCGAGTCGCCGCTTGACATCGTCGAGCAATCGGGTGACTTCGTCGTCGTGGCCGGTCGAACCCGCTCGAAGCACGCTGATCGCCGCATCCAGCAACAACGAAGCGTTTCCGAGTTCGTGGCGCATGTCGAGGAGCAGAGCTTCGTGATCAACACGCTCGAAAGACTCACCCTCGTCACCGGACTCGGCACCGCCGTCCGTCCTCACAGCACTGACCAAATTTGGTCATCAACTCTGCTCGGATTGGGCATTGGAAATGCCCAATCGTTTGTCACACTCGACACCGGATGCATCCCTTTCGACGAATCAGCCTCGCGAAACTCACGCAACGAACCAGAACGACTGGCCCCAGGATCGATGCCGCGACGATCGTCATGCTCTCGTCAATAGCGGCACTGCCACGTTCGGTTCGCTCCTCCATCGGGTCCGACGACCTGCTGGTGTGCCTTGTCAATGTCGAAAGCCCCGAGCGTCGGTACACCCTGATCCTCGATCTCGAGTGGGTCTCATTGGCGGTCGATGCCGACGTCCACTCCAGTGAGCTGACCGACGGTCTACCGCTCCCACGAGCCGCCATGCGAGCGGTGATCAACGATTGGTCATTCGACGAGCCCTCCTCGGAACCTGCCGTTCGTTGGTCGCAGGACGGCATCCCCCATGTGGGCTTCCCGATGACGCACGACGTCGAGTAGCTCATCTCACCGGTACGGGTGGAAGTGCGTTGCTCACGGCCTCGAGGAGCTCGTGCGGCGAAAAGGGTTTCTGCAAGACCGAAACGTCGGTCAAGCCGGCTCGTTCGAGCTCGTCCATGGCTCGATCCCGGCCTGCGCCCGTGATGAGGATCGCTGGGAGTTCCGGTTGCACTGCCCTCAAGTCGACAATGAGTTCAGGGCCTCCGATCTCTGGCATCGTGAGGTCTGAGATCACGCAATCGATGGACGCACCCGCCGTCAACAACGCAACCGCATCGGCAGCCTTCGGCACGCTCTCGACCGAGGTGAAGGATCGCTCGAGCAAGCGGTGAATGGTCCTGCGAACCAAGTCGTCATCATCGATCAGCAAGATCCTGACATCACACGACCCCACCAGGTTCGGTGTCTCGTCTGCTGTTTTCGGCGCCTCGGCGGGAAGCGCCTCGAACGCCACGGTGATCGTCGTTCCCTCACCAATCACCGATGCGACGTCGAGGCTCGCCGTGCCTCGCTGGAGCAGCCCAGCAAGGGACGCCAGGCCAAGACCGCGCCCACCTGACCGCGTGGTGAAGAACGGTTCCGACATCCTCGCCACGGTGTTGGGCGCCATGCCCGATCCATCGTCGATGACTTTCACCACCACCGCATCGACCGTCGATTCGACGACCAAGCGAACCGTTCCCGCTCCATCTATGGCCTGTCCGGCATTCACCACGAGGTTCGTCACGAGCTTGGACAACGACTCTTCGTCAACCGCAGCCCGAGCTGGAGGTCCCAGATCGAACTGCACGTCAACGGCATCAGGGACCACGGCCACCAACACCGGCATCATCGATCGCAAGACGGCAACGACATCACAGGAACCATCGATCGGGATGGGCTGTCCGGTCGACACCAGAATCTGATCAGTGAGCTGCGATGCCATCTGAGCCGCCCGTTGAATGGCAAGGACGCGATCGTGGATCGGCGAAGACGGGCTGAGGTCTTCGAGAACGGACTCAGCGTTGATGCCGATCGGGACCAGCAGATTGTTGAAGTCATGAGCCACGCCAGCCGCCATCACGCCGAGGCTCTCGAGACGAGACGCACCACTGGTCTTTTCGGCCAACTCGACACGGTCGGTGACCTCCCGGACCACGAGAAGCAGCGCCGTCGAGCCGCTGTCGGAGTAGCGGCTCGGATTGATCTCGAACCAACGGCCGGATCGAGACACGTCTGCGATCCAAGAGACGGAGACGTCTCCATCAGGCGGTTGGAGGAATCGCCACGGATCCGAGCAGAACGCTTCCTCGTCGAGCCCGAGCACCGCCGAGATGTTCGAGCTGACGAACGACACCGTTTCATCGGCATCGATCTCGACGATCACATCATTGAGGCTGGCCAAGCGCCGATCGTGTTCGTCGAGTGCCGCCTTCAGGTCAGCTTCAACGGTCAAACGTTTGGCGATCTGGGTCTCGAGGGCCGTGGTGCGCTGCGAGAGCCGGTCACCGACGGCTTCGAGTCGTCGGGGGCGCCACACACCGTGGCGAATACGCTCGACCCACGACCAGCGTCCGCCCCCGGGTGGCACCTCGACCGACAGGTGAGCCCCACGGTCATGCAGTGTCATCTCGACCGTTGCATTCGGAAGCCCGAAGATGCCGGGCGCGGCCTCAGCCGCTCCACAGAAGATCCACATCAACGATGGGCAGTGCCCGTAGCCATCAGAGATGCTGATCTCGATGTCGACGTGTTGTCCGTCCACTGTGGTGCGGGCTTCCAGGCAAGCGAAGTCGCCTTGGCTGTCGCCTCGAATGATGAAGGCGTATGCCTCGGTCGGCCGAAGCAGCAGTCGAGCCAGGAAGATCTGGGGCTCGAAGTGCTGGACCTCGAGACTTTGCGCACCGATCGCTCGCAGCTCGGTTTCGCTCCACAGCCGACCAATGCGTTCGCCGAACAACTGGAGTGCGGCCCATGAGACTCGCTCGGTCGAGTCGTTGAAGTGACTGAGCGGAAATCCCGTGCCGGCAACGAGATCCTCGAGATCGACACCCGCTGCTTCGGCGGCGGCAAAGACTCCGGGAAAGATGCCGCACGAGACTTCTCGGTCCAAAAGGGCGCCCTCAAGTTCCACCGCGGGTCTCAGGCGCTTCATCAAGACAATTTCCCCTCAATTGCTTCGCAGGCGCCGCCCGCCGAAGTGATAGTCCAGTGCCGGACCGGCCGCAAACGCTGGCGTCGACGAGCTCTCGGGTCAGTTCAACGACGCATCCTCGGGAAAATGGGCGAACCATGCCAGTTCGCCACCGTTGCGACGAAGCACTGCAGCCCACAACTCGAGCGGTTCTGGCGAGAACACATCGCTCACCAGGCCATCGACAACCCACCAAGCTCCGTTGGCGATCTCACCTTCGAGCTGGCCGGTTCCCCAACCTGCGTATCCAGCGAAGATCCGAACACGGTCGATGGTTGGCTGCGCACCGGCGGGCTTGTCGAGATCGAGCGTGTGGAGGCCAAAGACCAACTCGCCATCGGCCTCGGGTGACGCACCGATCGCAATGAGCGAATTCCGCTCGACCGGGCCACCGGCAAAGACCACGGCAGGCTCGGTTGCCGCTGAGGCCCACTGCGGGAACGGGTCTTCGACCAACAGCTCAGATGGGCGGTTGAGAATCAAGCCGAGCGCCCCTTCGTCGTTGTGCTCGAGCAAAAGCGTGATCGTTCCATCGAAGGCATCGGCGTGTACCGCCGGCTTCGAGATCAGCAGTTGCCCGCTGAGCGAGATCGTCACGCTGGCGCCCCGCCAAGGATCGCTTCGGTCGATGAAGTTCCAAGTCGAGTTGCTCCCGCTGCCATCATCGCCACCGCAGCATCCCAGGTCCGAATCCCACCACTCGCCTTGACGCCGAGCCGACCGCCAACCGTGGCCGCCATCAGCTCGACTGCGTGGATGGTGGCGCCTCCGCTCGGGTGGAACCCGGTGGAGGTCTTGACGTAGTCGGCCCCAGCGCTTTCGGCTGCTTCGCAGCACCGAACGATCTCGTCGTCGGTGAGGGCTCCCGATTCGATGATGACTTTGAGCTTGTTGCCACCGGTCACCGCGTTGCGAACAGCAGCGATGTCTTCGGCAACGGCGTCCCAGGTGCCGGCTTTGACCCGGCCGAGGTCGAGCACCATGTCGATTTCGGTTGCACCGAGATCAACCGAGCGGGCGGCCTCGGCAGCCTTCGCCTCCGGACGATGTGAGCCCGAGGGGAAACCGCAGACCGTGGCAATCGCGATGCTGTCGTCGAGCGTGCCTGGCGCGAGCGGGAGCCGAGACGGTGAAACGCATACCGCTGCGACGGCGAACCGATTGGCGTCAGCGCAGAGAGCGATGACTTCCGCATCGGTTGCGGTCACCGCGAGCAGTGTGTGATCGATCGCCGCCGCGACGTGAGCGGAAGTGATGTTCTCGGTCATGCACAAAAGCTAGCGAGCGCTGGGCTCGGCGCGGCAAGGCGGCCGCACACTCTGGGGAAGGCCGAGAGCCTGATCGTTGGTCAGATCGTGTCGAACACCGAGCGCTCGGGAGCCGGATCCCCGCAGAACTGACAATTCGTGAGCCGGGCATTGACCATTGCCCCGCAGGTACACGGGCGAGCTCTGACCTTCTTCTTGCCATCCACCTGGCCGTCACCCGCATCGAGTTCGTTGAATCGGTACGCCAGATGGGCATCAGTGAGCCCTGTGGTTTCGCAGACCAGCTGCCACATGGCCTCGTTCAGCGTGATCAGACTCTCGATCCGCATCTCGAGATTCTCGATCTCCATGTCTGCACGACGAGCCTGTCGCTGGGTCTCATCAGCCACGAGGCCCACAGATTGGCGGGTCGACTTGATCTGTTTGCGTTGCACCAGGTCATACATGTCCATGTCTGGGGCATCGTCCACTTGCCGAAGCCCCTTGACCAGAAGTGCGACGTTCGCCGTAAGCAAGCTCCGCGTGAAAGAATGCCCGCCATGAACGCACGCAACATCTGGCAAGAGGCGTACGACGCGACGAACCTCCGCAAGGAGACCTTCGAAACGATGTCTGGTGTGCCGGTCGAGCCCGTCTACGGCGACGAAGACGGGCCACACCCAGGGCAGTATCCCTACACCCGCGGCATCCACGCATCGATGTACCGCAGCCGTCTGTGGACCATGCGAATGTTTGCTGGGTTCGGTACCGCCGAGGACACCAATGTCCGGTTCAAGCAGATCCTTGCGAACGGCGGCGGTGGTTTGTCGACTGCGTTCGACCTGCCGACGCTCATGGGCCGTGACTCCGACGATGACTTCTCGCTCGGCGAAGTAGGCAAAGCCGGTGTTGCCGTCGACACCCTGGCCGACATGGAGGACCTCTACGCCGACATCGATCTCGCTGCGGTGTCGACGTCGATGACCATCAACTCGCCAGCCCCGATCCTGCTGGCCATGTACATCGCTGTTGCCGAGCAGAACGGCGCCAGCCGGGCCTCTCTCGCCGGAACGCTGCAGAACGACATCTTGAAGGAGTACCAGGCGCAGAAGGAGTTCATCTTCCCTCCCCGCCCGTCGATGCGCCTGATCACCGACCTGGTGCAATTCACCTCGGCCGAGATGCCGAAGTGGAACCCCATCTCGATCTCGGGCTACCACATCCGGGAGGCTGGTTCGACTGCTGCTGAAGAGCTGGCCTTCACGCTGGCCAACGGTTTCGCCTACGTCGAAGCAGCGGTCGCTGCGGGTCTCGACGTCGACGATTTCGCTCCGCGTCTGTCGTTCTTCTTCAATGCGCACATCGACTTCTTCGAAGAGATCGGGAAACTCCGAGCGGCCCGTCGGATCTGGGCCACCACCATGAAAGAGCGGTACGGCGCCAAAGACGAACGTTCACTCAAGCTGCGGTTCCACACCCAGACCGCAGGGGTGTCGCTCACGGCGCAGCAACCCGAGAACAACATCGCTCGCGTCGCCATTCAGGCCTTGGCTGGCGCTCTCGGCGGTACGCAGAGCCTGCACACTGACAGCTACGACGAAGCCCTCGCTCTTCCGACCGAGAAGGCTGCGAGGATTGCGTTGCGAACCCAACAAATCGTCGCCCACGAGACCGGCGTGGTCGACGTTGCTGATCCCCTGGGCGGAAGCCACTTCGTCGAAGCCATGACCGACGAGATGGAACGTCAGGCGCAGGAGATCTTCGACAAGCTCGACGAGTTCGGCAACGGGTCGATCCTGGAAGGTGTCTACAAGGGCATCGATGATGCGTACTTCCAGGGTCGCATTGCCGACTCGGCCTACAGCTTCGAGCGGAAAGTGAACAGCGGCGACCGCATCGTGGTCGGCGTCAACGACTTCACCGAAGGCGACGAGGGCAACCAGAACATCCTCTACATCGGCCCCGAAGTCGAAGAGCGTCAGCTCAAGCGACTGGCGAACGTGAAGCACGACCGCAGCAACGATGCGGTCGCCTCGGCGCTCGCTGCCGTCACCGCAGCGGCGGCCGATCCAACGATCAACTCGATGCCAGCCATTCTCGACGCGGTGCGCGCTTACGCAACGGTCGGGGAAATCGTCGGCGCCCTCGAAGCCGAATTCGGCCGCTGGACCGAACCCCTCAGCATCTAACCCTTCCCCACTGGTGCCGGGGGTTATCAGGTTATCAACTCCGGTTTCACCGGTCGCTGTCAGACCCCGTCTCTACGGTTGACCGATGGCGAGAAACCGGCGAATCAATGAACCAGGGGCATACCACCACATCACGGCAAGAGGAGTGGATCGTTGCGCGGTCTTCGAAGACAACGACGACCGGCGTCAATTCCTCGCCCTTCTGAATGAGGCGAGAAGCCGTTTCGGATGTGAGGTTCTTGCCTTCTGCCTGATGACCAACCACATCCACTTGACGATTCGCGACAACCAAGGCTCTCTGAGCAAGACACAGCACTTTCTCAACGGCGTTTACGCAAAGCGGTTCAACCACAAACACGGCCGAACGGGCCATCTCTTCGAGCGGCGGTTCTGGAGCTCGATGCTCGACAGCGATGCTTACCTGGCGGCATGTGTCGAATACGTCCATCGAAACCCCGTTGAAGCTGGGATGGTCAAACGGGCCGAGGACTATCGATGGTCTTCGTACCCGAGCTACATCGGGCGAAGGTCGATACCGAGGTTCCTCAACACCTCGATCGTGTTGGCCCACTACGGAGACGACACCTTGCGTTTGCGTGCGGCGACGGAAGGTCTCGCCGAGGACGACCTCCTGGCCCGCCAGCTTCGATCGCCAAATCCTCCAGCGATCATCGGAGTCGATCAGTCAGATCGACAGCGGCCTGCCGATCGACAACCCGAGTTGTTCGCACCTGAACTGATTCCCCTCGACGACGTCGTGCGAGCCTGTGCGGACGCTTTCAACGTCGAACTCTGCGAGGTTCGGACGGGCTTCCGTGGTCGACCCAACCCCGCAAGGGGAATGGTTGCATTCGTTGCGCAGCGGCACATTGGCCACCCGCTCAAAGACATCGCGACGGCGCTCGGTCTGAAGTCACCCGCCGCAGCATCGCTCGCGGCCCAGCGGTTCGCCGAGGCTGGGCAGCAGCAACACCAAGGTTCCTTGCACCGATCGTTGATGACTCTCGGACTTGCAGAAAGCCGGTTGATAACGTGATAACCCCCGGCACCAGTGGGGAAGGGGGCGCCAGTGGGTTAGTTGGTGGCGGCGTCAGCGGCGGCTTGGACGGATGCCGCGACCGCTTCAGAGGATGCTCCGGGGTGGAGCACGGCGGCGATGCCGGCGTCGGTGAGACGCTGGATGTCTTGTTCAGGAATGATGCCACCAACCACGACGGGAATTCCGGCGTTCTGCTCAGCGAGCAACTGGACCACTTTCGGGGCGAGCGTGAGGTGCGCCCCGGAGTGCATCGACAGCCCGATCACATCGACGTCCTCGTCGATCGCCGTCGCCGCAACCATCTGAGGCGTCTGGCGAAGACCGGTGTAGATCACTTCCATCCCGGCGTCACGAAGGATTCGAGCAACGATCTTGACCCCTCGGTCATGACCATCAAGGCCCACCTTCGCCACCAGCACTCTTGTCGACATGTGCGTGAGCGTAGGGCGCGATCTCGACGAGAGCCAGAGCACGACCCTGCGGCGAGTGCGCCTGCGGCATATCCTCAACAGATGCGTGTACTCACGAAGGCCAACGACACCTGCTGGTGCGGCAGCGGCAAGAAATTCAAGCGCTGCCACAAGTACTCCCAAGAAGCGATTCGCCCCGGCACCCTTTCGCCCATCCGCGAGGTGCCCGAAACCATCGATCAGCCGATGTGGGCCGGCGGAAACCCCAACGAACGCTGGGACGAGGACCGCGTCAAGTCACCAGAGATCATCGACCGCATGAAGCGCACCGGTCGCCTCGCAGCCGACACGCTCAACTACCTCGGCACGCTCGTGCAACCCGGTGTCACTACCGAAGAGATCGATGCGGCCTGCCATGCCAGGGCAATCGAAGTCGAGGCCTATCCCAGCCCGCTGATGTATCCGGGCGCTGTCGATGCCTTCCCCAAGTCACTCTGCACATCACTCAATGAAGTGATCTGCCACGGCATCCCCGACGATCGCCCCATGCGTGACGGCGACATCGTCAACTTCGACGTCACGTTGTTCAAAGAGGGCGTCCACGGCGACACCAATGCCACCTTCTTTGTCGGCAATGTCGACGAGGAGTCGCAGCGGCTCACACGGGTCACCCGTGATGCCACGATGCGCGGCATCGAGGCGGCGATCCCGGGCAACCCGATCAACGAAATCGGGCGAGCGATTCAGCAGTACGCCGAAGGCGCCGGCTTCGGCGTCGTCCGGGACTTCGTCGGCCACGGCATCGGAGAGCAGTTCCACACCGACCTCCAGATCTGCCACTACTACCACCCTCGCCTGACCGATGTCATCGAGCCAGGCATGACCTTCACCATCGAGCCAATGATCACTCAGGGCTCCTACCGAGCTCGGATGTGGGACGACGGTTGGACCGCGGTCACCGCCGATGGCGGACGCACTGCGCAGTTCGAGCACACCATTCTCATCACCGACGATGGTCCGGAAATCCTCACCACTCCGAGCGACACCAGCACGCATCCGTTCTGGGCCCTCTGACCCCTCTCGCCAGCTTGGGCACGATTCCCTCCGCCGCTGCGCGACACTGGGCGGATGCGTAAAGGGTTCGCCGGTCTCATTCTCGGCCTGTCGCTGGTCGTTGCCTCGATCAGCTGGGCGGGTTTCATCATGTCTCGCACCGTGCTCGATCCAGGTCGGTCCGAGCGGTTGGCGGTCCAAGTCTTCGACAACGAAGAGCTTCGATCCGTGCTCGTCACCCGTCTCGCTGACAGCTTGGGGGCGGCCATTCCAGGCGACATCGTCGTTCCCAGTCAGACACTGGAAGCTGCGGCCTCGCTCGCCCTGGACGACCCAAGAGTGCAGGAATTCGTTCAGCAGGCGATCGTCGACACCCACAGGCAAGCACTGGAAGGCAATGCTCAACCGGTCGTTCTCGACAGCAGTGTCTTGAGCGACTCACTTCGAACGGCGCTTGTCGGCGCCAACCCCGCACTCGAGTCCGCAATCCCTCAGTTGCCAGCGACCACGGTGGAGCTGCCCACCTCGGGTCTCAGTTTCCTGGGGACGCTGAAGAACTTCGTCGATCAGGTCACGATCCTTGCCGCTCTTGCCGCACTGGCCGGCGCGACGACCGCACTCGTGATCACGAACGATCGGCCGTCCGTGCTGCGACGCGTCGCGTTCTGGGCGTTCGGCGCCTCGCTTTTCTGGTTGCTCGTCGGTTTTGGCGTCCCGTACCTGGCTGCCTTGATCGGTCCGGCATCCTCAGCGCTCATCACCGCAGCGATCGACGTCTTCTTCGGCGCAATGATTCGGCCCGCCATCTTCATGGGTGTCGTCGGTGTCGGGCTCGTGATTGCATCGATGGCTTGGACCGCCGTGGCCGAGCGTCAGCCAGCCCGAGTCGCTCAGCCCGCTCGGACACCGAGAGGGCAGGGCGCGGTCAACACTGCCAACCGGATCGGTACCGCTGCACCCACGGCGCCAGTGGAGGGCTACGGCCGGCCGCTCCCCCAGCAACCCGCTGACCAGACCGTGGTGCAGTCGGCGCCCCTCACCGCCGAGCAGCCGCCATCAGCTCGTCCCGGCCCAACGGCCAACCCTGCCGGGGCTCCCCACCAACCAGCGCAGGCGCTACCCGACGGCAATCCCTGGGCACAGGAGCCGCAGCCAAAGCGCGAACCCGTATGGATCGAAGGCCGCGGCTACGTCGATCCCGATGAACCTGCGTCGCCGAACCCACCCAAGGAGGTGTGACCCATGGATGATCTGACCGACTTCGAACGGACCGAAGCCACCTTCCACGAGGCCACGCGCACCGTCTATCGCAAGGGCACCGGCCCTGCCGTGGTCGTCATGGCCGAGATGCCAGGGATCACTCCTGAGGTTGCGGACTTCGCCCGCAGGGTCGCCAATGCAGGCTGCACCGTGGCCATGCCGTCGATGTTCGGCACTGACGGGGCCGATGGCACCTACAAGGCGTTGGCAACCGTCATGCCCAAGGCTTGCATCAGCGAGGAATTCACTGCGTTGGCGGTGGGCAAGACGTCACCGATCACGGTCTGGCTTCGAGCCCTCGCTGCATCGCTGCACGAAGAGTGTGGTGGCCCTGGTGTCGGAGCGATCGGCATGTGCTTCACCGGTGGCTTTGCCCTTGCGATGATGGTCGACGAGACCGTCGTCGCCCCTGTGTTGAGTCAGCCCAGTTTGCCGCTCCCCATCGGAGCGAAGCGTGGCGCGGACCTCGGTGTCTCGGCCGCTGATCTTCGCATCGTGAAAGAACGTGTCGATGCCGGCTGCCCGGTCCTGGGTCTGCGCTTCACTGAGGACTCGTTCGTGGGAACCCGCTTCGACACACTCCGCAGCGAATTGGGCGACGGGTTCATCGCCGTCGAGATCGACTCATCGCCGGGCAACGCCTATGGCTTCGATGCCAAGTCGCATTCCGTCCTGACCACCGAGGTGGTCGAGGAAGAAGGCCACCCCGCTCACGAGGCGGTCAACACCGTCCTCGAGTTTTTCCGAGCTCGGCTCGAGATCAGCTGATTCGTTGCTGATCAGCCAGCGAGTTCGGTGTCGAGCCACTCGACGATTCCGGCCAGGACCTCCGCCTGCTCTGGCTCGTTCATGCATTCATGACGCAGTCCATCCCACACCTTTCGTGTCACGCCGGGAAGTGCTCCCATCGCCTCCGACGCTGACGTTGGGACCAGGCGATCTTCGGCGCCATGCAGCACGTATGTCGGCACGCTGAGCCGGTCGAGCCTCGCGCTGGTCGATGCCATCGTGTTGAAGATCTCGTTCCCCAAACCGGCAGTGGCACCGGCAATCACCAATGGATCGTCGACGTATGCCTGCTGGACAGCCACGTCACGAGACAGCAACTCAGCATCGATCTTCGCCGGAATGTGCTGCTTGGGAAGCAGCCGACCAATGACCGGAGCAAACAGCTTCTGCCAGCCGGGCACATCCGCTTCGAGTGCCGGGGCGCTGAGCACAGCCAAATCTGGCTGCGGCCGATCGCTCGTGAGATACGTCATGACGACCAGGCCACCGAGTGAGTGACCGAACAAGATCACCGGCAGGCCAGCTTCACGCCGCAGCTCGAGCAGTTGCTCGACATCATCGAGGTACTGGTCGAACGACTTCACGAACGCTCGCCGGCCACCGGATTGACCGAAACCACGCTGATCGTAAGAAAGCGTGTCGATTCTCTGCTCGGCGAAGAAGGATCCGACGTGCTCGTAGCGACCGGAATGCTCGCCGATGCCGTGAACGATCAGCATGCTCGCCCGCGGCGCATCCGCAGCCCAGTGCCGACGCAATTGGGTGAACCCGTCGGAGGTTTCGGACAACTCAGTTTGGGAGGAAGGCACCTCGACAGGGTAAGGGGAAGCGCTGAGAGGCACTTCCTCGGAGAACTCGAATCGATGCCGACAACACCCAGTAGCCCATCCCCCAATCGCTGCAGCGCTCGACCAGACTGGCGTCGATGACCTCTGGCCGCCTCCGGCCCTCAGCTGACGCGATCACGCGGGCGCATCCACTGATCCTGGTGGGGCTCGGTGGCGCGCTCGGATCGCTTGTTCGCCACGGCGTCACCTCCATCCAGCTCAACGCCTCGGTCGCGGTCCTCGTCTTGAATGTCGCCGGCTCGCTCGCCCTCGGGTCGATCACTGCCTGGTTGCAACACTCGGGCTCACCGTTGCACGGCAACGCCGGTGAAGCTCGAGATCACTGGGCGGCGCTGATCGGTCTCGGTCTGTGCGGGGGCCTAACGACCTTCTCCACACACATGGTCGACGTGGCCCAGCGCCTCGACTCGTCCTCGCTATCCACGGCGCTTGTCTCTCTCGTGAGCACGGCTGTACTGGCCATCGCTGCTGCCGCCACCGGCTACGAGTTGACGAAACGAACCTCGACACGCAGCCCCGAGGGTCCGCAATGACCCTGATCGCCCTCGTGGCGGCCTTGGGCGCTGTCGGCGCTGTTGCCAGGGCAGTGACCGCCCGCATTCTGCCGCCGCTCATCGGCACGCTCACCATCAACCTCGGCGCGGCGTTCCTACTCGGCCTTAGCGCGTCGTGGACAGGAATCGCCGCCGACGGCTTTCGCATCGGTTTGCTCGGCGCTGCCTCGACGTGGTCGACGCTGGCAAACGAAGTCGCCCGATTGCTCGATGAACGCCGCTACGGGCAGGCAGCGACCTACCTGATGCTCAGTCTGGGGCTCGGTGTCTCAGCGGCCTGGGCGGGTCTCCAGCTCAGCAGCGGCTGACTCACTCGTCGCCGCTTGCCCCGGTGTTTCCAGTGTTCTCGTCGGCTTCGAGGTCGGCACACGGATACTCGTAGCGGTTGACCTCGACCCCGTCCGGGTCAGCAATCACCACCACACCGAACTCGCGAGTGGGGTCTTTCCGGCATTCTTCCTTGGCCAGCTCGATCACCAACTCGCGAGAGTCGGCGTTGGGGTCGTCGTCTGGTAGTTCGGGAAGACCGGTGACCGGAGGACTCGTTGTGGTGCTTCGATCGAGATCGATCGGCGTCGACGCTTCGCTGGTGCACCCAGACGCAACAGCCCCGAGGGCGAAGAGGAGGCCGAACCAGCGAATGCGCATCGTCAGAGTTTAGGAGCGACCCGCAGATTCGGAGTCGCGCCAAGAAACGATGTGATCAGTCAGGAGTACGGTGCACCCTCGTGACCACCGAGGTGCCCTCCACCGATGCCGACGGCAAGCCAACCGTTGTCGAAGGGCTACCTCCACTCCCCAAGAAGGTCGTCATCGGGCTCTCCGTTGGCCACGGCGGCATGTCGATCCTCATCAACCTGCTCGGCATTCTGCTGGTGTTTTTCTACCTCCCACCTGCATCCGCAGGCCTTCCCCAGCTCGTCACCGACACCACGTTCCTGGTGGTCCTCAACGCGATCGTGCTCATCGCCGCAGCCGGCCGCATCACCGATGCGATCACGGATCCACTGATCGCCATCTTCTCGGATCGCAGCACACATCGGCTGGGTCGGCGGATCCCATTCATGACCTACGCCGCAGTACCAGCGGCGGTGCTGACGATGCTCATGTTCATTCCGCCCCTGACTCGGCTGAGCGGGTGGAACATCGTGTGGCTCCTTGTCATTCAGCTGCTGCTCTACGTCGCCCTGACGGCCTACGTCACACCCGCCTTCTCCCTTGTGGCCGATCTGGGCCGGACGCCAGCCGAGCGTCTCGACCTCGCGACGTGGACGTCGGTTGCCTGGGCGCTCGGCATCGTCATCGCCGCCACCACACCATTCCTGTCGGCAGTCATCGGCGATACCGGCGTGTCGACGGTGCGAGCATGGCAGCTGTCGGTCGTCGCTGTCTGCACGATTGCTGCGGTTGCCATGTTGGTGCCCCGTTTCACCGTTGATGAACGGGCGTGGGCCTCTCGAGACGCTCCAGGACAGACCCCACTGAGAGACTCGCTACGTCGCGTGTTCGGCAATCCCTATTTCCGCTTCTACGTCGCTGCTGATCTTGCCTACTTCTGTGGCTTGATGATCATTCAGACGGGCCTGTTGTACTACGTGACGGTCTTGCTCGAATTGGAAGAAGAGCTGACTGGTCCCCTCTTGCTGTTGATGGTGGTGGTCGCCATGGTGCTGTATCCAGCAGTGAACGCCATTGCCAAAAAGCACAGCGGAAAACGTTTGGTCATTTTTGCATTTGCGATCGCAGCGTTCGACTTCATCGGCGTGATCTTTCTTGGCCGCTACCCATTCCCGAACTGGCTCGAAGGGGTACTGCTCATCGTGATCTTCTCGGTGCCGTTCGCCATTCTCAGCGTCATCCCAGGCTGGATCCTCACCGACATCGCCGAACACTCCGCTCGCACCACCGGGGAGGCATCGGCCGCGATGTTCTTCGCCGCCCGAACCTTCATGCAGAAAGTGAGCCAGACCGTCGGTGTGATCCTGTTTGCGCTCCTGACGTCGTTCGGGCGCGACATCGGCGACGACCTCGGTATTCGACTGTCCGGCTTGGCCGGCGTGATCCTCTACGGCATCGCCGCGTTGCTGTTCCTCGGCTACGACGAGGACAAACTGCAACGAGAGCTCGCCGATCACTGACTCAGCAACCGACGGGTGCTCAGTTCTTCGTGAACAGCAGGGGTGCCCGACCTCGCCCGGTGTGCTTCTGATCGGGACCAAGGTCTCGCAAGGTGCCGGCCTCGGTCATCTCGGCAATGACCTTGCGCACCGTGGCGGTCGACGCGCCAGAAGCTGCTTCGAGATCGGCGATGCTGAAAGCCACCGATGGGATCGCGTCTCGGACCGAGTCAGGACTGATCCGCGTGCGACGCTTCCCGGAGCTCATGTGCACTTTGGCTTTGACCAATCCGGCCTCGGAGAGCACCTCGGCTGGGACACCGAGCGTCGCAAAGGCTTCGGCAGTCACCGCATTCTCGTTTGCCCATTCGGCAGCGTGTTCAACGAAGCCAGCCCGGAATGTCGCACCATCGACGGCTTCGAGCACCTGCAACGCCGACAGAGCTTTCAGTCGTTCGATGGGATCCTTCGCATTCTTCGATGCAGACTCGGCCTCAGCAATGGCTACGTGATCACGCACAGAACTGGGATCTTCCAACCATTGCAGATACGAGCGGACGGCGGTCTCAGGCGTGGACATAGAACTTCCTTGTTGTTGTAGAGCTCATCACTATGACAACACGAGTTGTAGCAAGTCCCCGGTTCAACAACACCACCCTCGAGCAAAGCACACACAGGCGTCATCAGACGATCAACATGTCACAGGACAAAACGTCCAAAGGCCCGCTTCGAACGAAGCGAGCCTTTGTGTTGTACCCCGTACGGGATTTGAACCCGTGCTACCGGCATGAGAAGCCGGCGTCCTAGGCCTCTAGACGAACGGGGCAGGACAGCGCCACCGCACTGACGTCAAAACGTCGGTGGTGACGAAGCGACCGAGAGCGTAGCGGGACGAATCCCGAACTCGATCGTTTGTTCGGAGGGGAGGACTCGAACCCCCAATGACTGGACCAGAACCAGTTGTGTTACCGATTACACCACCCCCGAAGGTGGAGCCGACAGCGTACATGCCTCAGTGGCACTGCCACACCCGAATTCTTCAGCTCGCGAACCGCTCGAGGCGACGAAAGCTGATGATCTGACCCACAGCCACGGCGCCGGTCTCCCTCACGAGTCTTCGCAGTGGGGCTGCGCTCGGCGTGACCGACACCGTGGCATCCATTCCGACTTCTTCTGCGACGAGCTGCGCTCGGCGTGCGTGGTAGGGATCGGTGACGATGACGACTTCTGAAATGCCCTCAGAGTCGAGAAATCGTGCGGTCGCCGCCAGCTGCTCGAACGTCGACGTTCCATCGACCTCGAGCCGCAGCCGATCATCGGAGATCCCGACATTCGTGCGCAAGTAGTCGTAGGCCGCCTTCGCCTCGGTGGTGATGTCCGCTTCCTGCCCACCACCGGTGACGACGATGATGTCGACGGTGTCGTTGAGGTACAGCGCAGCGGCGTGATCGAGCCGTCCTCGCAACACCGGCGATGGAGTCCCGTTGTATTGGGCGGCCCCGAGAACCACTGCTGCTCGCGCATCGAAGGTCGCTGCCGATTCAGCTCGGCTGGCCCACCACACCTGCATGAAGGTCACCGACAGGTAGGCCAATCCAACAAAGACCGTGAATGCCAACAGGCGTCGCAGTACGTGCGGGCGCTTGCTCGGCGTCGAGACCGGAGCAGGCTCGCTCGATGCAAAGCGCCGGCCCACCGGTCAGATCTTCGATCTGGCCGAGCGCAGGCGGCTGAGAGCAACCGAACGATCGAGCTCGGCCATCGGTTCGAACAGGGGCAAGCCAGACCGGCTGCCCGTGATCGCGAGCCGCACCGGCAGCTGCGTCTTGGTGTTGAGCTCCTCGCCAACACCAAAGACGACGGTTTCGAGAGATGCCGGTGTCCAGTCGCACGTCTCGCATCGCTCGATGACGGCATCGAGGACTGCAGCAACGCCGTCCTTGCCCATCACTTTCTTCCAGTCTTTGTCCGAAGGCTCGGGTGCGTCACCGATGATCCAGTCGAGGAAGGCCGGTGCATCTTCGGGGTAGGTGACGCGGCCCTGGATCTCGGGTGCGAAGCGACGGAACAAATCGGCATCGATGTGTCCGACGCTCGGTGCGGCCCACTCGATGAACGCATCGACCGACAGCTGCCGAAGGTACTCCTTCTGGAAATGCTCCAGCTTCTTGACGTCGAAGAAGGCGGGCGCCTTGTTGACGTCGGCAAGGTCGAACACTTCAACGAACTCGCTCGTGGGACGGATCTCTTCACCGTCTTTCGGTCCCCAGCCCAGCGTGAGCAGGTAGTTGCGCATGGCGTCGGCGAGGAAACCCTTCGCCTTGAAGTCGCCAACAGCCACCGAGTCACGACGCTTCGACAGCTTCCGACGCTTCTCGTCGACAATGAGCGGGAGGTGGGCGAACAACGGCTGATCGGTCGCGCCCATGGCCGCACGCAGCAGAAGTACGCGGGGCGTGGTGTTGACGAGATCCTCGCCTCGGACGACGTGGGTGATGCCCATGTCGAGATCGTCGTAGGCATTGGCAACGTGGAAGAGCGGAACGCCACTCGACCGAACGATCACGAAGTCTTCGAGCACGGCATTGTCGAATTCGACTCGACCCCGAATGAGGTCATCCCAGCCGGTCACGCCCTCATCAGGAGTGCGGAAACGCACCACGACGCCCTCACCGGGTTGCACGTTGCGATCGCGGCAGAAGCTGTCGTATCCAGCATTGCCGCTGTGGTCGGCAAGACGCTCCTTGACTGCGTCTTGCGAGCAGTCACAGCGGTAGGCACGGCCCTGGTCGAGAAGCTTCTGCGCCGCCGCTCGATAGAGATCGAAGCGGTCGGCCTGGCGATACTCCTCGTCCCAATCAATGCCGAGCCAGCCGAGGCTGTCGTAGATCGCCTGGATGAGTTCGGGACGGCTTCGGTCGGCATCGGTGTCTTCGACCCGCAGAATCATCGTGCCGCCGGTGTGGCGGGCGTACATCCAGTTGAACAGCGCCGAGCGGGCGCTTCCGACGTGGAGATACCCGGTGGGTGCGGGGGAGAAACGAACGCGAACAGCAGTCACCCGGCGATGCTACTGGCGCCGAAGAAGCGACGGAGTGCGGCGGCGCGGAACGATGCCGCCTGGACCACGAGCCACCGTCAGACGGCGAGGTTGTTCTTCCAGTCGCTGCGGTAGTCAGTCTCGATGGCGGTGTGTGGCCGATGCAATGCCGCATCGGGTACGAGGTCGGCCACCGCCCGCAGCTCGCGGTAGTGATGATGAGAATGAACCTGAGCGAGCAGTGATTCGCGAAGGGCAACGAGATCTTCCGCTGGGTTCTCGTCGAGAAACCCGAACAGCGTGAACGCTGCGGTGAGGTCATGCACGACCGGGCCCCGCCCGAACAGAGCGGACCGCTTCATGGCAATCGAGACACAACCGGCAACGGCATCATCGTGGTTGACCGCACCAAGATGCAGGCGGTCGTTGAACAACTTGACGAGCGTGAGGGCATAGCCCTGGTCGGGGCCTTGCACACCGAGGCGTGTGCCTGTTGGCTGCGGCCCGCCAATGTCGCCCGGCCGATCAGCGACCCAAGAATCGCCGCGTCGCGGCGGCGATGAGTACTTTCGTACTTTTTCCGTCGGGTCTGTTGGCACATAGTCAGGAGCAGCCACGTCAGGAGACTAGCGTCTCGGAGATGTATGAGATTGTCCTTCTCCTCCACATTGCTGCTTCGATCGTCGGCTTCGGCGGCATCATCGCTCACAGCGCCTACAACGCAAAGGCATTCGGCGGGAACGCCGGCGATGCCAGGGTGCTTCTCACCACGACGCAGATGGTCACCAACCTCGCCCACTACGCGATCTACGGCGTCTTCGCTCTCGGCATTGCGCTTGTCGCCCTGAGCGACGGCGAGATCAGCTTCGGCGCTCCCTGGATCTCTGCCTCCTTCGTCGTGTGGTTCGCAATGGTCGGGCTGGCCCACGGCATGGTCAAGCCGGCAGTCCGTTCCTTGAAGGAAAAGGCGGAAGGCATGAACGCTGCGACCCGCATGGCCGATGATCCCGAGGTGCTCAGCCTCGCCAAGAAGCTCGCCCTCGGCGATGGCCTCACCCAACTCCTGATCGTGGTCGCCCTCGTGCTGATGGTTTGGCAACCGGGGAACTGACGAGTCAAGCCAAGCGCTCGAGTTGTTCGACGCCGAAGCTGACGAAGTCCGGTGCGAAAACACCGGCGTTGGCGACGAGGTTGAGGCTCTCCATGAGCAGCACGAGTCGCCGTCGTTCGAGGCCAACGGCTGGCGCGTTCGCTACGTAGGCCGCTTCGAAGGTGTTCCGTGCGTGAGGTAGTCGGTCGAAGAAAAACAGCTCGAGCTTGAACCACTCGCCGGCGGCGTCCCACGCCACGGCCATGTCCCAGTCGGTGATGCCAGCCAACGATCCATCGGGTTCAACGATGACGTTGCCAGGGTGCAGGTCACGGTGACACACGACCGGTGGGCAGTCGCCGGCCACTGACGCTGCCAGCGACTCGATCACTTCGGCCGCCCGGCGTCGCAGCACTGACTCCGGCGCGTTGTTGGCCTGTGCCCGATGGTCGATGGCGGCGAGACGGTCATTCACATAGGCATTCCACGTCGAGAACACCGCCGACGAGCCATCGAGGCGAGAGCTGAATCCATCCACCTCGACCGCGTGGAGCCGAGCAACGGCTGTACCGAGTTCCGCGCCCAACCGTGCTTGGGCTGGAGCATCACCGGTCAACGTCAGCGCTGGCGTTCCGGCGACCCAGTCGAGGGTTCGCACCACGTGTTCGCCGACGATTCGAGTCGACCGCACCTGCGGCACCGGCACGCCAGCGACTCGAGCTCGGTCCAACCCGATCTGCGCTCCTGCCCACTTGCTCGCGGAAGATACTGGCCCGATCTTGAGCAGCACAGCGCCGCTGCCCAGGGGCACGCGCCAATTGTGGTTCCCAAAGCCGGTCGCCATCTCGATCAGTTCACCGCCAGTGTCTGACCACCCGCACTCCTGCTGCGCCAGTTGCTCCGCAACGGCCCGTTCAACTCGGACAGGAGCCACCGCCTACTGCCGGGTGAGCGTCGCCGACAAATGGTGCTGCAGTTCGAGACCAACGGCCGCCATCGACACGTCGTAGCTGAGTTGCCCGTCGACCACGTCGATCGAACGCTCGACCGCTGCCACGTCCTTCGCCGTTGCCGTGGTCAGCACCGACGTCGACCGCAAGCGAATCGACATGCCATCGACCTCGCCCTCGTGCAGCTCGACGATGCCGCTCGGTTGCACCAGCACGAGCTCGACACCCGACGCTCCGACCGGACGGAGGTAGCCGGCCTCGGCATGCAATGGGAGACCGGTCGAGGCGTCTTTGGTTCCCTGCCGGTAGGACAAAAACGGTTTGCCGACGTGTTCGAACCACACCTGCTCCCCGTAGACGAAGTCGTCGATGGTCGGGTAGTGGCCGCTGCCTTTGCCGACCCAATGGCCGAGCAAAAATGACAGGTGGGCAACGACCTCGTGCATCGGCGGGCCAGCAGGCTTTTCATCGGTCATGACGCCATGGTGCCACCGCTTGCGTACAGAGACAGCCATGTAAGCGCAGCGATAGCGTGACCCGATGTCTGACACCACCGCACCCAGTGCTGACGACCGCGCTGTCGACGGCGACCAAGGTTCGCTCGATTTCGTTCGTGAAAAGGTCAAGGCCGACATCGAGGCTGGCCGCTACGGCGGACGAGTGCAGACGCGGTTCCCGCCAGAGCCCAACGGCTTCCTCCACATCGGGCACGCGAAGTCGATCTACCTCAACTTCGGCATCGCTGAGGACTTCGGCGGCCAGTGTTTCCTCCGCTTCGATGACACGAACCCAGCGACGGAGGACATCTCCTACGTCCAAGCCATTCAGGAAGACCTCGAATGGCTTGGCGTCAAGCCAACGGGCGAGCCGAAGTTCGCTTCGGACTACTTCGAGCAGATCTACCGCTGGGCTGAAGACCTGATCAACGCTGGCCTTGCCTACGTCGACGATCAGGATGCCGAAACCATCTCCGAGCAGCGCGGCGGCTTTGGCCAACCCGGCATCGAGAGCCCTCACCGCGATCGAAGCGTCGAGGAGAATCTCGGGCTCTTCCGTCAAATGCGCGACGGTGCGTTCGACGACAGTGAAAAGGTTCTGCGAGCCAAGATCGACATGCAAGCCGACAACATGTGGCTGCGCGATCCTGTGCTCTACCGCATTCGTCGGGTGCCCCATCACCGCACCCACGATCAGTGGGTCATCTACCCGACGTATGACTGGGCCCACGGTCAGTCCGACGCGATCGAAGGTGTGACCCACTCCATCTGCACGCTGGAATTCACCGATCACCGGGCGCTCTACGACTGGTGCCTCGATCAACTCGAGCTTCCCGGCGATCGCCCCGAGCAGACCGAGTTCGCTCGGCTCAACATCACCCACACGGTGTTGTCGAAGCGCATCCTGCGCACGTTGGTCGAAGAGGGCCACGTCGACGGCTGGGACGATGCCCGCATGCCCACCGTTCGCGGGCTCCGACGCCGTGGCTATCCGGCCGCCGCGCTCAAGGCCTTCACCGACAAGATCTCGGTGTCCAAGGCCAATTCGGTCGTCGACATCGAATTGCTCGAGTCGTTCGTCCGTACGCATCACAACACCAACGCATTGCGCCGCATGGCCGTCGTCGAGCCGCTCAAGCTCACGATCACCAACTGGCCCGAGGGTGAGGTCGAGTGGATGGACGTGGTGAACAATCCGGAAAACCCTGATGCCGGCACCCGCTCGGTGCCCTTCAGCGGCGAACTTTGGATCGAGCAGGACGACTTCCGTCTCGAGCCACCGCCCAAGTACTTCCGGCTCACCCCCGGTCGCGAGGTTCGTTTGCGCAACGCCTTCTTCGTCACCGCGACCGACGCGGTCGCCGACGATGATGGAAATGTCATCGAGGTGCTTGCCACCTACGATCCCGAGACCAAGGGCGGCAATGCTCCCGACGGTCGCAAGGTGAAGTCGACCATGCATTGGGTGTCGCGGCCGCACGCTGTCGACCTGACGGTGCATCGCTATGACCGGCTGTTCACCGAGGCGTACCCCGGCGCCGACGGGGCCGACCCGCTCGACTCACTCAATGCTGACGCTCGACAGACCACCGCGGCCAAGGCCGAGCCCGCTCTCGGCGCCGTGGCGGTCGGTGACGTCGTCCAGTTCGAGCGGCTCGGCTACTTCGCGGCCGACCTCGATGATGCATCGGTTTTCCACCGCACCGTCGGCCTTCGCGACGAGTGGGCCAACATCCAAAAGCGCAAGAAGTAGCTTCCTGAACTTCAAGCCGGAGGCTGTGACCCACGAATCCGTATGCCGTAAACCCGACGTTTGCGCCGTACCGAATCGATAGTGGCAGTCGCCGATTTGGGTATCAGCGAAACGGGGGAAGCCAGGCCGGGCCGGTGTGTTCCTGAAAGCCCGTCGAGTCGGCGAGGACATCTTTCATGTTCAGCCTCTCCGGCAGACCTCTCGCCCCGCTGCGTCCATCAGCGAGCGTCACCACGATCTGGCTTCGACGATGGAGAAGTCGGAACTGCCCCGTGACGATGCTCAAGAGATATCTGTCCAGGTGGTCCAGCAGGTCTTGTGAACCTGAGTCGCAGGCATCACAACCGCAATCGGGAAATCGCTCGATCTCGATGACGGGATCGCCACAGCCGAGAACGACGCCAGTATCCAACACGTCTTCGTACGACTGACGACCCACGATGATCGGCAAAGTTCCGTCTCTGAGAGGCACCACCCGGTCGGCCCTCCACGGCCGCCCTCCCACTCGCTCCGCCCATTCGGCCGAAACATCACGCTCGACCCTCGCAGCCCCAAGCTGTTCGAGCGCCTTGACCCAGCCGTCCAACCTGCCGAGGAGGATCTGGTACCGGCCAGGATCGGTGACCCGCGAATACGCCTCTTCGTTTGGTGTCCGCTCCGGGTTCGGGTCGGCCCACGAGACGTGACCCAACGGGGCCGCAGCGAACGCCTCGTCTACCGCACGCAGAAGTTCATCGTCGGACATCATCTCTACAGTCTTGCCGAACGACCGCCTGCCGCAAACAGGTTTCCGCCCCAACCCGGGGCTGTGGCTATCGATAGTGACGGACCCAAACCCGGGGTTTGGAGGCCGTGTCACGCGAGGCGACGGAGCAGGCTCGCTCAGCGCGAGAGCAGGATGCGGGTCAGCGTGAACGAGTCGACGCGAGCGCCTTGGTCGTTCCCGGAGTTGCTCGCTGCCGGCTCACAACTCCCGAACAGTGTTACAGCGAAAGGGCATAGACGATGGTGTCGCTGAGCGCTTGCCAGCTAGCTTCGATGATGTTCTCTGACACCCCAATGGTGGTCCAACGCTTGTTGCCATTGGTGGCATCGATGAGCACTCGGGTCACGGCACCGGTGCCGCTCTGCGAGTCGAGAATACGGACCTTGTAGTCCACGAGCTTCACCCGCTCGAGCGCCGGGTAGCGCTCGCCGACCGCAGCACGAACCGCCGCGTCCAATGCGTTCACCGGGCCGTTCCCTTCACCCGTGGCGATGATGCGTTCGGTGACCGAAGGATCGTCAGCCGACGGCACGTTCAGCTTGACCGTGGCTTGGGTCTCGACACCGTCATAGTGACCGAGTGGGTTGATGCCCGGCGCCATCTTCTCACCAGGACGATGGTCGACCGTGACACGGAACGACTCGATCTCGAAGAACGGGTTGCGCCAGCCCGTCGAACGGCGCATCAACAACTCGAGCGATGCATCCGCAGCTTCGAAGTGATAGCCAGCATTCTCCAACGCCTTCAGCTCGGCGAGCACCGACGCGAACTGCTGCGGCTCGAGTTCGATGCCGAGCTCTTTGGCTTTGAGCTCGACAGTGGAACGGCCCGACAGATCAGACACCAGGAAGCGAGTGCCGTTGCCGACCAACGCCGGATCGACATGCTCATAAGCGTCGGGGCGACGGGCGATGGCCGAAGTGTGCAGCCCGGCCTTGTGAGCAAACGCCGACTTGCCGACATACGGAAGCGCATCGTTCGGCGGCAGGTTCACGAGTTCGGCAACATGACGACTCACACTGCTCATTCGTTCCATGGCGCCGTCAGGCAGGGTGCGGATACCCATCTTCAAGCTGAGGTTCGGCACGAATGTGGTGAGGTCGCAATTGCCGGTGCGCTCGCCGTAGCCGTTGATCGTGCCCTGTACGTGCGTGGCACCCGCGCGCACCCCAGCCACGGCATTGGCGGTTGCGCAGCCCGTGTCGTTCTGGGTGTGCATGCCAACGGTGAGCTCGGGGAACATCTCGACGACTCGCCGGGTGGTGTCTTCGATGTCATGTGGAAGCGAGCCGCCGTTGGTGTCGCACAGCACCAACACTTCGGCGCCGGCGACCGCTGCTGACTCGAGCGCCCGCAAGGCGAACTCGGGGTTGCGCTTGTACCCATCGAAGAAGTGCTCGAAGTCGACGAACACGCGGCGATCCTGCGCCACCAGGTACTCGACCGAGTCGCGAATCATCGCAGCGCCTTCATCGAGCGTGGTGCGCAACGCCTCGAGCACGTGGTAGTCCCAGCTCTTTGCCACGATGCAACAGATCGGGGTCTGTGCTGCGATCAGGTTGGCGAGTGTTTGGTCCTCGTCAACCTTGCCTTTGGGCCGACGAGTCGAGCCGAACGCCACGAGTGTCGACGTGTCGAGATCGAGCTCGCCGGCGGCAGCGCGCTGGAAGAAGGCGTCGTCTCGGGGGTTCGAGCCGGGCCAACCACCTTCGATGTAGTGCACGCCGAGATGATCGAGCTGCTCAGCGATGCGCAGCTTGTCATCGGTGGTGAGCGCAATGCCCTCGAACTGTGATCCGTCGCGCAGGGTGGTGTCGAAGATCTCCACTGCCTCTGGCCACGCGGGGTTCCACACTGCATCTCGCGAGATGTCCATGACTGCCTCTCGCTCAACCCTCGACGGGGGTGAGCCAATTGAATGGGTCGTCGGCCTTGCCGTTGAGCAGGTCGGTGAGCGCTTCGCGCAGCTTGAGCGTGTTTGGGCCCGGCTGACCATCCCCAACCGTGACCGAGCCATCAGCGGTGACGAGCGTTCCCACAGGAGCCAGCACTGCGGCGGTGCCCGACAAGAACATCTCGCCCCGACCCGCCCACTCGTCGAGTTCGGCAATCGTGATCGGTCGCTGCTCGACCTCGTAGCCAAGCGTGGCGGCCATGGCGATGACCGAGTTCCGGGTGACGCCATGAAGGAACGACTCATCGAGCTGACGAGTGATCAGGCGCCCATCCTCGATGAGGAAGAAGTTGGCCGCCCCGGTCTCAGTGATGTCATCGTGGTTGGCGAACAGCACTTGGTCGGCGCCGTGATCCGCCTTGGCATCAAGCGTTGGGCCGAGGGCCATCACGTAGTTGGCTCCGCTCTTGACCATGCCGAACTGCGGCGTGGTCCGAGGCACGGTGGTCTCGACGTAGAGCGTCAACGGACGGACACCACCAGCGAAGTAGTCACCAACGGGCGAGCAGATCACGTAGAGCAGCCCGGTGCTACTGGGCGATGCGGCGGCGCCGATGTTCTCGAGTGTGCCGATGAAGGTGGGTCGGATGTAGAGCGAACCCGGGGCATCAGGTGCGAACGAGGCGTTGGCCTCGACCGCATCGATGATGACCTGGCGAACCAGCGAGGCATCGGGCACGGTGATCCGCAGTTTGCCAATGCTCTGACGCATGCGCTCGACGTGATCGTCGAGACGGAAGATGGCGAGACTGCCATCGGCTTGGCGATGAGCCTTCATTCCCTCGAAGCAGGCGCTGCCGTAGTGCAAGACATGCGTTGCCGGGTGCAGCGAAAGTGCAGCAAGCGGTTCAGCTGCACCGCTGTATGTGAACTGGCCGTCGACCAGCACGGCCTTGGTCATCTGGTCACCGAACAACGAGCCGAACGGAGCAACGAACGGGTCCTCTGATGCTCCTGTGGGATTGGTGATCATGATGCTGCCTCGTGGTGTCTTGGTCCGTCGGTGTGGATGGTTGCTGTCGGGCGAAAGATCAGAGCGCAGCGATGACTGCGGCGCCGATCTCGGTGGTGCTGCCCGACAATTCGGTGCAAGCATCGCACGCCGCACGAATCTTGGCTGCGGCTTCGGTCTCACCAAGATGATCGAGCATCATCGCGCCGCTGTAGATGGCGGCGATGGGGTTGGCCTTGTTCTGGCCGGAGATGTCAGGCGCCGAGCCGTGCACGGGCTCGAACATCGAAGGCCCACCACCGGCGGGGTTGAGGTTGGCCGACGATGCAAGCCCGATGCCGCCAGACACTGCACCACCGAGATCGGTCAAGATGTCACCGAACAAGTTGTCGGTGACGATCACGTCGTAGCGCTGAGGATCTTGCACGAAGTAGATGCAGGCCGCATCAACGTGGTTGTAGGCGGTTTCCACGTCGGGGTACTCGGTTGCAACCTCGTTGAAGGTTCGCTCCCACAGATCACCCGAGAAGGTGAGCACGTTGGTCTTGTGGACCAGCGTGAGGTGATTGCGGCGGCTGGCCGCCAGGTCGAAGGCAAACCGAAGCGCCCGCTCGGCACCCATGCGGGTGTTGACCGAACCCTGCGTGGCGATCTCGTGTGGCGTGCCCTTGCGGAGGAAGCCACCCTCGCCGGCATAGGTGCCCTCGGTGTTTTCACGAACCACCACGAAATCATGACCGGGCTGTTCGTCTGTGGCGGGCAGCTTGAAAGGACGCTGATTGATGTAGAGATCGAGTTCGAAACGCATCTTGAGCAAAAGACCGCGTTCGATCACACCTGGCGGCACGCCGGGTGCTCCCACGGCACCGAGGTAGATCGCGTCGAGGCTGCGCCACTCTTCGAGCACCGAGTCGGGGAGAACCGTGCCGTCAGCGAGATATCGAGCGCCACCCAAGTCGTAGTCGACCTGGTCGAACTCGATCCCTGCCGCAGCGATCACTGCGAGCCCCTGGGTGATCACTTCCGGACCGATGCCGTCGCCGCCGACGACACCGACCTTGTAGTTGTTCTTGCTCATGATGCTCCGATGAACGCTGTCTGACTGCTGCCAAGAGTGTGCCCGCCAACAGATCACGGCGATCTGCACGCGGCTGGCTGAGCCTAACCAGCGACGGACCGTGAGCGTGTCAGCGATCGACCGTGCCGCCGTCGACTGCGCGATGTCAGGAAATGCTCCTCAAGCTCTGCGGTTCAGATGCCGTTGGAGCCGAGGAAGAAGGAGCGTCCAGATGACGGACATCGATTCCACCACATTTTCCATGAAGTCGATCCCGGACACCTGGGTCGAGGCCGAAAACGAGGCGGGCGGAGCGGACAGCACGCCCTTGCTGAAGACTCGCGCCGTCAATGTGGTCCCCATCCGCGAGGATGCTGACGCAATCACGGGATCGGTCGCAGCGCTGGCAATGTCGGTGATGACGGGCCTCGTCTGGTACCTGTACGAGAGCAGAGACGTGGTGACCTCACCGTGGCTGGCGGTTCCCGTCGGCGTGCTGATCTCGGTCGCCGTCCGACTCGGCACAGGAGCAAACCACAGCGACGTGCGGGCAACCATCTCGCTGATCTTCTACATCCTCACGGTGTTCATCACGGCCTTCTTCATCGAGTCTCGTGACTTCTTGCTGGTCTTTGGCCAGCGGCCCGACTTCTACGAATTGCAGACCGAGTTGGTTCGCGACCGTCTGACCCAACCCGGCACGATGATCGCCTGGATCTCCGGCATGTTCGCCACGCTCCAAACAGGCTTCGCTCTGAACGCAAAGCAGAAGACGAGCAGGCGAAAGCGCCGCTGACGTCGCGTCGCCAAAGATCATCGGATCGCAGTTTTTCTCCCCCAGCGCTGTTGGCGTTCCTCTCAGGACCTAACCTCGCAGAGTGCCCGGAATGTATGAGCTCTCACAAGAAGCCTTCGACAGGCTTGCCGCAGAACACGGCGACCTGACCACGCGCGGTCGGATCGAGATCGCCAAGAAGATCGAGACCGCTCGGGAGCTCGGCGACCTCTCGGAGAACGGCGACTACCACGCGGCCAAAGAAGAACAGGGCAAGATGGAAGGCCGCATCATCCATTTGGCTGGCCTGATCGAGAACTGCACGATCGTCGAAGCCGACGGTGGTCTCGACGAGGTTCGCTCCGGCTGTGTCGTATCGGTCAGGTACGCAGGCGATGACGACGTCGAGAAGTTTCTGCTCGGCTCGATCGAAGAACGACGCGAAGGCATTCTCGTCATGTCTCCTGGTTCCCCGATGGGCCAGGCACTCATCGGCGGCAAGCCCGGCGAGAAGGTCAGCTACGCCTCACCCGGCGGCGAGATGACCGTCGAGATCGTCGCCATCGAGGCCTGACGGCTCGAGCTGCGCTCCAACAGCACGCGCCGCGGCCACCACCAGCGGACCGAATCGATCCGCTGGCGACGTCGACATGCGGTCGATCGGGCCACTCACACTGATCGCAGCGACCGCTGCGCCGCGGGAATCAACGATCGGCGCACTGACCGAGGCAACCCCGGGCTCTCGTTCACCCACCGAAGTAGCGAGCCCGGCTTCGGGCTGCATCAGCGCACGGCCGGCTGAGCCGCGCTCGAGGGTGAGGCGAGCGCCGACGGCAACGATGGTACGAAGACCGTGAGCCGACTCGGCGACGTCGACACACACGCGATCAGCGCCGTCGCGCACATAGAGCTGTGCGCTCTCCCCACTTCGTTCGCTGAGTTCTCGAAGGTGGGGCCGAGCGACATCACACAAAACGCCGAGCCCATCAACGGTTCGCGCCAGAGCGACAAAGCGATAGCCGAGAGCGAAGCGTCCATCATCGCTGCGACGGACCAAGCCGTGAGCTTCGAGCGCCGATGCCAATCGGTGGACCGTGGCCCGCGTGATGCCGGTTCGAGCGACGAGCTCGGCTGTGGTGCACGGACCCTGCGCCAACGCATCGATCACGGCCATCGACTTGTCAATCACGCCAACGCCGCTTATCGTGGTGTCCATCTGGTGAGACTATCTGCTCACTATATGAGATTCAAAACGACGGCTCTCTCGACGCCAGAAGGACTCAACACTCGTGACATCTGCTCCTCGCACCCTGGCAGACAAGTTGTGGGATCGGCACGTGGTTCACCAAGGAACCAACGGCGACCCCGATCTTCTCTACATCGACCTCCATCTCGTTCACGAGGTCACCAGCCCACAGGCCTTCGACGGCCTGCGCATCAACGGCCGCAAGGTCCGCCGTCCTGATCTGACGATTGCGACCGAGGACCACAACGTCCCAACCGAGAACATCGACGAACCCATCGCCGACCCGATCAGCGCCAAGCAGATCGACACGCTTCGAGCCAACACCGCGGAGTTCGGCATCAAAAACCACCCGATGGGCTCACCGGGCCAGGGCATCGTGCACGTCATCGGCCCAGAGCAGGGCCTCACCCGTCCGGGCATGACCGTCGTCTGCGGCGACAGCCACACAGCGACACACGGAGCGTTCGGCGCCTTGGCGTTCGGCATCGGCACCAGCGAGGTCGAACACGTCCTGGCCACGCAGACTCTGCCCCAGGTGCGCCCCAAGACGATGGCGATCACCGTCGAGGGCGCGTTGGGCGAAGGAGCCACGGCCAAGGATCTCATCCTGGCCATCATCGGCGTCATCGGCACCGGCGGCGGCATCGGCCACATCGTCGAGTACCGCGGCGAAGCCATCCGCAACCTCTCGATGGAAGGCCGCATGACGGTCTGCAACATGAGCATCGAGGCTGGCGCCAAGGCCGGCATGATCGAACCCGACCAGGTCACGTTCGACTACCTCGAGGGTCGAGAGAACAGCCCGAAGGGTGCTGATTGGGAAGCCGCCGTCGCCGACTGGAAGACTCTCCCCAGCGATCCGGGCGCCACCTACGACACCGAAGTCATCATCGACGCCACCTCGATCGCCCCTTTCATCAGCTGGGGCACCAACCCCGGTCAGGTTGCTCCGCTGTCTGCCTCGGTGCCAGACCCCGCCAGCTTCGACGACGCCTCGGAGCGAAACGCTGCCGAGCGAGCCCTCGACTACATGGGCCTCACCGCCGGCACGCCGTTCAGCGACATTCCCGTCGACACTGTCTTCATCGGCTCGTGCACCAACAGTCGCATCGAAGACCTTCGGGCCGCAGCCGCGGTGGCCAAGGGCCGTACGGTTGCCGATGGCGTTCGCACGCTGGTGGTGCCCGGATCATTTGCCGTGAAGGCACAAGCCATCGAAGAGGGCCTCGACACGATCTTCATCGAGGCCGGGTTCGACTGGCGTGAGCCTGGTTGCTCGATGTGCCTGGCCATGAACCCAGACAAGCTCACCGTGGGCGAACGCTCGGCCTCCACCAGCAACCGCAACTTCGAAGGGCGGCAGGGCCGAGGCGGACGCACTCATCTCGTCTCCCCCGAGGTTGCTGCTGCAACCGCCATTGCTGGCCGTTTCGCCGCACCAACCGATCTCACCTGATCCCGACGCTCTGACCGTCGCACCTCACTCGAACGAACGAAAGCAACGACATGGAAGCAGTACGCATCGTCACCGGCCGGGCCGTCCCCCTCGACCGCTCCGACGTCGACACCGATCAGATCATCCCGTCCGACTGGCTCAAGCAGGTCGAACGCACTGGCTTCGAGAAGGGCCTCTTCTCCGAGTGGCGCGACGAGCCCAGCTTCGTCCTCAACCAGGAGCAGTACTCCGCAGCCAACATCTTGCTGGCCGGCCCCAACTTCGGTGTCGGCAGTTCGCGCGAGCACGCCGTCTGGGCCATCCAGCAGTACGGCTTCCAGGCCGTGATCAGTCCTCGTTTCGGCGACATCTTCCGCAACAATTCGACCAAGAACGGGCTGGTACCTGTCGTCGTGAGTGATGAGGTGGGCCGTACGTTGATCGATGCGGTCACTGCTGATCCCGAACTCGAGATCACGATCGACGTCGATCGTCGCACGATCGAAGCGCCTGCGATCGGGCTCGATGAGTCCTTCCCTCTCGACGACGCCACTCGCACCCGGTTCCTCGAAGGCCTCGACGACATCGGCATCTCGATGCAACACGTCGACGCCATCGGCGACTTCGAAGCCAAGCGCCCCGTCTGGCTCTGAACCCGGGCGGAACCTGGGGTCACGGAACCTGGGGTCAGGTCCCCCCAAGCACAAGTCGAGCACAGCGCCCGCGTTCGTCGGCCGCAGACTTGTGCTTGGGGGGACCTGACCCCGATACACGGGACCCCGATACATGACGAAACGGTGACATCGATGGGGCCGGGAACCAGTTCTGCC
>CAYGQE010000009.1:0-27489 GCA_964351995.1 uncultured Acidimicrobiaceae bacterium | reverse complement strand
GACCCCGATACATGACGAAACGGTGACATCGATGGGGCCGGGAACCAGTTCTGCCGATGCTTCGTCTGATTCACCATGGCTGCTCACTTCCGATCTCGATTCCTTCCCGGCGCCCTCGCGCTGACCCTCCTCGCCGGCGCTTGCGTCACCGACGACGGTGACAGCACCGCCACCCCTGGCACCGACTTGTCGAGTGCCGACATCGTGCTCACCTCCGCCCGACTCGAACTCGCTGACTCCTGCGACGCGCTTCTGGATCACCTCATCGCAGAGGGAATCGAGCGTGTTGGTCCGTACGGCTTCAACGGTGATGGCTATTGGGGTGGCGGCATTGTCATGGAAATGGAGGCCATGTCCGACGATGCCATGGAGGAATCCGCTGCTGACACCTCTGCCCCTGCCACGACTGTGCAGAACAGCGAAGACGGCAGCGACAGCTTCTCGGGAACAAACAACCAAGAAGCCAACGTCGAGGAAGCCGACAGGGTCAAGACCGACGGCAATCGCCTCATCATCATGCGAGGCAACTCGATCGAGGTCTTCGACGTCACCGGCGACGAGCCTGAACTGACTCGGTCGATCAAGCTCGACGACGATTCGTGGGGCGCTGAGATGTTCCTCGTCGGCGACAGCGTCCTCCTCCTCTCCAACGCCTGGTCGAGCCAAGCGTTCCTGGCCGACAGCGCCAGCAGCAGCTTCCGCCCGAACGGTGTCAGCACCTCGAAACTGACCGAGGTCGATCTGACCACCGGCGACATCGGCGCCACGGTCGAAATCGAGGGCAGCTACTTGTCTGCTCGTGAAGTCGACGGGTCGATCCGCATCGTCACCACCTCAGGGCTCGGCAACTTCGACTTCCTGTTCCCCTCGAACCAGGGGGCAGAAGACGCCGCCGAGCGGGCCAATCGCGAGATCATCGACCAGTCGACCATCGAGCAATGGATCCCCACCTTCCGCCAGTCCAGCGATGGTGAAGTCGTTTCCGAAGGCCAGGCCTTCGATTGCACCGACATGTACATCCCCACGGAGTTCTCCGGATTCGGTGCACTCACCATCCTCACCGTCGACATCGATGACGGCTTGTCGATCAACGATTCACTCGGCGTGCTCAGCGACGGCCAGACCGTCTACGCGTCGACCGACCGCCTGACCGTGGCCAGCAATCGCTACCCCGAGTGGGACTGGGACACCGGCGAACTGGTCGAGTCGGACGAGGATTACACGACGTCGATGCACACCTTCGACATCAGTGAGGTCGGCTCGACCGACTACGTGGCCTCCGGCTCCGTCGTTGGCAGTCTGCTGAGCCAGTACAGCCTGAGCGAACACGAGGGTTTCCTCCGAGTCGCCACCACCGACGGCTCGGCGTGGGACCGAGACGAGCAAAGCCAGAGCATGGTCACCGTGTTGGAAGAGCAGGGCGACGAACTCGTGCAGGTCGGCTTCGTCGACGGCCTCGGCAAGGGCGAGCAGATCTTCGCCGTCCGGTTCATGGGCGATGTCGGCTACGTCGTCACCTTCCGCCAGATCGATCCGCTCTACACTGTTGATCTTTCCGACCCGACCAACCCCACCGTCCTCGGTGAGCTCAAGATCCCTGGCTTCTCCACCTACCTCCACCCCGTGGGCGAGGGTTTGCTCCTCGGCATCGGCCAGGACGCATCGGACGAAGGCTTCACCACCGGCGCTCAGGCCTCACTGTTCGATGTGGGCGACCTGACTGATCCGCAGCGAGTCGACCAAGTCGACTTCGGCGAAAACAGCTACTCGAGCGTCGAGTGGGACCCGAAGTCCTTCCTCTTCTGGGGTGAGCGCAAGCTCGCCGTGATCCCGGTATCTTCCTGGAACTACAACGAAGAGACCGGTGAGGAACGCAACTCCGCCACCGCCGTGCTCGTCCAGGTCAACAACGACAACACCCTCACCGAGATCGCACGCCTTGGCCACCCGGTCAACAGCGAGTGCGAGTCGTACTACCTCGAAGAAGAGCTCGAAGTCGAGCAAGATGCAGGCGAGGACGCTGAGGCCTCGTTTGCCGAAGACGCTCCGGCCACTGACAGCATCGCCCCGGAAAGCCCGCCGTTTGACGACTACTGCTGGAGCTACCAACCTGAGATCCAGCGATCAATCGTCATTGGCGATGCGATCTTCACCATCTCTGACGTCGGTGTCCAGAAGAACGACCTCGACGACCTCAGCTCCAGTTCTTGGAGTCCCTTCGACTGATCGAGTCCATGACCAGTACCTGTGATCGTTCCACTCAGCTGTCACCGACCGCATTGCTGCTTGGACTCGCCGTCGGCTTCGTCGCCGCACTGATCTGGCCACGTTCCTGGAAATCGTGAAGACCTCGACCGACTGAGCCCATCGGGCCAGTCGGTTGAGTCGTTTCACCGTCCGCGTTGACCGATCGAGAACCCCCTGTCACGCTCGGGAGATGATGGACCGCAGACTTCTCCTGTTCTTTGCCTCGGTCGCCATCTTGGTAGGAGCAGCCGGCTACCTCCTTGCCCAGGACCGCAACGGTTCAACCGAAGTCAGTGCAGCGCCGATCACGCTGCTACCCCCGGAACCAGAGAACACCCCGACGACGCAGAACTCGCCGACCGAGGCAACCGTTCGGTCCACCCTCCCACCGACACCTTCCGGCGAGATTTTCCAGTACGCCGCTGGGGGCGGTTGCACCCCTGGCGGCAACCAGCTGGCCGACGGCACCTACTACGGCAGCGTCGTGGTCAACGAGGATCGATCGCTCGCCTTCAACCTGAAGTGTCTGTTCCTCGCTGAAGACCTGCCGGAGGACTTCAGCGAACTGTTCACCAGCCGATTCCCCGGCCAAGCCTTTCCCGCCACCGGTTTCGATCTCATCGACGCAGCAAGCACTGACCGTCGAGTCCGGTTCGCTTGGAACAGCGAAATGACGCTCGACGGTGGCCTCTACGTCGGCGACGAGGCGTACTTCGGCTTCCTCGACCGCAATGAAGTCCCATTCGATGCAACCATCGTGATCGAAGAAGGTGTCGCCACGTCCGTCGTCGAGATCCTTCCGAACGTCAACCCAGGCTGATGCGGTCGACCGTCATGATGCCATCGATGGCCACGAGCGCTGCCAGCGTCTCATCGCTGACCAGCTGACGACTGGCGATGACCATGAGGGCAGCACCCTCTTGAGGGTGCCGACCAACAGCCATGTCGTCGATGTTGATGCCGGCGTTGCCGAGCACGTTGCCGACGAGACCGATCATGCCAGGGCGGTCGTCGTTGCGAAGGAACAGCATGTTGTCGCTGGGCGGAATGTCGAGCACGTGCCGATCGACGCGCACGAGTCGAGCCTCGTTGCGCAAACCCATGAGCGTGGCCGCGAGGCGACGACCGCCGCCCCGAATGGCGAGACGGCTGACGTAGTCCTGCGTACTCGGCGATGACGTTGCCCGGATGTCGATCTTGCGTTCAGCGGCAATACTCAGGGCGTTGACGTAAGACACCGGCTCGTCGGAGCCAACCGAGAGCAGGCCCTTAGCCGCAGCCAGCGTCGCAAGACGGTTGTCGTAGCCTCCGATCTCACCTTCGAAGATCACCTCGACATCGTCGGGAACCCCGTCGCCGAGCGAGGCGAACGTTGCACCGAGCTGCTCGGCAACGGCGAGGTAGGGCCGCATGGTTTCGTTGACCTCAGCAGCATCGATGTTGACGGCGAACGGCACGAAATCGCCGGCGAGGGCGAGGTTGACCTGCTCTGCGATCGTGACACCAGCTTTGAGCTGAGCCTCGTGGGTCGAGGCACCGAGGTGAGGGGCAACGACCACGTTCGGATGGGCGAACAGCGGTGACTCGGTCTTTGGTTCGGTGTCGAACACGTCGAGCGCTGCGCCGCCACACACGCCACTTTCGAGCGCATCGTTCAAGGCCGCTTCATCAACCACGCCACCTCGGGCAACGTTGACGATGCGCACCCCAGGCTTGGCCTTGGCAAAGAAGTCGGCGCCGATGAGGCCGAGGGTCTCGGGGGTCTTGATGACGTGCACGGTGACGATGTCAGCGCGGGCGGCGAGCTCGTCGAGTGAGACCTTCTCGACGCCGAGCTGGCGTGCACGATCGTCAGAGACGTAGGGGTCATAGGTGATCAGATGCAGGCCGAAGGCGGCGGCCCGGGCCGCCACGAGGGCGCCCACACGGCCAAGGCCGAGAATACCGAGGGTCTTGCCATGCAACTCGGTGCCGGTCCACTTCGAGCGTTCCCAACGGCCCGCCTTGAGGGCAGCGTCAGCCTGGGCGGTGTTACGCGCTTGGGCCAGCATCAGCGTCATGGTCTGCTCGGCGGTCGAGATGATGTTGGACTGCGGAGCGTTCACGACCATCACGCCGCGCTTGGTGGCGGCTTCGACGGCCACATTGTCCAGGCCGATGCCAGCACGGCCGACCACCACGAGATCTTCTCCAGCGGTGAGGAGCTCTTCGGTGACCGTGGTCGCTGAGCGAATGATCAGTGCCACAGCGCCGGGCAGCAGCTGCTCGAGCTCTTCTGGCGACTTCCCCAACTGCACATCGACGTCGTGACCGTTGGCACGCAGTGCGTCCAGGCCGATCTCTGAGATCTCTTCCGTGACCAAAATCCGACTCATTCGATCATGATTCCCCCGAGAATCGACTCGGCCAACCGCATCGTCGGAGTTCTTTGTCACTTCAACAGAAAAACAGTCCGAAAACTCAGGGGTGCGCCCGCTGAAGCCCTCCCGCCAGTAGCCGGGTAACCTCGCCGCCGTGAACACCCAAATCATCGGCGCCGGTCTCTCTGGTCTCATCGCTGCTCAGCTCCTGGCTGACGCAGGCCAATCGGTCCGCATGGTCGACAAGGGCCGCAGTGTTGGCGGACGACTCGCCACCCGCCGGATCGGGCCCGCCGTGCTCGATCATGGTGCCCAGTTCTTCACCGCTCGCTCTGAGCGCTTCACCTCTGTCGTCAACGACTGGGTCGAAGCCGGCGTGGTCGAGGAGTGGTGCCGCGGCTTCGACGGCGGCGGCGACGGCTACCCCCGCTATCGCACCGCCGGGGGCATGAATCAACTGGCCAAGCACTTGAAGTCGACGCTGCCTGCATCAGTCGAGATTCTCACCTCGCACCGTGCGTCTTCGCTGATTCCACTCGGCGACAACTTCGCCATCTCCTACGACGGAGGTGTCCGCTCTCCTGACGAGTGCACCTCTGTCGTCATCACCTCACCGGTCCCCCAGTCGCTCGAGATTCTCGACAGCGGTGGCTTTCGGCTCCCCGAGAACATGGCGGGCATCCGAGAGCTCCGCTATCACGCAGTGGTCGGACTGCTCGCCACGCTCGATCAGCCCGCTCCATTCGGGCCCACCGGTGCGCTCCAACGCCCCGAGGATCCGATCTTCACCTTCAGCTGCGACAACAGCGTCAAGGGCATCAGCCCCTCTCCGGCGGCGACGTTCCATGCCTCGCATGCATTGTCCGCCGAGCTTTGGGACAACAGCGATGACGAGATCCTCGCCGCACTGAAACCTCACGCCGACGCACTCCTTGGCGACACGAACATCGTCGACGTCCAGGTGAAGAAGTGGCGCTACGCCGGCCCTGTCGAACCCTGGCCTGATCGTTGCGCCATCCTCACATCATCCCCGGGCGTGGTCGTGCTCGCCGGTGATGCATTCGGCGGCTCGAAAGTCGAGGGCGCGTTCTTGTCTGGTGTGGCTGCCGCCGAGGCCGTGCTGGCAGGACTGGCCACCGAACACGTTCAGGCGTGACGCCGCTCGAACCAGTGCAGGTCATCGCCCAGTTCGAAGAAGGCGTCGCCGCCATTGCCGGCCACGCCCGCGGGCGAGAGGGTCGGGCGTGGCACAAGACGGTGGTCGGGGAATGGTCTGGCCACGAGTTGGCCCGTCACCTGGTCGCCGTCACCGACTGGTATCACGAGTGGCTCGATTCCGCCCTGGATGGTGACGCAACCCAGCCCTTTCCGACCAAACAGCTCGATGGTCGGAACGAACTGGCGATCCTCGATCTCCGAGATCTCGACGGCCCCGAAGCAATCGAACAGTTTGTCGGACGGGCCAGCGAGTATGCCGACCGACTCCATGCCGCCGTTTCAAGCGACTGGGCAACCTCCTACGGATTCGCCAACGGTGTCTCGACCGTCGGCGGGCATGCTGGCATCGCCGCCGCCGAGTGGCATCTCCACGCCTGGGACCTCAGCGGCGGCGCGTGGTCGCCAACCGACCCGGCTGGCCTCTACCTGGCCGTTGGCGACGGCATGACGGCCACGCAGCCGAAGTGGAAACAAGCGGTCACCCGTCGTGTCGTCAAACGAATCGCCGCTGGCGAGCCGTGGCTCGACCTCCTCAAGCGATCGGGCCGCACCCTCACCGTCTGACCCGCAGACAAACCCACTCACTCCAGCTTCAGTCGGTGCGACGAAGCGTCGCCCAAAACCCGGTCCCGGCGTTCGCTGTCACCCCTTCCCAAGTTCCAGGAAGTGCGGCGATCACGTCAGTCGCTGGCAGGTGGATCGGGGTCTGGTCGCCGAGCGTGTTGACCCAGATCACCGTGCCGCCGGGCGCCAACACACGGTCGACTTCGCCAGGAAAGAGCAGCATGTTCACCATCAGGATGCTGTCGAATGCGCCGTCGGCAAACGGAAGAACTGACGCATCGCCGCGCACACGTGGCGCGAGCTCCCCTGGGGCGTGGGCCAACATCTCCGCCGCGAGGTCGAAGGCCACGAGCTGGCCGACCTCACCTGCAAGCACCCGGGTGCCGGCCCCGGTGCCGGATCCAAGCTCCAACCATCGTCGGTCGACATCGGCCATTCCCCGGGCGAGCGCATCGATGATCGGAGCTGCCTTGGTGGCGTCGACGTGATCGGTCGACCAGTCAGCAGCCATGCTGTCGAAGAGATCGCCGACCTTCCTCGCCCGCTCAGCGTCCCACGCTCCGTCGAACGCGACCTGCCGCGTGAGCTTGCGCATCGGGTGGTCTGGTCCGGCGAACGGCTCGGGAGCGGCGACGTTCGCAGCATCGGGCAAAACGGTCAGGGCGGGCGGGGAAGCATTCACCCCCACAGTCTGACCGATAGTGTCGCCAACATGGTTGCCCTGCGATTGAAGACATCCACCGAGCCACAGCCGGACTTTCTTCATCTCCCGTGGACCACGCCGCTTGACCAGTGGCCAGACGAGTTCGCCGTGCGGCTGCCGCGCGGTCGCCACCGACACGTGGTTCGCTTCATCGAACACGAAGGCAGCTACTTCGCGCTGAAGGAGCTGCCACCAAAGTTGGCCAATCGTGAATTCGAACTCCTGACGTTCCTGAAAGAAGAGCACCTGCCGGTTGTTGATCTCGTGGGAGTGGCCCACGAGCGCTTCAACACCGACGGCGATCCACTCGAATCTGTGCTCATCACGCGGCACCTCTCCTATTCACTCCCGTACCTCCACTTGTTCGCGGCGCCGGGAAGCGAGCGTCTCCACGAGAAACTGATCGACGCACTCACGGTGTTGCTGGTCCGCATCCATCTCGTCGGGCTGTTCTGGGGCGACTGCTCGCTCGGCAACGCGCTGTTTCGGCGCGACGCCGGCAACCTCGTGGCCTACCTCGTCGACACCGAAACGGGCGAGCGCCACGACCAGCTCTCCGATGGACAACGGCAGTACGACCTCGAGATCGCCAAGGACAACATGGCTGGCGGCTTGTACGAACTCGAACACCTCGAAAAACTCGGAGAGGGCGTCGATCCAATGGACGTCATCGATCTCCTCCAGATCCGGTACGACGAGCTCTGGACCGAGCTCACTCGTACCGATGCTGTGGGTGCTGACGAACAGTGGCGCATTCGTGAACGGCTCCGCCGCCTCAACGAACTCGGATTCGACACCGCCGAGATGGAACTGGTCGAGCGCAACGGTGCCCGAGTGGTGCTGTTCCGTCCAGCGATCGTCGAAGAAGGTCATCACAAGCGGAAGCTCTTGACACTGACCGGCATCGACGCCGAGGAAAACCAAGCTCGTCGCCTCCTTGATGCCATGGGGGGCTACGGCATGTTCCTCACCGAAGGCGCCGGGCGACCACTGCCCGAGGCAGTGGTCGCCTACCGATGGTTGACCGAGCGCTACGAGCCCACGATCGCTGCGATCCCGAAAACACAGAGGGGGAAGCTCGTCGACGCCGAGATCTACCATCAGGTACTCGACCACCTGTGGTTTCTGTCCGAGGACGCCGGGCGCGACGTCGGACTTCCCGAAGCAACGGCGAGCTACGTGGAGACCGTGCTCGAACGCCTGCCCGACGAGCGGATCCTCATCACCTCAGACGACGAGATCGAACTCATCTGAGCGTCAAGTGCCGGCGAACCAAGACCGAATGTCGGCGGCGGTCCGCTCTGGGTTCTCGAACGGAGCGAAGTGGGTGAGGTCGGGATAGTCGAATCGCTCGAATCGCTCATTCTGCTCGACAACCGCTTCGACGATCAGCGCCGGAGCCATGCCGTCGCCACTGGCGGCGACGAGGAAAGGGAAGCTGATTTCGTCGAGTCGTTCGAAGGCGCCGGAGAAGGAACTCTCGAACACCTGCGCTTCGGTCTCGGGCTCGCATCGCAGCCGAACGGAACCGTCGGGAAGATCGCCAAAGCCGTAGTCGACGTACCCGCGAAGTACGTCTTGGTCGATTTCACTGAATGGTGGGCGGCTGCCGTAGCGCTCGAAGGCTGCTTGGCGAGACTCGAATTCGGGGCGGCGACGGCGAGCCCCGGTTACCAGCGGCGACTCGTGCACGGGGTGGCCAGGCCCCGCATCGTCTGGTGTGGGAAACAGAATCGGCTCGAGCGCCCACGCTGAGGTAATCGAGCCCGGCCTGGCCAACTCGGCGAGAACGATCGCCGCGCCACCCATCGAGTGACCCACCGCTAGTACGGGTGTGTCATCAGCCTCGCCGCGCACCTGGTCGATCACGGCGAGCAGATCGTGGCCCATGCCGCTCCACGCCATCGAGACACCCTCGGGTCGTCCGGTCTGCCCGTGGCCCCGAAAGTCGAGACCGACGCAGTGGAATCGGTCAGTGAGGTGCCGAGCAATCGGCTCGTACATGCCCCCACAAAAACCCGTCGCGTGGCAGAAGACCAGCAGCGGTCCGTCGCCACCAAACTCATAGGACGCAACTGAAACGCCATCGGTGGAAGGGACGAAAGTAGGCTCGATCAACACGGGCGACATCCTGGCAACGAGGTGGCGTCAGCGCCAACTCGGCCCGCTCGTCTATTCCGTCGGTTCAGCCGTGAGATCGGTGATGGGCCAGCAGGTACCACTGTTGAACGACTCGATCGTGTGGACCTGATTGGCGATGAGAGCGCACAGTTTCTCCGGCACTTCGCTGACACCGAGTTGGCCGAGCGACACGCTGATCACCTCAGGCGTGTCCCACACCTGCCAGTCACCGCCACCGGTGGAGAATGGGCCCGAGGTTCCGACCTGCTCCTTTTCGAAGGTGCTGGCATAGACGTGGAGGTGAAGGCCACCACTGACGCTCAGGGCGGGTCCGCCAGCGTCGGCGCTGGAGTAGTACGTCCCGGTGATGTTGGTGCCATCCCATTCAGCGCTGGTGATGCAGCCAAAGTTGGGCTGCATCTGCACGGTGCCAGTGCACTGCTCGTCTTCGCTCTGGATCTCCATCTCGTTGACGATGTCGGTGACGCCATCCATATCGGCGGCGGCCAACACCGCTGTGGCCTCGGCCTCATCGAACGCTCGGCCCATGATCGTGACGACGCCAGCGTCGTCAATCGTGGCCGCAACGGTCGAGAACAAGGGGTCGATCACAGCGGAAACGGCGGAGACCATCTCGTCGGCGCTCGGAGGCTCTGGCGGTGCGGTGGTCGTCGCGACCTCTTCGGTACCTTCGGTGTCGGCGACGGTGGGCTCTGGGGTCTCGTCGTCGTCCAGCTCGGCGCTTTCCTCGGCGGCATCGGCTGCGGCGGCCTCGGTGCCGCCGTCATCACCACCGCCGTTCAACACGACGAATGCTCCGATGCCAACCACGGCCAGAACGGCGACAAGGGCACCGATCAACGGCAACCGACTACCGCCCGAGGATGCGACCACTGGGGTTGCAATCGGTTCCGCCGCGGGAGCCGAGACCGGCGCTGGTCGGGTGGGCGGTTGCGCAACCACCGGGGTCTTCGGTGGTGGGTCGAGGGGTGCGCGGACTGCCGCTGGGGCTGGAGTGGGTTCGGCGGGCGCTGGCGCCGGGGTCGGCGCCGGAATCGACAAAGGCCCGGGCGCTGGGGTGTCAGCAACGGGGGCCGGAATTGGGGCTGGCATTGGGGCCGGGTCGGGGGTTGGAGCCACCACCGGTGCGACCGGAGCAGCGGCGACCGGAGCAGGAGCGACCGGCGCCGCAGAAGGACGGAGGCCTTCCTCAGACGCAGCAAAAGCAGCACCGAGCGCCACGGCATGCTTTGGATGGGCGTCGACCGCCACGGGCCGACCGAGCTCGGAGGCCACCATCTGCGAGATCAGGGGAACTCGGCTGGAACCGCCGATCAGCAGCACCTTCGACACCTCGGACCATTCCACACCGGCAGACTTCACCGCGCGATGCATCGCACCGATGCTGTCGACCAGCGACGGGCGGATCAACGCCTCGAACTCGGTCCGGGTGATGCGCACGTCAGTCTGCAACGAGGGCAGAAGGACGGGGATCGTGGCATCGGTATCAGATGACAACGCTTCTTTGGCATCAACACAGTCTTGACGCAGCCGCGACATCGCCGCGATCGCTGCAGGGTCATCGTCGTCGAGGTCGTCGAGTGCTCCGTCGAGCGAGCGGGCAACGTGGGCGGCAACAGCGGCGTCGAAGTCGATGCCTCCGAGGCGCTCGATGCCTTCGGGCTTGCCAATGATCTCGAATCCGTCCTCGGTCCGCCGCAGAACCGCAGCGTCGAAGGTGCCGCCTCCGAGGTCGTAGACCGCAATCACTTCACCTTGCTCGATGCGTTCCTGAGATGCGTACGACAACGCCGCTGCCTCAGGTTCGGTGAGGAGGTGGACCTTGTCGTCGTCGACCTCGGCGAGTCGAATGGCCTGATTCAGCAGATCCAGCTTGTATTGGCCCCAGTTCGCCGGATGCGAAATGGCGATGCGCGACGGGGCCGAACCCTCCCGGATCTCGATCTGTTCGAGGACGGCTTTGAGGACACGAGCCATCAACGCTTCCGATGAATACGGCGTGCCGCCGACGATGATCGGGGTGGTGTCGCCGAGGCGACGCTTGAACTCCCTGGCCACTCGCTCGGGCTCGGTGATGGCCCGGCGGACTGCGGCCTCTCCGGTCAGGACTTCGCCACCCTCTTTCAGGTAGACCACCGATGGAATCGCTGCGGCACGAGAACCCAATGGGAAGATTGCCGAACGGCCATCACGGTGGACGGCCGCCGCCGTGTACGTGGTGCCCAGGTCGATACCGACTTCGTATGTCACTGATTCTTCCCTCCGAAGTTCTCGCCTGGACTGCGTGCGCCAGCGTGCCACCAACAGTGAGTCCACATGCTACGCCTTTTGGCCGCCCCCGACACGACCGGGGTCATCCCCCATTCCCTGCTGCTCGACAGGGGTTAGTGTCATCGCCATGACCCTGCGAGGAGTGATCCAGGGCCTCTTGCGTGGTTCCAACGACGCCGAGGCAATGCTGGCCGATGATGGATACGGCGATCTGCCGGCAGAGATGTTTGGTCAGGCGCTGTCTTCCTATGCCGACACCGCACCAATGGCCGAGGCCGATGCGCTCTCGCCGGTGCTCACCGGCGGCGATGCCAGCGACGTGTTTGCGGTGCTCGAAGAGCAACCGCTCACGCTCGAGGCCAACAGTGGTCCCGACGCGGCCGGGCTCGGAGCATCGCTGCTGGGTGTGACCGCTCTCGATGACGTGCTCGACGAGGCCTCTGACGAGGAAGATCTCGACGACATCGACAGCTTTGGCACCGCAGCCCCCGAGGATGACACGACCGAGGGGGACGACAACACCGCCGACCTACTCACCAACGAAGAGTCTGACGCATCACTGGGGGAGGACGAGACGAGTGATCCGTTCGCATCGGACGACCTCTTCGAGACCGATGACGTGATTGACAGCGCCGCCGAATTCGAACAGGAAGCTGACTTCTTCGACACCGAACCAGAAGCCACCGGCGAAGACCCCAGCGACCTCGACTTCTAGAGACAACTCGCAGTTCACTCAGCGCAAGCCCTCCTGACCCGGGCGCGAGTTTCGCCCCCAGGCGAAACTCGGGGAGCGACCGAGGCCGCTAGGCCGAATCGCTCACGTTGATGACCTCTTCAAGCGTGCGGATGGCGACCCGAGCTGCGACCGAGAGGTCGTGCTTGGTGAATGGGTTTTCAGCCAGGCGCTGCCAACGGCCAAGTGAGGTCATGGCTGCGTTCCGGACCGTCTCACCATCGGCGGTTGGATCGAGTTCCAGACGCTGCCACGACGTGGTGCCGTGCGAGCCCAGCACGCGCTCGAGTTCGAGCAAGTCCTTTTGCTTTCCAGTGACGAAGCCGCTGCGAAGCGCGGCCAGCGTGGTGAGTTCGTTGAACGGGTGCGCACCCGCCATGATCCGCTCGACCTCGAGCAACAACGCCGAGGCGCCCGCTGTCGTGGGTTGCTCGGTGCAGAGCCGTTCCACGATGAGCAATGCCGACCGAGCCTTCAAGACGTCAGAACGGTCGACGAAGAGTGTGGTCAAGATGGTCTGGAGGTCGGTGAGTCCGGATCGTTGTGTCAACTCGTCAGCCAATTCCACGCTGGTCTGACACACGCCGCGTCGCAAGAGGGCCATCGACAAACGCAGGCCGAACAAGCCGAAGCGTTCGAGGAGCGCAGCGCGCTCGAGCGAGGTCAGCGGCGTCTCGGGCCGGGCCTCCACGAAGCGATCGGCCGACAGCAAGACCGGCTGCATCTCTTTGGTGGGTACCTGCGAAAGCGAGCGCAGCATCGCGAACTCAGCTTGCGTCAGTGTTGCGGCGGTCTCGGCCAGCAGACCCGCAACCGGCACCACGATCTGAGCGAGACGCCGCAAGCGACGGTCGTCGCCGTAGCGGTTGGCGATGCGTCGAGCCGACGCCATCGAATCGAGGCGGCCCGCACCGATCTCGTCAGCTCGGGAAAGCACGGCCACCGCGTTGATCGGGTTGGGTGACGCCACCGAGTCGTCGTGGAATGCTTCGAGCAGCCGCAGATCAGACGAATGGATGTGCTTCATGAGGTACAGCACGGCGTCGGCCGGGGTGTCGGAGTCCTCGGGGTCGAGGAATTCAAAGGCCCGCTCGGCCACACCCTCGGTCAGCGAATCGACACCGGGGGTGTCAACCAAGGTGATCGCCTTCAAGCCTTGCGTGGGCCAAGTCACTTCGATGCGGTCGACTTCGTTGGCGTCACGACCGCCGAGATCGACCTCGATTGCTCCATCATCGCGATGGAAGCGAGCCTGCACTGCCGGTGATCCGTCACGAGGGTGCAACAGCACTTCGTAGGTGTGGCCGTTGCGGTACCAGGTGACAATCTTGGTGCACTCGCCGGTATCGGTGGGAGCCAGCGGCTCACCAACCAATGCGTTCAACAGGGTCGACTTGCCCGCCTTGACCTTGCCAGCGATCGCCACTCGCAACGGGCCCTCGAGCCGGTCAACAGCTTGGCGGACTGCGTCGACCGACGTCGGATCTGTGAACACCTGCTCGGCCTGATCGAGGACGGACCTGGCTTCAAACACCAGACTCATGATGGAACCGCCTCGATCGCGAGCTTGCGGAGACGTTCGATACGACCGAGTTCGGCTTCGACGTCTTTGGTTCGTTGATTGCGCTGATTCTGATCCAGGTTTGCCGCCTCCGAGGCCGCCTTGAGCGACTCGGTCGTGGACTTGTGGAGCTCTTCGGCCCTTGTGCTGTAGTGATCTCGCAGCTGACGGTGCACCCGTCGAAGAGTGTCGCGACTGTCCTTGGTCACTTGAAAGCTCACCTCGTCGCTGTAGCGACGAAGCGAGATCTTCGCCTGCGACTGACGCTGTTTGAGACGACGTTCCTTTTCGTCCTTCAAGCCCTTGCGACCCATCAGGAGACCAATGCCGACGGTCACGGGCACGAAGAGCGTCATGGTGGCCAGGCCGACCATGCCGCCCATCATGGTGAACATCAACGTGCCGCTGTACGAGCCTCTCAGAATGGTCAGCCCCTTCTGGCCCGACCCCATGTCGTCGAGGTCGACGGTTGGGTCGATGGCGACTTTCGACAGAACGTTCATTGGATTGTGAACATCGAACTCTTCGTTGAGTTCGGCTCCTTCGATCTCGAAGTGATCGGCCACCTTTCCGCTCAGCTCTTGCGCTCGCTCGATGAGGTACCGGTAGTTGGTCACGACGTCGAAGCTGACTCGGTTGACCAACCACGGTTCGAACTCGTCCCACGTGTCGATGGGGTCAGAAGCCTCGATGGCCGCATCGGCTTCTTGGGTGAGGCGACGCATCCGACCCTTGAAGTCGAAGTCGACCTCAGAGTTGAGATCACTGACGCCGTCGTTGAGCGTCACGTTCCACTTTGACACGGCGCTGCGCAACCGGTCGCTTCTTGTTCTGGCCATCTCGAGTTGTTTGACGATTTCGGCCGCTCGTTCCGGGTCTTTCAATGATTCGAGCTCGGCCCCGAACTGGCCGGCCATCTGGTCGACCGCAGCGAGCAGGTCGTTCTGAGCGCTCTGGATCTCCCTGGCATTGGCGTTGGCCACGACGTCATTGGTGAGCCAAGAGATCATCTTGGTGAAGCCAGATTCCTCGTTGAGCTGGCGGTCTTTGAGCCGGGCAGCCTCCAAGCGCAGCATCGACGACACCGGCAGGATGGGCACCGTGAACCCGGTGCGTTCCAGGTGACCCTGGTTGATCTCCTGCACTCGCCGCCAGTCTGGATAGAAATCGATCTTGGTCATCACACAGATGACGTGCGAGCACAGCTCGAGTGCTTGGTGCAAGAAGTCGATCTCGGCTCTGGTGTATTCCTGCGAAGCGTCGCTCACGAAAATGACGGCGTTTGCCACCGACAATGCACCAAGCGCCGCGGTCGAATGGGCGGAGCCGAGACCCCCAACACCAGGGGTGTCGATGAGGACCAGACCGTTGTCGAGTAGTCGGCGCGGAATCTCCAACTCGACACCGGTGACGATCACTCCGCCATGCGGGGCGCCCACCTCGGTTTCGAACGCAGGGACGTCGGTGAAGGGGATTGAGTTCTTCGTCGACTCCGTATCGCTGGGGCCGTCGAGCGGCCGAGTGAGCGCCCACGCCTTTTGCTCGGGGCCGTGACGCACCACGGTGGGGACTGCGGTGGCGATGTCGTCGTCGACGGCACAGACCTTTGCGTTGAGCAAGGCATTGATCAACGAACTCTTGCCTTGCTTGAACTCGCCGACCACCACCACGTTGACCGATGGATCACCAATGGCGTCGAGCGCTCGCTGCAAGCGATCACCCAGGTCGGGACGGTCGTAGGCAGTGGTTGCCTGGAGTCCGGTGGCCAGTGCCTTCTGCATTGCTGCAGCTGCCGCTGGAGTTTCTGGTGTCGTGTCGACGTTGGTCACGTGTTGGCCCTCCCCAAAACGCCTCGGAAAACGTTCCGATGGGCCCCGGCGAACCGGGGCCCATCATTGTTACCGATCAATTGCCGGTCTTGTTACTCAGCTCAGTCATCAATGACATCTTCGAAGTCGACGCCGCCGTCGCCAGCCTCGGCCACAGCGACCTGGTCGGCGCTGAAGTCGTCGGCGGAGTTGAACGAATCGGTCGCTTCGTTGTCGAAGCTCTCTTCGATCGTGGTCTCGATCTCGGTATCGACCTCGGTGTTGAACGAGTCGTTCGTGCTCTGATCGATGGCGGTCACCACCTCGGTGTCGGTGTTGCCGACATCTTGGAGCGTGGTGCTGGCATCGGTGACCGTCGTGTCGTTGTCCTGGTTCGCCGATCCGCCGAAGCCGACCTGAGCATCGGTGAGGTCGTTGTTCGACCCGAAGTCGGCGACATCGCCGCTGCCGAACCCAGCGTTGTTTCCTTCACCCTGGACCGTGGCGTTGCCGTCACCGACCACTGCGTCAACGTCGGCACCACCCTCGGCGTCGATGTCGGTGTTGGTGACCTCTCCTCCGGCGGAGTCGATCACCGTGGCGCCTTCGCCCTCGATCTGGAGGTTCTCGTTGCCGTCGCCGGATTGCACGACGTTCCCGTCGCCTGCGACCTGGTTGACCGTGTTGCCATCGCCGGACACGACCGTTGCGTCGTCGCCGTCGACCTGGGTGTTGCCGTCGCCGACGATGGCGTCGTCGACGCTGCCGTCAGCGATGATGCCGCTGTTCTGTCCGGTGTTCACGACTCCGTCGTTGGGGCCATCGAAGGCAACCGCGCCGTCGCCAGAGGCGATGTTGCTGTCGACGATGTCGTCGCCAGCGGCAACGGCGCCGTCGCCGTTGGCGTTGACGGCTTCCATGTCGATTTCGAGATCGATGTCGCCTTCGACGTCTTCGAAGTCGAGTTCGATGGTCTGGCTGTTGTCGAACAGGTTGTTCGTGATGGTCTCGTCACCCTGATACACGACGGTGGTGTAGTTGTTGACGACCTGCTGGATCTGCTCGAGCGAGGTGATCTCGGTCGGGACGGCGGGCGAAGAAGATGCCGCCGCAGCGGTTGCCACAGATGGGGCCGACGCAGAGCCGCTCGATGAAGGAGGGGGAGCAGCGGCGGGAGCCGGCGGGGCCGACGACACGGCGGGAGGAGCGAGTGGGGCGAGCACGGGGCCGGCCGGGACAGGCTCACTCACCTCGATGAGCGTCTCGGTCACGCTGTTGTCGAGCGACAGCTCGTTGGCGACCTGAGCGACGCTCGCGCCCATGTCGATGCCGTTCAGATCGATGTCGCCAAGACCCTCGGCAACCAAGTAATCGCCGGGACCTTCTGAGTAGGCCTGCGCTTCGGCAGGATCCGAGAAGATCTTGCGCAGAACATCACCAATGAGATCGTTTACTTCCATGACTGTTCCCTCCGGACTGTGCGTCCTTGTTCAGCCGGAGGAACTCCGGCTCGTGTGTTGTTGACAAGAACCAAGATACGCCGGCCCAGACCTCGCCGAATCGGGGCTACCCCTTGTCCGTCGTGGGCAAGATAGGGGTTCAGGGGGCTGCTGTAAACGAGAACGGGGAAAAGTATGAGGCAACACCCGCTGAACGCCGTTCAAGCGACCGGCCAGTTCGAGAACTCAAAACATCGAAAGTGGGCCTCGGCATACCGGGGCCCACCTTCGAACGTTTGATTCAGTGGCTCGTCGAACTCGCGGGGCTCGACTCCAGCTCAGTCGTCGATGACCTCGCTCAGATCGACGCCACCGTCGCCGGCCTCGGCGATCGCCACCTGATCGGTGCTGAAGTCATCCGCCGTGTTGAACGAGTCGGTTGCTTCGTTGTCGAAGCTCTCCTCGACCGTGGTCTCGATGTCGGTGTCAATGTCCAGGTTCCCCGAGTTGTTCGTGCTGGCATCAACGACAGTGAGGATCTCGGTGTCGGTGTTGCCGACGTCCTGCTGCGTCACGCTGTTGTCGGTGACGATGGTGTCGTTGTCCTGGTTGGCCGATCCGCCGAAGCCGATCTGTGCGCCGTCCATGGTGTTGTTCGACCCGAAGTCGGCAACGTCGCCGCTGCCGAAGCCAGCGTTGTTGTCCGAGCCCTGCACGGTGGCGTTGTTGTCACCAGTGACGGCGTTGACCTCGGCGTGACCGGAAGCATCGATGTCGGTGTTGGTGACATCGCCACCACCGGAGTCGATGACCGTGGCGTCAGGACCATCGATCTGGAGGTTCGAGTTGTCATTACCGGACTGCACGACGTTGTCGGAGCCATCGACCTGGTTGACGGTGTTGTCGTTGCCGGACACAACCGTGGCGTCGCTGCCGGACACCTGGGTGTTGTCGTCACCGATGATCGCGTCGTCGACACTGCCATCAGCGATGATGCCGGTGTTCTCACCCGTATTCACCACACCGGTGTTTCCTCCGTCGAATGCAACCGCACCTTCGCCAGAAGCGATGTTGCTGTGCTCGATGTCGTCGCCGGCGGCAACGGCACCTTCACCGTTGGCGTTGACGGCTTCCATGTCGATGTCGATCTCGTCGATGTGTCCTTCGACGTCTTCGAAGTCGAGCTCGAGGTTCTGGCTGTTGTCGAACAGATTCGTCGTGATGGTCTCGTCGCCCTCGTAGACAGCGGCGGTGTAGTTGGTCACGACTGTCTCGATTTGCTCGAGCGAGGTGACCTGCATGGGAGCAGCTGCAGCTGCCGCCGGAGCAGCGGCGGTGGACGCTGCGGCTGCGGCCGAGCCGCCTCCGCCAGACGAAGCTGCGGCAGCGGCGCTTCCGCCACCGGATGCTGCGGCTGCAGCGGGACCGTAGGCCGGCACGGGCTCGCTCACCTGGATGAGCGTCTCGGTGACGCTGTTGTCGAGCGACAGCTCGTTGGCGACGCTGGTGACGGTTTCACCCATGTCGATGCCGTTGAGGTCGATGTCGCCGAGGCCCTCAGCAACCAAATAGTCGGTGGGTGCTTCTGAGTAGGCCTGCGCTTCGGCTGGCTCTGAGAAGATCTTCCGCAGTACGTTACCAATGAGATCGTTTGCTTCCATGACATTTCCCTCCGTAGAGCCCGTGGGCTCGGTTGTGTTTGTTGTTGAGAATGAAGATACGCCTGACCGGCAACCCCCGAATCGGGGCAACCCCCTGTCCCTGATGGGGAAGATAGGGGAACGGCCGAGGTCCTGTAAACGGCCAGCACCGGTAGTGCCCCACCCACAACGCCCGATGTGGGCCCCGGTTGAACCGGGGCCCACCGCTGGGTGTTGTCAGGTGTCGGACCGGGTCCGCTGTGCCTCAGTCGTCGATGACATCGTCGAAATCGACGCCGCCGTCGCCAGCCTCGGCCACAACCACCTGGTCGGCACTGAAGTCATCAGCTGAGTTGAACGATTCGTCAGCCGTGTTGTTGAAGCTGTCATCGATCTCGGTGTCGATCTCGGTATCGACCTCGGTGTTGAACGAATCGTTGGTGCTCTCATCGATGGCGGTCACGATCTCGGTGTCGGTGTTGCCGACATCTTGCAGGGTCGTGCTGGCGTCGGTGATATTGGTGTCGTTGTCCTGGTTGGCCGATCCGCCGAAGCCGATCTGTGCGTCGGTGAGGTCGTTGTGTTCACCGAAGTCGGCGACATCGCCGCTGCCGAAACCAGCGTTGTTTCCCTCACCCTGGATCGTGGCGTTGCCGTCGCCGACCACTGCGTCGACATTGGCGCCGTCCTCGGCGTCGATGTCGGTGTTGGTGACGTCGCCGCCACCCGAGTCGATCACCGTGGCGCCTTCGCCGTCGATCTGAGTGTTCTCGTTGCCGTCGCCAGACTGCACCACGTTGTCCGAGCCCTCGATCTGATTGACGGTGTTGCCATCGCCGGACACGACCGTTGCGTCGTCGCCTTCGACCTGGGTGTTGCCGTCGCCAACTATGGCGTCGTCGACCGAACCGTCGGCGATGATGCCCTCGTTGACACCGGTGTTCACCACACCTTCGTTCGGGCCATCGAAGGCAACCGCACCCTCGCCGGTGGCGAGATTGCTGTTCTCGATGTCATCACCGGCGGCGACCGCGCCGTCGCCATTGGCGTTGACGGCTTCCATGTCGATCTCGAGATCGATGTCGCCTTCGACGTCTTCGAAGTCGAGTTCGATGGTCTGGCTGTTGTCGAACAGGTTGTTCGTGATGGTCTCGTCACCTTCGTAGATAACGGTGGTGTAGTTGTTGACGACCTGCTGGATCTGCTCGAGCGAGGTGATCTGTGCTGGGGCAGCGGCCGCCGTCGCCGTGGCCGCAGCAGCCGACGAGCCACCGCCTCCGCTGGCAGCGGCGGCAGAAGAAGCGCCACCGCCCGAAGGTGCAGCTGCGGGCGCCGCAGCGACAGAGGCTGCGGGAGCGAGTGGGGCGAGCACGGGGCCGGCCGGGACAGGCTCACTCACCTCGATGAGCGTCTCGGTCACGCTGTTGTCGAGCGACAGCTCGTTGGCGACCTGAGCGACGCTCGCGCCCATGTCGATGCCGTTCAGATCGATGTCGCCAAGACCCTCGGCAACCAAGTAATCGCCGGGACCTTCTGAGTAGGCCTGCGCTTCGGCAGGATCCGAGAAGATCTTGCGCAGAACATCACCAATGAGATCGTTTACTTCCATGACTGTTCCCTCCGGACTGTGCGTCCTTGTTCAGCCGGAGGAACTCCGGCTCGTGTGTTGTTGACAAGAACCAAGATACGCCGGCCCAGACCTCGCCGGATCGGGGCTCCCCCTAGTCCCTGTCGGGGACGATAGGGGGTCGACGGGGGTGCTGTAAACCACAACCGACGATTCGGCTGCGGCCCTATTGAACACTGGGCTTCGTGACAACGAGGGTCAGTCTTGGTTGCCCGAGGTGGCTTGACGAACGATGGCCATCATTTCCGCTCGGGTCGAAACACCGAGCTTTTGGCGGATCTTCGCCACGTGGTGCTCGACAGTCTTGGGGGAGATGAACAGCGTCGATCCGACTTCTCGATGGGTGTTGCCCTCGGTGACGAGCACGGCCACTTCGGCTTCGCGCTCGCTCAGCCCGAGCGACACCAGTCCGTCGTTGCCTTTGTCATCGGCCGGATCATTGGCCAGCGAGCGAGCAGCCTCGAGGAGACGCCGTGCGGCTTGGGGATCTGTGTGGTCGAGGGCGGTCTGGCCCAAGAGGCGCGACGCCTCCCAGCCATCGCCGAGAGGGACGAGCGCATCCATGGCCGCCATCGCCTGTGCCTCGTCGACCTCGCCACGGCCAAGCGCAGCCCAAGTGGCTGCGGCCATGATGCGAGCGCGGCTCCTCGGGTCAGTTGTCTGTGCATCAACCATTGCCGCCGCGGCCGATTGCACTGCCGCATCGTCTCGACGAGCGAGACCCAACTGGAGCTGAAGCCACAGCCCGGCGACAGGGCCGGCCCCCGACGCCGGCAGCTCGGCGAGTTGCTCGGCAAGCGCTGTTGCCACGGGGCCAACTCGTCGTTCATCGCCCAGACGAGCACCGGCAGTCAGCAGTTCGACGACCGGATCGAAGAACAACCACGAACTCGCCGGCCGGAGCAGAGCGAACTCGGCTCGTGCCCACGCATCGCGCAACCGTTGTGTGTCACCGGACCGACGAGCCACCGCAGCGTCGATGGCAGCGACCAGGAGCCGATCACGCTGCGGCCATGTCTGTTCGTCGCCCGCTTCGACGATCGCGAGTGCGTCGCTCGAACGCCCCGCAAGCAAGCCGGCGTACGCCGCGAGCAGACGGTGGGTACGAAGTTCGCCTTCGCCGCCGCTTCCCAGCGCCTCAGCTCGCTCCAGCACCGATGTCGCAGCCGGCAGGTCGCCAATCCACATCGATGACAGTGCGGCGATGGCGTGGGGTGTGATACCGAGTGGGTGAGACCACGTTGACCGATCGGCATCGTCGACGACCATCACGAGCTGCTCGAGTCCGGGCCCCGAAGCGCCATCGACGACGGCACCCAGGCCCTCGGTCATTCGAGCTGCCACTGATGTCTGATCCTCAGCAGGATCGCGGCGCTGACCGATGCAGATGGCGGCGAGCGACGTCATCGACGCGTCGACATCTCGGTCGGCGGCGGACGCCCAGCGGAGGTCGCGGACGTCGATGCCGAAACCGAGTTCGGCCAGGCGATCGCGGTGGATCTTCTTGGCGTCACCTGGCGGCGCCATCCGCCCGAGGACGTCGTGACGCCCAGCCCAGAATGCAGCGGTTGCTTCGACCACGGTCAAGGCTGCGTCGAGGGGCCCGAACTCGGCCATCCGTTCGAGCAACTCGAGACAACGCTCGGCGTCGGTGACAGCGACGGCGCTGGCCGCCTTCACCAGACGATCGTTGTGGTCGGGCATCGAACGGGTGCCGTTCAAGAGGTGCTCGCCTGATGCCGCAGGGTCGATGTCGGCGAGAAGAACCGCCAACTGATCGTGGCGCTGCCGACGTCGTTGATTGGGAAGGGCATGCCGCAACGACGACCGCACCAGCGGTGCACAACTGCCATCGGGCAAAAGCGCTCCGCTCGCTCGGACGGCCGCCTCGGCTTCGTCGGCGTGATCCAGAGCTGCGGCGTGAACACCGACGTCGCGCCGAGCGTCATGATCGAGAGCCGCCAGCTCCAGCAACGCCAGCGCATCGTCACCCGATCGCTCGAGCCTGGTCCTGATCGCGGCCACAGTCTGATCAGCCAGCTGATCGACATCGCCGTCGAATCCGGTCGAGAGCGCATCAACGATGAGGCCGGCAGATCCACCGGAGGCGACCAGCATCGTCGAGATCAACTCGGTCGACGACGCCCGTCCTGTGACCCCACTCACCACACCAGCGACGCCTGCGTCGTCGAGCCGATCGAGGCGCTCGACATCGGCGGTGGCGCCAAGCACATCGGCGAAGGCCCGGGTGGTCTGTGTCGACGGCCATGGCCGCATGCTGGCGAGAAGCCGCACGCTCCTGGCCTGCGCCGCGTCGATGAGGGCATCGAGCGCTTCCTCCGCAGCCCACTGGGCGTCGTCGATCACGAGGGTCGGGGTTTGGTTTCCTGCCGCAGCGGCCAGCGCAGCCTCGACCGCCGAGCGATCAAGCGGTCGGAGCGGGCTACCGGTGAGCCACACCGCCGTTTCATCAGCGAGTTGGCCCAAACGGTGGGTCCGTCCGCTCCCTCCGACTCCGAGGACCAGCACTGCTGGACTCTGGATCGCTGCACGTTCGTTCATCGGCCCCTCCGCCTACACAACTGCTGAGATTGAAGAGTCTGACACTCAGAGTCCGACGGCGTTGGCAACTGGCTCGATCTCATCAGCGGGATCGAATCCGAAGACTCGGCCATAGAACCACAATTCGGCCTCGAGCGACCGAACGATGTTCTCCGATCGGCGGAACCCGTGCTGCTCGCCTTCGAACATGATCGAGGCGTGCGGGATGCCCTTAGCGGCCACTGCGGCCACGATGGCTTCGGCTTGATTTGGCGGCACAACGGCGTCTTCGGTGCCCTGCAACACCAGCAGAGGGCAAGAGAACCCGTCGGTGTGGTTGATTGGCGACCTGGCTTCATAGACCGCTTTTTCTTCGGGATACGGACCGATCATGCCGTCGAGGTAGCGGGCTTCGAACTTGTGGGTGTCGGTGGCCAGCGCTTCGAGATCGGCCACGCCGTAGAGGCTGGTGCCAGCGGAGAAGACGTCGGTCTGGATCAGTGCGGTGAGCACGGTGAACCCACCGGCGGATCCGCCGCGAATGGCCATGCGCTTCGGATCGACCAGCCCGTTGGCAGCCAGGTGCGTTGCGGCATTGACGCAGTCCTCGACATCGACGATGCCCCAGGCTCCGTTCAACAGCTGACGGTAGGCCCGTCCGAAGCCGCTGGAGCCGCCGTAGTTGACATCCACCACAGCGAACCCACGGGTGGTCCAGTACTGGATCTTGAGGTTGAGTGAAGGGTCGGTGTGTGAGGTCGGTCCACCGTGGCCGATCACGACCAGCGGCGGCAACTCGTCAGCAACACCCGCAGCGTCGACGCCGGTCGGTGGATAGAAGAACGCATGCGCGGTACGACCGTTCGACTCGAACGCAATCGGTTGAGCAGGAGCGAACCATTCGCCATCGAAGCCGAGCTCATCGGCAGCCCGCACCACTTGGGAGGGGTCGGGTCCTCCCAAGTTGTCATCCGTCGACGGCGTTGGGTCGAGGGTCACGATGGTGGGGAGGCCCTGACGGTGCGTGGCCACGACCAGCAACTGATCGCCGATCGCACTGATGCTCGTGAAACCAGCAGCATCGATGTCGATCGGGCGTAGCGAACCGTCGACGACCTCGGCGAGGGAATCGACCGCGTCACGGGTGACAACGGCGAACAAGCGAGCATCGGCGGTCTCGGTCCATTGCTGGAGACCGAACACCCAGGGAGGGGTACCGATCTCACCATCGTCAAGCGTGGTGAGCGCAACGTCGTTGTTGTCGCCTGGCATCCAGCTGTAGAGGTTCCACCAGCCGGTGCGGTCGTCGGAGAAGATGAGACGGCCGTCAGCTGACCAATCGGCGCCGTGGACCGACACGGCTGCACCCCCGGCCACCACTTTCACATTGCCCAGGCGCAGTTCCTTGTCGCTCTGCCACACGGGGGCGGCGCACAGCGTGGTTGCGTCCCACGGCATGTCCGGATGATTCCAGCTGTACCAGCTGAGCCAACGCCCATCGGGTGAGAAGCGTGGCGCGGCCACAAAATCTGTCTTCGACGACAGCAGCAGCGGTTCACCGCCGGCGGCGGGAAGAGCGACAAGGGAGTTGACGGCCTCACCGTGCTCGGCCACGACCGCCGTGTGGTGATCCTCGCCAACGGCAACGATCCACGCACCGTCTGGGCTGACCCGGCCGTCGGCATAACGCCAGGCTCGAGGCTCTTCGGGTTCGGGGCTGATGGCTTCGGGCTCGGCACGGTCGTCACCGATGCCTGCGGTGTCGGCTGCGATTCGATAGAGCCGCTGGTCGTCCCAGTTCGAGAAGTACACGTGCTCGGGACCATGGAACGTGGCCCCGCCTCCGTACTCGTGCACGGCGGTTCGGGCCGACCACGGCGCAGCGATGGCATCAACGGTGGTGCCGTCGGCGAGCTGGCGCACGATGACCGACCGACCACCCTCGGTCGAGCGCGCCTCGCCCCACCAGATCTCGACAGAACCGTCGGTGTGTGTCCGGCTCGTGGCACCACCAACCCCAACACCGCCCGCTGCCAACAACTCAGCCGAGAGCGGCGATGGCCATGACCCGTATGCCGACACGATCAGCCCTTGGCGAGAAGGTCGCCGATGCGGGTGAGACCTTCGCCAAGATCATCGTCGCCGAGGGCGAACGAGAACCGGGCGTAGCCCGGGCTGCCAAATGCCTCACCGGGCACGAACGCCACCTTGGCCTGTTCGAGCACGACATCGGCGAGCGTCAGCGTCGAGTCGATCGTGACACCGCCGATCGTGCGGCCGATGACACCTTCGAAACTCGGGAAGGCGTAAAACGCTCCCTCGGGAGCCAGGCACTCGACCCCGTCCATGCCGTCGAGCATGGCGTGCATGGTCTTGCGACGGCGGTCGAACGCCTCACGCATCATGTGAACAGCGGCGAGGTCGCCCTCGATGGCGACCTGGGCCGCGACTTGGCTGACCATCGCAACGTTCGAGGTCTGGTGAGACTGCAAGCTGGTGAGCGCCTTGGCCATGTCCGGAGGGGCGATCAGCCAGCCAACACGCCACCCCGTCATGGCGTAGGTCTTGGCCACACCGTTGAGCACGATGCAGCGATCGGCAATTTCGGGAACAAGCGTGACGATCGAGTGGAACTCGTGGTCGTCATAGACAAGGTGTTCGTAGATCTCGTCGGTGAGCACCCAGATCTCGTGCTCAGCGGCCCACCGGCCGATGGCTTCGATCTGCTTTTTCGAATACACCGCACCCGATGGGTTCGATGGGCTCACGAAGATGAGCGCTTTCGTGTTGGCGGTGCGGGCAGCCTCGAGCTGTTCGACCGTTGCCTTGAAGCCGGTGTGGATGTCGGTCTCGACCGCAACGGGTACGCCACCAGCAAGACGAACGGGCTCGGGGTAGGTCGTCCAGTAGGGAGTCGGGATCAAGACCTCGTCGCCGGGATCAACGACGCCAGCGATTGCGTTGTAGACGGCGTGCTTGCCGCCGTTGGTGACCACGACCTGGGCCGGATCGACCTCGTAGCCGGTGTCGCGCTTGGTCTTGGCGGCAATGGCCGCTTTGAGCTCGATCGTGCCGCCGGCCAGGCCATAGCGATGGTTCTTGGGATCACGACAGGCAGCGGCGGCGGCCTCGACGATGTAGTCAGGCGTTGGGAAGTCCGGCTCGCCTGCGCCAAAACCGATCACCGGCTCGCCAGCCGCCTTGAGGGCCTTGGCCTTGTTGGTCACCGCCAGAGTCGCCGAGGGGGCGATCGATCCGACTCGTTTCGAAATGCGGCCAGCTGCCATGACAACTCCAGATGGGATGAAGACGCGATGCGGACTCTCGCACGCCGGTGGAAAGGATGCCGAAAATTTGAGCGAAACAGGTACGAGAAGGGCTTCGAACTGCGATCCTTGCCGCCGTGACCAACCCATCAGATTCCATCGTCATCCCCGACACGCTCCGCCCGGTCGACGGTCGGTTCGCCTCGGGACCGTCGAAGGTCCGCAACGAAGCGGTCGCTGCGCTTGCCGAAGCAGCACCGACCTTTCTCGGAACCTCTCACCGCAAGCCAGCGGTGAAGGACATCGTCGGACGCCTGCGCACGGGGATCAGCGACCTCTTCGAGCTGCCCGACGGGTGGGAGGTTGTCCTCGGCAACGGTGGAACCACCCTGTTCTGGGACGCGGCGACGTTTGGGTTGATCGATGTTCGGTCTCAGCATCTCAGCTTCGGCGAGTTCTCTTCGAAGTTCGCGAAGGGTGTGGCTGACGCCCCCTTCCTCGCCGATCCCATCGTGATCGAGTCCGACACCGGCACTCATCCGCTTGCCGTCGCCGACGATTCGGTCGACTTCTACGCCCTGACCCACAACGAGACATCGACCGGTGTCACGATGCCTTTGGTTCGACCTGTGGGAGCCAATGCCGATGCACTGGTCGCCGTCGATGCCACCTCGGCTGCCGGTGCGATTGCCTGGGACCCCAACGAGGTCGACTGCTACTACTTCGCCCCGCAGAAGGCCATCGCTTCCGACGGCGGCCTCTGGATTGCTTGCTGCTCGCCAGCTGCCATCGAGCGCATCAGATCGATCGCTGCCGGACCGCGCTGGATTCCTGCCGGACTCGACCTCTCGATCGCCCTCGACAACTCGGTGCAGAACCAGACCTACAACACCCCAGCGCTCGCCACGATCTACCTGGCAATGCACCAGATCGAGTGGTTCAACGACAACGGCGGCATGTCGTTCTCAGCTGGCCGCAGCCAGGAACTCTCCTCGATCGTCTACGACTGGGCCACTGCCTCACCCATGGCCACACCGTTCGTCGCCGAAGTCGGACAGCGGTCGCCCGTGGTTGCCACGATCGATTTTCACGACGCCGTGAGCGCCGATGACATCGCCAAGGTGCTCCGGGCCAACGGCATTCTCGACACCGAGGGCTATCGCAAGCTCGGCCGCAACCAATTGCGCATCGCCTGTTTCCCCGCAATCGAGCCGTCGGACATGCAGGCGCTCACTGCCAGCATCGACTTCGTCATCGAGGCCCTGGTTTGAACTCGGGGGTCAGGCGTCGAGGACCCAGCCGGCGCTGACCAGACCGTGCTCGATGAGGCGGCGGACGTTTGGCGCCAAGCCGGTGCCATCGCCGACGA
>CAYGQE010000008.1:104005-145356 GCA_964351995.1 uncultured Acidimicrobiaceae bacterium | reverse complement strand
GTGTCGGAGGGGGGACTCGAACCCCCACGTCTGTTAGGACACTGGCTCCTTAGGCCAGCGCGTCTGCCAATTCCGCCACTCCGACAGGGGTGAGCTGAGAGAGCTTAACGGCTCTCTCGGAAGATCAAACTGATTTCAGCCCAGGAAGAAGGCGAGCCCAATCGTCATGAAAGTGAAGATCAACGACGCAACGACAGTAATTCGGTCGAGGTTGCGCTCGACCTGGGTCGAACCAGCTGCTGACGCTCCAAGACCGCCGCCGAACATGTCGGAGAGGCCTCCGCCTTTACCGCTGTGGAGCAGCACAAGGAAAATGGTTCCACAACCAACGAGGACGTAGAGGATGCCGAGTGCGAGTTCCATGTACTGATTGCTCCGAAGACGGGGTTGCGACGAGCAACACTACCAGCGCTACTCCCCCGCTTTGCGTCATTGATCGAACGTCACGCTTCGGGCAACTCGGCCACCGAAAGAGTCGCAACAACCTCGAACCCCAGCGCAGCCGACACACGATCGGATCCGGAATTTGCTGGGTCACACCGGTACAGCGGGTCGATTCCTGCGGGCTCGAGCACGTCGCGAATCAGAACCGAGACTGCAGCGCGCCCCCAGCCGCCGCGCCGCCGTCCACCTGCGGTCACTATGCCGATGTCGCCGAACGGCAACTCGTCGTCAAAGGGACGGGCCGACGCATAGGCCACGATCACACCACCGTCATCGAGTAACGCAACCGCCCGGTCATCGAGGTCGTCCATGTCCACTTCGGCTTCGTCAAGGTCATCTGCATCACAGCTATCCACGAATGCCTGCATCAGAGCGACGTCAGCCTGCTTGGACCAGTCGAGGTGCCGCACCATTCCCACGGGTGCGATCGGCATCAACCCTGCGTCACCGAGCACCTTCATGATGGCCTCTCCCAACACCGAGCCGCTGCTTTGCGACACCCACGTTCGGAAGTCGGCATCGCTCAGAGACGTCTCGCCACTGTTGAGGGCTTCGACGGTGCGGAGAATGTCGGGATCACACGGCAACAGTGTGTGGCCGCCGATCTGATAGCAGGCGACACGTCGCGTGCCCGCCCGGCTCGAGTCGGCGACAGCGGTCGTCCCCGACTGCCCGAGCAACGCTGGATCTCCACCATTGTGCGCAACAATCCCCCTGGCGAACTCCAGGTTTGTGTGGATCATCGCCAATCCACCATCCCCTCGACGTCATCCTTTCGGCGCTTGTAGAGCCACGTCGGAGGAGTGCCCTCGACAGGCTTCGCGGCGCGCAGCACCAGATTGGGAGCCCACTTCACCAAGCCACGCTGGATCGCCTCGTGCTCGGCCGGACTCTCGATCCGGTCGACGAGCAGATACGGCCGCTTCCCGACCTCAGCCACCAGGCCAGCCCGGCCGGTTGCGATCTTGGTCCCGTCAGTTCTCACACCACGCTTCGACACAGGGAAGCGCTGCCGAGCACCGGGCCGAGCAATCGTCCTGACGTCCGACCAGCCCAGTCGCTCGGTTCGCAGCACGCAACGACGAGCAACGCCGTCGGGCCCGATCGTGGACCAGAGCGGGTAGTCGAACATCACCACAGCGCCGATCACGAGGCCGATCAGGAGGAGGATGCCGTTGAACCACTGCAGCCCAGCAACGGCAAACCCATAGCCGCCCCAAGTCAGCATGACTCCGGGAGCGAGCAGCGCCGTGAACCGGCCACGCCACGACGTGTGCAGCACAATGGACCGACGTCCGGCTTCGGACACGACCAATGACTTAGGCAGGAAGCTTGGTCGAGCCGACTCGGTCGAGCAGCGTCTCGCCCATCTCCATCGGGAAGTGACACGACACGAAATGACCTGGTCGGAGCTCGCGAAGCGGCGGCTCCTCTTCGGCGCATCGCTCGACGGCGATGGGACAGCGAGTCCGGAAACGGCAACCCGACGGCGGGTTGGCCGGGCTCGGGATGTCGCCCTGCAGCACGATGCGCTCTCGCGATTTCTCGATGTCGGGATCGGCAATCGGCACCGCTGACAGCAACGAGTGGCTGTAGGGGTGTGCCGGTGATTCGTAGAGCAAGGCCGAGGACGCGACCTCTGCCACCTTCCCCAGGTACATCACCATCACGCGATCCGAAATGTGGCGAACCACCGACAGATCGTGGGCAATGAACATGTAGGCCAGGTTGAACTCTTCCTGAATGTCTTCCAGAAGGTTGATGACCTGGGCCTGGACCGACACATCGAGCGCCGACACGGGCTCGTCGAGAACGATCAAGCTCGGATTCAGCGCCAGCGCACGGGCGATACCGATGCGCTGACGCTGACCACCGGAGAACTCGTGCGGATACCTGTTCGCATGCTCGGGAAGCAGACCCACCGCAGCGAGCAAGTCGGCAACCCGCTTCGATGCCTCGCTCGACGAGCTGCCGTGGATCCGCAACGGCTCAGCAATGATGTCGTTGACCGGCATCCGAGGGTTCAGCGATGCATAGGGATCCTGGAATACGATCTGCAGTTCGGAGCGAAGCTCGCGCATCCGATCTTTCGATGCGGTGGTGATCTCCTCGCCGCGGAACTTCACGCTGCCGCTGGTGGGCTCGACCAAACGCATGATCGATCGACCGAACGTGGTCTTGCCGCAACCCGACTCACCAACGATGCCCACTGTCTCCTTTTCGCCGACCGTAAGAGTGACACCGTCGACGGCGTGCACTTGTCCAACGATCTTGCGAAAAAGTCCGGCCCGAATCGGGAAGTGCGTGGTGAGCGCATCGATTTCCAACAACGGAACGGTCACGATGCCAATCCTTCTCGAACGTAGGGAGGAAGCTCAGCCGTGATGTGACATCGGCTCTCGTGCCCGATCTCGACCGGCTGGAGCGTTGCAGGACGCTCTCGGCACACGTCCCGCGCGTAGCCACACCGAGGCGAGAACGCGCAACCGACGGGCATGTTCATGATGCTCGGCGGCGTGCCGTCGATCGGGATGAGGCGCTCACCGATCGCATCGAGGCGGGGCATCGAACTCAGCAAGCCCCGCGTATAGGGGTTGGTTGGCTCGTAGAACACCTGACGAGTGGTGCCACGTTCGAAGATTCGCCCGCCGTACATCACCTGAACGCGCTCGGCCGATCCAGCGACAACCCCAAGATCGTGGGTGATGAGGATCATTGCTGCGCCGGTTTCCTGGCGAATGTCAGCGAGCACTTCCATGACCTGGGCCTGGATGGTGACGTCGAGCGCAGTGGTTGGCTCGTCAGCGATGAGGAGGTCTGGTCGGTTGGCGATCGCCATGGCGATCATGGCGCGCTGCCGCATACCGCCGGAGTACTCGTGCGGGTACTGGTTGACACGCTGGCCGGGTTCGGGGACGCCGACCATTTCGAGAAGGTTGGCTGCTTCGCTGAGCGCCGCAGATCCCTTCATCTTGCCGTGGGTCTCCATCGCCTCAGCGATCTGATCGCCAATGGTGAACAGCGGATTGAACGCCGTCATCGGGTCCTGGAAGATCATGGCGATCTTGTTGCCACGAACCGAACGCAGCTTGTCGGCCTTCATGCCAACGAGCTCTTCGCCCCGGAACTTGGCCGAGCCAGTGATCAGAGCGCTCTTGGGCAGCAGTCCGAGAATACCGAGCGACGTCACACTCTTTCCAGAGCCCGACTCGCCGACGATGGCCATCGATTCGCCGGGGTGAACATCGAAGCTCACGTTTCGCACGGCCGCTGCCATGCCCCGTTTGGTCTTGAACGAAACACTGAAGTCGTCGACTGACAGGAGAGGTTCGTCGCTTTGGTTTGCCATCAGTCGGTGCCGCTCTTGGGGTCGACGGCGTCGCGGAGTGCGTCACCGATGAAATTGATGCTCAAGATGATTGCCGTCACAGCCGCTCCGGGTATCAAGACCCGGGATGGTCGCACGTCGAGGGAGCCCTTGCCTTCAGCAATGAGTGTGCCGAGCGTCGTGTCGGGCGGTTGCACACCGAGGCCAAGGAACGACAGCGTCGACTCCAAGATGATGGCCGTGCCGGCAAGCAACGTGATCTCGACCAGCAGAATGCTGACGATGTTTGGGATGAGATGACGCATGATGATGCGCTGCGAACCAGCCCCCGCCGCACGGGCCGCTTGCACGAACTCCATCTCCTTCAACTGAAGGACCTGAGCTCGCACGAGGCGAGAGGCCCGCAGCCACGACAGGAAAGCAATCAGCACCGCCACCGTGTTGGGGCGTGAGCCGAACTCACGGCCGAAGATCACGAGGATGATGATGCCGGGAAGCGTCAGCATCACGTTCACGAGGAAGCTGATGGCACCGTCGACCAACCCGCCGAAGTAACCGGCGAGAGCGCCGAAGAACGTACCGATGAGGGTGGCAAGCACCGCAGTGAACAGGGCGATTCGCAGCGAGTACTGACCGCCTCGAAGGGTGCGAGCGAGCAGGTCGCGGCCGAGGTCGTCGGTACCGAAGGGGTGATCCCACGAAGGGCCCTGCGCTCTGGCAATGATGTTGACCTCATCGAAGCTGTACTTGATGAAGTACGGGCCGATCCAGAATGACAGCGCCAAAAGGATCAGCGTGATCGTGCCGATGATCGCCAACTTGTGACGCCGGAAACGATCCCAGGCCTGCCGGCCGAGGCTCTCCGGCTTCTCACTGAGCCCCAGAGCTTGGGCCTCGATCTGCGCCAATCGCGCTGCGTCGTCTTCCTCGGTAGTGCTTGCCGAGTCTTGCAGATCAGTCATATCGAATCCTCGGATCGAGCACGCCGTAGAGAATGTCAGCCAGCAGGTTGAAGGCCACGACCAGGACCGCCACGGCGAACACGATCGCCATGGTCAAGTCCAAGTCAGCGGCAAACACCGCATCGATCAGCAGCCGGCCAAAGCCAGGCCACGAGAAGATGGTCTCGGTGATGAGCGATCCCCCGAACAGCGCTGCTGCGTTCAGCGACCACAGCGTGACCGCAGGAATCATGGCGTTGCGGAACAGGTGCTTGGTGATCACCTTTCGCTCGCTCAAACCCTTGGCTCGAGCCGTGCGAATGAAGTCGGCGCTCTTGAGATCGAGCACTGCTGCCCGAATGAACCGGCTGTCGCCAGCGAGCAGCACGAACATCAGCGTGATGACGGGAAGCGTCACGCTCTGCAAGAACAGCAAGGGGGAATCAAGCCTCATCCCCGATGAAAAGAATGGTTTGAAGCCAAACCATTGAGGCACCCAGATCGCGAACACCACTTGGAGTAACAAGCCGAAGAAGAACGTGGGCATCGAGAGCCCGAGATACGACACAGAGGTGACCGCATAGTCGCCCACCGAATATTGTCGAAGTGCGGCATACACCCCAGTGAACGTCCCGAGAATCGTGAGCAGGACAAAGGCCGGGATGGCGAGCAGCAGCGTGTTACGCCCACGCTCCCAGAACACCTCACTCACTGGCCGCTCACCCTGTGATGTGGCAGAGCCCATGTCACCAGTCGCGAAATCGCCAAGCCAGCTGAGGTACCGCTGCGGAATCGGCTTGTCGAGCTCGTACAACTCGATCAAGCGGTCATAGGCCGCCGGCGAGCACGTGGTGCAGGTGGCGAGATTGTCCAGCGGGTTGGTGACGATCGATGTCCCCCAGAAGGTGAAAAATGTCGCGCACAGCAATATGGGAATGGCTACCAACGCTCGGCGAATGGCAAAGACGAACACGATCGATCTCCGGGGGGCTCAGAGTTCACGAACCGACCTCGACCGGCCAAGAGGGCCAGTCGAGAGCGGATCACCAACGCTGCGAGCCGTCGTAACACCACCACGCCGCCACAGCCCGACGACGATGCGTCGGCAGTATGGCGCAGAACGAGCGGCGGGGACAGGCCAACTGGGCCTGTCCCCGCCATCTCTCATTCAGTGCTTAGCTGAACTGGAAGTCCACGACGTTGGCCAGCGGGCCAGCGCCTTGGGCGTCAGGAGCCACACCGGCACCCGACAGAACGCTGGACAGGTAGCCGTAGTACGAGGGCTTCTGCGTCAGCGGGATCATGAACAGACCGCCCTCGGGATCGAGTTCGAGAGTCGTCTTGTACCGATCAAGGGTGTTGTAGCAGTCGGCGCGAGCAGCGTCGTCAACAATGCCGTCACACTCGGCGCCAAGGGCGTCGTACTCAGCGTTGGAGTAGCCGTAGGCGTTGTTGCCGTTGCCGGTGAGACCCGATGGCGTGTTGCCACCTGGCCACGGACCGCCGACCCATGCGAACTGGGTGATGTCCCAGATCGTGGGGTCGCCTTCAGCACCACCGGAGTTGGCAGCTGCAAGGGCCTCTTCGGAGAACGGACGCTCACCGAAGTAGGCAGCACCGTCGACGTTGTCGATGATGATCTCGATACCGGACTCGACGAGCTGGGCCTGGATGAGCTGCTGCTGCAGCTCACGCAGGGCGTTGCCGCCGGTGGTGCCGACACGGAGGCTCAAGCGACCGCGCTCGGGGTGCTCATAGATGCCGTCGTCACCGAGGGTGTAGCCAGCCTCTTCGAGGTTGGCTTTCGCTTCGTCGACGAGCTTGCCTTCGTACATGACCTGGTGGTCTTCGTACGGACCCTGGTTCGACATCCAGAAGGTGTTGCCGAGACCCTCAGCGGGGAGGGTGTCGCCGAACAATGGCGTGTAGAGACCCGCCATCACTTCGGTCTTGTCGATGCCGTACGCAAGTGCTTCACGGACCAGCGGATCGACGAGGTGAACGTTGAGGACGTTGAGACCCCAGTGCTCGTAAACCGGACCAGCCGACGACGCAACGGTGAAGTTCTCATCCGTCGTGAGGCGCTCGCCGAAGGCAAGCTGCGGCTGGGTCATGATGATCTGCGCTTCGCCAGCCTTCAAGGCATTGATCTGGGTGTCGGTGTCAGCAACGAAGTTGATGTCAACACCATCGACGAACGCAACACCATCGTTGCGGGCATCGGGGCTGTTCGAGCCGTGGTAGGCGTCGTTCCGCACCATGCTCAACGAAACGCCGCGGTCCCAGCTGTCGAAGATCATCGGACCCGAGGAGGGAAGCACGCCATCGGCGTTGCTCCACTCGACCAGGTTGGCGTTGACTTCATCAGCGTTGGCGCCATAGGCGTGGGCGGCGTACAGCTCAGAGAGCGTGCCCTTCCAACCAGCGAAGAAGCTGGCCCAGTTGATGGTGAACTCGGTGTCGCTGGTGACGTCGATGCTCGTGATGAGCTCGATGCCGGTGTAGCCACCGGTGAAGTACACGCAGGTGGACTCTTCGGCGTCTTCGGCGATGCCGCCGTCAGCGATGGAGCCGTCCTCTTCACGAGCACAACCCTCGGTGATGATGTCGTAGGTGTACACGACGTCAGCGGTGGTGAGCGGCGTGCCGTCTGACCACGAGAGGCCGTCACGAAGAACGAAGTCGATGGACACGGTGCCATCGTCGTTCTGGTTGACGACGCCTTCCTCGGCGAGAAGCTCGGGGAAGTACTCGGTGGCGCCGGAGATGCCATAGAGGCCTTCGATCATGGCGCTGCGAATCCACGACGTGATCGACAGGTTGTTGTTCGGGTCGTCGAGGTGGAGGTCTGGTGGCTCCTGCTCGTGGGCCCAGATCAACGTGCCACCGGTTGCGCCATCCTCTTCAGGAGCTGGCGGTGCGGTCGTGGTGGTCTCTTCTGGCTCTTCATCCTCGGCAGCTGCCGTGGTTTCTGACGTCTCTTCGTCGGCATCTTCACTATCGCTACCACCGCAAGCGGCGGCAACGAGCGTGAAGGCAAACAGTAGCGCGAGCAAACGCGCAAGCTTGTTCTCCCCTAGCACAGGAACACTCCTCATTGATTGGCGTGGACGGCGGTGCCGTCACGTAAGTGGCGAAACCTTAACCGGGTTGCTTCCCAAGTGAACGGTGCTCAACCTTTTGTTGACCTTGCGGTAACAGGGCCGTCATGCAATGAGGAGTACCAAACCGTCAGATCAGTTGTCGCTTTCTGGCGACAATCTGAACTGTGCGATACGTGCAAACGACTCGGCTTCGAGGCTTGCTCCGCCAACCAGCGCTCCATCGATATCGGGTTGGGTCAACAACTCATGGGCGTTGGTCGGCTTCACCGAACCGCCGTATTGCACCCGCAGTGCGTCAGCCGCCTCATCGCTGACCAGATCCCGCACGGTTGCCCGCACGAAAGCGCACATTGCTTGCGCATCGTCAGCTGATGCGGTCTTGCCGGTGCCGATGGCCCAAATGGGCTCGTAGGCGATCACCAGCGCCGCGACGTTCTCGGGGCTGACACCCTCGAGACCGGCCTGCACCTGGGCTGCGACCTTCGATTCCGCCTCGCCGGCCTCGCGCTCATCAAGCGTCTCGCCAACACAGAGGATCGGCACCATGTCGTTGGCCAGGATCGCTTTCACCTTGGCATTGATCATTTCGTCGGTCTCGCCGAAGACTTCGCGGCGCTCGGAGTGCCCGACGATCACGTAGCTCACGTTCATCTTGGCCAGCATCGATGGAGCCACTTCACCGGTGAACGCACCGTTGGCCTCGAAGTGGCAGTGTTGCGCTCCGAGATGGAACGGCAGTCGATCCGCTTCGAGCACGGTTTGCACCGTTCGGAGGTCGGTGAACGGCGGGTGCAACGAGATGTCGACGACGTCGACGTCATCGGTGGTCACCTGATAACTCAACTCCTGCACCAGCTTGAGCGCCTCGAAGTGATTGAGGTTCATCTTCCAATTGCCACTGATCAGAGGCGTACGAGCCATGAGATTCACTCCGTTGTTTTGGGTTTGTTTCAGCTTCGAAGAGCTGCAAGGCCAGGGAGATCGCCCTGCTCGATCAGTTCCAACGACGCTCCGCCACCCGTCGACACATGATCAACGCTGCGGTCAACACCGAATTGCTTGGCTGCGGCGGCGGAATCGCCACCACCCACCACGGTGAAGGCCCGAGTCTCGGCCATTGCCTCGGCGACGGCCCGGGTGCCCGCTTCGAAACGAGGGTCCTCGAACACCCCCATGGGTCCGTTCCACAGCACCGTGCCAGCGTCGAGGATCACATCGGTGAACAGCGCCGCAGAGTACGGGCCGATGTCGACGCCCATCCAACCCGAGCTGAGATTGACACCGGCTTGGCGAACCTCTCCCCCGGCTTCGGGATCGAACAACTTTCCACCGCCGCCGAGCGCCGTGATGTCCTGCGGGAGATGGATGGTTGCGCCGCTTTCGAGCAGTCGAGCGCAGGTGTCCACCATGTCGACCTCGAGCAATGAATCACCCACGTCGTGGCCCTTGGCCTTCAGGAACGTGAACGCCATGCCCCCGCCAACGATGATGCTGTCGACTGTGGCGAGTAGTGCTTCGATCACGCTGAGCTTGTCAGAGACCTTGGCACCACCCATGATCGCCACGAACGGCCGACGCGGCTGGTTGCGGACGCCGAGGATGACCTCGACCTCTTTCGCAAGGAGTCGCCCGGCAGCCGATGGCAGGGTCTGGGGTGGGCCAACGATCGACGCATGTTCACGATGCGATGCGCCGAACGCATCGTTGACGTACCCATCGTGGCCCTCGACCAATGACGCAACGAAGGCCGGATCATTGCTTGTCTCGCCGGGATTGAACCGAAGGTTCTCGAGCAGGGCCACTCCGGGAGCCAGCGTGGCCAGATGGGCGCGAACCGGATCCATCGAGAACTCGGGGTTGGGTTCGCCCTTGGGGCGACCACGGTGTGAGCAGGCCGTGACCTTGGCGCCCCGTTCCTGGAGCCAGTGCAGGGTTGGCAGAGCCGCCTGCATTCGCAAGTCGTCGGTGATCTGCCCACCAGACATCGGCACGTTGAAGTCAACTCTGACGAGGATCGACTTGCCCTCGAGGCTGCCGCCGAGCGACGCCTCGAGATCTTCCAGTTCCGGAACGCCAAAGACCGTCATGCTTGGTTTGCAGCTCCGACGATCTGAGACATGTCGACCAGCCGGTTCGAATAGCCCCACTCGTTGTCGTACCAACCGCAGACCTTGACGAGGGTGCCCTGCGCCATGGTCATGCCGGCGTCGATGGTGCATGACGCCGGGGACGTGACGATGTCGGAGGAGACGATCGGTGCCTCGGTGTATTCGAGCACACCGGCGAGCTTGCCTTCTGATGCCGCAGCCTTGTAGGCAGCATTGATCTCGTCGACGCTGGGCGACGACTTGAGCACGGCGGTGAAGTCGGTGATCGATCCGGTGGGAACCGGCACACGAAGTGAGGTGCCGTCGAGCTTGCCCTGCATTGATTGCAGCACCAGGCCGGTGGCCCGGGCAGCGCCGGTCGAGGTGGGGATGATGTTGATCGCAGCAGCACGAGCACGACGGAGATCCTTGTGAGGTCCGTCGACAATCGCTTGATCACCGGTGTAAGCGTGGATCGTGGTCATGAGGCCTTGCTCGACGCCGAAGACATCGTCGAGGACCTTGACCATCGGAACGAAACAGTTCGTGGTACACGATGCGTTCGAGACGACCTTGTCCTTGGCCGGATCGAAGGTGTCGTCATTGACGCCGACGACGAAGGTGTTGTCGGCCTCGGAACAAGGTGCGGAAACAATGACGAACGGAGCGCCTGCGTCCAGGTGAGCAGCAGCGGTGTCACGCGAAGTGAAGATGCCCGTCGATTCGATGACGACATCGACACCCAGGTCGCCCCAGGGCAGATCGGCGGGATTGCGCACGGAAAGCACTTTCAGCACATCGCCGTCGACACTGATTCCACCCTCGGCTGCTGCGATTTCGTTCGGGAGGACGCCGAGAACCGAGTCGTACTTCAGCAGGTGGGCCATGGTGTCGAGCGATCCGAGATCGTTCACTGCGACGAAGTCGATGTCGGCGCCTGACGCCTTTGCGGCACGGAAGAAGTTGCGGCCGATTCGGCCGAAGCCGTTGATTCCCACACGAATGGACATGGATGAAGTGCCTCCTGGAGGACGCGTCCGTCGATCGAACACGACAGTCCGACTGTACTCCGCCCGTCTGGCCGATCTAGCGATCTGAGTCCATCTGTGCGTACACGGATCCGAGCGACCTACCAAGCCGATCCGGTCGATGGCCCCAACCGTCGACTGCAGCCATCGGCGTGTGCACCAAAGGAAGGCCTCCGATGCGCTGTATCGGTCCTTCGATGTCGTCCAAGGGCCCATCGGCCAAGACCACATCGACCGGGACCCCGTAGCTGTTCAACGTGTCGACGTGAGCAGCCAGGTCGAACCCACGAGCCTCAGCGCGATCGTTGGCCACATTGGCGACAAACACCCGCTGACCCGATGCCGCCTGGAGCGCCGCCAAGATGTCCGGGACCAAAGCACAAGCCAACACACTGGTGAACAACGAGCCCGGACCGATGATGATCTGATCAGCGCCGAGAATGGCTTCGACCGCCGCTGCAGGGGCACTTGGCTCAGCTGGGTCGAAACGCAGGTCGCTGATCTCGGAGGACTCCTCGATCGTCACCTGCCCACGAATCGGTCCGGCGGCGGTGTTGGCGACGAGCGTGACAGGGCCTTTGGTGGCCGGGTAAATCGTGCCGACGGCACCCACCAGGCGAGCAACTTCGGAGATCGCCTGCTGGAAGTCGCCACCTGCTTCGGCCAACCCCGCCAGGAGCAAATTGCCCAGCGGATGCCCCTCGAGCGAGCCGGACTCGAAGCGGTGTTCGAGCGAACGGGCGATCAAGCTGTCGTCGCTGGCGAGAGCAGACAGGCAACGCCGCAGGTCACCCGGGGCCGGCAAGCCGAGTTCGCGGCGAATGCGTCCCGATGAGCCACCGTCGTCGGCAACCGAAACCACGCCGACGATGTTCGAAGCGAAGGTCTGCGCCGCCTGAAGCGACGCAGCAAGCCCGTGCCCGCCGCCAAGCGCAACGACACGAGGGGCCAGAGCGCGAAAGCGCTCGGAGCGTTGTTCAGCGGTCATGTCTGTTCAACGATCGATGTCTCGATGGAAGACCCGCGGCACCCATCCGCCAGAAGTCAAGTGTTGGGCGACCACTTCGGCCACCGCAACGGATCGGTGGCGACCGCCGGTGCAACCGAACGCAACGGTGAAGTAGGACTTGCCCTCCTCGGCGTAGGCCGGCAACAAGTCGTCGAGCAATGGGTTCAGACGGTCCAGGAAGCGTTGGGTCACGTCGCGTTCGAGTACGTACTCGCGCACGCTTTCGTCCTTGCCGGAGAACGGGCGCAACTCAGGCATCCAGTGAGGATTCGGCAAGAACCGACAATCGATCACCATGTCGACGTCGAGGGGCAGCCCGTGCTTGAAACCGAAGCTGCTCACGCCGATTCGCATGGCATGGTCGTCAGCCGTGGCAGCGAACGATGACGCCAAGACATCGCGCAGCTGGTGTGGGTTGAGATCAGAAGTGTCGATCACGAGATCGGCCGATTCCTTCGCCTTCAGCAAACGTCGGCGCTCGTCGGCGATGGAAGCCGACACCGGTGACGCCCCGTCGGCCAGAGGGTGACGACGCTTCGTGCTCTTGTACCGACGGAGCAACACATCGTCAGATGACTCGAGGAACACCACCGTCAAATGCTCGAGTTCGGAACGAAGCGCTTCAACCTGAGAGGCCATCTCCTCGTCATAGCCATGCATCACCAGCGCCACGCGCTCGTAGTCGCTGGTGGACCCGGCCAACTCGGCGATCTTGGGCACAAGGGACACCGGCAGGTTGTCGATCACGAACCAGCCGAGATCCTCGAACATCCCCGCCGCAACCGAACGGCCGGCCCCGGACATTCCCGAGACAACAACCACCTGCTTGGATCGCGGTCTTGCTTCCGGAGTTTCCATGTCGCTCATCTTTGCACGTCGTTCTTCGCGCCAGGGATGGTCTTGACCAACCGCAGAACGAGCAACCGAGGCACGGTCGCTGCGTCGCGGAACTGCGGAGCTTGCGCAAGGAATCCTTCCGGCGGCGCAGGCTCGATCATCTCATGCAAAAGCAAACCGTTGTCGGCAAGGGCGTTCAGATAGCGCGACAGAGGCCGGTGGATGAACCGGATGAAAACGCCTTTCTGCACTTCCTCGACCGTTGCCTGCTCGATCAGGTACGGACCAATCCGCCAGTACTGCTCGGGCGGTTCGATGATCTGGTCATCGATCCAGCCGCTGTCGGGAGTTTGCAGCAGCGGGTGGTTGAGCAGGAACAAGAACGTGCCGCCGGGACGAAGGACTCTGGCCACATCGGCAATGGCGTCATCGACGTCGTCGATGTGTTCAAAGACCAGACACGCCACAGCCTTGTCGAACGAAGCATCAGAGAACGGGAGCGCTCCCCCTCCAGCCTGAGCCACCGCCATTGCGGGGTCACGCTCGCTCGCTTCGTGGATCATCGCCGAGATCGGGTCGATGCCGATGACGTCAGCTCCGGCTGCTCGAAGCGCTCGTGCCACCTGGCCCTCACCGGTGCCGATGTCGAGCACACGCAGCTTTTCAGGGCCATCAGGCGCGGGCCCCGCGACCTGCTCGACGATGATCGGAATGATTTGTTCGGTGTATTCGGGGTCGACACCGTCGGTGAACTCGCGCTGCCACCAATCGGCAGTGTCGGCGGCCCATCCCCCGACCGGGACATCACCGCTCATGATCTGAGCCCATGGGTCTTGGCATACACCGCGTCAGCAACTGCATCGGGTAGCCACGACAGGTCTTTGAGCGTCTCGAGCTCGGCCTTCTTCACCTTGTTGATGCCTCCCAGCTCTTTGACGAGCCGCTTCTGTCTGGTCGGGCCGAGGCCCTTGATGTTGTCGAGCACAGACTCAGTCATTCGCTTGTCCCGCAGCTTGCGGTGATAGGTGATCGCAAACCGGTGGCTCTCGTCTCGGATGCGTTGCATCAGGTAGAGCGCCTCGGACTGTCGAGGAAGTCGAACAGGCTCGGCCTTGTGAGGCAAGTAGATCTCTTCGAACTGCTTGGCCAACGAGCACACCGGAATCTTTTCGGCGAGTCCGAGCTCCTCGACCACCTTGATCGCCCGACTCAGCTGACCCTTGCCACCATCGACCACGAGCAGTTGCGGCGGGTACTGGAACTTGCCCCGCTCGGCCACCGGCTTCTTGGTCTCTTCGACGTAGTTGGTCAGGCGACGGCGGAGCACTTCTTCCATGGCCGCAAAGTCGTCATTTTGATCGACTGTGCGAATCTTGAACCGCCGGTACTCGTTGCGGTTTGCGGCCCCGTCTTCAACCACCACCATCGACCCGACGTAGTCGGTTCCCTGCAGATGGCTCATGTCGTAGCACTCGATCCGCAACGGCGATTCGGGGAGCTCGAGGTACTCCTGCAGCTCGTTGAGTGCTCGTGACCGGGCGTTGTGATCCGACGCCCGCTTCATCCGGTGTCGGGTGAACTCCTCTGTGGCGTTCTTGGTGACTGTCTCCAGCAGCTGCCGCTTGTCGCCCCGCATGGGCACTCGAATCTCGACGTTCGAACCGCGAAGTTCACTGAGCCAGGCCTGATAGAGCTCGGGATCGGTCGATGCTTCGGGCACCAGCACCGTCTTCGGCATGCCCATCACGGGGTCTTCGTCGTAGAGACCTTCGAGGATCTTGTCGGTGAGGTCGCTCGCCGTGAGCTCCTCGACCTTGTCGACGACGAAACTCCGACGCCCGACCACGCGACCACGCCGCACCATGAAAACAAAGACCAACGCTTCGAGCTCGTCATCAGCGATACCGATCGCATCGATGTCGTCGTCGCTGTCCGCAACCATCTGTTGCTTGGCGACCGCCTTGTTGACGGTGGAGATGCGATCTCGCACGCGAGCTGCCTGTTCGAACTCGAGCGCCTCGGCCGCGGCGTGCATCTCGGCATCGAGCTTCTCGAGCACGAAATCGGTGTCGCCGTCGAGGAACCGACACAAATCATCGACCATCACGTCGTAATCGGCCTTCGACACTTCGCCAACGCACGGCCCGGAGCACTTCTCGATGTGGAAGAGCAGGCACGGCTTGCCGAGCTTCTCGTGGCGACTGAACTTGTTGTTCGTGCACGTGCGAACTGGGAAGGTTCGCAAGAGCTGATCGAGCGTGTCCCTGATGGCATAGGCGTGGGCGTAGGGACCGAAATACCGAGTGCCCTTGCGCTTCTTGCCTCGCATGACCTGGGGGCGCGGCCATTCGTCGCCGAGTGTCACCGCCAGGTACGGGTAGCTCTTGTCATCGATCAACCGGACGTTGAAGCGAGGCCGGTGCTCCTTGATCAAGTTGTATTCGAGCATCAACGCTTCGACGTCGTTGCGGACCTGGATCCACTCGACCGAGGTGGCAGTCGCCACCATCTGTGCCGTTCGCGGGTGAAGGTTGATCGGATTCTGGAAGTAACTCGAGAGTCGAGAGCGAAGCGATTTCGCCTTGCCGACGTAGATCACCCGCCCCTCGGCATCGGAGAACTGATACGAGCCTGGTGCATCAGGGATCGTTCCCGCGGGGGGTCGTTGCACCATCGAACCAAGGCTAGAGCTTCCCCTGGGGTGTTCTTCCTGATCCGTCAAGTCGCCCCTAGGCGTGCCGATGAAGAGAAGGAGGAATCATGGAAATCTGCGGGCACTGCCACAACGTTCTCCCAAAGACGGTCGACAAATGCACGGTGTGCGGAACAGCGCGCGTGGATTCGACCGGCGCTGACGTCCGCCGACGCGAAGACGGGAATCTCCCCTCGCACGCTCCCGGTTGGGCGGCACCCGTGGTTCCCAACGATGGCATTCATCCAGACGACTTCCTTCGCCAGCTCGCTGGCCAAGAGCCCTCGGTTCCCATCACGGCCGCATCCGAAGCTGCCAGCCCCGCCGCTGTCCTTCCTCCGCGCTCGGTTCCAAAGACGCCCGCTCCCGGCGCTCTTGCTGGATACCTGGGAACAACGGTTGATCGGCGGCCGAAAGACCCTTCAGCCGCCGCAGCTCCGCCGCCAGCGCCCACCAGCACACCCACATCGCAAACGCCGTCGCACTCCGATGCTGCGCCGACACCGCCGATGGTGTTCGCACAACATCTCTCGACCGCCACTCGCGTCGCTCCAGACGGTGTTGCGGCTCGCACCACGCGCCTCGACGGAACCGTCAAGCTGGGTCCGACATCGTCGCATCGCGTGTTGACCCTCGGCGCTCCCCTCCTCGCAGGTTTGCTGCTCGTCGGCGGCGTCATGGGTTCCTACCGAATCAGGTCGTCGCAAGCCCAAGAGGTCGAAGCAGCGGCCCAAGCGTTGGAACTCGATGCCAGCGCCATCGCAGCGTCGAGCGAGGCCGTCGTCGACCTCGATCTCGATGGCTGCGGCATCCTCGACCAAACCAAAGGCATGTTGTTTGCTGACAACACCATCCTCGTCCCCAAAACAAGCATCGTCACCGACAACCGACCGTCGGTGCGAACAGCCGATGGCGCCACGCTCTCAGCTGAAGTGCTGGGATGGAGCCTTACGAGAAACCTCGCCGTGGTGAGAACCGAGGAGCGATTGACCGGCGGCTTGGAGTGGGGTGTGTCGGCGCGGGTCAGCGTCGACGACGTCGTCAGCGTGCTCTCCTTCACCGGAGGCAACTCGCCGATCCCGGCAACGATTGCAACAACGAACACCGTGAACGGTCGAAACGCGTCGTTCGAACTTGACATCCCGGCGACTGAGGGCTCGGTGGTGCTGAACGCAGAGGGGTTCGTCATCGGTGTCATGGACGACAAGAACCTGGCCCAGGCCAGTGAAGACATTGCACCAGCGGTGAGCCGACTCGTGCTCGCAAACGAACGACCTCGAGCCGTGTGTCCAGCCCCTCCCACCACCGATCCAGTTGACGGATCGACGGGGAATGAGGCTGAGGAGAACGAACCCGACCAGTAGTGTTCGACCATGCTGCGTCTCCAGCGACCTCTTCCCGATCGCTACACCCGTCTCGGTGATGACGAACTCAAGTCGATCATCACGGCGGCCAAAGCCGAACTCGGCGAACGGTTGTTCGTTTTGGGTCACCACTATCAGCGGGATGACGTGCTCGAATTCGCCGATGCCTTTGGGGACTCGTTCAAGCTTTCGCTCCTCGCTCAAGAACGTCCGAACGCAGACTTCATCATTTTCTGTGGCGTGCACTTCATGGCCGAGTCCGCTGACATCCTTACTTCCGACGCCCAAAGGGTGATCCTTCCCGACCTCAATGCCGGCTGTTCGATGGCGGACATGGCCGACCTCGATCAAGTCGAGGAGATGTGGGAAACCATCAGCGAAACGATCGACACCGATCGTCTCCAGCCGGTGACCTACATGAATTCATCAGCGGCCATCAAGAGCTTCGTAGGCAAGAACGGTGGTGCGGTGTGCACCTCGTCGAACGCTCGTGCTGTGCTCGAGTGGAGCCTCGAACGCGGTGACAAGGTGCTGTTCTTCCCCGATCAACACCTGGGCCGCAACACGGCGCTGGCCATGGGGTACTCCCACGACGAGATGCGGTTGTGGGACCCTCGCAAGCCGGGTGGTGGGCTCACCGCCGAAGACTACGAAGCCGCCACCTTCTTCCTCTGGAAGGGGCACTGCACCATCCACCAACGTTTCACCCCGGAGCAGGTGGCGGATTTCCGAGCCGAATTCCCTGACGGCGTCGTGCTCATTCATCCCGAAGCGCCCCACGACGCTTGCGAGAAAGCCGACGAACTCGGGTCGACCAGCTACATCCTGCGCCGGGTGCGGGAGCTTCCCGCCGGCACCGCAATCGGCATCGGCACCGAGGTCCATCTCGTCAACCGGTTGGCCAAGATGTTCCCGGACAAGACCATCAAGAACCTCGATCCGCTGATCTGCCCGTGCAGCACGATGTTCCGGATCGATCTCCCCCACCTCGCTTGGGTCTTGGAGGAACTACTCGCCGGCAACGTGGTCAATCAGATCTCCGTCGACGACGACACCACCGAATGGTCAAAGGTCGCCCTCGACCGCATGCTCAGCATTACGTGAACCCAACCGGGGGCCTCAACCCCCGAAAACGTATGTCCCAAACCCCGGGTTTAGGACCCTCGGTTTTGGCGCTTTCAGCCCCCGCTTTGGCCTGACAACGTCCCCGGTCGCCACGTCAACGGCCGAGACCGCCGACGACTTCTCTCACCGTCCGTCCGATGATCCTGAGATCGAAGCTGATGCTCTGGCGGCGCAGATAGTAGAAGTCGTACTGGAGCTTCTCGAGCGCGTCGCCGTCGGTTGCGGTGTAGCCCAGCTTCACCTGAGCCCAGCCAGTGAGACCGGGCCGAACGATGTGTCGCTCGTCGTAGAACGGGATCTTCGTCCGAAGCTCTTCGACGTAGTGGACCTGCTCGGGTCGTGGGCCGACGATCGAGAGTTCGCCCCGCACGATGTTGACCATCTGCGGCAACTCGTCGAGATGGAGTTTTCGGAGCAGCTGTCCAAAGGGTGTGATCCGCATGTCACCGTCGGCGGTCCACGTCGAATGATCCTCGTGGGACTCGGTCATCGTACGGAACTTGTACATCCGGAACGGCACGCCATCTTTCCCGACCCGTTCCTGGTTGAAGAACAACGGACCGCGGTTGGCGACCATGTTGATCAGGAAGATCGGCAAGAGCAATCCGGCACACACCAGTGAACCGACCGAACCAATCAAGATGTCGAACACACGCTTGGAGCGGATGTAGTTGGCTCGATGAACCTCGCCGATGTCGAACAACATCGACACTTGGGCGAGCTCGGCAACCGGCAACTTGCCGAGCCAACCTTCGTAGAACAACGCAAGGGTCCTCACCCGCACACCGGTGCGGTGGATCTGACTGATCTGGCTGACCACGGTGTCGTCGTTCTGCGCAGCACGGTCGATGACGATCACGGTCGGATTCGACTCCCTGACACGATCGATCAGTGGCTCACGACCGTGCCTGGTGATCCGGGCGTCATCGATGCTGACGACATCAACAAGTGTGGCTCCCACTTCATCGCGGGTGTCCAGATCTGCAACGAGTGCAGCGACGTCGTCGGGCCGATCGGTGATGAGCATGATGCGATCTCGCATTGTGGACCACGAGCGAAGGTCTGCTGCGAGATTCCACGTCAGCAGGGACCACAGCGGCACGATGGCTGCGACCAGGAAGCTCGACGATCGAGGAAAGACCGTTGCTGCCCCGACCAGTTGGATGAGCGAGACCGCACCGAAACTCACCAGCACCGCGCCGAGACCACGGGCGAGCGCTTCGCCCCGACGGCGAGGCATCTCCGGCAGACCGAGGCCGTAGCACGAGCCGATCAAGAGCAGGGTCAGCGCAATCCACCACGTGGCAGACGACGTGGTGTCGCTCCCGAACCGGGCGGGACCAAAGATCTCGGTGTACGCCAACCGAGCACCACCGACGATGCCAGCGATACCGAACGCATGAAGGAAGCGGATCCAGTGGCGCCTCATGCTGTTGCTGGAACCCTGTGGTGGGCAAGGGCCGTGACACCGAGTCGTTCGAGAATCATCGGAGCGACATGGAGAGCATCGATTTCGTCCGGCCACATCTCACGCTGACTCGACACCAACACGCCTCTCGGACAGTGTCGACCGGATCGGTGATCGGCAACGGCCTCGACGGTCATGCCGATCGCCGCCGGATCAACCCACTGCTCGCCGACGAAGACTTCGCCGTCGCGGGCCGCAGGTTTGTAGGTGACCGTGATGACGTGATCAGTGCCTTCACGGGCGACCATCAACTCGTCGAGCCCTTCTCCGAGGTACGTCTCGAGTGCGTGCTTCACGTGATCGGCATCAGATGCCGTCGACGCCACAACGGTCAGCTGCGGCACCATTGCGCCCCGGACTTCATGACCGGATGCGAGACCGGCAGCAGCGAGGAACTGATCCGGCTTTCTGATCACCGCTTGGAAACCTCGATCGGTGTCCAGAGTCGTGTCTGCCTTCTGACCCATGGACGAAACAACAAGGAGCTGTCGTTCCGTCGACGAAGCAAGAGTTGTCAGCTGACTGACGATGCGATCGAGGGCCTGCATCGCGTACGGCAACTCTCCAGCGTTCTTCTCGATCCACTCATCTGAGTATCCCGAACCGCCAGCCCAGTCTCCTGGGAAGGTGGCAGCCCAGTAGCGGTGCATGAATGATGCAACATGGTTGGTGAACACAACAGCGAGATCCGGATCGGTCTCGATCACTTGCCGTTCGAACACATCTGCGGCAAGCAGCGATTGGGCGACTCGGAGTCGCTCCTTGTTCCAGGCTCCCCGTGCGACCTGAGCAGCCAGCATCGTGACCTCCGCCCACGTTGATGGCTTCACACCATTGCGAGCGAACGCAGCAGCTCCACCGATGTCGGCCAGTCCGGGGCGAACGCTCGCCACCCGAGCGGACTGACGGGTCATCCGTAGGTTCAGTTCCTGGATCGGCTGCAGCTTCGAGGGAACCGTCGAGGCATCATCACCGAAGAGGTCAGGCACGACGAAGGCGTAGTTCGGCCCAGCGGCCAGCTCGGCCCGAGGCGACGTGTGCAGTACGCTGAAGAGTCCGACGGACTTCCCGGCATCGGCAGCGGCCTGCCAATAGAAGGGGTGAGAAGCAGGCTTTGGGTCGCCGTACCAGAACACACCGTGTTCGGCGTACGGCGCACCGGTGCCGATGGATGCCCAACTCTGCGACGGATACAAATCGCGAGGCAAGTCGTCATCGAGGATGGTCTCGGTCAACGAACCCGACGCAAGCAGCTGCGCAGTTGCCGACGCTGGTGACCGTTCGGCCCACCAGTCGAGCACTCGTTTCGGGAGCTCGTTGACCTCCAGCACGATGATGCGATCCATGCCCGTTCTATCGGCAGACCGGCCGCTACGGCTGAGCGGTTGACCGAACCAATCTGGTGTCGGCGGCGTCTCTGGGGATGCGCATCATCTTTGTGTTTGACGTGCCGATGGATCCCCAAGCGACAGGCTGCCTTCTGCAGCTGTGTAGGCCTCTCGAAAGGACCCCCAGATCATGAGCGTTGAGCGTGCTTTCTATGAACAAGACGAGCTGTGGGGTACCGAGAACGATCTCGACCAGGAGCGGACCGTCATCCGGGCCACCGAGATGGCGAAGATGATGCCGCTCGAGACCGCTTCCATCCTCGACGTCGGCACCGGCGACGGCCGCCTTCTTCACCCACTCGTCGAGATGTTGCCCAATGATCCGTTCGTCGTGGGCCTCGATCGAAGTGCGACGGCTCTGTCACACCTCGCCGGAATGGGCACCCAGGGTTCTGCTGACGCGCTCCCCTTCGCTGATCAGTCCTTCGATGTCGTGATCGCGTGCGAGATTCTCGAACACCTACCGCAACCCATTTATGTTGCTGCACGCCAAGAACTTGCACGCGTGGCCAAGCGCAGCGTCATCATCACGGTCCCGAACCGAGAGAAGCTGTCGAGAGCCGCCGTCCGCTGTGAGATGTGCGGCTGCCGCTACAACAGGAGGCGTCACCTGCGCCGATTCGAACGTGAAACGTTCGATGGGCTGCTCCCCGACTTCGACGTGGCGATGGCTGCCGAGTTCGGACACCACACTCGGATCTACCCTCCGCTCATCCGTCAAACCCTCGAACGACGAGGCCTGATCTCGGTGCACGATGCACCAGAGTGCCCGCAGTGCGGTCAAGCCCATGGGCGTCGAGCCTCAGACCAGAGCCAAACCAGTTCGGCCTCTGCTGCTTCTGCGTCGAAGACCGACAGTTACTTCCGGGTGCGTTCCCTCGTACCGGCGGAGCGCCAGCCGTACTGGCTCGGTGTTCGCCTCGACCGAGTCTGATCGTTCGATCTCAGAGAACCGGGACGGCAACGACTGCGATCGAGGCGGCAGCGACGCCGACGAGCTGAAGCAGGGATGACTGGGAGAGTCTGGCCCCGACCACCGCTTGGCGGTACGCCCAGCTCACCGACAAGATCGTTGCGGCCGAAACTGCTCCCGCCACTCCATTCAGCGAGCCTGACCCCGCAACGATCGCCGCGACGAGAACCGCCGTGCGAAACAGTTCCCATCCGATGACACGAATGGCACGGCCACTTGTCAGCCCCAGTGCAACCACCGGGCCGAGCAGCAAACGCCACGGAAGAGCGATGCCGAGCAGAATCGTCACCGCTCTCGTCGCCTCCCAGCCATCGCCCAGGACGGTCGGCAACGTTGCGCCGACAGCGGCGGTGGCAGAAACCCCGAGCGCTCCGAATGCGGCGATCTGTCTGACCAATCGATCATGCTGCGTCTGAGCGTCAGATGTGTTGGCAAAGTCAACGAACGCCGTGCGAGTGAGCGGAGCAGAGACGATCGAGGAGAACGCTGAAGCAAGCCGAAACCCGATCGCGTAGACACTCAGCGCCTCGGCTCCGAGCAGCGCTCCAACCAACAAATAGTCGACGTTGGCTGCGAGATACGTCGCAATCTGGCTGGCCCAAACACCATTCGCTCTCATTGGTTCACCGGCGGCGTGGAAGACCCCGCTCGACGTGCCCTGCAGTACGAGTTCGAGGCACTGTTTGCCAACGCACAACAGCCCAAACAGCCACAGGTCACCGATGTCGTGTACCGCACCGACAACAGCGGCAACGAACGCCAGGGCGCCAACAGCCTCGGCGATTGAAAGCCGACGGGTGTTGCCCGAGCGTTGCAGCGATGCCCGCCCGACGAAAACAGCCGGACCGGTCACGAGCATCAGCCCGCCGATGGCGACCACAGCACCCGTCACACCACCGATGAAGAGTCCAATGGCAAGCCCGATCAATGCGAGCGCAGCCGAAGCAGCTCGTCGTTGATCCCTTGACTTCGTAGCGAAGCTCACTCCCCGTGGCATTCGTAAGATCGCAAGGGCCATTCCTCCATCACCCAGCTGAGCAGCGAGCGCGTAAAGGATGAAGATCGTGGCGAACGGAGCAAAGTCCTCTGTGCCGGTTCGTCTTGCGATCAGCAACGACGTTCCACCCAACGCCAGCTGGTCCAGCCCTCGAGTGCCGATCATCAGAAGAAGGCGACTGATGGGCGAGCCGGAACCGAGACCGGTCTCAGACAACGACAGCTCGGTGTCTGACATGAGATTCCATTCGGCCAGTCTCGCTCAACGTTGAGCGAACGGCGGCTTCACTGTGGAAGACGACGGCTCCGATCGTTTGGATGATCGTCTCGTTCCCGGACCCGGCGTCGCTGCACCGTTGTTCGGCGTGAACATCTGGCGCACGACACCGAGGTACCAACTGGCGCCGATGGCCACGTTCGAAAGCCCAGCCAGGGCCCGAATCCTGAGCCCTGCAGCTGCGGCATGACCACCCAAGGCATCGAGTGTGAAAACAGCGGCAATCCCAGCGACCAGTCCAAGTGCGGCAAACAGCGGCCAGCCAAGCGTCGATCCGATCAACCAAACCATCGGAACCCCGGCGACCAGGCCAAGCGTTGGCCCGCTGAGTAGCACCCACTGTCGAGTTCCTGGCCGATTGCCATGTGACCAGTAGGTGGCCTTCCAACGTCCGAACCGGTGGTACTGAGCAAAGAGACCTCGAAGGTCCGCTCGGGGGAGGTAGCCAACCGGCAAAGCGGCTTCGAACCACACCGACCCGAACTGCATCATTCGCTGGTTCAGTTCGAAGTCTTGATTCGTTGGATAGTCCGGATTCCATCCGCCGGCCTCGACAAGCTGCACACGCCGGAAGACACCGAGGTACACCGTGTCGGTCGTACCACTCGATGCGCCTGCTCGGCGATAGCTGGAGCCACCCATCCCCCATCGATTGTTCAGTGCTCGTGCAATGGCCTGATCAAGAACACTGCCAGAACGCGCCATGGCAATCTGGCTACCGCCGCTCACAGCGATCGACCGATCGCTCATGACCTCCACGAGTCGTTCGACGTAGTCGGGCGGTGGACACGACCGAGCATCGATCCGGACGACGACATCGCCCTGGCTCCAATCGAGACCCATGTTCAGGTTCGTCGGAGTCGATCCGATCGGATTGTCGAGCACTGCGAAACGGGCGAAGCCGCATCCATCGATCTCACCGGCGGCAACGGCCGCCGTTCGATCAGTCGAGCCGCCATCGACCACGACGACCTCGATGCGGTCGTGAGGATAGGTCTGTACGGAGATCCCACCGAGAGCGAACGAGATCGATGCTTCTTCGTTCCGAGCCGGAATGACTATCGAGACCAGGGGAAGATCGTCCATTTCAGTGGACCCGGCCGGGGCGGTGCGCCATCCACGCGGTGTGGATCGCAAGGTCGTCGGGGCTGAATTCGCTGAACTCTGCGTGAACCGGTTCGTCAGCCAAACTGCTGATGTCGCCATTGAGATCCTCGCTGTGGAGGAACCAGCCCGACTGGTCGAAGATGTCTGAGTACTGCGAGTGGCGAAGTCGATTCTGATACTGGAGTTCGTTGTTGAACCAGGCCCACTGGCGCTCGGAGAAGCGCAAGAAGTGGTAGGGCGTCAACTTCGGATCGAATCCGGCGTAGTGATCGGCAAGGTCGATCAGGTGACTCGAAACGCCATCTGTCTTCGTCAGTCGCCTGAACTCAGACAGAATTTCGACCAGCGCCTCTCCAGGGATGTGCTCCAGCGTGTTGTTGGAGGTCACGAGGTCGACCGATGCCGGTGCCATTTCCAACCGAGACGAATCGGCGGTGAGACTATGGACACCGAGGGCTTCCAGCCGATGACGACCGTCTCCGGGAGACATGGCCAACGCCATCGCCACTCGTGAGGCGGCCGACGCATCGAATCCCGAAGTGCCGGATTCGATGTGGGACCGGAACTCCTCGAGTGTCTCTACGACTTGTTCGTCTTGAAAGAGCGGTTGCATGTCCACCGTCACCACGCTCCCCACTCCGTGCAGAGCGATAGCGATGGGAACGACCGGGTGCCAACCAGTTCCGAGCTCAACCACACGATCTGGCGTTCCAGATCGCCCGGTCACAAGGCGCCAGTTGTCAAGGTGATGCTCAGCTGCCACGAGCTTCTTTTCGAAGAAGGCGTCGCTCAGGGCCAGACGACCGGTGACGACCCGCTGTATACGACGGTTCGCTCGTTGAGGGTCGGCAAGTTGGCTCATCGAACCCTGCAACGCAGCTTTCAGATACCAACTCGTCATGCTGCACCATCGGCCGCCACGACGAAGACCTGAGAGGCGTCAGCGATCGCGCTGCACCATCGACCCGATGAGGTCCGCAGCGGTCGACACCGCCCATGTGGCGAGGGCGACGATGCCGAGGACTTTCGCTCCATCCTCGGCGATCAGGGCCCAACCTTCAGCGTCGATCGGGTACCGATCGAAGACCAGTGACCCAGCGAAACCAACCGCCGCTGCCACCAGCAGCTCCCATCGAGTTCGGACGATCTCCGCCTTCCAGCGAATTGTCCACACCGTGATGGCGACCGCCTCCACCACCACCAGCAACCACTTCGAGCCCCCGATGACCTTCGGAACCACCGCAGTGTGCAGTAAGAAGAGATCGTCGAACAGCAGGAGCGCAACGATCAGACCGATCGAGCCGGTTGCCTTCGCTGCGTTGAAGCGACCCGATCGCTGACAGGCCAACGCCGAGAAACCAAGCGCAACCGCAGCCACCGTCCACCCCATGACCGCGAGTGACGTGACGAGACCGGCGTACCAAAGCCCTCCGCCCACCACCGATGCGTCCAAGAAAAGGTCTTCGACCGGCACTCGTCGCTGCATGCCGACGACGGCCAAGCTGCCAAGAACCATCAGCCACCCGATGGCAAGTCGACGAAGCGATGACGCCCGCTGAGAGGCCGACCGAGTGGACCGGCGTTCGCTCTCTGAGGTGCCACTTCGAGTAGGGGCCCGACGAGTGTCGAGCTTCGAGGGCGTGGCAGTCACTCCTCGATCATCGACCGGCTGGCGTCGATGGTTGACCTTTGTTCAAGATTTGATTCCGACGAACCAGGTATCAGCTGCGTCCGCGCTCGAGCAGCGGCTTCAGGAACCGGCCGGTGTGGCTGGCCTCCACGCTGGCCACGTGTTCTGGAGTACCCGCTGCGACGAGCGTGCCGCCTCCGGTTCCGCCCTCAGGCCCGAGGTCGATCAACCAATCGGCGGTCTTGATGACATCGAGGTTGTGCTCGATCACCAGGATGGTGTTGCCCTGGTCGACCAAGCGGGTGAGCACGGTCAGCAGGCGACGGATGTCTTCGAAGTGCAGACCGGTGGTCGGTTCATCCAGGAGATAGATGGTGTGTCCTGTCGAGCGCTTGGCCAACTCTGACGCCAGCTTCACTCGCTGCGCCTCGCCACCAGAGAGCGTTGGGGCTGGCTGTCCGAGCCGGACGTAACCGAGGCCGACATCCACGAGCGTCTGCATGTGCCGGGCGATCGGGGGTTGGTTGGCGAAGAACTCGAGGGCTTCGGAGATCGGCATGTGCAAAATGTCTGAGATGGACTTGCCCTTGAACAGGATCTCGAGGGTGTCGCGGTTGTACCTCGCGCCTTTGCAGATCTCGCAGGGGACGTAGACGTCTGGCAGAAAGTGCATCTCGATCTTGATGGTTCCGTCGCCAGAGCACGCCTCGCAGCGGCCGCCCGACACGTTGAACGAGAAACGCCCGGGCTGATAGCCCCGGACCTTCGCTTCATTGGTCTGAGCGAACAGCTTGCGGACGTGATCGAACACTCCGGTGTACGTCGCTGGGTTCGAGCGAGGCGTCCGTCCGATCGGCGATTGATCGATGTTGATCACCTTGTCGAGATGGTCGAGCCCCTCGAGTGACGTGTGCAGACCAGGGGGCGTCTTCGAGCGGTAGATGCGCTGCATCAGGGACTTCAACAAGATCTCGTTGACCAGGGTCGACTTGCCAGAACCCGACACACCGGTGACGGCAACGAAGCAGCCGAGCGGAATCTCGACATCGATGTTCTGGAGGTTGTGCTCTCGGGCGCCCCGAATGACGAGCCGATGCTCACCGGGCTTGCGCCGTACCTCGGGAACAGGAATCGACCTTTTGCCTGACAGGTAGCTTCCGGTGATCGATCCACGGCGCTTCTTGAGCCCAGCGACGTTGCCGCTGTACACGACCTCTCCCCCGTGCTCACCGGCACCAGGGCCGATGTCAACGACGTGATCAGCGATCGCGATCGTGTCTTCGTCGTGCTCGACGACGATCACGGTGTTACCGATGTCCCTCAGGCGCTTGAGCGTGCCGATCAACTTCGCATTGTCTCGCTGGTGGAGGCCAATGGACGGTTCATCGAGCACGTAGAGAACACCTGTGAGGCCAGAACCGATCTGGCTGGCGAGTCGAATGCGTTGAGCTTCGCCGCCGCTCAACGTGGCTGCGGAGCGTCCGAGGCTGAGGTACTCCAAGCCGACATCGAGCAAGAACCCGACACGGGCGTTGATCTCTTTCACCACGCGCTCGGCGATCATGAGATCCCGCTCGGACAATTCGAGCCCGGCGAGGGTCTTGGCTGCTTCGCCGATCGACATCCGGCAGAGTTCGGCGATCGAGTGGCCGTCGACCAGACACGCCAGCGAAAGCGGACTGAGCCGAGCCCCGTCGCAAACGGGGCAGTCGACTTCGCGCATGTAGCCCTCGATCTGCTCACGCTGTGAGTCAGACTCGGCTTCGGTGTGACGGCGGCGCAGGTATGACACAACGCCTTCGAAGGTGGCGTTGTAGGTTCGCTGCCGCCCGTAACGGTTCTTGTACTGGACCGTTACTTTCTTGGCGCTCCCACCCTCGAGCAGCAGCTTTTTCTGCTTCGTACCGAGATCGGACCAGGGTTCGTCGGCAGGAATGTCGTGTTCGTAGCACACCGCCTCGACCAGACGACCGAAGTAGCGGCTGCGATTGCCGGACCACGGGTGGATCGCACCCTCGTTGATGGACAATTCCGGGTTCGGAACGACGAGCTCCGCATCCACCTCGTAGGTCGTACCCAGACCATCACACGCCGAGCAAGCGCCGTACGGCGAGTTGAAACTGAAGTTGCGCGGCGCCAACTCTTCGAAACTCTTGCCATCGGAGGGCCGAGAGAGATGTTGGCTGAACGTGAGAATCTTGGCTTCGGTCTCGGTGTCACCTTTGGCCGGCACGATCTCGATCTCGGCGAGGCCCTCGGCAAGGCTGAGCGCCGTCTCCATTGAATCGGTGAGTCGACGCTCGATGCCATCTCTGCGCACCAGTCGGTCGACGACCACTTTGATGTCGTGCATCTCGTAGCGCTCGAGTTCAGGAAGATCTCCCCCGAGATCGACCGCTTCCCCGTCGACCATCGCTCGAGCGAAGCCCTGGCTGGCGAGGTCGGCCATCAGCGTCTCGTAGGTGCCCTTGCGGCCTCGGACCACCGGTGCCATCACCTGGAAGCGCGTACCTTCGGGGAGCAACAGCACTTGATCGACGATCTGCTGCGGCGTCTGCTTGACCAAACGCTCGCCGGTCTCGGGATCGTGGGGAACTCCGACGCGGGCAAACAGCAGGCGCAGGTAGTCATAGACCTCGGTGACCGTGCCGACCGTCGAGCGCGGGTTGCGACTGGCGGACTTCTGGTCGATAGAGATCGCAGGCGACAAACCCTCGATGAAGTCGACATCGGGCTTGTCCATCTGACCGAGGAACTGACGGGCATACGCCGACAGTGACTCGACGTATCGGCGTTGCCCTTCTGCATAGATCGTGTCGAAGGCGAGCGATGACTTTCCCGACCCAGACAGGCCGGTGAAGACGATCAGTTTCTCGCGAGGAAGCTTGAGATCGACGTTCTGGAGATTGTGTTCGCGTGCACCGCGAATCTCGATGGTGTTGCCCACCGACGAGAGGCTAGCGACGAGCCGAACAGAACGCTTGTTCGAACAGCGAAGTGCCGGCGATTGGCTCGATCAGGACCCAGAACGTTCGAAGAACGTCACCCGGTATTGGAAGCCAGACAGGTAGTCGATTCGATCGTCACCGACGATCTCGAAACCATCGATGTCGATGGGTTCACCACCGAAGTCCACATCGATGAAGGCGAACTGGTCGACGCTCGCCGAAGCGAGCACATCGAACACTTCGAGCAATTCGTCAGGCCCGTCCGCTGCCAACCAACGATGACTGACCGCTACCGAACCGGTCTGCCGAGCATCGAGGGAACTGTTGAAGACCACGACGTCGGCATCGACGAGGGCAAGCTCGGCACTGGTCTCAGCGATCGCATTGGTTCGTTGCACGGTCCACACAGCGCCAAGGGCCGACGTTGCAAAACCGATGGCTGCGGTCATGGTCACGATCTGCCGCAGGGCAGCGGACGAAAGACCACAGGCCAGAACGATCAGTAGCCAGCCGGACAGCAACAGGTATCGGCCACCCCATTGAGCGGCCATGCCTGCCGAGTACTGCACCATCCACACAAGTGGCATGGCGCCAAGCGCAAGTGCGGCAAGAGGACGACTTTGGTGATCGGCAACGCCGAGAACGGCGCCCACGATCGCCAGCGGTGTCACGATCAGCAACGAAGGCATGAACGACAGGCCGTTGACCACGATCTCGATCGCCACCAAGAGGTAGAGCACACCAGCAACCACCATGGCCCGCTGGGCGTCGAGACCCCGACGCAGTTGCAGAGTCGCGGTCGCAATGGCAGCCAAGAGGATCAACCCGAGGACCGTCTCGATCAGCGACACAGAACCAAAGGGGGCAAACGTTGTGAGCACGGCATCGTGCCACCGTTGCCCAAGCCCCGAAGCGAACGACGAAGCGGAGCCCGCAGCCCGGTCACCACGGAACGACTCGCCGAGAATCGCTTGTTCCAGCGCCGTGTTCGCCAACAACACGCCGAGCGCAGCCGCAGCCATCGCGGCGCCGGATGCCGCAGAACGCTTCGCCCGTTCCGGTACCGGCTGGTCTTCGGCACGCCGCCAACCGGCCGCAAGCACGATCACCAGGATCAGTCCGGCCACGAATCCGTAGACCAAGGCTTCTTGTCGCAAGGTCGCTGCAGCGCCGAAGAGCATGCCACTTACCAGTGCGGGCCTTGGTTGACCGTCGAGCGCTGCGTGCAACATCACCACGCCCCACGCCATCAGCCCAAGACCGATGCTGTGCTCCCAGAAGCTGGTCGCATAGAAGGCAGCTGGTGACCCCAGGCCGATGGCCCAGAACGCCAACACGTGATTTCCACCGAGCTGCTTGGCCAGGCGGCGACCGGCGGTCGCAGCAGCGAGACTCCCCAGCAGTGGCAGCGCCATGGCCAGACCCAACCCGCCGATCTCTGCGAGCGGCCATGCGAGCAAGAGCATCGGCAACGTCGTCACGTTGACCCAGTCATCACCGAATCGCTCCGTGCTGAACATCGGATGAACCGAACCGTCCGGGTCGTAGGCCTCTGCCCAGTAGCCGACGTCGACCGTTCCATCACTCACCAGGGCGTCGAGGGTTGCCGTCTTACCACCGACGTCTGAGCCGATGTTGCCGCCGAGGTCTGACAAGATCAGCACACCGACGTAGATCGCCAGGAGCATCAGGGCCGCACCTGCGGTGGAGGACCAGGCTCGAACGACGAGTGACGAAGCGCTGGGCGAGCGCCGCCCATTGGAGCTCTGATCAGTGTCTCGCTCTTGGATCAAGATGGTCATGCGTCGGCTCCGGTGCTGGCGTCGACTCGTTCGAACGCAGTGAGCCTTCGCTCGAAGAACTCGAGTGTCTCAGCGCCGACGTCGCCAACGACCGCGAAGCCGTCGAAGTTCGGAGAGTTGCGACCGGGCTGATCGATGTAAACGAATCGATCGACGGACTCTTCGGCCAACACACGCAATGTGGTGTCAGTCCGGGCATCGGCCCAGGTGGTCAACCACCGTTGCTCGACGATGGCCGGCCCGCCCTCGCGTGCGATGACGGGGTCGAACCACACCACGACGTCACCGTCGGCGAAAGCCTCGATGCGTTCCATGTCATCGGCAACGGCATTCGTGCGCAACGACGCAAACCAAACACCTCCGGCGGTCACCACGATGCCTGCGGCGACCAATCCACGAAGGAGCGCCCGCTGACGACCAACCAGACCGACACAACCGCAGATGGTCAGGAGGTAACCACTCAACAAGAGATAGCGGCCGCCCCATTGGGGCCCGGCGCCAGCGGTGTACTGCGTCGCAAAGACCACCGGCAGCGAAACGAGGGCCATCGCTGCGACCAACCGGAGCCGCGATTGGCGGAGACCGAACACCGCGCCGACAACAGCAAGCGTGGTGGTCGGCACAAGCCCGGAAACGAAATCGGGCCCAATGGCGACAAAGCGAGCGGCGAGCGCGAGACCGATGATCCCAACCGCGAGGGCTGGCATCTGGATCTCTCGATCACGTTCGGCGGTGATGCCGAGCCACAGCAATGCGGCGAAGAGCATTCCGCCGAGCAGATACACCAACGGGCCGCCTCCATTGATCGGCGAGAGGCCGGTGGTGAAGGCGACAGCAAGCCGGCTGGTGGCATCGTCAAGACCCACAGCAGCCGACGCCGCCTGCGTGCTTCGTCCCGATCGCAACGCCGTTCCGTAGTAGGCGGTCTCGACCAGTGTGGACAAGCCGAGGGCACCAATCGCAGCTGAGGCCATCCCGACGCTCGGGAGCAGACGTTTCGCTCGGTCACTGATCGGCCGATCAACCATGGCTCGTGCCGACAGACCCAGAGCGATGGTCATCACCACGCCAGCGACGAATCCATAGACGAGGGCCTCCTGACGCATCGTGGCGGCAAGGCCAAACCAAGCGCCAGCAGCAATGCCGTGGCGCAGCCCGAGACCCTCAACGACCTTGATGACCGACAACGAGCCGAGGGCCATCAAGAACAGGCCGGGAGCGTGCTCCCAAAAGTCGAGTGCGTACACCGCAACGGGTGACGCGAGGCCAACGGCCAGGGTGGCCACGAAGCCATCCGAACCGTCGAGGCGAGACTGAATGCGACCAGCGACAAGGGCAGCTCCCACCGCCGACAACATGGGCAACAGGACAATGAGCTGGGCTCCACCGAGCTGCCAGAGCGGGCGAGCAGCCAAGACCATCGGGATCGACGTCGTGTTGACCCACCAACCGTTCTCGGTCTTGAAGGTGTGGGCGTAGGGGTAGACCGCTCCTTCAGGATCGCTTGCCTCGGCCCAGTAGCCCATGTCGGTCGACCAGTCACCGCGTTCTGCCATCCCAGCGAGCGCAGCCGTCTTGCCACCAACATCGGTGCTGAGGTGGCCGTTCGGGCTCACTGCGAACGAGAGCACCACGTACAGCACCAGCAGCCCAAGGCCAACAACCGCAGGATGACGCCCGAACGACGGTGCCGGCGAGGAGACATCTGACTGCTGAGCCGACGAACCAGGAACATCTGTGTCCCGGGTGCTCATCGGTCGCCGAGTCGCCTGGAAGCGATCCGTCGAAGTCGTCATGGGTTCTCCCGGTAGCTGCGGTCACCGAACACGACCCAGCTCGGGTCCCGTTCGTTCCCTCCCATCGGCACACCCGCGGGTGATGTGAGAGCGCGTGACGTCTCAGACCATTTCTCGCAGCTCTCGCTGTAGTTCCCGGATCTCGTCTCTGATGCGAGCGGCATATTCGAAGCGAAGATCAGCCGAGGCGTCCTTCATCTCCTCTTCCAGCGTCAGGATCAGACGGCGAAGATCGTCTTCGGGCAGATCAGCCATGTCTTTGATTCGCTTGGCGTCGCCTGGGCGCGGCTTGCGCTTGTCGGACCCCGGTACCGGCGCCGTCTCCTGCCCTCCCGGCCGCATCATGGCCAAGATGTCGGTGACGGCCTTGCGGATGGTCGTCGGATCGATCCCGTTCTCCTGGTTGTAGATCATCTGCAGCCCCCGACGCCGGTTGGTCTCTGACATCGCCCGTTGCATTGAATCGGTGATCTTGTCGGCGTACATGATCACGCGGCCGTCGACGTTACGGGCGGCACGACCCATGGTCTGGATCAACGATGTCTCCGATCGCAAGAACCCCTCTTTGTCTGCGTCGAGAATGCACACCAGCTGCACTTCGGGAAGGTCGAGGCCCTCTCGGAGGAGGTTGATGCCTACCAGCACATCGAACTCGCCGAGTCGCAGACCGCGCAAGAGCTCGATGCGCTGGATCGTGTCGATTTCAGAGTGCAAGTAGCGAACACGCAGCCCCTGCTCGAGCAGGTAGTCGGTGAGATCCTCCGACATCTTCTTGGTGAGAGTCGTGACGAGCACCCTCCCATCGTTTTCGATGACGGCCGCTATCTCGCTCAGGATGTCGTCGATCTGCCCCTTGGTGGGGCGCACCGTGACCTCAGGATCGAGAAGGCCAGTCGGACGAACGACTTGCTCGACCAGTTGGCTCGAGTGCTCGCGTTCGTACGGTCCCGGCGTTGCCGACAGGTAGATGGTCTGGCCACGACGTTCGAGCCACTCCTCAAAGCGAATAGGCCGGTTGTCTGCTGCCGAGGGCAGCCGGAAACCGTGTTCGATCAGCGTCTCCTTGCGGCTGCGGTCGCCTGCGTACTGCCCGTGGAGTTGCGGAATGGCCACGTGTGACTCGTCGATGATCGTGACGTAGTCCTTCGGGAAGAAGTCAAGCAGCGTGTATGGCGCCTCGCCGGGCTGGCGTCCGTCGATGTGGCGGCTGTAGTTCTCCACGCCGTTGCAGAACCCCATCTCCTGCATCATCTCGAGGTCGTACTGGGTGCGCATGCGCAAGCGCTGGGCTTCGAGCAGCTTGTTGTCCCTTTCGAACTCGGCAAGGCGCTCCTGCAATTCGACCTCGATACCGGAGATGGCCTTGTGCATTCGGTCATCGGAGGCGGTGTAGTGCGTGGCCGGGAAGACCACGAGCTCGGTGAGCTCGCCGATGCGCTCTCCGGTCAAGGGGTCGACCGAAGTGATCGATTCGATCTCATCTCCGAACAGCTCGATCCGCACCACGAACTCTTCGTAGGCAGGGTGGAGCTCGATGGTGTCACCTCGAACGCGGAACTTGCCCCGCCCCAGCGTGAGATCGTTTCGCTCGTATCGCATGTCGACCAGATCAGACAGGATCGAGCGCTGATCGTGCTCTTCACCAAGCCGAACGACGAGCAGTTTGGCCAAGTACTCATCGGGGTTGCCCAAGCCATAGATGCATGACACCGACGCCACGACGATCGTGTCTCTTCGCGTGAGCAGCGCAGAAGTAGCGGCGTGGCGCAGGCGATCGATGTCGTCGTTGACCGACGAATCCTTCTCGATGTAGGTGTCCGAGCTCGGGATGTAGGCCTCGGGCTGGTAGTAGTCGTAGTAGCTGACGAAGTACTCGACCCGGTTGTCGGGGAAGAACTCTCGGAACTCGTTGGCGAGTTGGGCGGCGAGAGACTTGTTGGGAGCAATGACCAGCGTCGGGCGCTGGATCTGCTCGATCGTCCAGGCCATCGTGGCGGATTTTCCCGAGCCGGTGATCCCCAGCAACGTCTGCTCGACGTCACCGCGCTCGAGTCCCTCGACGAGCGAAGCGATCGCCGTTGGCTGGTCACCAGACGGCTCGTAGTCGGTCACCATACGGAACGGGGTGCCAGCGGAGGGCTCGGGTCGATGGGCCATCCCAGGAGACTAACTGCGCGGTGTGACGGTGCTCGGGCCGCCAGCGCCGCAAAACGCAAATGGGAGGCATCCGAAGATGCCTCCCATTCGTAGAGATCAATGCAGCCCCAAGGGCCGCAGTGTCTTAGTTGGTGCCGTCGATGGACGAGCTGACCGTTGAGAACTTCGCCGAAGCCGACTCACCGAGCAGGGTGACTGCAGCGATGCAGACAACAGCGATGAGAGCAACGAGAAGGGCGTACTCGACGAGGCTGGCGCCACGCTCGGTCTTGGCCTGAGCCTTCATCCAGGCGGAAAGGAATTCGAAGTGCAGCATGATGAAACTCCAAGTTTCGTGTTATTCGGGCCCAGTAGCGGGCTTGACCATTTCTTCAACGGCACAACTCCCAACCCCCTGAATAGGTCATCGAGCCCAAAAGCCGACGCCCACCTGCGCTGCTCCGCCAAACGCGATCACCACGGCCAGAACCATCGGCACCGCCACAACCGCCAGCGCCGCAAAACGCAAATGGGAGGCATCCGAAGATGCCTCCCATTCGTAGAGATCAATGCAGCCCCAAGGGCCGCAGTGTCTTAGTTGGTGCCGTCGATGGACGAGCTGACCGTTGAGAACTTCGCCGAAGCCGACTCACCGAGCAGGGTGACTGCAGCGATGCAGACAACAGCGATGAGAGCAACGAGAAGGGCGTACTCGACGAGGCTGGCGCCACGCTCGGTCTTGGCCTGAGCCTTCATCCAGGCGGAAAGGAATTCGAAGTGCAGCATGATGAAACTCCAAGTTTCGTGTTATTCGGGCCCAGTAGCGGGCTTGACCATTCCTTCAACGGCAGGTCGGGACGACACTGAATGGGCCGAACGACCTCAATCGGTGCACTACCTGCCGAGGTGCGACTAGTTGAGGGTGACGATCCCCATGCGAACGGCTTGCAGGACCGCTTGCGTCCGGTCGCGTGCGTCCAGCTTTTGATAGATCGATGCCAGATGGTTCTTGACCGTCTTCTGGCTGATGTAGAGACGCTCCGCCACTTCAGGAGTCGAACAGCCGTCAGCAATGTGCTGCAGGACTTCCTCTTCTCGCTTGGTGATCACTCGGGTCTGCTCGGCCTGGTCTTCCTGGCGACGCACCTCGGCAAGCATCGAAGCGGCGAGCCGAGGAGACAACGCTGTCTCTCCGCCGGCAACCGTCTCGATGGCCGAAGCGATCTCGTCGGTCGAGCAATCCTTGACCAGGTAGCCGTTGGCTCCCGCTCGGATCGCATCGGCGAGAACATCTTGATCAGCGTGCATCGTCAGCATGACGATGCACACGTCAGCTTGTCGCTCACGAATCTGCCGAGTTGCTTCCACACCATCGATTTCCGGCATGGAAACATCCATGAGGATCACGTCTGGACGGAGCGAAGCAGCGAGTTCGACGGCTTCGGCGCCGTCGCGAGCTTCGCCGATGACATCGAAACCACGCTCGACCATCGACCGACGAAGTCCTTCCCGAAGCATCTTGTGATCGTCGGCCAGCAAGAGACGAATGGGCGTTGGATCGCTCCGTTTCGCCGGGCTATTCGTCAATCGTGGTTGGGTCAGTCCTGTTCGAGGCTGCACCGTACTGTTGTCCCTTCATCAGGCGATGAGTTGAGTTCAAAGGTTGCGCCAATACTCGACGCTCGTTCACGCATGCCGAGCACTCCGTAGGAATCGACGCGCCCAGCTTCTGCTGAGAACCCTCTTCCGTTGTCAGTGACTTCGAGCACGGCTTGTTTCCCATCGCAGCGCCACGTGACCGATGCACGTGTTGCTTGTGCATGCCTTTCGACATTCACGAGCGCTTCCTGAGCAATTCGCCACATTTCTCGCTCTTGCAAAATGGGCAATCGGGCCCCGTCGTCACAATCCAGATCGATCTCGATGTCGGTGCGATCAGCGATCCGGGCGGCGAACAGGTCGACAGTCGATGCGAAATCGCTCGTGGAGTCGACATCGGTGCGAAGGTCATAGAGGGTGTCCCTCACTTCTGACACGACGTTTCTCAGGTCGGCCCGCAGCTGCTTGAGCTCATTCTCGATCGGCTCGTCGGTCTCGTGGCGGCGCACGATTCGGTCCAGCTCAAAGCCCAGATAGGCCAGGGATTGGCCAATCCGATCGTGAAGGTCCCGTGCGATTCTGGTGCGTTCTTCGTCCGCCCCAACGGTTCGCAACCTTGCGAACCAGCGTGCGTTGTCGATGGCCAGAGCCACCGGGTCGACAAAGCTCGACAGCACTTCCCGGTCTCGCTCGTCGAACCTGCTTGGTTCTCGATGTTCGATGGCAACAAGTCCGACCAGGCTGCCTCGAGCCATCAGCGGCGCATAGAGCGCAGATCGAGAATCGGGACGGAGAAACTGGCCAGCAATCTCCAGATCGGCGTCTCTCCCCGCATCAACCAGAACGACCTGGCGAAGTAGAACCGCAGACCTGATCGCCGGCGGAAGGTCACTGAGCGTGAGATCCTGCGGTACCGGCAGCCCGGCCTTCTTCGCTGCCGTCCACGTCCCGTCGGCCTCTTCCACCGTGAAGATCACCGCACCGTCGTTGAAAAAGAGATTGCGTAGCCGAACCACCGTGGACTCCAGCACTTCTTCGAGATCGAGCGAGGCCGGCAGCGTTTGGGCCACTCGATGCAGGTTGAAGAGCAATGCGTTGGCGTCGGCAAGTTGGGTCAACCGATCGAGCGCCAGCGTTGTCTGCCGGTTCGCTTCGCCTGAGATGCGCCGTCCGTAGCCGGCAACCACGCCGACGAGTAGGAGCACAACGGTCCACTGAGCAGAGAGCGTCCACGCCTCCTCGGTCCACCCCGCAGCGTCCAACGTCGGCAGCGTGAGCGCAATGGCTGAGGCAGCACCGATGCGGACACCGAAGCCGAAGCCTCGGGCAAACCCGCCGATGATGACGGCGTTGACCAGGGAGAAGACCAGTGGAGAGTCCCAGTACCCGGTTGCTGCGAGCACCAGAACGTGCAGACCGACCTCGAAGAGCAGTGGGATGAGTGAACGGTTGGTGGCGACGTAGCGCAACGGAGCAAGCGTCCGGAACGCAGTGTTGAGGACGACCAGCGCAGCCCACGGAACGATCGAGAGGTCAGCGTTCGCAAAGGCCCCGAATGCCAGCGTGACCGACACCATCGTCGTCGCCCAGCGAACTGCCAGGATCGCCGGCGCATAGGGAGTGAGAAGGTCCTCACCCTTTGGGGAGCGATCCCACTGATCGATTGAAGCCGGACCCGTCGCCAACGCCCCAGCCGGGACGCGAGTCGGCAAGTCTTGGCGCGAGGGTCGGCGAGGGGCGGTGAAGGTTGGCACGAACTCCTCCATCGGCACGCACCAGTCCAGATTGAGTCGAACGGCCTAAGTGGCTACGTTCGCTGGATGCGACTCATTGGACTCACTGGCGGCATCGGATCAGGGAAGTCGTCGGTGTCGAGTCGTTTGGCTGACCGAGGCGCAGCCCTGATCGATGCCGACGCCATCGTTCGCGAGTTGCAAGAGCCGGGTGAGCGTGTCTTCGAGGCCATGGTCGAGCGATGGGGAAGCAAAATCGTGGGCGGGGACGGCAGGCTCGACCGAGCTGCAGTCGCCGGCATCGTGTTCGGCGACAAGGATGAGCTAAAGGCCATCGAGAAGATCGTGCATCCCGAGGTGCGCAAGGCCATGGATGCACAGATCAAGGCATTGGCCTCGACCGACCGAGTTGTGATTCTCGACATCCCTCTGCTGGCTGAAGGGCGGGCCAAGGATGGCTCGACCGACACACGAGGCACGTCGGCGATCATCGTGGTCGATTGTCCCGTCGAGATCGCCGTCGCTCGTCTGATCGAGCACCGAGGCTTCACCGAAGAAGACGCCAATGCCAGGGTCGCAGCACAAGCGACTCGGGACGACCGTCGAGCCTTGGCCGACTTTGTCGTCGACAACTCGGGCGACGAAGGCGCACTCGATGCCGAGGTCGAACGCTGCTGGCTGTGGCTCGAATCCCTCGACCAAACACCCTGGCCTCCACCCTCAACCAATGGTGCCGGGTCTTAACTTGTCACTTGCTCGTCCGGTTGTGGCTTGGCTCTTGCTCGACGTGAGCAAGTGACAAGTTAAGACCCGGCACCAGCAGGGACGGCGACGATCCAGTCTTCGCCGTCCATGGTGACGGTCCAGTCGCTTTCGTTCGATCGCAGCCAGTCTGCGAAGTCGCCTTCGGAATTCCAGAGAACCGCAGTGGCTTCGTAGCGATCCAGGATCTCAGCGAAGTCTCCGCCGAAGTACAGCTCGGCGTGGTCATCGATCACCTGCATGGGATACATGTCGTATCGATCGTCCATGAAGACTCGGGCGTCATCTCCGAAGCGAAGCTCGAGGTAGTTGCCCGTGGTGTCGCGGTGCACGAGGTTGACCGTTGGCTGTGCCACCAGGCCTTGATCTTCCAGCCAATCGACTTCCAACACCGGGTAGGTCCGGTAGTCGATCCCCGGAGTGATGAACGCATACGCTGCGAACATTGCGAGCAATGTTCCCGAGATGACGGCGATGCCCCGAGAGGCCACGCTCACGGCCCGGCCGTCGAGAGTTCCGGGAAGTGCGGAAAGTGCTGGAGCAGCACACGCCACCATCACAACCGCAGCGGGATTGATATTGCGAACCGCCATCACGCCGGTCACGAAGAAGCCAATGGCCGGAAGGATGTGGCGCCACTGAGCGCCGCACTTCCATGCACCAAGAACGGTTGCAGCGAGAACGAGAAAGGCCCACTCGCTCGGCCGATCCCACTTGGGCGGCATCCACTCGACCACGTCCTCGAGGGCTTCCCGCTTTGACAGCAGCTCAAAGGGGAAGGACAAGAGCTTGAACCCGACCGGGTTGATGGCACCGATCAACGTGCCGGCGATCAGCCACAAGCCGGCCTCGATGTCTCGACGATGGAACGAACGGTCATCGATCAGTTGACCGACGCCTACGGCTCCGAGAAACAAGAACATGAGAGGGAATGAACCGTGGGTGTTGACCCACAACCACATGATCGGAATGAAGAGCCAGAGTGGCCGCCTCGGGTTCTCGACCACTTCGATGGCAAGAGCGAAGCACAGCAGACCGAACACGAGCGGGCGCGGAGCCCACATCATCGCCCCGACCGTCAACGCACCGCCGAGCAGCAGCACCCGAGGCAACAACATCTTCGCCCTGGCAGTCAAACGCCACAGCGTCGATACCAAGACCGCAACGATCAGCCCGTTGGCCACCCGGAGCGCACCGAGACCGGCGACTTCAAAGATGGCGCGGTACCACACGCTGGCGAACCAGCTCTGCACCGTCCACGGCTCACCGAGTGCGGTGAACGAAAACACGTCGGCGGTGGGAACCGACCGGTTGTCGAGGATCAGATTGCCCGTCGACAAGTGCGTGAAGAAGCTGTTGTCGGAGATGATTCGGCTTCCGATGAGGAAGCCGATCGCAACGAACAACCAACCGATTGCCCGTTCGAGCGAGGGGCCTCGCTCCCCCGACAACGACTCTGGGGCAATGTCAGAAGACAGGACCGACTCGATCGCGTCATCTGTTGCACTTCGACCACGTGCTGGCGCCGTCGGGGTGGCCATCGGAAGTGTCAGAAGTTTTCGATGATGCTGATGATGGCGGGGCCGATGACGACCACGAACAGAGCCGGGAAGATGCAGAACACCATCGGGATCATCATCTTCACGGGCGCCTTTTGCGCCTGTTCCTGTGCTCGCTGGCGGCGCTTCACTCGGAGCTCATCCGCCTGGCTTCGGAGGACTCGACCGATACTCACACCGAATTGGTCTGCCTGAATCATCGCCATCACGAACGACCGGATCTCCGGCGTGTCACAGCGCTTGTCCATGGCACGAAGGGCATCTGACCGGCTCGAGCCGGCTCGTGATTCGCCGAGTACTCGGGAAAACTCGTCGGAGAGTTCGCCGGGAACGTTGGCGATCACTCGATCCAGTGCCTGCTCGAAGCCGAGACCTGCTTCAACAGAGATGACGAGGAGATCCATCACGTCAGGAAGTGAACGCTGGATCGCCTTCTGCCGCAGATCGACCTTCTTGTTCAGCTGCGATGTCGGGCCGAGAGCGCCGATCACGTAGCCGAGTCCGAGCATCGCCCAGAAGAGCATCCCGGAGATGCCGAGCGGGTTGAAGACGAACATGATGATCGTCCACACCGGCAAGAAGACGAACCCGATGATGCGCTGCGCCAGGAAACGTTCGACCTTGTCCGGCGAGTAGATGCCGGCCTGGACGTGCTTGCGACGGACGGCATCGACGTAGTCGGGCGGGTTGAACCGGCCACCGAAGCGTCCCATCAGCTCGACGACGGGCCCGATAACGCGCTCTTTGAGCGGAATCAGCAGCTCCTGATCACGAACGTTCTCGACCTCATAGTCGTCGAGCTGTCGCAGCGAGTCTCGGATGGAGGTCTTCTCCTCGACCTGAGAAAGGACCGTGAAGAGCACCAAACCCAGGGCACCAGCAATCGCTGTGACGAACGCCGTGATTGGGACACTTGAGATGAGATCAAACATCGATCGTGATCACTTTCTTCATCCAGACGAGGCCGATGATGGAGGACACGATTCCCATACCGAGAAACACGTTGCCGAGGAATTCGGTGAAGAGCGCGTTGATGTACTCAGGGTTCATGATCCACATCACGAAACCGAGGCCGGGCGGAAGACCACCAAGCAGGATTGCGGACATCTTGCCCTCGGCGGTGAGGGTGGCAATCTCGCCCTTCAGACGCTCACGTTGAACCATGGTGTCTGAGACCGTCATCAGCAGTTCGTTCAAGTTGCCGCCGACCTCTCGCTG
>CAYGQE010000008.1:95918-103905 GCA_964351995.1 uncultured Acidimicrobiaceae bacterium | reverse complement strand
TGGTGTCTGAGACCGTCATCAGCAGTTCGTTCAAGTTGCCGCCGACCTCTCGCTGAATGCTGATCGCCATGACCGCCCAAGCAAAGTCGGGGCTGCTGAGGCGTTCCGCCGCAGCGGCAAGCGCTTCTTCGAGCTCACGACCAAGGCGAGCCTCGGTCATCACCCGAGTGAGCTCGTAGCCCATTGGGTCAGCCGACTCCTTCGAAACCGCTTCGAATCCCTGCGGAAGCGAGTAGCCCGCACGGAGCGTGCCGGCGAGCAGCTGCAGGGTGTCCGGGAGCTGTTGCTCGAATTTCCGCATACGACGCTTCGCCATGAAGCGGACGACGAAGAGCAGGCCGAGCGCAACACCGAAACCGACGATCACCGAGCCCAGAAGGCCTCCGAGCAAGAAGAAACCGAAACCCATGCCGAGCACGATCGATGCCAGGTAGAACGACATCGCTTCGCCAGGACGAAGCGGCAACTTCGCCCGTTCAAGGAGCTCCTCGACCTTGAGCAGGAAGCCGCGGTCCTCAGCGAAGGACTCAGACATCTCGACCGCTCGTTGCACGAGTGCGGTCTGCACAATGTTGGAATCCTCGGCGGCGAGTTCTTCGTCACCGGCCGAGTAGCGGGCGATGAGCCCGTCCAGGGTCGACTCGCCGCTGGCGAAGATCGAGCCCAGCATGTAGATCACGAGGCCGATGCCGAGGAAGGCCATCAGCATCGTCACGTAGAAGCCAGTCCGTGTCTCGAAGAACCCGAAGGCCCCGGTGGTTTGATCTTGGGCTGATGGGGTGAGTGCAAGCGAACGAATCGTCAGCTCTCCGCCTGGATAGGAGACACTGTCAGAGGCTCCGGCAATAGAGACAGTCAGATCGCCTCGGGTGTCTTCGGCGCTCTGTCCAACGAACCGAACCACGTAGCGATCCGAAGCGGCGTTGACGGCGGTCTTGATCGATGCAGCAATGGCATCTGCGGTTGCGATGTTGAAACCGAGGCCACCCGTAGCTTTGACCACGGCGTCGAATGAGGGCTCGCCGCCATTGAAGTCGAGAGTGATCAGCTGAGCGCCTCGACGGATGAGGCCACCCTGAGATGCACCAACCGAGGCATCGGATCCGACATCGACGCCGCCAGAAAATACAACGACTGACTGAACAGCGGTGACGGGTTCGTCCACCTCTGGTTCGCTCAACATGGCGACAGCCTTGTCGACGCCGTCGATCACACGACCGCCCTCGGAGAATCCAATGGATTCGACACCGGTGGCCGCTTCGTTCAAATCGTTCGTCATCGGCACGACGATGATGGCGGTGCTCGCCGCATCGACGACACCCACAGACGTGCCGGCGGGAAGCTGGCGAATCTCAGCAGCGAGTGCCGCTTGGAACTCGCCGAGCGCATCGTTGGTGCGGAGGCGTTGGCTCGTATCGACGACGAACACGACCTCCCGATCCATCGAGATCGACCCCAGCGTGGCCAGCTGGCCTTCGATGCCTGAGCCGTTCTCCTCGAGCGAAACCGAGGTGGCCGAGTAGTCGTTGGAAATCGCGATGATCTCGGTTGTCTCGGTACGGGCGTCGACACGGTGAGCAACGAGCTGCGAGGCACCTTCTGCCTCTTGGGCGGAAACGGCCGGCAGCATGCCAAACACCACAGTGAAGACGGCGGCAAAGACCGCCACGAGCTGCCGGAGGGAAACCTTCGGCAGCATCGTTTGGGTGCAACTCACCTTCGGCCCCGTTCCTGAGCTCCGGCTTCGCCCTGGTTCGCACTGAACATTTCTGGCCCAAGACGAATGCCGTGATCAGCGAGCTTTTGGGAGAACTTGGGGCGCACACCAGTGGGCTTGAGCTGACCCTTGAATCGGCCGTGCTCGTCAACACCGGCGGAGTAGTCGAACAAGAAGACGTCCTGCAGAGTGATGATCTCACCTTCCATGCCGGCGACTTCAGTGATGTGCGTGATGCGGCGTGAGCCGTCACGGAGACGCTGCAGCTGCACGATCATGTCCACAGCAGACGAGATCTGCTCACGAATGGCCCTGACCGGAAGGTCATAGCCAGCCATGAGCACCAGCGTCTCGAGACGGCTGAGAGAGTCACGAGGGTTGTTGGCGTGAAGCGTGGTCAACGAACCATCGTGACCGGTGTTCATCGCCTGGAGCATGTCGAGTGCTTCGCCGGAGCGGCACTCGCCGACCACGATGCGGTCGGGGCGCATACGAAGCGTGTTCTTCACCAGCTCACGGATACTGACTTCGCCCTTGCCTTCGACGTTCGGCGGGCGAGTCTCCAGCGACAGGACGTGATCCTGAGCAAGCTGAAGCTCCTTGGCATCCTCAACAGTGATGATTCGCTCATCAGCGGGGATGAAGGACGAGAGCACGTTGAGCGTGGTCGTCTTGCCGGTACCGGTACCGCCGGACACGACCACGTTGAGCTTGCCAACGATGCAGGCCTGCAAGAAGCGTGCGGCGTGGACACTCAGGGTGCCGAAGCGGATGAGGTCGTCGATCCGAAGAGGATCGGCGGCGAACTTTCGGATGGTGAGGAACGGTCCGCCAACAGCAAGCGGAGCGATCACCGCGTTGACACGAGAGCCGTCGGGTAGACGAGCGTCGCAGAGTGGTGAAGACTCATCGATGCGTCGCCCGACCTGAGCCACGATCTTGTCGATGATGCGACGCAGGTGGGTCTCGTCGACGAAGGTGACCTCGTCACGCTCGAGCTTGCCGCCGCGCTCGACATAGATCTGCTTCGGACCATTGCACATGATCTCGCTGACCGATTCTTCCCGGAGCAGCTTGTCGATCGGGCCGTAGCCAAGGATGTCATCAGAGACGTCCTGGATAAGGGTTGCCTTGTCAGCAGCCGACAGCGGTGTTCGCTCCTGCGCCAATGCTTGATGCAACGATTCGTGGACGCGCTTGCGCAGCTCGTCCTCATTCATCCTCGTGTCGTAGAGGATCGGGCCGAGTTCCTCGATCAGTGCTCCATGGATCCGGTGACGGATCTCACCGATCGCAGGATCGGCGCGTTGGCTCAACCGCGGGTCTTGCCCGGTGTCTCCACCAGCTTCATTCAAACGTCGGTACAGCGACATGTGCCCAGCTCCTCAAGACCGTTGATCAACCAAAGAACCGACGTCGACTACCTGTCGACGTCTCGGCGATCGCTCCATCAAGGAAGCGTTCGGCCAGTTTCTGAATTTCACGGGCCACGCCAGATCGAGGTGCGGAAAGCACGACGGGGTGGCCCTTGTTCACCGAAATCGGCACCACGACATCGGAGGGAATCCGAGCAGCTGCGGTGACGCCCAGTGTCTTTTCAACTTCACCGACATCGAGCTTGACCTTGGAGTCAGCTCGGTTGAGGACGAGGTGCATCTTTTCTTTCGGAACGTTCAGGAGACCCAGCGTGCTGAGACCGATCTTGACGTTCTTGATATTCGGAATGTCCAAGCCGGCAACAAGAATCACTTCGTCGGAGTTCTCGATGATGCCGAGGACAGTCTCGTTGAAGAAGGCGGGAAGGTCGACGACGACGAAGCCGGCGTACTGACGAACGATGTTGATCAGCTTGACCATCTGATCGCCAGTGATTTGGTCGGCAAAGCTGGGTTCCATCGGCGCCGGGAGCACCTTGAGCTTGCTCTCTGAATGGTCAGTGAGCAGACTGGCGACCATCGAAGGATCGAGACGGTCGAGCTGGGACACCGCGTCGACCACCGTGTGGTGGGGCGCAAGCTTCAGCATCACCGAGACATCACCGAACTGCAGGTGACCGTCAATCAACACCACCGGTCGATCCGAGTTCTCTGCGAGCGTCACGGCCAGGTTCACAGCCATGACCGACTTACCGGACCCGCCCTTTGTAGAAAAGACCGAGATGATTCGCCCAGGGGCGCCTTCGCCTGCAGCAAGAGCATCTGCGACGTCAGGCGTCGCCGGCTCGTTGCTTCCCGGAGTCGGCGCCATGTGGAGGGTCTCGCCGATACGGCTGACCGTTTCGACGAACTGCATCTGGTCGATTGGTGCGGACAGCACATCACGCACTCCAGACCGGAGAGCCGTCTGGAGCAGCTCTGTGGAGAGCTCAGAAGTCACGAGAATCGTGCCGACTTCTGGATGTGTTCGTCCCCACTGCTCGACAAGAGCGAAGTCTGCTGGCGTGATACACGACGGACCGAGTACGGCAACCATGGGATACATCCCGATACGAGCCTCGAGCTCAGCCAGGGACGCAACCTTGGTGACGTCGTCACCGAGTTGGGTCGCCAGGTAGTCCCGGACTGCGAGATCGGCGTCGACCACGGCAACCGTTGCAGCACCCAGACCGATCGGCTCTTCTGGCGGAGCCTCGTCATCATTGAACGATGAGAAGTCATCGAGCTCGAAGCTCGAGAAATCGCTCGTGGTTTCATTCATTGTGGACTCCTGGAAAGAACAAACGGAAAGGACGGGTCGCTGAGGATCAGCGTGTGACTGAGGATCAGCGTGTCACTGGGAAGGAGCGTCGTCTTCGGCCTCTTCGGCGAAGTACGGGGTGAGCCGTGCTTCATCCTCAGCCGGGTACAGCAGCTCGGTGATGTCCATGGGCAGCAAAGCTTCGGGCTCGTAGCTGGCAGGAACGAGGGAGAGATAGAGGTTCTCGGTGCCTACGGCGAGGACCTGCTGAACGACCTCTGGCGGAACAGCCAGGGTGATGACCCCGCCAGCAACGGCAGCGCCCTGCTCCTCGGTCGCAGTCTCACCGAGGTCGAGAGGAAGCGACTGACCAACAGCGAGGACTTCAGCCTTTTGGTAGAAGTAGCGGACGTTCTCGGTGTAGAGGCTGGCAGCAGCCGATGCCGGAGCGTCGTTCTCGTAGAACTGTTCGAGGTCGGCAAAATCGCCGTCCGCGGTACCACCACCGACCTCTTCGGGGTTGACCTCTTCGCCTTCTTCAGCAAAGGACAAGGAGCGAACGACCAGCATGTTCACGAAATCACCCGGCTGGACGAAGCCGGCAACCCCAGCGACCTGATCGATCGGGAAGGTCACCGTGACCATCCCACGCTCTTCCAAGCGGTCCGTGATGCCGGTCGAGAGCACGTTCGGTGCAACGAAATTGCCCGAAACGAGCATCGAACCCTGCGGCAGGTCGACGACAGCGACGAGGTTGTTGAGCTCGGCACTGGGGTCAACAATGGCGGTCGGCGGGATGAACTCGACCGGGACTTCAGTCAGTTCGATGAGTCCCTGACCCACGGCCTGTTCTGAAGGTGTTCCTTTGGGAATCTGGCTCTGCACGATCCAGGCATTACCCAGGGCGGCGTCTCCGTAGACGTCATCCTCCAGGCCCTGGACATATCGTGACAAGCCGAGTGCGGACACTGCGCTGACGACGATGGCAATGAGAAGAATTACGGTTCGCCGTGAGTTCACGACACTCTCCTGGTCTCTGCCAAGGCCTGGACGGCCCGGGACTTCGATGGCACACCGTTCCTTCGGCCCAAAGAGGGCGTCGGCTTAGTAGTTCGGTCGGACTTCTTTTGCGGTCACCAACGGAACCAGCCCCTCGGCAGGCAGCAATCCCCACTCCTGTCTGCCGATCCGGACCCAAAACGCAGAAGAAGCGCCCCGCATTGCGGGGCGCTTCTTTTTCGTTTGTCAAGCGGGTGGGACCCGGGAATCAGGCCTCTTCGGTTGATTCCCCAGCCACAGCTTCGGTCACCTCAGCGACTTCAGTAGCTTCTTCTTCGGCTGCCGGTGCTTCGTCAGCAGCGGGTGCTTCAGGAGCTTCGCCAGTGGCGCCATCGCCACCTTCGAGGTCCTCGTAGTACTCAGCCCATGCCGCTTCGGTCGCTGGGTCGACTTCGGTTGGGCCGATGTAGTTGCCATCGGCATCGAAGGCGTGCTCGCCGAATGCTTCCTGGTACTCCTGTGCCACGACGCCGCCTTCGGCAGCCTGCTTGATCGACAGGCTGATGCGGCGACGCTGGAGGTCGATATCGATGATCTTGACCCAGAGTTCTTCGCCAGGGGTGACGACTTGCTCGGGAAGGTCAACGTGGTGGGCAGACATTTCGGAGATGTGCACGAGGCCTTCGATGCCGTCGCCGACCTGGACGAAGGAGCCGAACGGCACCAGCTTGGTGACACGACCGTAGACGAGCTCGCCAACACGGTGGCTCGTAGCGAATTCCTGCCAGGGATCCTGCTGGGTGGCCTTGAGCGAGAGGCTGATGCGCTCTCGATCAAGGTCGACTTCGAGGACCTGGACGGTGACTTCGTCACCAACGGCAACGACAGAACCAGGGTGATCAACGTGCTTCCAGGAGAGTTCGGACACGTGGATGAGTCCGTCCATGCCGCCAAGGTCGACGAACGCACCGAAGTTGACCACGGAGCTGACCACGCCGCTTCGAACCTCGCCGGGCTGCAAATTGGCGAGGAAATCCTCGCGCTGTTCCTTCTGGGTCTCTTCCAAGAACGCACGACGGCTGAGCACGACGTTGTTGCGGTTCTTGTCGAGCTCGATGATCTTGGCATCGAGGCTCTTGCCAACGTAGGGCTGAAGATCGCGCACACGGCGAAGCTCGACGAGCGAAGCTGGAAGGAAGCCACGGAGGCCGATGTCGATGATCAGGCCGCCCTTGACCACTTCGATGACGGGGCCGGACACGACGCCATCGCGTTCTTTGACCTCTTCAATGGTGCCCCAGGCACGCTCATACTGAGCACGCTTCTTGGAGAGAACCAGACGGCCTTCTTTGTCTTCCTTCTGGAGGACGAGAGCTTCGATCTCGTCGCCAACCGAGACGATCTCGGAGGGGTCAACGGCGTTGCGGATCGAGAGTTCGCGAGCGGGAATGACGCCCTCGGACTTGTAGCCGATGTCGAGGAGAACTTCGTCGCGATCAACGCGGACGACGGTTCCGGTGACGAGTTGGCCGTCATCGACGAGCACCATCGAGTTGGTGTATGCCTCATCGAGGTCACCAACGAGGTCATTTTCGACGATCTGCCGAGGAACGTATTCGTTGCTCGGCATTTCTTCGGCGGGGGCGGGAGCTTCAGTAGTGGACACGTGGTAGGGGACCTTTGGAAGAAACCTCAGTGAGCCTGCGACGCTGCGAAAGCAACGAGCGACAACACAAAGGGCTCCGGTGTTTCCGGAGCGCGCTAAGACTATCGGCCTGAGTGTTCGGATCTTTCAACAACCAGCAAGAACTCTGGTTCGTCGATTGTTGGCTCAAACGCCCCGTATCTACCAGGGGTGACGCTGTGCACGGCAAGTGGCGTCAACCCCACGATTCTGGCCATCATGCGCAGTTCTCGGGGTGTGAAACACGTGGTCCACAGTTGCGCCGGAATCGCTCGACCTGCACCGTCACGCACCTCGGTGTACTCGTGGTTCACACCCCGGTGAGCATCGAAGCTCTCGGGGTCGCCAGGTTCGCGAACGCCGTGCCGGACCTGAAAGTACGCCGAGAAAGCCGAGACAGCAGCCCTCGCTCCCGGCTTCAACGCACGCCTGATGCCATCGAGGATCGGCTCGTCGAGTTCTCGGGCCGGCAGCGAATCAACCGCGCCCGGCCCTCCGGTCAGGCCAAACGCCCCTTGGCACAGTGATATCACTGCATCGAACTCGGCATCGAACATCAACCGTGTTGCATCCGCAACCACATACTGCTCGCTATCACCCGCCCGCTCGTTCGCCACCTCGACGAAACGGGGAGAAATGTCGACGCCGACGACGTCAAACCCGCGAGCGGCGAATGCACGGCTGTGCCGACCCGTTCCGCATCCAACGTCGAGCACACGCTGACCTGGACCGATGTCAAGCAGGTCGATCAGCGCGTCGACCTCTTGCTCAGTTCCCTTGGTGAAGGAGTACCGCTCGTAGGCCGGCCCCATGTGATCCGCCAATGCAGAAAACCAGTGCTGCGCTGCATTGCCTTCTTCGGCCATCTGCCCACCTCGCTCGGAGCTTGTCTCCTCCGTCGACAAGCGAAC
>CAYGQE010000008.1:76238-95818 GCA_964351995.1 uncultured Acidimicrobiaceae bacterium | reverse complement strand
CTTCGGCCATCTGCCCACCTCGCTCGGAGCTTGTCTCCTCCGTCGACAAGCGAACGTTCTGTCAGGCTTGTCGACGGAGGAGACAAGCGGATCACTGTCACCCGCATCGGCGAAGCCGGTGAAGCGACAGCTGACCCAATGTTTCAGTCTTTTGCGTCGGCCCAGGTGGCGCCGAAGCTCATGTTGATCTCGAGGGGTACCGCAAGATCGAAGGCATGTGACAAAGCATCGATGACCAACTGCCTTGCTTGGTCCTTCTCCTGGGGCGGCACTTCGAGAATGACCTCATCGTGGACCTGCAGCACCACTCTGCTTTCGAGGGCTGCTTCATCCAGCGCCGTGTCCAACCGCACGAGAGCCACCTTGAAGATGTCGGCAGCCAACCCTTGGATGCCGGCGTTCATCGCCTGTCGCTCACCCGCCAAGCGAATGTTGGTCCGATCACTCCGCAACTCAGGGATCATGCGGCGACGCCCGAAGAGCGTTTCGGTGTAGCCCTTGTTCCTGGCCTCGGTGACCGTGGCATCCATGTAGGCCCGGACCGCCGGAAACCCCTCGAAGTACGCGTCGAGAATCATTGCCGCTTCGCTGGTCTTGATACCGAGGCGCTGACCCAAGCCATACGCCTCCATGCCGTAAGCCAAGCCATATGACACCATCTTCGCCTTGCTTCGCTGCTCGTAGGTGACCTCATCGACTTCGACACCGAAGACCCTGCTGGCAACGGCTGCGTGCACGTCGGTTCCCGATGTGAAGGCTTCGATCAAACCCGGGTCCTCAGCAAGGTGAGCGATACATCGAAGCTCGACCTGGTTGTAATCGGCGACCAAGAACTCGGTCCCAGGTGCCGGGACGAAGGCCTTCCGAAAGCTTCGGCCCATCTCGGTACGAACGGGGATGTTGTGCAGATTGGGGTTCTCGCTCGAGAGTCGCCCGGTTCGCGCCACCGTCTGATTGAACGTGGCCCGTATGCGATCGTCGCTGTCACACTCAGCCAGCAAGCCGATGCCGTAGGTTGAACGAAGCTTCTCGACCTCTCGGTAGCGGAGCAAGTGATCGATGATGGGGTGTTCACCCGAAAGCTTTTCGAGCGTGGCTTGGTCGGTCGAATAGCCGGTCTTGTTCTTCTTGCCCGGCGTCAGCGCCAGATCCTCGAACAATACTTCACGCAAGACCTTGGTCGAGTTCACGTTGAACTTGCGGCCGGCATCTTCCTGGATCTGCTTCGAGAGCATGTCTGCTTCAGCCGTCATGTCCCGGTTGAGGGTTTCGAGTTCGGAACGATCGATCCCGATGCCAGCGTGCTCCATGCGGGCCAACACCCGCACAAGCGGCACCTCGACGTTCACGAACAGGTCGATGACCTCTTCATCAACCATTTGTTGGATGAGTGTCGGCGCTACATGAGCGATCGCCAGGGCTTCGAGGGCCGCACGTTCGACCGGCGACACGGCGCTGTCACCGAAGTCGAGCTGACCAGCGGGAGGGCCGTCGGCAGCGGGAAGCCGGAATCCCGTTCGCTCGACGAGCAGATCGTCGAGCGGGTACGTCCGGCCGCCAGGGTCGAGCAGGTACGCCGCAAGAGAGGTGTCGGCCATCAAGGTCTGGCCAACGGTGGCACCGCTGATCAATGCCCGCAGGAGCGGCTTGGCATCGTGGGTCCAGAAGCCTCGCGGCCCATCATCCACTGACAGGTCGACCCGAGCGGCCAGCATCTCGGCGACTGGTGTCGGCAAGTCAGGGAATGGAGCCCACCCAACGGACCCGGCGTCCACATCGACAACGACGGCCAGGCCGGTGAGAACGTCGCCGTCGAAGCCAGCGGCAAGGGCCGCAGGATGACCCGTGGCGAACACCTCTGCCCACTTTGCATCGTCCATCTCGACTACAGTTGACGTCAGCTCCGCATGGGCTGAGCTCAGCGCCCCTGTTGCCGCAGACCCTTCGTAGTTGGACCCAATGGCAAAGGTGGCTTCGAGTCGGTCATAAAGCGTGTGGAACTCGAGAAAGTCGAACAACTTTTTGGTTTCACCGACGTCGTATGGCTCGGGATCCATCAGAGCATCGACGTCGACCCCGACGGGAGCATCCCTGACCAGCTCCATCATCTCGACGTTGAGTCGAGCTTGAGCCTCGTTGTCGATCAGATTTTCTCGCAGTTTCGGAGTCTGCTCGTCGGTGTGGGCATAGATCCCGTCAATTCCGCCATACTTGTTGATCAGCTTGGCCGCGGTCTTCTCGCCGACGCCAGGCACACCAGGAAGATTGTCGGACTTGTCGCCACGGAGCGCTGCGTACTGGACGTAGTCGCTTGGCTTCACACCAGTGCGTTCGAGAATGCCTGCCTCGTCGTACAGCGCGTAATCGCTGACGCCGCGCTTGTTGTAGACCACCTTGATGAAGGGGTCTTCGACGAGCTGGTAGCTGTCACGATCGCCCGTCACGATCAAAACGTCGATCGACTTCAAGGCAGCTTGCGTGGCCAGCGTGGCGATCACGTCGTCAGCTTCGTACCCAGGCAAGTCGACCAAGGGCAGTTTGAGCGTCTCGACAAGCTGGCGCACGATGCCCATCTGCTCGATCAACGTGTCCGGCGTCTTGTCCCGGTTGGCCTTGTAGGTCTCGGTCTTGAGGTGGCGAAACGTGGGCTGGGGAAGATCAAACGTGACCGCAATACCATCTGGTTGGTGATCACGGACAAGGTTGATCAGCATCGACGTGAAGCCGAAGACTGCATTGGTGACCTGTCCCGACGCCGTGGCGAGGTCGGGGGGCAGCGCATGGAACGCTCGGTACGTGAGTGAATTTCCGTCGATGAGCATCAGCGTTGGCATTGCCGCCGACACTATCTCTCCTGAGCGACCCGACGTTTGGCGAGGCCAAACTCAGGTGGGAGTCAGCGAACCATCGAGGATCTGCTCGGCGACCTGGCGCATCGTCGAACGTGAGCCCATCGCCGATTTCTGAACGAATCGGAACGCCTCGTTCTCACTCATGCCGTGCTTGTCCATCAGGTGGCCCTTGGCCCGATCGACGACCTTGCGAGTCTCGAGTTGTTGCTCGAGGGATTCGACTCTCTCATTGGCCTCGTTGAGCTCACTGAATCGAGCTCTGGCCAGTTCGATTGCTGGAACCAGCTCGTTGCGATGGAACGGCTTGACGACATACGCAAGCGCGCCGACGTCGCGAGCTTGCTCGATGAGGTCGCGCTGTGAAAACGCCGTGAGGATCACCACTGCAGCAAGCCGATCATCGATGATGGACCGAGCGGCGGTGAGGCCATCAGTTCCTGGCATCTTGATGTCGAGAATGGCCACATCTGGCCGAAGCTCGCCGACGAGCCGAATGGCTTCGGCGCCATCACCGGCCTCACCAACCACGTCGTAGCCCTCCTCGATCAGCGTCTCTTTCAGATCGAGACGAATCAGTGCTTCGTCTTCGGCGATGAGAATTCGAGTGGGAGCAGCAGCTGGAGGAAGATCGAGCGCTGCTCCGGCGGTCTGCTCGTTGGATTTCGGTGTCGTCTCGTCGGTCGTCATGTGGTCGGCCCCATCAACTGGTCGAGTAGATCATCTTGTAGCGACTCCAACGACACAACCCGAGCGGCCCACTTCTGGCGGTCCTTGGTCAGGTTCTTGACCGTCTTCGCCGCCTCGCGGTGCTCTTTGTCCGCCAAAGGAGTCTCGGACACCATTGCCCTCAGGCGAGCATCTTCTGCGGCATCGGCGAAGTGCCCGACCTGTTCGTCGAGCATGGCGACCTCGCTCTTCGCCGACCGCAGGTCGTCACCGACAACGGTCAGGCGTCGCTTGATTGCTTCAGAAGACGACATGGTGAGAAGAAGACCTGGGGGGAAAAAGCACAGTGGCAAGCGATTTCAGATGTTGGAGTGACCGCCGAGCGCACCGCACATCGACAGAACAATTCGGAATGGTCGAGGAAAATTACGTGCCCGGGGTGGGATTCGAACCCACACGCCCTTTCGGACAGTGGATTTTGAGTCCACCGCGTCTGCCATTCCGCCACCCGGGCGGGACGGCGATCGTAGCTGCTCGTCGGCCGGGTGCGACCAGTCTTGAAGTTTCCGACAAGTAACTTGAAATTAGGTGAAACTTCCTGGGAGCGCGGCTGGTCAGACTCTGCAATGAGCCCTGTCACCATTGCGTTCACGTTTCCTGGCCAAGGATCCCAAGCCCCAGGCATGGGTGCTGCCTGGCAGCAACACCCATCCTGGGAGCTCGTCGGAGAAGCTTCCGAAGCCTCTGAGAGGGATGTCGAAGCGCTTCTCCTCAGCGCTGATGCTGAGGAACTTCGCCAGACCCGAAACTCGCAGCTCGCAACCTTCGTGATGAGCATGGTGATCCTCGATGCTGTCGAACGAACCGGCGTCGAGCCTGCGTTCCACGCCGGCCACAGCCTGGGCGAGTACTCAGCACTCACAGCGTCCGGCGCTCTTGCGTTTGACGACGCTGTCCGCTTGGTCACCGAGCGAGGCAACGCCATGCAAGCCGCTGCGGATGCTGAAGAGGGAACCATGGCTGCGGTGCTCGGCCTCGACGATGACAAGGTCGAGACTGCGTGCAACCGAACCGATGGCGACGTATGGGTTGCCAACTACAACGCTCCAGGCCAGGTCGTGATCGCCGGTAGAGCTGACGCCATCGATGCTGCCGCGATCGAAGCCAAGCAACTCGGTGCCAAGCGAATCATGCCGATCAAGGTCGGCGGCGCATTCCACACACCATTCATGTCGCCTGCCCGAGACCGGCTCCGCAAAGCCATCGTCGACGTCGACATCAGGGATCCACATCGGCCGGTCTTCGCGAACGTCGACGCCCTCGCTCATCCCTCGGGTGAGGACTGGGCTCAGCTCATGGGCGCCCAGCTCACCAGTCCGGTTCGGTGGCGCCAAACACTCCATGCTCTCGACGAGGCGGGCGCCACAGTGTTCCTCGAACTCGGCCCCGGCACCGTCCTCACCGGGATGGCCAAGCGCACGCTTTCGGGAACCACCAACATCGCTGTCGCATCGCCAGAACACGTCGACCAGCTGCTGGGGCAGCTCTCCGGCGTGTCGGGTCCCGGCCCGGCCCAGGACGGCGAACATCTCTATGCCGCCGAACGTCTTGTGGTCAGCCCGGCGACCGGCGTCTTCACCGCCGTTGCCGATCTGGCCAAGAGCGGTTCGATCGCCCGAGGCCAGCTCGTCGGCACGGTCGGCACCACCGAGGTCCGCTCCCCCTTCGAGGGTTCGCTCCAAGGTGTGCTCGCTGTCGACGGCGAACGCGTCACCACTTCACAACCCATTGCCTGGCTCCGCACGGCCTGACGCTCGATCACCACGCTCTGCCAAGCTCCTCTGTTTTGAAAGCTCACCCCATGACCTCCCCCGTTCCGGGTGTCGGATTCCGCTTCGCCGGCGTCGGTGCTCACCTCCCCGGCACCATCGTCACCAACGATGACCTGTCCAAGAACATGGACACCACCCACGAGTGGATCTTCGAACGGACGGGCATTGCACAGCGCCACGTCGGAGGGACCACCTCAGAACTGGCCACCGCTGCGTGCGAAAAGGCGATGGAACGAGCCGGCGTCGATGCCGGAGACATCGATCAGCTGTTGCTGGCTACTACCTCTCCCGACTTCATCTGCCCCGGCACCGCACCCCAGGTCGCCCACAATCTCGGGCTCGATTGTGGAGCGCTCGACATCCAAGCAGCTTGTTCGGGCTGGGTCTATGGCCTTGTGCATGCCAACGGACTTCTTCTTCAGGGAATGAACCGCATCTTGGTTGCTGGGGCAGAGTCACTCGACAAGATCACCGACTACACCGACCGCGGAACCGGCATCCTGTTCGGCAACGGAGCCGGTGCTGCAGTTGTCGAGCGCGACGCTTCCGGCGCAAGCGAACTTCTCGGATTCGATCTCGGAGCGGCCGGCGAGTACGTCCACATCCTGTTCGCAGAGCACGGCGGCCTTCTCCAGATGGACGGCAAGGAAGTCTTCCGTCAGGCCGTCACCGCCATCAATCGCTCGGCGACCAACGCCCTCGAGCGGGCCGGTCTCGCGGTCGAAGACATCGATCTCGTCATCCCCCATCAGGCCAACATCCGCATCGTCGAATCTGCGTGGAAGAAGCTCGGCTTCACGATGGAACAAACGGCGATGCGGCTCCACGAGACGGGTAATACGTCGGCCGCATCAATCCCGCTCGTCCTCGACCAAGCGCTCGACCAGGGCCGCATCAAAGAAGGCTCGATCGTGATGTTCCTCGGCTTCGGCGCAGGCATGACGTGGGCCACCACCATCCACCGCTGGTCAGGAGATGTTCGATGAATGTGCTTCGCAGAGATGACGATCCGGCCCCCCGCCCAACACGCGAACCTCGCCGCCCGGCACAGCAGCAACGTCAGCAGCGGCAACAACCGGCCGAGGATGATCGAAGGGTTGCGTTCGTCACCGGCGGCACACGGGGGATCGGCCTGGCTTGTGCGCTGGAACTGCTCGAAGACGGGCACCGAGTCGTTGTGGGTAGTCGCAACCGACCCGATCGCCTACCCGAGGGCCTGTCCTGGGTGCCGTGCGATGTCACTGACCCCAAGCAGATCGACGCGGCCTTCGATGCCATCGAAGCCGAAGTCGGCCCGGTGACCGTCTTGGTCGCCAACGCTGGCATCACCAATGACGGACTTGTCCTCCGCATGAGCGACGATGACTTCACCGGCGTCGTCGATGCGAACCTCGGTGGCGCGTTCCGCGTTGCCAAGCGTTCGATTCGCCCGATGATGAAAAAGCGCTGGGGGCGCATCATCTTCATCTCCTCGGTGGTCGGCACGATGGGCCAGACCGGCCAAGCCAATTACGCAGCGTCCAAGGCTGGTCTCGTCGGCCTCGGCCGCTCGCTTGCCCGTGAGTTCGCATCCCGCAACATCACCGTCAACCTCGTGGCTCCCGGCCCGATCGCCACCGACATGCTTGATGCACTCGGCGATGACACCAAAGCAGCGATCATCGACACGGTCCCGTTGGGGCGAGTGGGCACACCCGACGACGTCGCAGCAGCGGTTGGCTTTTTGGCATCCGACGGGGCTTCGTACATCACCGGAGCCACCATCCCCGTTGACGGTGGCCTGGGTATGGGCGGTTGAAGCAGCCCGAGGAACGAGATTCCTGACTGGCCAACTCGGCGAGTCAGAGCAAAGACGCAGGAGCCCACTCCATCGGTGGTCAGATAGCGTGTCCGAGTCCGGCGAGTGTGCTGGCAGACGGTTCAGGAGGAACCAACGTGAGTGATGAACAGAACTTCGAGCGATTCAAGAAGTGTGCAATCGAGGTGCTCTCTGTCGAGGGTGACAAGATCACCAAGGAAGCCAAGTTCGCCGAGGATCTCGACGCCGACAGCCTCGACCTCGTCGAGCTCGTGATGGCTCTCGAGGAAGAGTTCGACGTCAGCGTCGACGAAGAGGAACTCGACGGCGTTGAAACCGTCGGCGCTGCATACGACTTGGTCGTCGGAAAGCTCTGATGCAGGGTCGGCGCGTTGCAATCACCGGGATCGGTGTCATTGCCCCATGTGGCAATGGTGCCGATGCGTTCTGGGATGGACTCCACGTAGCTCCACCCCAGGGCGATGAGCGACATGTCGAGGGCTGGGATCCAGCTCCGCTGTTCGCCAATCCCAAGGAAGCGCGACGCGCCGACCGATTTGCCCAGTTCGCTCTGGGTGCCGCCAAGGAGGCGCTGGAACAGGCAGGCGACCTCGGTCTCGACCCACAACGCATCGGCGTGTGGATCGGCACCGGCATCGGCGGCATTGCCACCAACGAAAAGGAAATCGTCACCCAGCATGTGAAGGGATCTCGCCGGGTCAGCCCGTTCTTGGTCCCGATGATGATGCCGAACGCTGCTCCGGCAGCGGTGTCGATGAAGTATGGCTTCCAAGGGCCATGTGAAAACACCGTCACGGCCTGTGCTGCAGGAACTCACTCCCTCGGCCGAGCGGCAGATCTCATCCGATACGGACGAGTCGATGCGATGGTCGCCGGCGGCGCTGAAGCCCCGATGACACCGACGGCGCTGGCTGGTTTCCGCAACATGACCGCCATGAGCAACTCCGGTGTGTCGATGCCGTTCGACGAAAAGCGAGACGGCTTCGTGATCGCCGAGGGCGCTGGTGTCTTGGTGCTCGAAGAATGGGATCGCGCAGTTCAGCGCGGTGCCACCATCCTCGCCGAGTTCATGGGCTCAGCCAGCACCGCCGATGCTCATCACATCACTGCCCCGTCACCGGGCGGCGTGGGCGCCATCCAGTGCATTCGGTTGGCTCTGGCCGATGCTGGTCTCGAGCCGAGCGACATCACATACGTGAATGCTCACGGTACGTCAACATCACTCAACGACGCAGCAGAAGCAGCCGCCGTCGCCGACGTCTTTGGCACCTCACCCGGCCCTGCGATGAACTCGATCAAGGGGGTGACCGGCCACTCGTTCGGTGCTGCCGGTGCGATCGAAGCCGTGTCGGTCGTGCTGTCGATACAGAAGCGCTCGATTCCGCCGACACTGGGTGTCACGGCACTCGACCCCGCTCTGCCGCCCGTCGACTTCGTCCTCGGCGAAGCTCGCGACTGGGAGCCAGCCCCGACCATGTCGAACAGCTTCGGCTTCGGGGGTCACAACGGCTCGCTCATCATCGCCCCTCCCAACTGAAGCGAAGGCGCCAGGCTGCGCTCAGCGCCGACGCGTTCACGCGGGTGCGAGCACGACCATGAGCTCGGCGGTACACGCCGTCTCACCGTCGACGGTTGCTTTGCCGGTCCCCTTCCCGCCTCGCGACGACATGCGAGAGAACTCCACCTGCAGATGCAGTGTTTCCCCCGGCGCTACCTGCCGGCGGAACTTCACCTTGTCGACCCCGCCAAAGAACGGAATCTTGCCGGCGTGGACCGGATCGGCAAGCGCAGCACAAGCGCCAACCTGAGCCAGCGCCTCCACCATCAATACGCCAGGCAGCGTCGGCAGTCCAGGAAAGTGGCCGGGCCAGAAGTACTCGTCACCGGTCAATCGCCATATTCCAGACACTCGCTCACCCGGCACGAGTTCAGTCAGCTCATCGACGAGCAGGAACGGCGGCCGGTGAGGCAGGAGATCGATGGGCATGGGGAGCGACGCAGGCGACATGTGCAAAGTGTGCCAACGTTCGACGCCTCAACCGCCGCTCGGTCCATGCAACCGGTTCAGACACACCGCCCAAACGCGAAACACCGACCGGGAACCGGTCGGTGCTCACAGGAGGCAGTCCAACACTGCGTTCGCTGTCCGAGGCACGGAGCCTCGGACTGTTTGCCGGATCGCAGTGACTACTCCGGGGTCTGGGTGCCCTTGGCGTACGCCTTGAGCTTTGCACCGGCCGTGATCTTCACTGCGGTCGAGGCTGGAATCTCCAGCGGCTCGTTGGTCTGTGGGTTGAAGCCCTTGCGGGCCTTGCGGTTCACCTGCTCGAAGGAAATCATTCCGGGGATGACGACCTTGTCACCACCCTTGGCGACAACCTTGGAGATCTCAGCGAACATGGCGTCAATGACGGCGCCGGCATCTTTCTTCGACACGCCAGCCCGCTCTGCTGTGGCGTCGATCAGTTCGGTCTTGTTCATGACCACTCCTACTCTTTGTCTCCCGCGACTCGGGAGTACAGCCGATAGCAGAGCAGTGCCAAATGACAAAGTCAAGGATTTCGACAGGTTCAGGGACTCGGAAGCCGCTTGAACATTGGGCCATCGCCCCCAGATCAAATCACATTGCGCCCCGAGACCTCGCCGAAGCGGTAGGGCGCTCGCCGCCCAAGACGCCCATCACGCCGGTTGATTGATCATCGCCGTGCTGGCTTGATCGAAGTAGTCGTAGAACATCCCTCGGGCAGTTGTCGTGATCTCTGCCCCCTCGGTGGGGTGCTTCAAGATCGAGTCCTCGGGAGCGGCAGCGAGGGTCTCATCGATGGCCAGCATCATCAGCTCGAACCACGCATCACGTTCTGCCTGACCGATGGAGAACGGCAGGTGACGCATACGAAGCCTCGGGTGTCCACGCTCTTCGCTATAGGTGCCCGGACCGCCCCAGTACTGGATGAGAAACAACGCAGTGTGGCGACGGGCATCACCCAAGTCCTCGGGGTAGAGCGGGCGTAGAACGTCGTTGCTCACCACGTTGTCGTAGAAGTGATCAACCACATCGACGAAGAACTCTGATGCTCCCACGGCATCGAACAACGAGATTCTCGTGGGCCCGTCCTCCGGCGACTTCTCTGCGGGAGATTCCGGAACATGGGGCGTGCCTTCGCTCATGACATGCGAGGATAGGGGAATGCCCAAGCGCTCCTTCCGGTTCGATCCATGGTGCTACTCATGAGCCCGCCCCAAGAGACGACGCAGCAGGCCAAGTTCAACGAGTTCGTCGTTCCCCAACTGGACATCCTGTATCGCACGGCCCGCTCGCTCACGCGCTCCCCCAGCGATGCTGAGGATCTCGTACAGGAAACCCTGCTTCGTGCGTTCCGTGCCATCGAACGGTTTGACGGCCGGTACCCCAAGGCGTGGCTGCTCACCATCATGCGCAACGCCAACATCAATCGAGCACGCAAGAAGACTCCAGATCTGCTCGATGATCCCGAGCTCACGTTCGAACGCTCCACGCGCCACGCCGAAACCGTCACGCCAGAAGACGATGTCGTTGATCCGGTCTTCGACTCAGAAGTGCAGGCCGCATTCGACCGTCTCTCCGACGACTTCCGCAACGTGGTGGAACTCGTCGACCTCAACGGGCTCTCGTATGCCGAAGCGGCCGAACTGCTCGGCGTTCCGGTCGGCACCGTCATGAGCCGCTTGCATCGAGCCCGCAAACGCATTCGTGACGACATCAGCACCCACGGTCTGGAATCGCAGAGGAACGACTCATGATCATCAGCAAGCTCCTGAACCGCTTCCGCGGTGGACCCTCGTGCGACGAGATCATGGAGGTGCTGCAGAGCTACCTCGACGGTGAGGTCGATGCCGAAACCGCTCGCGAGGTGGCTGGCCATCTCGAGGCGTGCACCGATTGCGACGCCGAATCCGACGTCTTCCGTAGCATCAAGACCTCGCTCGCGAATTCGGCGGAACCCGTCGACCCTGACGTTCTGGCCAGCCTTCGAGCGTTCTCAGACCGCTTGGTTGCCGGCGAGATCGAGTAGTTGATCCTCTCGGCGCCAATGCATTGCCACGCGCTGCCTCGGCTCGCCGTATAGAGTCTCTGGCGTGTTCCTGCTTCTCGACCTCCGACTTATGAGCCCGACCGCCTGATCCGGCGCGTCGGGACCACAAGCCAGAGAACACATGGCCGTCAGAACCTCCAACTTGCGAGCGTTCCGGTCAACACAGAACCCAGAGGAAAACCAATGAATACGTCACGACCCAACATCGGCCCGATGCGTAACAACAAGCCCGGTGTCATGCCGATCCAGAAGTACGCCCCGTTCCCGATGATCGACATCGAGCGAACCTGGCCATCCAAGACCATCACCGAGGCACCGCTGTGGTGCTCGGTCGATCTTCGCGACGGCAATCAAGCCCTCATCGAGCCGATGGATCCCGCTCGCAAGCGCATGATGTTCGATGCACTCGTCGCCTACGGCTTCTCCGAGATCGAGGTGGGGTTCCCCTCGGCCTCCGACACCGACTTCGAGTTCGTGCGCAGCATCATCGAAGAGGGTGCCATCCCTGACAACGTCACGATCCAGGTGCTCACGCAGTCCCGCACCGAACTCATCGACCGCACCTTCGAGAGCATCAAGGGCGCGAAGAACGCAATCGTCCACTTGTACAACTCCACTTCGACAGTTCAGCGCCGGGTGGTCTTCGGGCTCGACGAAGACGGCATCGTCGACATTGCGGTCAAGGGTGCCGAAGACTGCAAGCGGAATGAGGCCCAGATGGGCGACACCAACATTCGCTACGAGTACTCCCCCGAGAGCTTCACCGGCACCGAGCTGCCGTTCGCCAAGCGCATCTGCGAGGCGGTGATGGACGTGCTCGAACCAACCGTCGAGAACCCGATCATCCTGAATCTGCCCGCCACGGTCGAGGTCAGTACCGCAAACATCTATGGCGACATGATCGAGTGGATGCACACCAACCTGGATCGCCGAGAAGCCATCGTGCTCTCTCTGCACCCCCACAACGACCGAGGCACTGGTGTCGCTGCGGCCGAGTTCGGTGTCATGGCGGGCGCTGATCGAGTCGAAGGCACGCTGTTCGGTAACGGCGAGCGCACTGGCAACGTCGATCTCGTCACCTTGGCGCTGAACCTCTACAGCCAAGGTGTGGATCCCGGCATCGACTTCACCGACATCAATGACGCACGCCGCATCGCCGAGCATTGCAACCAACTGCCCGTGCATCCCCGCCACCCCTACGTCGGCGACCTCGTCTACACCGCTTTCTCCGGCTCCCATCAAGATGCGATCAAGAAGGGCTTTGACGCGATGGCCGCTACTGGCCAGACGCTTTGGGAAGTCCCGTACCTGCCGATCGACCCCAAGGACGTGGGTCGGAACTACGAAGACGTCATTCGAGTCAACTCGCAGTCGGGCAAGGGAGGTGTGGCCTACCTGCTCAAGACCGAGCACGAGCTCGACTTGCCCCGTCGGTTGCAGATCGAATTCACTCGCACCGTCCAGACGATCACCGACTCCACTGGAAAAGAGATCACCGGTGGCGAGATCTGGGGCGAATTCCAGAACCACTACCTCGCCATCACGAAGCCATTCGAGCTCGTCTCGTTCAACACATCGCAGAATGCAGGCGGCCAGGACCGAACCACGATGAATGCCGTGATGCGGCGTGACGGCGATGAGATCACGCTCGACGGCGAAGGAAACGGCACCGTCGATGCGTTCGCTTCGGCCTTGCGGAGCACCGTTGGACTCGATCTCCGAGTGCTCGACTACCACGAGCACGCCATTGGTTCAGGAACCGATGCCCGTGCGGTTTCGTACATCGAAGTCAAGATCGGTGACGACGAGATGTGGGGTGTGGGGATTCACACCGACATCGTCTCAGCCTCGCTACGAGCCATCGTGAGCGCGGTCAACCGCAACGCTTCGGCCTGACAGAACGGGGACGAGCCTCTTCGTGGTCTTCTGCGCTGCGGCGGGCTTCGCCCGAGTCCTCGCTCCGAAGCCACTTCGGGCTCGGCCCCTTGGTGTGTGGCCACGAACCTCACGGCTGACCGCGCCGCCGAGGCTCCGCGCTCGTTGTTCCCACAGGCCCGCTGGTGCGGGGGTCAAGAGGTTCAGGGGTTGCTCCCTGACCCCACTGGTGGCGATGGGCTCGAGCGCATGCGGCGAGCATCACGACGCAGACCTCCTACACGCCCGACCGTGCTGGTCACCCCACTGTTGAGGCTGCGAAGGCCGAAGTGTCCGCAGAGCGAGGACTCGGACGAAGTCCGCCGCAGCGGCGCGGAGCACGAAGAGCCTTCGGAGCCGGACGAAGAACTAAGGGGTGACCAGAACGTGATCGGGTTGATAGGTGGACCAGGAGAACCAGAAGGTGTCCAAATGGGGAACGCGTTCCAGTTGTTCCCCGGTGAGGGGGCCGTCGATGGCTCGGCCGAGAATGCTCCAGGTCGAGCCGGTCTCGGTGTCGACGAACACGTCGCCCTCTCTGGTGAAGGTCAGCGACCCGCCGTGTGCGGCAACGGCGACGAAGGTTCCGGTCTGGCCGACGTCTCGGCCCCCGGCGATGTCGCCGGTTTCCAGTGATGAGTTGAGGCCATCTTGATGGAAGACGACGAGGGACCGGCCGGCCTCGCCCGGAATTCCCACGGCACCGGTCGCAGCAAGATCCTCCAACAACACGGCGTAGGTGGCGCCATCATCGATCACACCGACCACCCGGTCTTTCGCCCCGAATGCATCGTCGATGGGTTGGGAGATGAAGCCTCCGATCGGGTTCGTCGAGGCATCGTCGTAGCCGACGTAGGGGTTTTCGCCGTACCGCCGATCAACCCCGGTGTCGCGAGTCAGCACCTGCGCCTCGGGGAACGCCTCGACGAACGAGCCCCATCCGAGTGTTTGAGCTGGCACGAGTTGCAGTTGCGCGCCTGCGTAGTGGCCGACGATGCCTTGCCCGGTGAAGTGGGCCCAGAGTGACTCGGTCTGGCGGTCGAACATCACCAAGGCCGACTGATACAACTCGCCAGACGTCCCGAAGTCGAGCAGTCGATCGCCGAACTGCCGCTCGAACACCAGAGCCGAGTTGCACAGCGGGCAGTAGGTCACCGTGACGGGCACGCCTCCGACCTCGTCGTTGACGATCTCGTGCCAGATGAGGATCTGGATGGGATAGGCCTTGGTCTCGCCGTTGACCTCGACGACGATGACGCCTTCGTTGTCGTCGTCGATGAAATCGATCTCGCTGATCGGGGCGTACACCGGCTCATCGATCGGGGGAATGCCATCAGGAGGAGGTCCGCCGCTGAGGATGTCGTCGGGGTCAACGACCGGTGGCGGGAACCCGCCCGCTCGACGGTCACCCCGAAGCGCAGAGCCTGCTGGTTCGAGGTCGTAGTCGACGGTCGAATAGTCGAAGGCCGGCGGCGCCGAGCCATCCGCTGCAGGCGACGATTCCGCGGTTTCTGCGCCAGCGCCAACGGATGCTTCGGAGTCGCTGGCGCTGGAACACGCAGTGAGAACCAATGCCAGGGCGGTGAGGACTCGAGCGATTCGCATGGCTCACGAACCATCAGTGCGGCGGAATTCTTCCCCCCTACCCGAACATCTCAGGCGTCAGACGCTGTCGAGTCCCTCTCGGAGAGCGGCGACGAACTCGATCGCCTGATCGGGTGAGCCGCCGTCGAGCATGCGGCGGATGATCGCAGATGCCACGACGACACCATCAGCGATCTCGCAGATCTCGGCCGCCTGCTCGGGGTTCGACACGCCGATACCGATGATCACCGGCTTGTCGGTGATGTCCTTCAACCGGCGAGCGATCTCTTTCGCGCTGGAGGCCAACGCCGCTCGTTCACCCGTGATGCCGACCAAGCCCACCCCGTACACGAAACCGCGAGTGCGCTCGACGATGCGTGGCAAACGCTCATCGGGAGCTGTCGGTGCCGCCAGCATGACCGTTTCGATGCCGTGAGCGTCAGCGACATCGGCCCACGGGCCAACCTCTTCCAGAGGAAGATCTGGAAGAATCGCACCGGCGATTCCCGCCCGCTTGAGCGACGCTGCGAAGCGCTCGTGGCCCATGTGGAACGCCACGTTGTAGTAGGTCATGGCGATGAGGGGAACACCCGGGTCGGTCTTGGCGACTTCATCGAGCACCGAGGTCGGCGTGACGCCCGATTCGAGCGCCAACGCCGAGGCCTCTTGGATGGTCGGCCCGTCCATCACTGGATCGGAGAACGGAATGCCGATTTCCATGGCATCAGCACCGGCTTGTGCGAAGCCCTCGATCAACCGAGGCCAGTCGGCGATCGGGTACCCACCTGTGACATACGGAAGAAGGAGCTTGCGCCCCTCCGCCCGCTTGGCTCGCAGGTGGTCTTCGAGGGTGCCGGTGTAGCCGTTCATGAACGCATGGTCTCCAGTGCTTCGGGATCGCCGTCGAGGATGGCCTGAACCTGCGCCACATCCTTGTCACCACGTCCAGAAAGATTCAGCAACACCGTCTTGCCAGCGAGTTCGTCCTTGGCCTTGACCATCCACGCCAGCCCGTGAGCAGGCTCGAGGGCCGGGATGATGCCTTCGGTCCGAGACAGCAGCTTGAACGCCTCGATCACTTCGGTGTCGGTCACCGACTCGTAGCGAGCTCGACCGATTTCAGCGAGGTGGGCGTGCTCGGGACCGACCCCGGGGTAATCGAGTCCGGCACTGACAGAGTGAGCTTCTTGGACCTGGCCGAACTCGTCCTGCATGAGATAGCTGTGTGAACCATGGACCACGCCGGGGACGGCACGACCGGTGGCCGCTCCGCCGCTGGGCTCGGCTCCCACCAGCTCAGCGTCGGTGTCGACAAAACCGGAGAAAATGCCAGCCGCATTCGACCCGCCACCAACACAGGCAACGACGACGTCAGGCATGCCGCCCAGCAGCTCCTGGCATTGGGCATGTGCTTCGTCACCGATCACGCGGTGGAACTCACGAACCATCCACGGGTACGGGTGTGGTCCCATGACCGAGCCGAGCAGGTAGTACGTGTCCTCGACCGTGGCGACCCAGTTGCGCATCGCTTCGTTGACTGCGTCTTTGAGCGTGCGGCTGCCGCTCATGGCGGTCCTGACCTCGGCCCCGAGCAGGTTCATGCGGAAGACGTTGAGCGCCTGGCGGTTGATGTCGACCTCGCCCATGTAGACGACGCACTCCATACCCATGAGTGCAGCAGCAGTTGCGCTTGCGACACCGTGTTGGCCAGCGCCGGTCTCGGCGACGAGGCGAGTCTTGCCCATCCGCTTCGCCAACAACGCCTGACCGAGCACATTGTTGATCTTGTGCGAGCCGGTGTGGTTGAGGTCTTCGCGTTTGAGCAGGACGCGGAAGCCGAGTTCCTTGGACAAGTTGTGGCACTCGGTCAAAGGCGAGGGACGCCCGCCGTACTCGACGAGCAGAGTCTGAAACTCTTCGATGAAGGAGGGATCCGACCAAGCCTCACGGAACGCCGCCTCGAGCTCGGCGCACGCTGGCACCAGAGTCTCCGGAACAAACCGGCCGCCAAACTGGCCGAAGCGACCAGTGGCGTCAGGTTCTGCCATCAGCGAATCAGGCTGAGGGGTTTCGGGGCGGGAATCAGTCAGGGCCATGGGGTTGGGTCCTCCCAATCGAACAACGAACCGGAGGTCGGATCGTTGTAGGGGTCTGAGGGTGCCACGGATCGCGCTGCCGCGATGAACCGCTGCAATTTGACCGGGTCTTTGACGCCAGGCCGAGACTCGACACCACTGGCGAGATCGACGCCCCACGGGCGGAGCAGGTGGATTGCGTCGACCACGTTGTCGGGATGCAAACCACCGGCGAGAAGGTAGGGGCGGGTAGGTGGAGCGGCTGCGAGACGTTCCCAGTCGAAGGGCATGCCGCTGCCTGGCTCTGGAGCGTCGACCAGCAACCGGACCGGCCCGCAGGCTTCCAGGTCGTATCGATCGAGGTTGCCAGCCGACAGCGCCCGAATCACATTCGGAACCCGCTCACCCACCCAGGCCACGTCGTCGGGGGTCTCGTCGCCATGGAGCTGTACGACGCGGAGGCCGACTTCGTTGGCGATCTGCACGACCCGTTCGCGTCGTTCGTTCCGGAACACCCCGACGGTGAGCACTTCGGCCGGCAGCCGGCGCACGATGTCGGTCGCAATTCGAGTGCTGATCAGCCGTGGTGACGCCGCGACGAAATTGAGCCCGAGCGCATCGGCGCCGAGCCCCGCAGAAAGCAGCGCGTCCTCAGGAGTGGTGACTCCGCAGATCTTCACGAACACGGCCGGAACGTTACTGCCGCAGAACAGCGGTTCGTAGCGATTTGCTGAGTATCAAGCGGCTCGAAGGGCGGCGACGGCCGCAGCGGGGTCTCCGGATCGAACGAGAGCCTCGCCGACCAGCACTGCGTGGTATCCCGCCTCTCGAAGCACAGCGGCGTCAGCAGGCCCTTCGACTCCTGACTCCGCCACTCGAACAGCGTGCTCTGGAAGCGTGGCGCCGACTCGTACCGCCCGGGCCGTGTCGACCTCGAAGGTGACGAGATCGCGCTGGTTGACACCCACCAAGGTGGCACCAACGGTCATGGCTCGCTCGACTTCGGCCTCGTCGTGGGTCTCGACGAGCGCGTCGAGTCCGACCTCGGTGGCGAGTGCGTGGAAATCTGCGAGCTCCACGTCATCCAGCGCTGCCACGATCAACAACACGGCATCGGCTCCCATGAGGCGAGCGTCGAGCACGTCCAGGGGCGACACGGTGAAGTCCTTGCGAATCACTGGCAACGTCACTGCGGCCCGAGCTGCAGCCAAGTCAGCGGCCGAACCGCCGAAATGGTCGATGTCGGTCAGCACCGAAAGGCACGTGGCGCCACCTCGTTCGTAGGCCTGCGCCCACTCGGCTGGGTCCAACCCGATATTCAGATCGCCCTTGGAGGGCGACCGACGCTTGATCTCGCTGATGACGCCGAGACCGGTGGAAGTGCGGAGCGCATCAGCGAAGCCACGACACGGGCCGAGCGCACTGATCTCATCGAGTAGACCCTCGACCGATCGAGGATCAGCGGCGGCCCGCTGACGGTGAGCGTCGAGAATTGCGTCGAGATAGGTAGCCACGGCGCGAGGCTAACGGGAGTGCTGCGACGGCCGGCTGCCCGAGCCGTCAGAGATCGAGGCCCTTGGCAGCCCCCGGGGTGAGGATCTTGACATCGGGTCGACCCCCGAGGAGGCCGCCCATCGACCCCATGGCCGCCTTCATTTTCTCGCCCTTGCCGTGGACGTCAAATGCCGCCTGGTCGGTGTACAGCTCGAAGAAGTAGAACGCATTCTCATCCTTCGGGTCGCGGTGCACGCTGTAGATCTCGAGCCCAGGCTCTTCGTCTGCAGACTGGATCAACGCTTCGAGAGCGGCGTTGAGTTCGTCGGCCTTTCCTTCGGCGGCGGTCAGGGTGGCAATGATGCTGATCTTCGACATGGCGAGAACGTACTGGACCTTGGCGGACTCATCACATTCCCCTCACACAGAGCAAGTACCGTTGGGTGATGCAGCGCGCCAACCATCGAATCGTCGTCATCGAAGACGAGCGCGACATCGCTGACCTCCTGATCCTGTACTTCGAGCGCGAAGGCTGGACCGTTCACTGGTGTGGCTCTGGCGAAGACGGACTCGAGACCGTTCGGGCCCGACGGCCCGATCTTGTCGTTCTGGACATCGGGCTACCGGGGATGTCCGGTCTCGACGTGTGCCGGGAGATTCGCTTGACCAGCGACGTTCCTGTGCTGTTCCTGACCGCTCGTGACGACGAGATCGATCGTGTGCTCGGTCTGGAACTGGGGGCAGACGACTATGTGACGAAGCCCTTTTCTCCGCGCGAAGTCGTGGCCCGAGTCAATGCCATCTTGCGACGAGGACGGATCGAGTCCGTCGCTTCGACCGTCGAGTTCGGTTCGGTGTCGATCGATCTCGAACGACACGAAGCCAGGGCCGACGACCAAGCCGTCACATTGGCAACCCAGGAGTTCCGTCTTCTCGCCTTTCTCTGCGAGAACGTCGGTGTCGTCCTCACTCGGCAACAACTTCTCGACGGGGCCTGGGGCGAAGGCTGGATCGGTGATACTCGCACCGTCGACGTGCACGTTCGCCAGCTTCGCAAGAAGCTCGGCGACGACCTGCCACTTGCCACCATTCGAGGCGCCGGCTACCGGCTCGGCTGATGCAGCGCCGAATCACGTTTGCCCTACTCGGCACAGCGCTCGCCGCCATCTTGCTGGTCGGCCTCGGTGTGCTCGGGTTGGCCAGCATCGGGGCAGAGCGAGACGCTCGTGACCGGGTCTCGGCCCAGCTCGAAGCCGTGACCGAACTCGTCG
>CAYGQE010000008.1:43220-76138 GCA_964351995.1 uncultured Acidimicrobiaceae bacterium | reverse complement strand
GTTCAGCCGATCAGGCGAGCAACTGCGGCAACCGCTGCCATCGCCAACGGCGACCTCGGCGTCCGAGTACCCGTCGACGGCCGTGACGAGATCGCCGACCTCGGGTCCGGAATCAACACGATGGCGGCTGAGCTGGAACGGGGTCGAGCAGCCGAACAGCAGTTCTTGTTGTCAGTTTCCCACGACCTGCGAACCCCACTGACAGCACTTCGCGGTTTCGGCGAGGCACTCGAGGACGGGACCATGACCGACACCGCACGTGCTGGCGCGGTGATCTCTCACAATGCCAATCGTCTCGGCCGGCTCGTCGGTGATCTGCTCGACCTCGGCAAGCTCGAGGCAAAGCAGTTCCGATTCCACATCTCGAACTTCGATGCCGCCGAAGTGGTCGGGGCAACCGCAGCGGGCCTTGTCCCATCGGCTGCCGAGCGAAGCATCGCGGTGGTCATCGATACACCAGCCCCGGTCGTCGTGACTGCCGACCCCGATCGCCTCGGCCAAGCGGTGGCGAACCTCGTCGAAAACGCCACGACCTTTGCAGCTTCCACGGTGACCGTGTCGCTCTCCACCGAGGGCACCGAGGCCGTCATTACCGTCGCCGACGACGGCCCCGGCATCGACCCGGCCGATCTACCTCACGTGTTCGAGCGGCTGTACGTGACAAAGCTCGTACCTGAACGCAGCGAGAGCTCGAGCGGACTCGGTCTTGCCATCGTTCGCGAGCTGGTCGGAGCGATGGACGGGCGGGTCGATGCCATTGCGCCACCAGGTGGTGGAACGGCGATGGTGCTCCGTCTCCCCCTTGCCGACTGAACTCACCTGGGGTCAGGTCCCCCCAAGCACAACTTCGTTGGATCAGAGCCAGTCGACCGCAGCCACAGCGATGTCAACGCCAGCGCCATCGATTTCGACCTGCAGCACGGCGGGAATCTCGACACCTCGCTTGACCGACACGAGAGCCACAGCGCCAATCGTCCGAGCAACGGCGCTGGTCACCACGCCTACGACGTCACCGTCGAGGGTCACGTCTGTGCCTGGTGCGGGGACCTGATCTGAGTCGATGGACGCCGGGTGAACGGTGCGGGGGGTGTTGTTCCCGCGGGAGTCGACGCGAGCCACCAGCTCCTGCCCGACATAGCAGCCCTTCGTGAAATCAGCGGAGTGGTTGACCACTCCTGTTTCCGCTGGAATGGTCTTCTCGCCAAATTCCCGCCCCATGGCCGGACGCCCGGATTCAATGCGTTCGAGCTCGACCACAGCCGAATCGCCCAATTCCAAATCAAGCAGGCTCGCTGCCGCTGAAGCCTCGAGACCGAGAATGTCAGCTCCGGCGCTCTTCGGCCACGCAAGGCCAGCCACGACAAACACAGCATCAGAGGAGGCCAGCGCCGACCTGATGTCCTCGGCCGATGGTGCTGTCGCTCCTCGAACGGCAGTGGTCGGAACGTCAGGGCGCAACTCGAACGTCGCCTTCGTTCGCAGCTTGAAGCGTTCGAGGCGGGCCAACATTGCCTCACCAGTTCCAGCGTCGACGTCGAGCCAGAACTCTTCCTCGCTCAGTCGCGAAGCTCTGGCCCAGGCAGTGACTCGACCGACCGGCTCGAGCAGCAGCGTCCAAGCAGAAGCGCCGACCGCCATCCCCTCGATGTTCTGACTGACCTGTCCATGGAGGTAGCTGGCGGACTCCGGGCCGTCAACGACAACGACGTCTCGGGAGGTGGCAGCAGCCACGCATCCCGACCGGAGGGCGACTTCGGACTCAGGCAGGCTCAACATCTTCAAAGTATGCCGGGACCCAGGGTGTGACTCGCTCGGTTTGGAGCGAGGATGACGCACTGTCTGGATTGGGATCGAGGCGGATCGACGTCCCACCTTTCAACTCCACACTGTGCTTTTCCCCACCTTCACGTTCGCTGTCTTCTTCTTGATCGTCTACGGAGTGCACGTGTCGCTCCGCGCCCGTCCAGCGGCCTGGAAACTTGCCATGTTGCTGGCATCAGCGATCTTCTACGGCTGGTGGGACGAACGTTTCCTGTCGTTGATTGCCGCCTCGATCCTCTTCAACTGGTGGGCAGCCAAGAAGATCGAGCGGGCAACCGGACGAAAGCGAAAGCGGTTGGTGCGTTTCGCCGTCGTGGCAAACCTCGGGCTGCTCGGCTTCTTCAAGTACTACGGCTTTTTCGTCGAATCGTTGACCGATGCATTCGGAGCCGAGCAACCGCTGCCGTTCATCGAGGTGATCCTTCCGGTCGGCATCTCGTTCTACACATTCCAGGCCATCAGCTACGTCGTCGATGTGAGCCGTCGAGATGTTCGAGCCGTGGCGCTGATCGACGTCGGCGTCTTTCTGTCGTTCTTTCCCCAACTCGTCGCCGGACCCATCGTGCGAGCCAAGGAATTCCTCCCCCAACTCGGCCGCTACCGACTGAATGACGAAGTCGATTCGTTCGATGCGGCCTGGATGATTGGCCGAGGCCTCTTCAAGAAGGTCGTGGTCGCCACCTATCTCGCCGAGACGGTCGTCGATCCGGTGTTTGCAGCACCAACGGAAGCAACAAAGCTGGAACTGCTGCTTGCCATGTATGGCTACGCCATTCAGATCTACGCCGACTTCTCCGGCTACACCGACATCGCCATCGGCATCGCCCTCCTGCTCGGCTTCCGGTTTCCGGTCAACTTCGACAATCCCTATCGGTCACTGTCAATCCAAGACTTCTGGCGCCGTTGGCACATCACACTGTCGAACTGGCTGCGGGACTACCTCTACATCTCTCTGGGCGGCAATCGGCTTGGTTCGGTCCGCACCTACCGCAATCTCATGTTGACCATGGTGCTCGGTGGACTGTGGCACGGAGCAGCGTGGACCTTCGTGGCATGGGGAACCATCCACGGGGCGGCGCTCGTGATCGAGCGGCTGCTGGGAGCAGGGTCGCCTTCAGGCGAGCGGTCGCTCGCCGCTGCAGTTCGATGGTTGATCACCTTTCATGTGGTGTGTGTGGCGTGGGTGCTCTTCCGGGCCGATTCGTTCGGCGTTGCCGCCGACTTCCTCGGCGGCATCGTCACGGCCCCGATCGGCAGCGGGGTCGAATGGTGGGCGCTCGCTGTCATCATTGGAGCGCTCGCCGTCCAGATGATCCCGTCCGACATCTTGTTGACCATTCGAGAGCGGGGAGCTGACACCGATCCGCTCCTTCAAGGTGCTGTACTCGGCATCTGGATCGCGCTGATCGTCTCCCTCGGCCCCCAAGGGGTCGCTCCGTTCATCTACTTCCAGTTCTGAGCTTGCATGTCTGAGTTGTTCCGTCGGTTCATCCGGCCAGCACGAAAACAGAGCATCTTTCGGACCGAGCGCGCCGGAGCGTCCGATGTCACGAGAGTCTTTGCCGGTCTGATCGCTTGCCTCATCGTCAGCGCGCTCCTGAGTTCGGGAAGGCTCGTCGCCATGGCCGAACGCCAAGAGTTCGGCGCCAACCGTGATCGCTCGTTGGCGGCAGCCGAGGCTTTCCACTCGGTGGCCTCCGGCCTGGCGCTGAACAAGCCGGCCGAGATGATCGAAGCCGCGCTCGACCGAAGTGAAGGCGAGCCGGGCGAGGTCGTCCTCGGCGAGTTGGCCGGTACCGCTCCAAGCACCACGATGGCGATCCCGACCACGACGGCAGTGCCGGCCGCTGCCGACGACACGACGACCACCCCACTGATCACGACAACGTCGACCGTCCCATCCACCACGGCCCCGCCAACCAGTCCTCCTCCCCCGTCCATCTTGGGTGACATCTCGGTCAACAACCCGCTGCGGGTCTGGACCGGCGGCGACTCACTCGGGGAATACGTTGGCTCTGAGTTGCTCTATCGCGTGGCCGATCGGGACCTCAGCACCGTGGAACTCGACTTCGCCATCAGTACCGGCTTGGCCAGGCCGGACTACTACGACTGGCCGGCCCATCTCAGCGAGGTCATGCAACGTGAAGACCGCCCGAATGTCGTGGTGTTCATGGCCGGAGGCAATGACGACCAAGACCTTCGAGTCGGTGGAGAGCGGGTCGTCGTCGGCACGCCCGAATGGCGAACCGCCTATCGTCAGCGGGTTGCCACGATGATGGACATCGCTGCCCACCCAGAGGTCCAAATGCTCTGGATCAACCTGCCGCCCATGCGCGACGGTCGGCGTGAGGGCATCAGCCTCGAAATCAACGCTGCGCTGGCGGCAGAAGCCGAGCTCCGGCCGTGGGTTCACGTGGTCGACATCGTCAGCATGTTCACCGGACCGAGCGGTGGCTACGACCAATTTATCGATGCTCCCGATGGCAGCGCCACTCGGAAGGCTCGGGCCAGCGACGGTGTACACATCACACGGCAGGCCAGCAACTGGGTCGCTGAGGAAGTCTGGGCGATGATTTCTGCGCGGTGGCGTTTCGACTACGTGACGCCAGCAACCACAGTTCCTGCAACGACGGTCCCTGCCACCATCGAGCCAACAGCCGACGCAACTTCTCCCCTGCCCGGCGCCCCGTCATCAAGCACAACGTCGTCGAGCATCACCGTGGCGGCTGACGGATCCTGAGTCAGTTGCCTCGACGTTCGGCTGTCATGCGGCGAGCTGGTTCAACAGCCGCGAGCAACGCCCGGGCCTTGTTCTGACACTCGAGATTCTCGAGATCAGGGTCGCTGTCCGCCACCACGCCAGCACCCGCTTGCACACTGGCAGAGCCGTCGTTGTGACAGACCATGGTGCGGATGGTGATGGCGGTGTCGAAGTTGCCAGAGAAGTCGAGATAGCCAACAACGCCGGAGTATGGACCTCGTTTCACCGGCTCGAGTTCGTCGATGATCTCCATCGCCCGAACCTTGGGCGCACCGGACACCGTGCCCGCGGGCAGCGTTGCCCGCAGCACATCAATGACGCCCAGCTCGGGACGCAGATCGCCAGCGACCTGACTGGTGAGATGCATGACGTGGCTGTAGTTCTCGAGCGTCATCATCTCTTCGACCTCGAGGGAGCCGTAGGAGACCACGCGACCGACATCGTTGCGAGCGAGGTCGACCAACATGATGTGCTCGGCTCGTTCTTTCGGGTCCTCTGCGAGCTCGGCGGCCATGCGACGGTCTTCTTCATCGGTACGCCCTCGTCGGCGGGTTCCGGCGATGGGGCGGGAGATCACTCGACCTTCGCGTACTTGCACGAGCGGTTCGGGGGAGCAGCCGACGATGGTCACGTCCGGCTGTCGGATCAAGTACATGTAGGGGCTCGGGTTTATCTGGCGGAGCACGCGGTAGACATCGACGGGGTCAGCATCGAGCTGGAAGCCGAAGCGCTGAGACAACACGACCTGGAAGATGTCGCCGGCCCTGATGTACTCCTTGGCCACCTCTACAGCGAGTTGGTAGCTGCCGTTGTCCATTGATGACGTGATCTCTGGCAATTCCGGTTCGGCCGACGGGGGCGCCAGCATCGGCTCATCGATGGGCCGAGCACCCGCTGCGGCGAGGTCATCGAGGCGCTGCACGGCCTCGTGGTAGGCAGCATCGACTTGCTCCGACGTTGCGTTCTCAGGCAGCAGCGCCACCGCAACAAGGGTGACCCGCTGACGCCAATGATCGAACACTGCCATGTCGCCGATGACGTCGAAAACCGCATCGGGCAGGTCGTGCTCGGCCGGTGGCACATTCGGCAGCCGTTCGACTTCACGAACGACGTCGTAGGAGAAGTAGCCGACCAGACCCGACGTCAATGGCGGGAGATTGGGTAAGACGGGCGCCTTGTAGCGCTCGAGAAGCAGCTCGATGAGGTGCAGCGCCCCTTGGTCAAGAGGTAGGTCGGTGTCCGGGAGTTCGCCGCGGATCTCGATGTCATTGCCTCTCGCGACGATCGTGGCGTGCGGGCGCCGGCCCACGAAGCTGAATCGGCTCCAACGCTCGCCGTTCTCGACCGACTCGAGCAGGAACCCGGCGTCGTCAGAAACGGTGCGAAGGAAGATGGCGACCGGTGTGGTGAGGTCGGCGAGGAGTTCTCTGGTGACCGGAACGGCTCGATGGTTCTCGGCAAAGACCCGAAACTCTTCGATGGTGGTTGGTTCGGTTGTGCTGGGACGGGTGGCACTCATGACCCGAAGGCCCGGTGGAAGCAGGAGTAGTTGCCGGTGTGGCAGGCGCCGTTGCCGGTTTGCTCGACCTTGAACAGAAGCGCGTCGCCGTCGCAGTCATAGGCGGCGGAGCGGACGTACTGGTGATCGCCGGACGTGTCGCCCTTGCGCCACAGTTCGTTGCGGGATCGGCTCCAGAACACGGTCCGCCCCTGTTCAAAGGTGGCAGCGAGCGACTCGGCGTTCATCCACGCCATCATCAGGACCTCGTTGGTCTCGTCGTCCTGCACGATGGCGGCCACGAGCCCGTCGTCGTTGAACTGCACCGATTCCAGCTGCTCAGCCGTCACATCAATCACACGTTTCCCCATTCACGGCCCGCACCCTACCAACCCCCTCTCCTGCCAAACCCCGGGTTTCTGCCCCTCACATTCGATAGTTGCAGCCCCCGGTTCAACCGGCGTCGAGGGTCTCGGTCGATGGATTGAGAACAAAACGCAGATGGGATTCGACCTCGGCCCAGCGATGGACAACCTCGTCCCACGAAAAGCGCAAGACCTGCCAGCCATGGCGCGCAGCCCGACGATCGCGGCGAGCATCTTCATCGCGGGCAGCGATGCTGGAGTGCCACGCTCGCCCGTCCACCTCGATGATCACTCGCCACCCCTCGATACCGAAGTCGACGACGCCCTTGATGCCGTCGAACCACGGCGGACGGAACTGTGCTTCCACTCCTGGCAGATCTGTGGATTGATAGTTCAACAAGAATCGGCGCTCCAACACGGTGAGATCAGTGTCCTCGCCGGTCAGGAAGAGCCCCAGGCGACTCCGTCGATGTTGAACGCCTGGGCGCCCGCGGCGTGCAAGCGACATGTCGCATGCTTGCAGTTCGCTCTCGGTCAAATCTGTGTGGCTGAGAGCTGACGTGATCAGTCGTTCGCTCACTCCCGGCCCAACCATCGGAACGAGCTCACACACGGTTCGGGCAATCGTAAGCGATCGGATTCCGTCGACGACACAGATGTCTTCGTTTGGCAGGTGGCCCGACTGCCGAACCTCCGCCAATGCAGAACGGTTCGTTCCTGAGCGTGGTACGACGATGAGCGGCAGGGACATTGGTTGCGGCATCGAAAGGCTGTGCAGCTTCGCCGCCGTGTGTAGATCCGCCGCACTCCCCGCAATCGAGAGAACTGCAGCCGCTATCTCCCAACGATCGCCTGGCGTCTCGAACAGCCGATAAACACCTGAACCAATCGGTCGAAGTTGACCTGATCTCATCCATCGGTCAATCCGCTGGTCGGTCATTCCGTTCTGCCGGAGCAGCGCCCTGGTCACAAGACCGTGGTTTGCCGTAGCGACACTGACGGCTTCGATTTCTGACTTCATCGTTTCCCCTTGCTCGGCCCGAAGGCCTCTGGTTCCCAAAGGGAGCACGTGGCTCCGACGAACCAGGGGCTGAGACCATCACAAGTGAGGGTCCACAACCCGGGGTTCGGGAAGGGAAGAAGAGGGGGACGGGAAAGATCGGGGGCTAGAGGTAGAGGCCGGTGGGGGAATCGTCGAGACGCTTGGCGGCGACAGCGTGGATGTCGCGCTCGCGCAAGATGATGTAGTCACTTCCACCGACTTCGACTTCGTATCGATCTTCGGGGTTGAACAGCACCCGATCGTCGAGTTCCATCGAGCGCACGCTCGGTCCAGTCGCCACGACAAGACCCCAGGTCAGCCGCTTGCCGACCTGTGCCGTCGCGGGAATCAAGATGCCACCACTCGACTTGCGATCGCCGTCGGCACCTTCGAGTTCGACCAAGATGCGGTCGCTCAACATCTTGATGGGCAGCTTGCCCTTCGCTTCTCGCTTGGCCTTCGATGCTGCTTTGTCCTCTGACACGGGCCGAACGCTACCGTGCCCGCCATGACAGCGGACCACCAAGATGCTCCTGAGCGAGTCGCTCTCACCACGACCGATGGTCTGCGGCTCCGAGCCGAGTGGCAGTCAGCTCCCTCGCCGACATCACTCCCGACCGCCGTCCTGTGTCACCCGCATCCACTGCACGGTGGCAACATGCACGCCCACGTGATCGATGCGCTGTTCCAGGCTCTGCCGGCCCTTGGCATCTCAACATTGCGATTCAACTTTCGCGGGGTCCAGGGGTCAGACGGCCGCCACGATCACGGACACCGGGAACGGCTCGACGTCGCCGCAGCCATCGACCACGCTGTCCAACAACGGCCAGACGCGCCGGTACGCCTCATCGGCTGGTCTTTCGGTGCCGATCTCGCTCTAGCCACCTCACACGATGCGATCGACCAATGGATCGCCATCGCTCCCCCGCTTCGGGTGATCGAGGCTGTCGACATGGCCGCTGGCCCCGACGATCGACTGAAGCACCTCATCATCGGTGAACACGATGCGTTCCGGCCACCCACGGAAGCTCTGGCCGCAACCGCTCCGTGGATCAACACTCGTATCAATCAGATCGACGGCGCAGATCACTTCTTCGGATCGACGTTGCCGGAGCTTGTCGACATGGTCACCGGCGGGTTCAGCAACCAGCCCTGAAGCTTGCCATCAAGCGCTCACCCATCGAGGACAAGCAAACCGTCCTTCCAGACAGAATGAATCCTGGGCAGTGATTCCGGTTCGGCGGCCGGGTCGCCGTCGACAGCGACGAGATCGGCCGGCAAACCCGACGCGAGCCTCCCCCGCTCGGGACGCCGGCATGCATCGGCAGCCGAACTCGTGATGGCACGAAGCGCCTGTTCGATCGTCATACCGGCGTCAAGCAACGTCGGGAGGGCATACGGCAAGACGTCGTGCGGCTTGAGCCCGTGAATGCCAGCGTCGGTGCCAACCACGACGGTCCCGCCGTTGGCGTGGACGCGACCAAGAGCATCCTGAATCACCGGTGCCGCTTGGTCCCACGGAGCCGAATAGCGGGGCTCACGGTTGTTTCCCCAGGTCGCAGACAGCGCAACGTTCGAGGCTGCCAGCCGATCCAGCAGCTCCATGGGCGGGGCACTCTCCATTGCGTCGGTGAAGAACGTGCAGTGTTCGATCGTGTCGACCCCGCAGTCGACCGCCATCGAGATCCCCTCGACTCCATGGCAATGGGCCGCAACCGGCAGTCCCGCCTCGTGAGCGGTGTCGATGACCAGCCGCACGTCGGCCTCGGAGAACTGCGACATCCACAGTGGGTACGACGGTGTCATCGCTCCCCCGGTCACCATGATCTTCACCACGTCACAGCCGCGCTCGATGCGCTCGGCGACAGCGGTTCGAAGTTGTTCGGTGCCCTCGGCCTCGCCACCGAGATACCAGCAGTGCCCCTTGGGTGGCGTGATCGGCGGGCCGGCCGCGCAGATCGTGGGAAGGTCTGGATCGTTCCGAAGCCCGAGGGTGACAAAGCCACGGTCACCGAGGTCACGCAGCGTCGTCACACCGCCGAGGAGCGCTCGCCGTGCGTTGGATCGAGCTCTTTCGGTGAGTTCGTCATCGGAAAGGCCGACGACTTGTTCTTCGAGTGTGCCCTGGCCGTCGAAGACGAGGTGTTGGTGACAGTCGACGAGCCCGGGCAGCAACGTGCGGTCGCCGAGGTCGGTGACCTCGACCGCCTCCGGAGCTGGGTGCCCAACGCTGACGACCTCGGTGCCGTCGATCACGACGACCGGGTCGGCTACGAAGTCGAAGCCATCGAAGAGTCGAGCTGCCCTGAGTGCCCACATGAGGCGAAGCTACCGCATACCGGGGGCTGACACCGTCAGAACTGAGGGTCGTAAACCCGGGGTTTGGGAAACGTCTACAGGCGGGGTGGAGAGAAGTCTTCGGGGATGAGGACGTCGTCGGGTGAGAGGTCGGCAATGGACGACTTGCCGAGACCGAGCAGCGTGGAATCGAGGCCGCCTCGCAGGACGTCAAGCACGTTCTCGACACCGGCCTGGCCGTTTGCCGCAAGGCCCCAGAGGTAGGCCCGACCGATCATGACCGCATCAGCACCAAGAGCGATTGCCTTGGCGATGTCGCTGCCACGGCGAATGCCGCCGTCCATCAGGATCTGGACCTCACCACCGACAGCGGCGCGAATTTCTGGCAACACGCGGATCGGAGCAGGCGAACCGTCGATGTTGTTGCCGCCGTGGTTCGACACCGAAATGGCCGTTGCTCCGGCGTCGACGGCTCGTCGAGCTTCGTCAGCCCGACCGATGCCCTTCACCATGAACTCGCCGCCCCACTCTTCACGAAGCGAGGCGACATCAGCCCAGCTCGGAGGCGGTGTTCCCATCCATGCCCCATAAGCCTCGAAGAACCCAGGGATCGGCTGGTCGCCGACGACGAAGTTCGGCACGCCAAGGGCGGGCAGCGCCCCGGACTTCACCCAGTCAAGCAACCACTGCGGCCGCGTGATCACGTCTGGCGCATTGGCGATGGCCGTCTTGAGATCGATCTTCTCGGGGATCGCCGGGCTACCCCAGTCGCGCCCGTGCGAGAACGACCAGTCGAGGGTGAGGATCAGCGCTTTCGCCCCGGCTGCTTTCGCCCGCTCCATGCGAGCCGACATCGAGTCACGATCGCCAGCCCAGTAGATCTGGAAGAACAGGCTCGCGTTGGCTTCAGCCACCTCTTCAATCGGCTTGGAGCCGAACGAGCTCAACCCCACGGGAATGCCACGAGCGGCCGCAGCACGAGCGACGGCCACTTCACCGTCGGGGTGGACGGCCTGGACTCCCGTTGGCGAGATCGACACCGGCATCGAGGCGTACTGCCCCATGATCGTGGTCTCCATCTTCCGCTCGGCTGACTGACCAGCCGTGACCGGCCGGAAGCCGAGCTCGTCGAAGGCTGACAGGTTGTCGCTCATCGACAAACCCGCCTCGGAGCCAGCGATCAGCGCGCTGTAGACCGATCGCGGCAGACGCTTCTTGGCCCGCTTTTGAGCAACAGCAACAGTCTCGAACCAGTCATTGGCCACGAGGGACTCCTTCTCAGACGAAGAGCAAACGATAGACGGGCGCCGAAGCAGCCGGAAACCCGGACTGGGAGACCGAACCGTTCGCTCAGTCGGGTGGGCGAACCGAGACGCCGGCGGCGATCAGTGCCCGCTTTGCGTCTGCCACGGTGGCTTCGCCGAAGTGGAAGATGCTGGCGGCGAGGACAGCCGTGGCTCCCCCATCGATCGCCCCTGGGGCAAAGTCGTCGACACCTCCGACACCACCGGAGGCAATGATCGGCACACCAACGGCATCGGCAACGGCACGGGTCATCTCGATGTCGAAGCCGTCACGGGTGCCGTCTCGATCGATCGAGTTCACCATGATCTCGCCGGCACCTAGCTCGACGACCCGTCGCACCCATTCGATCGCATCGATCCCAGTACCTTCACGGCCGCCCTTCACGAAGATCTCGAAACCGCTCTCGGTGTTGCCACTTCGTTTTGCGTCGATGGCAACGACGCAGCACTGAGAGCCGAACTCGCCGGCGATCTCAGACACCAATTCGGGTCGAGCGACGGCGGCGGAGTTGACCGAAACCTTGTCGGCTCCTGCCCGCAACAGCTTGCGAGCATCATCAACGCTGCGGATGCCGCCGCCGATGGTGAAGGGAATGAACACCTGCTCGGCCACGGCTCGAGCCATGTCGACCGTGGTGTCGCGGCGGTCGCTCGATGCGGTGATGTCGAGGAAGATGAGCTCGTCGGCGCCCTGCTGGTCATAACGAGCCGCAAGTTCGACCGGATCACCGGCATCGCGGATACCAACGAAGTTGACACCCTTGACCACCCGACCCTGATCCACGTCGAGGCAAGGAATCACTCGAACGACCACGTCACTCATCAGACACTCCTGTGCTTGCGGCAAGTGCCTCGAGAGCTCCAGCCACGGTGAACGCTCCTTCGTAGAGCGCCCGGCCAGTGATGGCGCCAGCGAAGGAACGGCCGTCAACCGAGATCGAGGCCAAGGTCAGCAAGTGCTCGATGGTTCCCACACCGCCAGACGCAATGATGGGAATCGACGTCGCAGCCAGCAGCGAGGTCAAACCCTCGACATCGGGACCGGCGAGCGTGCCGTCGACCGAGATCTCGGTCACCACCAGCGCTTCCACGCCGTCGTCGGCGTACTGGGCCGCCAGGTCCTTGACCGTTCGCCCGGTTCGCTCGGTCCAGCCGTGGGTCGCAACTTCGTCGCCGTGGGCATCGAGCCCGACCGCCACGGAGTGTTCGGCAGCGACCGCACGTACCAGCTCGGGTTGCTCAACCGCCGCCGAGCCGATGACGACCCGGCTCACACCGAGGTCGAACAGCGCCTTGGCGGCATCGACGGAGCGAACGCCGCCACCGACCTGCACGGGCACATCGACCGCAGCACAGATCCTGGCGATGATCGACCGGTTGACAGGGTCGCCAGATTTCGCGGCATCGAGGTCGACGACGTGCAGCCATTCCGCTCCTTCGGCGACGAATGCGGCGGCTTGCGCTGCGGGGTCGGTGCCGTAGATCGTCTCTTGGTCGTAGTCACCTTGGTAGAGGCGAACTGCGTTGCCGGCCCGAAGATCGATGGCTGGATAGAGGTGCATTGCTGACGGTTGCATCAGGCACCGACTTCTTGGTTCGCACGCCCTGAGCGTGAAGCCCCGGCGAGATCAACGAAATTCCGGAGGAGACCGAGCCCAGCTCTCGCTGACTTTTCGGGGTGGAACTGGGTGGCCCACGTGGTGCCGGTACGAATCGCCGCCGTCTGCGGGCCGCCATAGGCACACGTCGCCGACACATCAGGTCCGGGAGGGCCGACCAAGCTGTGCACGAAGTACATCCATGCGCCATCGAGTCCGTCGAACAACGGATCGGCCGCCCCAACCTCGGTGAGGTCGACACGGTTCCACTGCATCTGGGGACGGATCATGTTCCCGGGAAGCCAATCGACGGTGCCCGGGAGAATTCCGAGACCCTCGACGCCGGGACTCTCAGTCGAGCGTTCATACATCAATTGCATGCCGACGCAGATGCCGATGAACGGACGCTCGTCAGCGGCAGCGGCAACAGCCACGTCGGCGAGGCCGGTGTCATGAAGGGCCCGCATGCATGCGCCGAAGGCACCAACGCCGGGCAGCACAACGGCATCGGCATCGGCGATCAAGCCACGGTCAGACGTGAGGTGCGCATTGGCCCCGACGTGCATGAAGCTCTGGTGGGCTGAATGGAGATTGCCGATGCCGTAGTCGAGAACAGCCAGCAGGGGTGCATCAGCTTCGCTCACGTCTCGTCGCTCTCGACCGCAAGTGACCCCTTCGTCGACGGGATCCCGCCACCCTGGATCGACACGGCATCGCGCAAGCAACGGGCAAGCCCCTTGAACGACGCCTCGATCACGTGATGTGTGTTGCGCCCAGCGAGCTTGGTCATGTGCAGCGTGATACCAGCAGACGTGGCGAAGCTCTGGAAGATGTGCTCGGCCAGTTGGGGGTCGAAGGGCGGGGTGCCAAGTGGAATCGACTCGGGCATTTCGACGTCCCACACGAAGAACGGTCGACCGGACAGATCGAGCGCCACCTGGATGAGGGCCTCGTCGAGCGGGTAGAGCCCACTGGCGAATCGTCGGACACCAGCCTTGTCGCCGACCGCTTCCTTGAAGCACTCGCCGAGCAGGATGGCGGTGTCTTCCACCGTGTGGTGGGAGTCGACGTGGAGGTCGCCTTTGGCCTTCACCGACAGATCAAACCCGCCGTGCCGGCCGATCTGATCGAGCATGTGATCAAAGAACGGCAAGCCGGTGTCGACCGAAACGATCCCGGAGCCGTCAAGATCGATCGAGATCTCGATCGTGGTCTCGCCGGTGGCTCGGCTCTTGCTGGATGTTCTCATTGAGGGTGCAGCAGTCATGCAATGGCCTCTCGGAAGGCGTTCAAGAATCGTGTGTTGTCTTCTGGAGTGCCAACCGTGACGCGGAGGCAACCGCTGAGATGGTCCCACCCGGAGGTGTTGCGAACCAGAATCGATGCGTCAACTAAGCGCTGCCAAACTTCATCGCCATTGGCTTCGGGCGGCTGGAACAGGATGAAGTTCGCGCCAGAAGGCCAGACCTTGGCGCCCGTGTCATTCAGCGCCGCCTCGATCCGGCCCCGTTCTTCGACGATGGTCGACACCCGCTCTTCCATCTCGTCGAGGAAGTCGAGGGCGGCGAGCCCCGCCGCTTGCTTGATCGCATCGAGATGGTACGGAAGGACAACCTTCTCGAGATCCTCGACGAGCCAGCTCGGGGCGAGCAGGTACCCGAGGCGTGCCCCGGCCATCGCCCATGTCTTGGAGTAGGTACGAGACACGACCAGTGGTGTTTCGTCGTCGAGCAGCACCTCGCCGGCGAAGGGTGAGAATTGTCCGTACGCCTCGTCGAGAACGAGCAATCCACCAACCTCTGACACCGCCGCCAGCACCGCAGTGATGGTCTCGGTCGGTTCGACGATGCCGGTCGGGTTGTTTGGTGAGCACAGGAATGTCACCGCAGGCCGTTCAGCGAGGATCGTTTCGACGGCGACCGTCGGATCGACGAAGAAGCGCGCATCACGATCGACCTCAATCGTGCGGGCGCCGGTGAGGCGAGCGATGTGGCCGTGGAGTGCATACGTGGGTTCGAACGTGAGCACCGTGCGACCGGGGCCGGCGAAGGTCAGCAACACCGTCTGGAGCACTTCGTTCGAGCCATTTGCACAGAACACCTGCTCTGGCCCAACCCCATGAAGATGCCCGATGGCGGTCCGCAGCGCAGTCGCCGAGCGATCGGGATAGCGATGCCACGCTACGTCCTTGGCGGCAGCGGCAACCGCTTCGCTGAACCCGGCAGGAGGGGGGCCTGGCGCTTCGTTGGTATTGAGGCGAACCTCGACGTCGACCTGAGGTGAGTGATAGCCCTCGAGTGCGGCAAGATCTTCCCGCATCGTAGGCCGGGTCATGCCTCGTCGCTGCTTGCGTTTGCCCGGTCGAGTGCGGCTTTGTCGAGCGCGTTGCGATCGAGGCGCAACTGCACCGAGGTCATGTGGGCGGCCAGACCCTCGCGCTGCGCAAGGGCGACCACGTGCGGACCGAGTACGTCGATGCCCTCTGGGTCGATGGTCACGACGTGGTGGTCCTTGCAGAAGTCACCGACGGTGAGCGCGCTCGAGAAGCGGGCCGACCCGTAGGTGGGCAAGACGTGGGACGGGCCAGCCACGTAGTCGCCGACGGAAGCGGGTGAGAAGTTGCCGCAGAAGATGGCACCTGCGTTGCGCACGGTTGCGGCGACCGCCTCGGCGTTCTCGATCTGTAGTTCGAGGTGCTCGGGAGCAATCGCATCGATCACCGCGACGGCAGCTTCAGGACCATCGACCAATGCGACGTAGCCACCAGCGGCCAACGTGGCACGAATGTCATCAGCTCGCGGTGCTTCGGCCAGCAACTTGTCTCCGGCTTCGCAGACTGCATCGGCGACGGCTTCGTCCCATGTGACCAGCCAGGCCAACCCATCGGGGCCGTGCTCGGCCTGCACCATCACATCGATCGCAGCGAACGCCGGGTCGGCGGTGTGGTCAGCAGCGACGACGACCTCGGATGGGCCGGCAAAGGCTGCTGCCACACCCACGTCGCCGGAAACCTGTTGCTTCGCAATTGCGACGTAGATGTTGCCTGGTCCGGCGATGACGTCGACGGGAGCGATCGACTCGGTCCCGTACGCCATGGCTCCAATGGCCTGCGCACCACCAACGGCATAGACCTCGGATGCTCCTGCCAACCGGGCGGCGGCCAGCACCGACGGAGCCACTCCACCGAACTCTGCGGACGGAGGAACGCACACGATGACGTCTTCCACGCCGGCAACTTTCGCAGGCACGACGGTCATGATGACCGTGCTCGGGTATTCGGCTCGGCCACCGGGGACGTACATGCCCGCCCGGTCCACCGGACGCTGGTAGGCGCGGATCCGCATCCCCCGGCTCTCGATGAGTTCGGGAGCCCGACGCTGGTGTTGGTGGAATGCCTCGACGTTGGCGATCGAGACGTCCATCGCTTCTCGCAACACAGGATCGAGCGCGTCAACTGCTGCGTCGAGGTCGGCGTCAGAAACACGAACTGCATCGAGCTTTACGCCGTCGAATTGTTCGGTCAGTTCGAGGAGCACGGCGTCGCCTTCGGATCTCACACGCTCGAGGATCTCGCGAACCGTTGCCACTGGCCCTTCCGCCACGATCTCTGGACGCGGCAGCAAATGTGCGACGTCGGTGCCCTGGCCTCGCAAATCCAACCGATTCAGCATCGCGTCTCCATTTGATCCGTGCTCCGTCAATCTGCGACACGCCGTCGGTCGGGTGCTCACGAGGAACGGTACCGTGCCCTCCTGCTCGTCGTCCTACCGTTATCCACCCAGTACCAGGAGTTTTTGTGCCTCTCGACACCAGCGCCCTCGGGTCGGTTTCCCTTTCTCTCGAAGATCTCCTGATGCGCTTGCGCGAGTTGGCCACCGACACGCACGAAGACGACGAGATCGGCAGCGAGCTCCGGGAAGTCGAACGCCAGCTCGACATGGCCTCGAGACGGTTGCAGAAAGCGCTTCGTCGGCTCTGATCCGAGCCCGGGTTGCAGGAGCCGGGCCGGACAAACGCTGACCCAAAAATCACGTCGGCGCCCCCGAAGGGGCGCCGACGGAGCGACAGGGGCGGCGGATCCCCTTGTCGCATTAACCAGGTGGCGGGAACCTGGTTGAGGGACAACGTACTTCGGGCATTCGCGGTGTTGGGGGACCAATTCGAAAGATTCATCTTTGCCTCGAAAAACTCCAGCGACAATCATCGCGCTCGGAGGCGATCGCCCAGGCTCTACAGGCCTTTGCTCAGCCCGGCACCTTGCTCGACGGGCAGAAAGAAGCCAACACGCAATCCTCACAACGGGGTCGTCGAGCAACGCACACCCGGCGACCGTGGAGGATCATCCGTAGTGAGAATTCGCCTCGCTCTGCCGCCGGAACCATGGGATTCAGCTCCATCTCGACCTTGACCGGATCGGTCAGGGTCGTGATGCCGAGTAGTCCGCTGAGCCGCAGCACGTGGGTGTCGACGGGCAGGCCGGGAAGGCCGAGCGCCACGCTACGAACGACGTTGGCGGTCTTGCGGCCGACACCACCCAGGTTCGTCAAGTCCCTATAGCTGGTCGGCACCTCGCCGTCGTGCAGTTCGATCAACTGCTGCGCGCACTTCGTGATGCTCTTCGCCTTGTTGCGGAACAGACCAAGAGTACCGATGAGAGACTCGACCTCGGACAGTTCGGCGTTGGCGAGCGACTCAGCATCCGGAAAGCGAGCAAACAGGCCGGGCGTGGCCTTGTTCACACCGACGTCGGTCGCCTGCGCCGACAGGATGGTCGCGATCAAGAGTTGAAAGGCGTTCTCGTGGTCGAGCTCGCATTCGGCCTCGGGGTACTCGCCCTTGAGCAGCTCGTGTGTTCGTTGGGCTCGGCCCTTTGGTGTGCGTGGTCGTGCCATGGGCCGGAGCGTAGCTTGCGACTCTCCCATCGATCAGCGGGCCGGGAGGCATTCCGCCGACCGCCCTAGACTCTGACGGTGCTCGAGATCAACGTTGTGACCGCCGAAGACCCCATCACGGTGCAGGCGGCGCGCCACCTCCTCCATCACACGTTGCCGCTCGACCTCGGCGACGATCGTTTCAACCACCGATGGGTCGAGTCGCTCCACGCGTCGCCAGACTGCTTCGCTGGCGTCGTCGCCACGGGTGGCGGCCACCCCATTGGCTACCTGGGCGGCATCGCAATTGGTGACACGCTCCACCTCGAGGCCCTCGTGGCCGACCATCACAGCCAGGCCCCGGCTGCCGTGCTCGATGCAATGCTCGGCCAGGTTCGGGCTCACCCCTTGGCGGAGCGATCACATCTCGAGGTGTGGGGCAAGCCGGCGATGAAGTGGCACGTGGATGTGGCTGAGATGCACGACATGCGCGAAGTCCGGGCCTTGCACCAGATGCGATGCCCGCTCCCCGTTGTTCTCGAGGCACTGCCGACCCGGGCGTTCGTTCCCGGCACCGATGACGAAGCGTTACGCCTCGTCAACAACGCTGCCTTTGCCGGCCACCCCGACCAAGGGGGGCTCACCACTGAGGCATTCGCTCACAAGCTCGCCGAGCCAGGGGTGCAGGCCGAGGGCATTCGGTTGTTCGAAGAGGAAGGCCGACTCGTTGGGTTCTGTTGGACCAAGATGCACCACGATCAAGGGCTCGGCGAGATCTACGCCATCGGACTCGACCCCTCGGTCCACGGTCGGGGACTCGGTGCGGGCATGACTGCGGCGGGCCTCGACTGGCTCTTCGGGCAAGGTTTCGAGACCGGCATGCTCTATGTCGAAGCGAACAACGTTCCCGCAGTCCACACCTATGAAAACCTGGGCTTCAGCATCGTGCGGACCGACAAAGCCTGGTCGACCGCGCCGAGCTCCGATGGGCCAACCAACGAAGGGTCACCATGACCGACACCACCGTGCCACCGGCACCCGCGCCTCCTGCCTCTCCCTGGGACCTCGACCGCAATGCTCTCGGTGAGTTGCTCGCTGATCACCCCAAGTATCGAGTCGATCAGGTGTGGAAGGGCATGCATGAGCAGGGTCTCGCTCCCAGCGAGATCAGCACGCTGCCCAAGGCGCTGCGTCAAGAGCTCGCCGAAACCCTCGCCCCCGCCCTGACACCAGCGGCCCGCCAGGAGACCGCCGATGGCATGACGGTGAAACGGTTGTGGGAACTGCCGGGCGGCGCTCGGGTCGAGTCGGTACTCATGCACTACCCGCAGCGATCGACGGTGTGCATTTCAAGCCAGGCGGGCTGTGCGATGGCGTGCGGCTTCTGCGCCACGGGCCAGGCCGGGTTCGAGCGTCACCTCAGCGTTGGAGAAATTCTCGAACAGGTGGTCGTCGCCCGCAACGAGGCAGCACCCAGGCGTCTGTCCAACATCGTGTTCATGGGCATGGGTGAGCCGTTCGCCAACTACGACCGAGTCATGGCCGCCACCCGACGGATCATCGACGATCTCGGGATCGGCCAGCGCAAGATCACGGTGTCGACCGTTGGCTTGGTGCCCCAAATGCGACGCTTCGCCGACGAAGGCCTCCAGGTCGGGCTCGCCGTCTCGTTGCATGCGGCGAACAACGAACTCCGAACCGAACTCGTCCCGATCAACAAGCGCAATCCAATCGAGGACATCGTCGGCGCCAGCCGCACCTACCGCCAGAACACCGGGCGCCGGGTTTCGTTCGAGTGGGCGATGATCGCCGACACCAACGATCGGGACTCCGATGCTCGCGAACTGATCAAGGTCGCCAACGACGCTCGGGCCCACGTCAACCTCATACCTCTGAATCCAACCCCCGGCTGGCCAACGGTCGGCACGGCACCAGAACGAATCCGGCAGTTCGCAGCCCAACTAGAGGCTGGCGGGGTCAACGTCACGGTTCGAGCCAATCGAGGTACCGACATCGACGCCGCCTGCGGTCAGCTTCGAGCGAATCACGAGGCCAAGCCGGTCACGCTCCGCCGTAAGGCGAGGTGATTCGAACGGCCCAATGCTGATCGAGCCTCCTCCTGAAGCGGGCTCGGCTGCGATAGTTTTGCACGATGAACAGCTTCCAACCGAGCCGCTTCAGCGGCAGTGGCGATCCGTGGTTCCGAATTGGGAACGCCGAGATCGGGTCCGCTGCCCTGGTCAGCCTGATCTCGTTTATTGGCATGCTGGTTCACTCGTTCCAACCGGCGAACAACAAGCCGTTGACCAACTTGCTTGCGTTCAACGGCGACAAGGTCATGTCGGGCCAGATCTGGCGAATGGTGACCTACTGGATACCGAATGCGCCATCGTTCTTCGGCTTGCTCGGGATCATCTTGATCTTCTTGTTTGGCAACCAGCTCGAGTCGGCGCTCGGCCGGGTCCGCATGCTGCGCTTCTTGGCCATCCTTGCTCTCATTCCTGTTGTTGCGTTGCTGATTCTCTCGGCGGCGAACATCTCGAGCGGAGACTTCTTCGGTGTCTCGATCGTCGGCAGCGGATTGTTCTACGCGTTCATTGCCTACATGCCCAATGCCCGGTCGTTCTTCAACATTCCGCTGTGGTGGATCGGCGCCTTCTTCTTCGTGGTGACCATCCTGAGCGCCATCAGCACCGGGAACACCACAGCATTCGTGCTCGAGATCTCCGTCGTTGGTGGAGCATTGATGGCGGCTCGGACGTTCGGCCTCGCTCCCGAACTGAACTGGATTCCCGACCTGCGGGGCGGCGCACCTCAGCAGGGAGGCCAGGCTCGTCGCTCCAAGCCCAGCAGGGCAAGGCGCAAATCGAACCTGACGTCGGTGGCCTCTGATCCGGTGCAGGACGATCTGGCCGACATGGAGATCGATTCCCTGCTCGATCAAGTCGCCACGGACGGGCTCGACAGCCTGACCAAGGCACAACGCAAACGCCTCGAAGAGCATTCCAAGCGCATGCGTAAGCGCAAGGACTAGGCCGTTCGACGGAGTTGAGAGCGACACATCCGCTCTATCGGTTCCCTGCCTGCGCTCACTAGTCTCACCCGGTCGGCGCGTTTTCCGTCGATCGACGAATCGACCTCGAAGGACCTCTTATGACTGAAGCTTCCAAGGCCCGCGTGGCCATCATCGGCCAGGGGTATGTCGGGTTGCCGGTCGCCATGCGAGCAGTCGAGGCCGGCTACCACGTGATCGGCTACGACGTCGACAAGGCCAAGATCGACGGCATGAAAGCCGGCGAATCCCACATCGACGACATCACCGGCGCAGACGTCGCCAACGCCCTCGCCACCGGCCGCTTCCTTCCCACCTCAGTAGAAGCCGATCTCCACGGCTACGACGTCGCCGTCATCACCGTCCCCACACCACTACGCGACGGCGCCCCCGACATGTCCTACATCGAAGCCGGCGCCCGCCTCTGCGGCCGACACCTGCGACCAGGCGCCACCGTCATCCTCGAATCCACCACCTACCCCGGCACCACCGACGGCTTCGTCGCCCCCATACTCGAAGAAACCTCCGGACTCACCGCCGGCCAAGACTTCAAACTCGGCTTCTCACCGGAACGCATCGACCCAGGCAACCGAACCTGGAACTTTCAGCGAACACCCAAAGTCGTGTCCGGCATCGACACCGCCTCACTCGAAACCGTCCAAGCGTTCTACAACGACCTCGTCGACGAAACCGTCGCCACCAAAGGCACCCGAGAAGCTGAGCTCACCAAACTTCTCGAGAACACGTTCCGCCACGTCAACATCGCGTTGGTCAACGAGATCGCGATCAACGCCCGAGCGTTGGACATCGACTTCTGGGACGTCATCGACGCCGCCAAATCCAAACCCTTCGGCTTCATGCCCTTCTACCCCGGCCCCGGCGTCGGCGGCCACTGCCTCCCCATCGACCCCTCGTACCTGTCATGGCAGTTCGAACGCGAACTCGGCACCGTCAGCAGGTTTGTCAAGATCGCCAACCAGATCAACGACGGCATGCCCGGCGAAGTGGTCCGCCGCGTGATGATGGGGCTCAACGAACGCTCGAAGCCCGTCAAGGGCAGCCGAGTTCTCGTGATCGGCATTGCCTACAAGAAGAACTCCAACGACGCCCGCGAAACTCCAGCAACAGGCATCATCGAAGGCCTCGTGAAGCTCGGAGCTGATGTCTACGTCCACGACAGCCACGTCGGCGACTTCTTCCTCGACGACGAGACAACCCGCGTCGATCTCACCGCTGAACAGGCCCAAAACGCCGACGCTGTTGTGATCGTGACCGACCACGACGACATCGACTACACACTGCTCACGGACAACGCCGGCTACATCTTCGACGCCCGTCACCGCCTCGACGCAGCCAACGTCGAACACCTCTGAAGGCTTCGCAGCGTTCGCTCTCTCAACTGAGTTCCACGGTGGTGACGCCCGGCTCACCAGCGGCCGGCGGCATCGGCGCAGCGCTTCCGGTCAGGGCTTCAGATTGGTGAAGAATTCAGTGACGAGGTTCTTGATCTCTTCCGAGGCCTCGCGGTACTTCTTCGTGCTGCGCTTGTATGGGTCCTCGACGTCCCAACGATCGTCGAAATAGCTCGCTGCCTCGCGACCCTCGATGTCGACCAAGAACTCATCGAGCGACATCGGGCGGTTGAGCAGCGACACCGCCTGTTTGAACGGAATCGTCTTGTCGAACACCGAGCGATCCTTCACCGTCAGATCACGGAGGTGACGTGATTCCATCGTCAGGATCAGTTCGGCCGCACCCATCGTGTCGGCGTCGATGATGTGACTCGAGTGTTTGTGCGAGTCCTCGACACCGAATTTGCTGATCGCTTCGCCCATCTTTTCGGTGATTGGACGGCCGTCATACATGAAGCCGGCCGAGCGGAAGACGTACTCGTGCTCGGTCACGAAGTGACGGGCGATGTATTCGGCAGCGGGGCTACGGCAGATGTTGGCCGTGCAGACGAAGAGGATGCGGCGCTGGGTCATCTGTCAACACTAGGACGTCCCCGTCGATACCGATGTAGGCAGAACGACCCCAAACGGGGAGCTTGGGGTCGTTCGTCAGATCTGGAGTTTTCGGCTGGCATCAGCCAGCAAGCGCTGCGATCAGGCAGCAGCCTTGTTGGAGCGCCACACGAGTGCGCCGCCAGCAGCGACAAGAAGAGTGCCACCGAGCGCCAGTGCTGCGGTCTCAGACCCAGTGACCGGGAGCGTCTGTCGCTGAAGCGGAGCGGCAGCGACGGCGGCGGGAGCGGCAACGGCCGGAGCCGCAGCAGACGGCGTCGCCTGGGGGGCGCCGGAAAGCACACAAGGCTGCGGCGAAGCCGGGCAGTTCGGATCCGTTACGGCCCCTACGGCGGAGCCGAGACCGAGCACCATTGCGGAGGAGAAGATGAGTGTGAGAGCTGAGCGCTTGATCATGGTTGCCGTCCTGAAGGAAGTAAGTGCTGTAAATCTAGCCCCATCTGCGTTGTCCTGAAAGGGTAAAGGTAAAGATCATGATGGGTCGATGGGCTCATTGCCCCCACTCGCCGTGGATTTGTCGCTACTCGAGGTCGACAAACACGCGATCGGTGAGGTCCTGACCACTCCGAGCCCAGGAGACAGTTGGGAAGCGAGCCGACGGGATCAGCCGGAGCGACGATGCCGACGAAGGGAGAGCGAACTCGAACGAGTAGCTCTCGGTCGCTCCCGGAGCGACGGCGAACGAACTCGTCGCGCTGATGAACAGTGGCCCGTCGGGACCGCTCGCTGTCAGTGGAACAGAACCGATGAACTCCGCCCGAGTTGCGTAGCCAGGGACGAGAACGACGAGTTGCCCGAAGTAGGTGCCCGGCGTATCGAGGCCGACGCTTCGCCAGGGTCCCACCGTGTACCGGGGCAGTCCGTCGGCCGGTGCTCGATTCTCGACGTCGATCTCGTAGCGGATCACCCGTTCTGCATCACCTTCGGCAGTCGCGCCTTCAACAATCGAGGCGACAACGCGCAGCGAGACAAACGGATCGAGCTTCGATCCCCCGTTGTTGACGAGAACGACGCTCGTCCCATTCTCAGGAACATCGCCAGCGACACCCAGTTCATCCCACGCCTGTTGCTCTGCGGCTCGATCGCTGTAGAGCATGATGTGACGGCCTCGAGCGAGCGGCCTCAGCGCCTCGAGTAACTCGATCGGATCCCACGACGACGTGGCGAGCTTGTCGACCGCAGCGTTTGCGATCAGCGACAGTCGGTCGCGTCGCTCGTCGGTCAGATCCCCTGCATCGTCATCACCGTCGTCAAAGACTGCGTACTGCCCTTGAAGCAGATACGTGAGCGTGCTGCCGCCACCGAAGATCTCACCCTCTACGTCGACATCTCCGACAACGCTCAGGATCGCGTCGAGCACGAAGGGGTCGATCATCAGCACCCCATCGAGACGCTCGCCCGTTTGCGCTTCCCACATGTCGAGGGCTTGCGGCCCGCCGAAGTCGTCGAACCGCATGGTGTAGTTGAGCTTGCGGAAGTCATTTGACGGGATGAGCCCGCCCCAGTTCCGTTCGACGTCTTCGTCAACAACTGGCGTCACAGGAACCGGAAACGCCTCCTGCGACGGAAGCAGCCCCGGCAACTCGAAGTCTCCACCCACGATGGCGACTCGGCCCACCGACAACGGCATGCCTCCGCCAATCTGCATCTCGGCGTTGTTGGCGCCAAGCACCAGATAGGTGGACTCGTCGAAGAAGCTGGCGAGGCCGGTCGTGATGGTCTCGTACTGTGAAGCGTCGACTGCCAACTCGGCCAACTGCTCTGCAAGTTCCTGCCGAGCATTCGCCAACGGCGCAAGGATGTTCTCAGTAGGGCCTAGGTCGGCCGCCAACGCAACGTTCTGCAGCTCGTTCAGCTGTTGACTCGTGTCTTGGAGAAAGGCGACGCGATCGAGCGCGTTCGGTTCGTTCTGAGCTGCTCTTGCTGAAGCAACCAGGGGCTGCAGTGCATTTGCCAGGTCGTCTGACACCACGATCAGGGCCTCGGCGGACCGCAGTTGGCGACCGATCACGGGAATGGGTCCCAGCGCACCGATGATCGGCGAGCTGATGGAATGACGTGCTTGTGCCAGCTCGGTGGTGCCGACGGCAAGATCGACTTCGACAAGCTCGAAGTCCACCTCGGTGAGGTCTCCCCCGGCTACGTCTGCGACCCGACGCAATGATGCTTCGGCGGTGCGGGCATGCCGCTGCGCGTCGTAGGCAAGGTAGCCGGCCGCAGCTGCCCACAACACAAATGTCACGAAGCACCACGTCACCACGCGCCGAACCCGGAGCGGGTTCGATTCTCTCGATTGATGATTCGACACTCGGGAAATCATGGAACCCACCTCACGAAGGTACGTCGGCTCTGGGCGCGACCGGTCGATGCTGGCGGTCAACCATTTTGCGAGCAACCCCAAGCTGGACACTGACGTCAAGTAGGTTTGGGTCTGTTCAGCTCGACGGGCGAAGGGCAACAGTTGGCCATGGGCGAAGAAAAGGTCGGCGGTCGCGTCGAAGAACGGGCCACCAGAGATTGGACGCTGCTCTGCCTCCTCGGGCTATCGGTCTTTGTGTTCACAACAGCGATTCGCATGGTGTGGGACGAACCGTTCCCCTCCGTGACGTTCCCGGCCTTCAGCAGCCCGCCGCCTCTCGAGACCTCTCGACCGACCCTCTGGCTCATCACACCAGACGACACGACCAGGTGGAGCCAGGATGACTTTCGAGGAGGGTTCGAAGCCGCGCTTGTTTCCAGACTCGAGGCCGAATCTGCGGCTGAGGGGGTAAGCGTCGAACAAGTCACGTGGCTTGTCGCTTCGCAGACGATCGACGCCTTCTGTGGAATCGAGGTTCGGACGTCGACCGCTGAGACCGAACTGCAGCTCTCGAGCGGTGCGAACGCGTTGAAGGCGGTGGCTTGCGGGTGATGCTTCAGGGGATCAGACGTTTTGCTCGCCACCTCGGCCGGTCCTTCCCGCCCTTGACGAGTTCGCAGTGGACTGTTCTTCGTGTGCAGCTTGGATTCGGCTTGTTGTTGTTTGCTCAATGGCCTGACCCGCGGGGGCTCGAGGGTGTGCCGGCATCGCTCCTTGCACCGCCACCCGGGCTTCCACAACTGTTGACTGCCGATGTCTTCCGCACGGAATGGTTCCTGCTCTTCCTCCAAGTCTCCGGAACTGCAGCCGTTGTCGCTTTCATCGCTGGAGCCCGGTGGAGCGTGACCCTTCTCACCGGTTGGGCAGTCCTCTCTCACTCGATTCTCTTCAGCTACGGCAAGATTGACCACACGTACCTTCCGTGGCTTCTTCCACTGGCGCTGGCCACTTCAGGGTGGGGACGCAAACTCGGCGGCAAGTGGGCTTTCTCGCCTTCACTCGCACCTGCAGCCATCCTCGTATCGATTGCGTGGCTGACCGCCGCTCTGCCGAAAGTGCGAGGAGGTTGGTTGGAACTCAGCACGCAGGCCGTTCAGGGGTTCCTGCTGACGAGTTCGAAAACAGGTCCGACCAGTGGACTCCTGCTCGACCTGCCACAACCAATACTCGAGGCGGTCGACTGGGCTGTTGTCTGCCTGGAACTTGCGCTTGCGTTTGCGGTGCTTGGCACGATTCGTTGGCGTTCAGTCGCCGTCTTGGGAGCGATCGCCTTCCATCTCTCGGCACTCGCAGTGTTCGGGATCGGGGGCGATGGACTCGCTGTCGCCTATGCCGCCTTGCTTGCCCCGTTCGCCCTATCGGGCAGAGCGGTTCCGAGCAGGCCGGCGCTCCTGACGATCGTTGGCTTCGCCGCACTCTGGCGGATGTGGTCCCCCGCTGACCGGTTTCAATTTTGGCTCTTCGGTTTCACACCCGATCCCGATTTGTTCGCGGCAGCAGCGGTCTATCTGACCTTGACTGTTGCGGTTCTGTGGCCGCTGACTCGGAAACGATGGGGAGAAAAGGGCGACGCTGCGGCTGCGTTCCACCTTGAGCAGGGCTGAACAGCTCGACTCGTCGACCCCATCCTTGATTCGAAGGTCGACGGCATCACCGAAAGGACAGCTCAGAAGCCTCAGGTGTTCTCGACAACAACCGATGGATTCTGGTGAGACCCCCGCCACCACCCGGATCGAGTCGTTCGGCACCGGTGATGCCTCCGAAGGCCAGCTGCGACGATGCGGTCAAGGTTCCGAACCAGGCAACGCTCTCGCGCTCTGCTCGTTACGACCGGCGAGGAGGCTCTGGCCGGTCCGTTTCGGTCATCCTGCCGACATACAACGAGTCAGAGAACCTCCCGGTTCTCCTGGATCGTCTCACCGTCTTGCTGGCTGACCTCGACTACGAGATCATCGTTGTCGACGACAACTCTCCCGATGGCACTTGGGAGATCGCCGACCAATACGCGACCGACTCACCTCGTATCCAGTCAATCCGCCGCCTCACCGACCGAGGCTTGAGCTCCGCAGTGATGGCGGGAATGCAGGTCGCCAACGGTCGCGTTCTCGCTGTGATGGATTCCGATCTCCAACACGACGAGAACGCGCTGATCGATGTGATCAATCCGATTCTCGATGGTGAGGCTGACGTCTGCGTTGGTTCTCGAGAAGCCGAAGGAGGGAGCTACGGCGAGTGGTCGAAGTTCCGCCGTTTCGTTTCGTGGGGTGGAGCTCAACTCGCTCGCCAACTGCTCGGCGTTCCCGTGTCCGACCCCATGAGCGGCTTCTTCGCCGTCAGTCGAGAGCGATACCTGCTTGTCGCCGACGAGGTCAATCCTCGCGGGTTCAAGATCCTGCTCGAGTTCGTTGCACGGGGAACAAAGCCCCGTATCTCCGAAGTCGGTTATGGCTTCCGAGAGCGGGTCGCTGGAGAATCCAATCTGACCTCGAGCGTTGTCGGCGCCTATCTCGTTGCCCTCATCGACCTGTTCGTCGGTCGGGTCGTTTCGGCCACGTTCACTGCCTATGCGCTCGTCGGTCTGCTCGGTGTGGCCGTTCGTTTCGTTCTCCTGTTGGTTCTGAGCGCCGCAGGTTTTGCGTGGGCGGCGCTCGTCGCGTTCCAGATCAGCGTTCTGACCAACTATGTCTTCAACAACGCCTTCACGTTCGCACCCGAAAGGCGACGAGGGCGGCGCGTGTGGTCCGGTCTCATCCCGTACCAGTTGATCGCCTTGCATGGACTCATGGTGCAGGCTGGCGTGGCAGCGTTCGCCGGGTATGAGCCAGCGGATCTGCCGACAGCATCGATTGGGATCCAGATCGTTGGCATTGTGCTCGCCACCACGGGCAACTTCTACCTCAATCGGAACATCACCTGGCGGCGATGAGAGGCTCGACATGCTGCACGGTTGAGGCCAAACAGCTGGTTGAGCTCATGATCCGGCCAGCGTCGAGACGACCGGCGCTCTTTCACTTGCCTCGTTCGATGGTGCTGAACGACCCGAAGCCCTTTCCGCCAGTTTTGTTCTGTACTGATCCAGGCCAACACCGCCCTGCACCACGACCCAGACAAAGACAGCCCAGAAGACCGAACGAGTCAGGAAGCCGCGTTCAGTCAGCGAGGTCAGGATGAGGTAGAGGCTGAAGAGGACAGGGAAGAGCGCCGCAGCTCCGTCTGTGGTCCTGACGATGGCCACTCCTCCCACCAGGCTTCGGTACAGCAGCACCGCAAGCAGGAGCAGCGCTGGAATCCCGCCAGCCAACAAGGCCTCCAGTGCTCCGTTGTGAGAGTGGGGCGGCAACCACGGGTTGCGGATCCACATCTCGTGCGATGGCGAGAACCAGCTAACCCAGAAGCCGTCATAGCCGTACCCGATGAGCGGTCGGCGCATGATGAACTCGATGGCGTCTTCCCAGAGCTGCGCCCGACCAGTCAACGTCGGATCCTTGCCGAGAAGCCGGGTGAGCGCCGCAAATTCGCCGTAAACGACAGCAATCGTCAGTGCGGTCGCGGACATCAGCGAGGCTACCGTGGCCCCAAACAACAGCTCGCGCGCTCGAAAACCCCGAACGACAATAGCAAAGCCGGCGAGGGAGAGCAAACCGACAAAAGCAGTGGTGCTGTTCGAGCCAAAAACCAGGACCACATTCACGATGGTCAAGCTGAGATAGAACAGACGGAACCGCGGACGATTGAAAACCGAGAGAGCGTGGCACAGCGCAGCAAGTACCGAGATCCTGCCCAGGCCGTTCTTGTTGGCGACGATGCCGGTCCACCCGGCAGCAGAGTCTCCGAATCTTGGAAACGCGAAGATGAAGACGACGTTCAAGACTGTGCCGATGGCGAGAGCCGAGGACAGCAGACGAAGCAGCTGAGACGGCCGCGAGAATCGGCAGGCGAGATAGTACGCAAACACTGATGTCAGGCTGAGGGCGATACCTCGCCTCGCCGAAATCGATGTCACCTCAGACCAGGCGCTGCTCAACACGAGATAGGCACACAGCGCAGCCACTGGAGTGAGGCCGGCTCGCAACTGTTTGGTACTTCCGAGTCCGAGCAGCACCGACGGCACGCAGGCACCGAGTACCAGCAAGAAGACGACAAGGTCGAGCGTGTCACCTCCGACCGAGCCAGATTCGGCCCTGTCGGGGACACGAAGCCACACCGTTGGGATGCTGTATGCGAGCAAGAACAGAGCCAATGTCGCGTAGGACCGCTCGAACAGTCCCGGTGCGCGTGCTACAACGCTCGAACCCTGGGGCATTGGGTCAGCCCACCCGGTAATAGGCGGACTTACGCCCGAACAACTTTGTCGACTGCGACGTGTCTCGGTTCAACACGGTCCCAACAATCGTTGCCCCGACTTGATCGAGCTCGTCTTTGGTTCTCAGCAGCTCGTCTTCAATGGTGGATTGGGAGTCAACAACGAGCACGACGTCTCCGACGCGACTCGCCAACCCACTCGTATCAGCTGCGGCGAGCACCGGTGGAGTGTCGACAAGAACGATGTCGCTCCCTTCCGCGAGCAGCTCAAACGCTGTTCGTGCTCGATCCGAGCCGAGGAGCTCGCCTGGGTTCGATGGCAACGACAGACCAGCTGTGAGGATCGAGAGGCCGGGGAATTTCGTTTCCACGAGTCCAACCTCGGCGGCACCGCCGAGGCTCTCCACCAATCCGGGAGCTGGCTCGACTTCGAAGAGCTCCTCGACCCGAGGACGACGGAGATCTGCCGACACCAAGATGACTCGTTGACCAGCTTGTGAAAGCGCAACTGCCAAGTTGCAGACAACCGTCGTCTTTCCTTCCCCAGGGTGTGCACTCGTGAAGATGAAGATCTTCTGGCCCGTCGTAGACTGCACGAAGCCCAGGCTTGATCGGAGGCGACGGATTGCCTCTCGAGCGAGATGGCCACGAACTCCGCCGACCTGCCCGTCCATCACCAGTTGACGCTTCTGGAAGCGAGCTCGAATCCCCAGCGAGGGGATCGTCGCAAGCGTTGGTCGTCCGAGGAGGCGGCCCGGAGCGAAACGATCTCGCAAACGAGTATCGAGCCGATCGAGCACCAGTGTTGCGGTGACACCGAGACCGAGCCCGACGATTGCAGCAACGGCATAGACCAGGTTGGCGGCAATGCCGTCCGGCGTGTCTGGCGTTGCTGCCGCGGAGAGAAGTTCCGCCGTCGGTGCTGCTGTCTGGGCCTGATTTTGAGCAGTCGAGAGCGCCTGCTCATCAACTCTGATCGAAGTTGCCAGCTGGTTGGCCTCCGTGCGCAACGAAAGGATTTGGGAGTTGATGGTGTCGATTCGGCCGAGGGCTGTGGGATCTAGCGAACGCAGGTTGCCTGCCTCCTCCGCCAACGCGTCAGCTTCATCGAGAACCGTGGTTCGAGCGATGCTGTTCGACGCGAGCCGATCTTCCAGCAGGGTGATTTGCGTTTCGTAGAACTCATCAGCCGCCGACTGCCGCAACTCGACGTAGCTGTTGGCAAATGCATCCGCACGTTCTGCAGCTTCCGCTGGGTCGGCACTTGTGTAGGCAACAACAAGGGTGTCAGTGTCGGGCTGGAACTCGACGGCAAGATCGGCTCGGAATGACGAAACATCGACGTCGCCCCCGAGGATCTCGACGGCTCGATCGGCGGTTGAGAGCGACGAGAGAATCTCGCGTTCCCGTTCCAGAACAGGATCAACCAGAACACCCTCCCGAGTCGATCCAACGGGAGACGGTCCGACCAGCACTCGATTGGATGAGGTGAATGTTTCTTCCCTGGTGCTTGTGAAGATCAAGCCAAGGAGCAACGTCAACAGGACGGACAGCACGACAACCCATGGCCGCCGGGAGACGGCAACAACGTAGTCGGTGAGACCCGGCGCTCCCTGGTCATTGTCGACAGGAGCTGACATGGATTCAAGCGCAGAAGTAACCACTGCGAGATCCTATCGAAGGCGACGCGAAACTGAGGGAGGCCTTTGACCAGCCGGACCCAGTCGAGTTGCTCATGGCGAGCTCGGAGCGTTGCCCGATTGTGAGTCGACGATGTCGAAGACCACCTCCTCACCACCGTTGCGGATCGGACTCTCCTCTGGATTGTTTCCAGTCAGGTCGGATCCCGTGATTCGGATTCGCCAAGCAAGCTCGTCGCCGGAGTTCACCCAGAGGCCGGGGCCTTCGTTTCCCGAGATTCTCGTGTCAGAAATCGACAGACCGCTCGTGGTGTACACACCGCAAGGCTCGTTGACATCAGGGTCAACTCCAGGAGCACGCTGCACCCCAGAAATCGTCGAGTTCCTGAGTTCGAGCCCGCCGCGACCACCTCGATGGGCGATGGCGCACTTCGTGTTGGTCTCGAGCGAGGAGAGAACGATGGCCCGAGTCTCGAGGCCGTCAATGACGATGTTCTCGACCCCACCCTTGATGTCGATTGCCTCTGCTGTTGTTTCCTCGATGACGACGTCTCTCAGCACGATCTCCCGTGTCAAGTCTTCCCCTGTTGCCGAGCCCAGATAGACGCCTTCACCGAAGTCTGGCTCGGTCAGCCCTGCCGACGAAAGAAGCGAGTCGACCAGCGCAATCCTCGAACTGTGCTGCCCGATCCGAAGCAGCTGAAAGCCGCCGTTGCGGATGTCGAGCCCAACCATCGTCAAATGATGAACCGGTCCGCGGTCATCTGTTGCCGAACGTTCGGCGGTGCCGGTTACGAGACCAACTGCCACCGTTGGACCGCGCATGCCGTCGGAACCTACAAACTCGAGGTCCGCATCGCCCGATCCGATGACGATGTGCGAAGAGCTGTGGACGAACAGCGCATAGTCAGCTCCGATCGGAGCGGAGATCGTGACCCGACTCCCCGCCTCGGCGCGTACAACCACCGGCTGATCGAAGGTGCCATCCACACCGTGGACGTCGAGCGCCATCTCGTAGCTACCCCCAGCGATCGTGATGGTGTCGCCGGGCTGGGCAGCATCCACTGCGGACTGCAACTCCTCCGCCGTCGAGACGAGGCCGACGAGATCGACGCTTGGGGTCTCCTCGATCTGGGGCTCGATTGGCGGAACGGTGACGTCGACTCCGACCGTTGTCGTGGCAGGGACAGCGTCACTTTCGTCAGCGGGAAAGCTGCAGCCGAAAAGAATCTGGGAGGAGACGAACCCGAGGACCGCCAACATCTTCACCGCACCCGCTCGCACAGCAGAACCCCCTAGAGCGACTGTTGGAAGGAAACGGTACTCGTTGTTGTGCGTCCAGCGATGGCAGGCAAAGTCACCCAAACACCTCAATCTTTGCAAAACGAAAACAGTTGTCCTCAAGGTTCAACAAAACCAGGACGTTGCAATGGTCCATGACGGGACGCAGACACTCCATCGCTGTTGCCATAGCCCTCATGCTTTCGGCAACAGCGTGCGCCGGAGAGCAGAGCAACGGCTTCGTACTCGAAGCCGAAGCCGGCTCGGCCGCTCCGCCGCCCCAGCTTGCGTTCGAAGACGCTGAGGTTGAAGAAACCGCCCTCGGCAACCACGTGAGTGCTGATGCCCTCGATCGGCTCAGTGATCAGTCACTCCGCCAGCCCACCACAACGGTTGGCAACCCCGCCTCCGCAGACGGCGACACTGTTGCCCCCGTCGCCGAAGACAGCGGCGTCACGGTGTCGACCACGACCCCCAGCTCGACGATCGTGGAGGACCAGGACGAGGTTGTCCTCCCACCTTCGACCGATGAGGTCGCAAGCTCCACGGGCTCGCCTGTCGTGCAGCCGAGCCGCCCCACCACAACCCAACGCCCCACCACAACAGCAGCACCCACCACAACAGCAGCACCCACCACAACAGCAGCACCCACCACAACCCAACGCCCCACCACAACCCAACGCCCGGCTGCCAATTCCATCT
>CAYGQE010000008.1:0-43120 GCA_964351995.1 uncultured Acidimicrobiaceae bacterium | reverse complement strand
CCCACCACAACCCAACGCCCCACCACAACCCAACGCCCGGCTGCCAATTCCATCTGGCGATCGGATTTTGGTTCAGCGGACGCACAAGGCTTCGGGCAGGTCTCCGACTCAGAGTTCGAGCGGGCCTTTGATGGCTCCTTCCAATACGTGGCGGGTAACGAGCACGTCGCCATTGCTCACGGCGGTGGCCGGTCCTATCTGAGAGTTCGCTACACAGCGACGAGCAAGGGATCAACCCAGGTCGCGGCGCCGATGTCGCTGCCGGACTCCGATGATCTGACGCTCAGCTACAGCCTCTACCTCGAGCCAGGATGGGAGTTCGTCAAAGGCGGCAAGCTCCCTGGGTTCTGCGGCGGCGGTCGGGCTGCTGGCGGAGTCGGCGGTGACGGAACCGACGGCTTCACTGCACGCTTCATGTGGCGGGAAGAGGGAGCTCTCGTTGTGTACGCCTATCACCCTGACCGTCCCGGCAAGTGGGGCGAGGACATCGCGACGGGCGCAACGCTGCCCGTTGGTTCGTGGGTCGACATCACGCAACGCATCCAGATGAACGATCCCGGACAGGGCAACGGCTCGGTCACGGTGTGGATCAACGATGAGCAAGTTCTCGATCGCACCAACATGCGTTGGAGCACCGATGGGTCGTTCAATGTGGACGAGCTCTGCTTCTCGACGTTCTACGGAGGGTCGAACTCCAGTTGGTCGCCGAGCCAGACCACCTATGCACGATTCGCCGATTTCGAAGTGAAGTCGAACTAGGAGACTGCAAAGCGATTCTTTCGTGCTGAGGCCTGCACTTCTGCTGCAGATGGAAAAGACTTTGGACTGCCCTCTATTGGCTGGCAAGTCGGCTCGCGCGGCCTGACGGGTGAGATTTGCTTTGACGTCAATGGTTGAAGAGTGACCGAGGCTCCAACGCAGCCTGCGGGCGTTGTCCGGATGGCCCACGCAAAGATCGCTCGCAGCGCGTCTGCCTTGGTCGCAAACCAGCGTCGAGAGACCAGTTCCCGTTCAAAGACCTGAAGAACGACTCGGCCATGGAGTTGCCCAGCAAGCCCCAGGTGAAAAGCGAACCCGCGTCATTGAACGCGATCTGGTCACACCCGCTCGTCGTGCCCGGGAAGCGCCAAGCGATTGAGCGAACTCGCGTTGGGCCTCCATGACGTTGCGCCTGCCGACCAGGCACCAAGCCGTCGCCAGCGGCTTTGCCGATCGACCGAAATCCCAGCCTTGCGAGACTTGTTCCGCCGGACTTCACCCGCGCCCGCCAATCGTTGGCATACGCCCTGGCCCAGCGCTCCCGCTCCCGAGTGAGACGTTCACCGGTCACATGCTCGACGACGACGGCCCGCTGTGTCCGGACCTCCATCAACTGGTTCCGTGAGTGTGAGGTGGCAACGATGGACTGGAGAACGTAGCCGTCTGCTCGAGACTCTCGAGCAAGCGTCGCAGTTCGATGGGCCTCGTCACGTCACAATCCTTACCGTCAGCTCTTCTTGCATCGTGTCGCAGCCTCGCCTCGATCCGATCTGAAATCGTAGAGCGAGGGGCGTCGATCCCTTTACCTGTGGCGTGGGGGGGCGTGCCAAACACGCACCGTGAGCGATAGATTCCGGGCGTCAGAAACGGAGCGTCATGAAGCTGACCACGAGGTTTGCGCGTTGGTATTCCCTGGCGACGGTGCGGCCCCGCCTGGCCCTGATTGAACGCAGGAGTGATGCCAACGTAAAGCTTGTGACCCGATCCGTTCGGAGGGCCCTGAGCAATGGCACAGGAGTCAGCGCCTTCGAAGACATCGAGCGAGCCAGGCAGACGTTGCTCGCCGACTCGAACCCGATCAGCATTTCGGACTTCGGCGCCGGCAAGGGTGGCGCTCAAGAAGACTCCGACCTCGCCAGCCGCGGCGTCGAGGTCACCAAGACGGTCGGCGAAGCCGCCCAACCAAGCAAATCACAGTTCTGGTGCCGATTTCTGTACTGGCTGACTTGGGAGGTGCAGTCGAAAGCAACGCTTGAATTCGGCACTTGCGTTGGCATATCTGCTTCTTACCAGGCTGCCGCAATGAAGGATCGCTCGCTCGAAGGATCAACCGTGATCTCGATGGAGGGATCGCCCAGCCTGGCAGCGCGTGCGCTCGAGACGGTAAGCGAGTTGGGCTTCGAGTCCGTCGTGGCGATTGAGTGCGGGCGTTTCGTTGACTTGCTCCCGAAAGTGATCGAGCATCACCAGCCATTCGACATCGTCTTCATCGACGGCCACCACGATGAAGTTGCGACAGTGGAATACTTCGAGGCGTTACGAGGAGCGACAGCGCCGGACGCTGTGATCATTTTCGATGACATCAGATGGACACCTGGCATGACTCGAGCTTGGGAACAGGTCAAGAACGACAATCGCGTCAACGCAAGCATTGACCTCGGTTCTGTGGGGATCTGCCTTCTCGGCGACCGCATCGGCCAACCGACAGCCTTCTCTGCTCCGCTTCGAGGCATGTAGGCGCAAGCCGTCGACGCCGACACCCACAGAATCAGACTCCTGTCGCGCAAGTCACCGAAGGCGAACAACCATCGGCGTGTCAGATTCCGTGGAGTTGAAGCGAACAGACTTGCCGGTCGCTGCTATCAACCTCCGACGGCTTGTGAACCTGGGCCCCGAGCGCAATGGCAACACCTGGAACTCGCTTGATTCCCGCCACAAGGCGTAAATCGGCTTCTCGAACCGAGTGCTCATCATCGACGTGTCGGCGCCGGGACTTCATTCCGACCCCTCAGCCGGCTAGGCCGGGCCAGCCACTCGATAGCTCGGCAGTCCTAGCTGCGATCTCGCAAGCGTTCCTCAGTCTCGGGTTGAGGATTCGAGTTCTGCCCATCAAGACCAGTCGATCGCCTGTTCCAAGAACCCGACCGGGATCACCGCCGTCAGGACGCGCAGTTGACCCGCGGTGATGGGTACCTTTCGACCAGAGCGAGGGGCTCAGCGGAGTGCTCGCCAGGGCCGCTGCATCGCCGCTCGCAGCGAACGGACCAGAAGGTCTCGACGCCCGGGAATGTCTGACTGAGGCACCATCGACGAATGGACGTCATAGTGGCCGTATTGAGCGTCCGGGATCCTGTCAGCCTCGATGTCGGCGATCAGACCAGGAACCGCAGCGACGAAGTCGGGCGTCTTGTGGACCGGATGCAGCGTCCACAGCCCACCAGTTCCCCCCATGTCAATACGAGTGAAGTTCTGGGCTCGCATGTTGTGATCGAACAACAGTTCAAGGTGATCGATCATTTCGGTGCCAGCAATCTTGGCCTGAATGCGATCCTGGATTCGAGGGGGTCTCAGCATCGGCAAGTCCTTCATCGCTGGAATGAACTGCCGGAGATCGACGAGGTGGGTTCGGCCTCGAAACGAAGGAACCTCGTAACTTGCGCCCGATCCCACATCAGTCGGGACACCAGAGCTGTGGTAGGCGTTCGACGAGATCGGACCTGCGTGAGGCGAAACCAACAGAATGCGGTCGTCCGACGACAAGCACTCGATCGCTTCGTCCAACCAGGGACCTGACCCGCCGAGGAACATGTCGGACGCAAGGTGCATGAAGAAGTCATGCTTTGCGTGTCGGTACTGCTCGAGGAACGCATGAATCGGAATGCCCTTGAAATCAAAGAGCGGGTAGTCCTTGCCGGAGAAGAAGTGACCGGCAACCCATTCGACTGCTTCTGGGCTGTAGTCGACTTCAAGAACCCGCACGTTTTCGTACTCTTCGGCGACCTTGGCAAGAATCGTGTCCAACGGACCCGGATCTGTCGGTTGGGTCTGACGATTCACCGAGATGAGCACATCACTGGCGTACTTGCCGATGACGGACATCTGGTGTGGAAGCACGAATTCTGCAAACGCTGCATCCCGATCTGCGATCGGAATCTGAATCGTGCACTCGACGACTTTGGAAGTTTCCATTGTCTCTTGCCGGCTTTCTCATTCTTGGACTCGGACTGAACGGCTCGAACGATCTCTAGGGATCGCCTAGGCACCCCCGGATGTGGAAGCGATGAGCGATTCAATGCCATCTGCCGCACGCTTGACCATTCCTTGCATGTCGTATCGGCTGTACTCATCCCAGGAATGAGTGGATAGCGATTCTTTCCGGACCGGGTCGCCGAGCACCTCGAGTGCTGCCGCAGCGACGGATGCAGGTTCGGTCTCGGCTGCAAACAGCGACGTGGTCGGGTTCAGGTAGTCGAACTCAGGCGCCTGTAGCTGCCCACCGGCCACGACGAGAGGAACTCCCGTCGCGAACGAATCGATCACGACCAGCCCGACCTTGCCGGGGTGCAAGAGCAGGTCACTGATTGCGAAGAGCTCAGATCGAGCGTCGCCGAAGACTGGCCCGACATACACGATGGCGCTGTTCTGCTCTGCGGCGGACCTCACTTCTCCCGCCCCGCTGCCCGCACCGGCGACGATCAACGTGGCATTGGGATGTTCTCTTTGAATCAGGCCGAAAGCTTCGATGACGAGATCGAGACGCTTCGACGCGTCGAGCCCACCGATGTGCAGCAGAACAGGCCCGTCGCCAACGCCGTACTCCTGACGGATCTCAGCTGCTCGGTCCTTTGCGGCGAGGTAGCCCCGCCGCAAACCACTGGCATCAATCGTGTTGTTGATGACGTGGACGTCGTCTCGCCGCACCCCGTAGTCGACAAGAGCATCTGCTCCCTGGTCGGTGTAGACCAACCAACCGGCGCCGCTGCTCGCGAGCAACCGTTTCACCCTCTGAGCGACGGACGTCGACGGCGTCCGATCAACAGCGCCGTGTCCGAAGAAGGCGATCGGCGGGCCTACTCCCAGACGATGTAGCCCGATCTGGGCGTAGGTCGACACTTGCTTCGCAATGATTTCGATCACGACGAGGTCGTGGGACTTGCGCACGTGTATGGGGTCGAACTGCAGCTCGACGTTCCCTCGCCCAGGCATCCATTGCCGACGGCGCCGAGCCCAGCCCAGCGGCGCGTGATCTCCCCTGGCTCGAAACTTCCGAGGAGCGGAGCCGTAGGACAGTTCCAAGTCGATGCCACGGTCTTCGAGTTCGGTTCGAAGACCGTCGTAGAACGGATACCGATACTGCGGACACCAATTGGCTTGGAACAAGACCCGCTTGTTCATCACGAGTGCTTGGCAGTTGCCCGAAGAGCCTGCACGGCTCCTTTCGCGTGGGCCCACTCGCGTGCCCCGGCGATAGTGGAGCGCTCGAACAGCAGAGCCTTCGCGGCCAAGCCTGGCTTCGAGATCGCCCGAATGGCAACATCGGCCCGACGCGACTCACCGGATACGACCCGAGCGCGCCAGTGATTGCAGTAGGTCTTCGCCCACCGCTCTTTCACCCAAGCTCGGCTGAGGCGCTCGCCGGTCACGTGCTCGACGACGACCGCCTTCTTGGTCCATACGATCTGAACACCGGCCATCGAAACCTGCAGCGAGAATCGGATGTCCTGGCCGCCCTTGCTGAAGTCTGGGTCGTATCGGATCCCGAGGGGTCGAACCTGCTCGAGATCGACGAGAAGATTACCGCCACGGATGGACGGCAGGGTTGTTCCCTCATCCGGGGATGGTCGATCGAAGATTCCGGACTGAACGACCCACGGCTCAGGTTCCACTTCGAATTCGGTGAGAACCGGCCCGGCGACCAATCCTGCTCCGGTCTGCGTCGCTGCCTCGAGCAACAAGCCCGGCCAACCCGGCAGCGGCACTTCGTCATCATCAATGGACGCAAGCCAACGGGTTGGACATTCGTCCATCAAACGATTTCGGGCGTGCGATGTACCCGCCTGCGGTTCGTGAACGTAGATGACTCGATCACCTGCTCCTTCTGCCACCTCACGTGCCGATGCAGCAGCGTCGTTGTCGACGACCAGGATGTTCCGCAGATCGGGTTCTTGCTCATCAAGAACGGATAGCAGACGCTCGAGTTCCGCCGGCCGCTTGAACGTGATGATCCCCACAGTGAGCTGGTCGAGCGCGGGGGCGCTTCTCTCTGGCATAGACACGTCGCGAGGCTAGCTCTGCTCTGACACAAGACCGAGGATCAGCACCTACAGAGGCAAGATCACCCCTGCCACCTCTCCTCGGAGAGCCGTGCCGGTACCATGCCACACGGTTCCGACACCGTCATGACGGCACCGCGAAGAAATCTTCGGAAAGGTGCCACGGTGGCTCAGAAAAAAGCACGAGTTGTGATCGTTGTCCACAACCTCCCAGTTCCCTACGACCGCAGGGTTTGGCTCGAGGCCACGACCCTCGTCGAAGCCGGCTACGACGTCACCGTCGTCTGCCCAGCAACGTCGAAGTTCCCGACGAAGCGGGAAACCTTGGAAGGCGTGGACATCCGTCGCTTCGGACTGAAGCTCGGCGAATCTCGGCTCAGTCTGGTTCGCGAGTTCATCGTCGGCTTTTTGAAGGTGGCAGTTCACCTCGCCCGGCTCAGCTTTCCGCGCCGCATCGACGTGCTCCACGTGTGCAATCCACCGGAGATCTACTGGCCTTTGGCCCTTCTACTACGGAGTCGGGGAACCCGGTTCATCTTCGATCACCATGACCTGTCGCCGGAGATGTACCGAGCAAAGTTCGACAAGGAGGACGATGTCGTCCACAAGATGCTTCTCTGGCTCGAACGACGCACCTACCGGTCTGCCCACCACGTCATCGTGACAAACGAGTCATACCGGCGCATCGGTTGCGGGCGCAACGACATCGACGCTGCGGCAACAACTGTTGTCCGTTCGGGTCCATCGCTGGAGAGATTCGAGCTTTTGCCTGCACAATCCGAAGCCCGCAGAGGAGCAGGCGCCGCGCTGCTCTTTCTCGGCGAGATCAGCGAACAAGACGGAGTTTTGGCGCTGATCGAGACCCATCGCCACTTGCTTGATCGAGGCCGAAATGTGCACCTGATGGTGATCGGTGACGGACCGGCGCTTCAGGAAGTGAAGGACAAGGCAACCGAGCTCGACGTTGCGGAGAAGTGCACGTTCTACGGCCGGATTTCCGATGACGCTCAGCTGAGTGCGTTGCTGTCATCTGCCGATATCGGCGTCGTACCAGACCCCAACACCGATTGGTCCCGCAACTCGACCATGAACAAGGTGATGGAGTACATGTTCTTCGGGCTCCCCATTGCTGCCTTCGACCTCATCGAGACTCGGGTTTCAGCTGAGGATGCTGCTCTTTACGCCACCCCCGACGACACGCAAGACCTCGCGACCGTCATCGAAACGATGCTCGACGACGCCGAGCTGCAGCAGCGACTTGGCGAGAGCGGCATGGCGAGAGTGCGCACAGAGTTGGCATGGGAGCACAGCAAGTCTCCGCTGCTCGATGCCTATCGAGCTGCTACCCGCTAACGATTGACCGGCCCGTGGGCATCGGGCAAGTCGACCGCTGCGGTTGATGAGCTGCCCCGGGCCGCCCGAAACAGAGAGAACCACAAGATCAAGGCCAAGATCACTTCGACGATGAGCGTCGCCCAAGCAGCGCCTCGCCATCCGTACTCTGGAACCCACAGAAGGTTCAGGCCGATGTTCAGCACGAGCGTCCCCACGACGGCCCCGACGCGCTTGCCGTGAAATCCAGCTCCGACGAGCGCGTTGTTGGCGAAACCCTGGAGCGCTTTCAACAACGGGATGACCGACAGGAGCCGAACGACGTCGGCAGCCTCTTCGAATTCTGCTCCCAGGATCCGTGGGAGCAGATCTGCGCCAAGGAAGAGACCGATGGTGACGGGAGCCAGGAGAACGAGAGCGAGGGATGTGAGACGTAACGCAAGTCGCAAAACCGATGCCGTCGACTCGGCACCGCTGCGAAAGAACTGACCGTAGGTGCCAGAGAGAATTCCCTTCAACGGGATGAGCCCCAACGAGACAAACCGATAGCCAGCGGTGTAGTCCGCCGCTTCCCCGTTCAAAGAGAAGTAGCCCATGATGACCTTGTCTGCATCCTTCTGTCCGGTGTGGGCCACCTGGCTTGCGGTGAATGCGAGCCCTGTCTTTGTCTCGGCTCGACTCGGAAGGCGGAGCGATGCACTCAACCCGAGTTCGCGTCGCACGAACCTCACCGTCAGCACGCCGCTGACCAGCGCAGCACCCAGCTGCATAGCGCACCAGATGATCAGGGTCGGCTCGCTCAGCGCAACAAGAATTGCGAGAGCGATGAGCTTCGCTACCGTTGTGACGACCCGGAGCCGAGCCCCTATTGACGATCGCCCATCGGCTTCGAAGGCCAATACAGCACCGGCCACCAACGCAGGACCCACGAGTTCTGAGATCGCCAGGAGCGCCACGACGGCTCGCGGGACCTCTGGAAGAATCACGGGTTGGATCAGCCAAAGAGCGAGTGCGCCGAAGAGAGCTCCGAGGACATGGACCGTGACAGCCATGCCCCACAGCCGAGCTGGTTCCTCGTCGGTAGCGACGCCGCGCGCAAGAAGGTGATTACTGCCCAACTCCAAGAGGGGCGCGGACACGTAGACCAACGCAATCGCAGTTGCGTAGTTGCCGTAATCGGATCGTCCGAGCTTCTGGGTCAGCACATAGACAGTGACCAGACCGGTCCCCATGAGGATGAGCTGGCTGACCAGGGCTCCGATCGAATTGCGGCCAAACTGTTTGAAGAGACCTCGAGCAGCCGCCGACAGTCGGCCAATGCTGATTTTCACGTTGTGTACCGCCGACGAACCATCGTCGCTGACGTTACGAGGTTTCGGTGATCAATCGACGGCGAATGGCCAGATCTTGCGCTGCTTCGAGGCTCGCGACGTCGTTCAGGTTGATGTAGTCCCCGCCGAGCTCGAAGGCGGCGACGCTGTGGCCGTCCCGGACGAGTTCGTCGATGAAGTTCACGAACTCGATGCTCGATCGGCCAGAGTCATACGCATTCTCGAGCTCCTGGAACACGTCGGCGCTGACGATGAACGTGGCCATACCCAACAGTTCGTTCGGGATGTTGATGGGGTTTTCCACGAGTCGAATGACCCGAGAGCCATCTTTCTCCACCGAGAAGTTCCGCTTGATGAGCTCAGGATCAGACACCGTCTTCACGGTCACCATGGCACTGTGCGACGCGAAGTCGAAGTTTGCCAGTTCGGCGTGGTTCGAGTCCAAGTAGAACTCGTCCGCAAGCATGACGCAGCCATGTCGACCACCCAGGAACGGCTTGGCCAGCAACACCGACCAGGCCCATCCCTTGTCCAGATGGTGGTTTTCGACGTAGTCAAGACGCACCCCGAGGTCAGAGCCATCACCGAAGTGTTCACGGATGCTGTCGCCCATGTAACCGAGGACGATCACGATCTCGCTGATCCCCATCTCGTCTCGCATGGTCTTGACGAGTCGTTCGAGGTTCGGGCGACCATCGATGAGGAACATGCCCTTGTGCTGTTCATAGGTGTAGGGCCGGGCGCGAATTCCGCTTCCAGCCGCAGGGATGATGCCGATCAGAGGTGAAGACAAGACTGTTCCTTGGAGTAAGTGCGCGTCAGCCGCTCGAGCTTGTGGCAACGCTGACGAGGTCGTCGATGCTCGTGATCGATTGATGCGCTGCCATCAGCGCCATGCTGATTCGAAGGTTCGTGATCTCGAGTGAAGAGCGAACATCGAGATCCTCGATGTCGCGGATGTCAGCGACGCCCGCTATGCCGAGTGTCCGACGGGCCATCGAGCAAGCTGCGAAACCAACCGCGTCCTGAAGCAGATCAGACATGAATCGTTGCTGATGCGCTCCGAGTTCATCAGCGGTCAACAGACCAGGGAGGAACATTGCCGACCCGGGTGTGTCGTTCCATAGCTCGATGAAGCGCTCCGAGAAGGTTTGCCAGATGACAGGTACCTGAGCGAGAAGCCACGCTTGGTAGTCCGCTCCCCCCGCAAGATGACTGTGAGCAGTGTGGCAGAGGAGGAAGTTCGAGATGATCTTGCCAACGTCGAAACCGAACGGGCCGAAATAGGCGAACTCCATGTCGATCACATAGCTCTCGGACTGGTTCACCATCAGCGAACCAGTGTGGAGATCGGCGTGGAGCAGCGCATCTGCCTTCGTCAAGAAGCGGTCTTTGAACTTCAGAACGCCAAGCTTGTACTCGGTGTTGTTGCGCAAGTTGGCCCGAGCCCATTCAGCTGCGGCCTCGGTCGATTCGTTCGAATCGTGTTCCATGTAGGGGAACGTGAAGATGAACTCCTCGGTGAGCTTGCACAACTCAGCGTTGAGCGTGAAGCGGTCCATCAGCTGACGCCGAGGCTCGCTCGCCATTCCGAGGGCACTGGTCTTGAACAACGTTTCCGCCATGAACAGACCGATGTCGCGAGCGACGTTTGGATATTCGATGCCCTCGATCATGCCGATCCTCAAGATGATGTGATCATCCAGGTTCTCCATGACGAGCGTGCTCATCGCCTCGTCGGCGTGGTAAATCGTCGGCACGAGGTCGGGCACGACCTCGTTGTACAGCGTGAGCGCTCGTATCTCGAACGTCATCCGGTCTCGACTGAGCGGCCACTCCTCGCCCACCATGCGAAGGTAGGGAACGGCCTGCTTCAGGATCACGGACCGGCTTGCGTCGGCCGAGTTCGTGACGCGGTAGACGAAGTTCAGGTTGCCATCGCCGATCTCATCGATGCGCAGTTCGGCTTCCGCACCAAGGATCTCGGCAACAGCAGGGATCGCCAGGAGATAGCCCGGGACCGAGTCGCGATCGAGGATCTGGTAGTCCCCCGACATCATGTAGCGAAGATCCCGCTCGTGGCCTCGACACCGTGCGGGATGCCGGAAGCATTGAGTTCGGTCAGGATCTCCTCATGGATGAGGCCGTTCGACACGAGCATGTCGGTCTTGTCGAGTTTCCACGGATTGCCAGCGAAGTCGCTGACCCGCCCGCCCGCTTCCTCGACACAAAGGACGCCAGCAGCGACGTCCCAGGGTGAGATGTTCAACGTCGTGAATGCGTCGACCCGACCGGCAGCAACCATGTAGGCCTCGACAGCAGCAGATCCAATCTTGCGAAAATCTTTGATTTGCTGGTGCAGGGCGAACTCCATACGAGCAAATCTTGTGTTGTCGGGATCGCCTCCAGGGCAACCAACCACATAGGTCTTGGCCAGATCGTCGGTCTTCGAGACACTCACGGGGCGACCGTTGACCGTGCAGCCTTGCCCTCGGCGGGCGACCACCATCTCCTCAAGAAACGGAGCAAACACCACACCGGTGATGGGTTCATTCTCGTACGCCAAGGCAATCGACACGGCAAAGAAAGGATTGTGATTGAGGAAGTTGCTGCTGCCATCCAGCGGGTCGACGATCCATGTGTACGGGCTGCCGTTGTCGATGAGACCAGTTTCCTCGGTGAGAAGGTTGTGTTTGGGACAACGGTCCGAAATCAGTTCGATGATGATCCGGTCGGCTTCGTCGTCGTTTGTCGACGAGACCTCTTTGGACAGCGTGCGGTTGGCAACGGACACGACCTCGTTGCCGTAGACGGTCGCTTGATGGTTTCGAAAATTGGCCAGCAGCTCGTGGCCGGCCATCGTGGCCGCAACAACAGCAGTATCTGCGAAGTAGCGCATGGGTTTACTCCTTGGGTCGACGACACCTTTGGTGAGGACCCCGCACCATCCAACGCACTGCGGAAACACCGAATCTGATAGACATATTTTCCAAAGGCTGTCACAGGATAGCCGATCAGCAGCTCGTGGCACAGGGCGAGAGTCGAAGTTTCCCAGAACGGGGAAGTCGACTCACTCACGAGATGGGCCGCCCGACCTGAAGACCTTCAGACACCGCCGGCGCTCAAGTCAGTAGCCTCCAGCCCGATGGTATGAACGGGGCACATTGCGCCTCCCGGCCAACGAGGAATCGATGTTCAACGACGTATTTAAAGGCAAGAAGGTGCTTGTCACCGGCCACACCGGCTTCAAGGGCACCTGGATGACCCTTTGGCTCCAGCAAATGGGAGCCGACGTGGTCGGTATCGCCGACCGCATCCCGACCCAGCCCAGCCACTACGAGGCCGCTGGCCTCAGCGACTCGGTCAAGACCCACTGGCTCGACATTCGCGACACCGTTGCGGTCCCGGCGGCAATCGCCGAGGAAGCACCGGACTTCATTTTCCACATGGCAGCCCAGGCCCTGGTGAAAGCGTCCTACGACGACCCCGTCGGCACCTACAGCACCAACGCCATCGGCACGGCCAACGTCCTCGAGGGCTTGCGCAAGCTCACCAATCAATGCACGGCCATCCTCATCACGTCGGACAAGTGCTACGAGAACGTCGAGACCTACTACGGCTACCGGGAGGACGACCGCCTCGGCGGTGCCGATCCATACAGCGCTTCGAAGGCTGCGGCCGAGATCATCATCTCGAGCCACACCCGCTCGTTCTTCGGTGGCGACGACAGCGAACGCAACGTGCGCATCGCCGTCACCCGCGCCGGCAACGTCGTCGGCGGCGGTGACTGGGCGGCCGATCGTCTGGTCCCAGACGTCGCCCGGGCGTGGTCCAACAAGGAGAACGTCACGATTCGGCGTCCCCAAGCCACCCGCCCGTGGCAACACGTTCTCGAACCCATCTCGGGATACCTGCAACTTGCGGCCGAGCTCAACTCTCGACCTGAGCTTCACGGTGAGGCCTTCAACTTCGGCCCGCCAGCTGAGGCGGTCAACCCGGTGCGCGACGTGGTCATCGCGCTCAAAGAACACCTCCCTGGCCTCGACCTGACCATCGACGAATCACAGGCTCACTTCCACGAAGCTGGGCTGCTCAAGCTCACCTGCGACAAGGCACTCAGCTACCTCGGCTGGACACCCGTGCTCGACTTCGACGAGACGATGAAGTCAAGCGGCGAATGGTTCGCGAGCTACTACACCGACGGCGCAGCGACGATCAAGAACGTGACCGACGCCCAACTCGCTCGATACACCGAGCTTGCCGCCGAGCGCGGCCTGCCGTGGGCTGCTGACGCATGACCGAAACGGTCAGCTTCACGCCTCTGCAGCGCATCGAGACCGACGGCGGCGAGGTCATGCGGGCCCTTCGCTCCGATGAGGCAGGTTTCGCTGGCTTCGCAGAGGCCTACTTCTCCAGGGTCGATGCCGGCTCGATCCGAGCGTGGAAGCTGCACACTGAAATGACTGTGAATGTCATTGTTCCGATCGGGCACGCCCACTTCGCGATCGCCCATGACAACGGTTTCGAGACGCACGATCTCGGACCCGAACACGAGTACGGCCGTCTGACGATCCCACCTGGCAGCTGGTTCGGCTTCAAAGGCGGAGAGCACGGCGCGTTGGTGTTGAACCTCGCAAATATTCTGCACCGCTCAGACGAGGGCCAGAATCGACCGCTCGATGATCTCGACTACCCCTGGTGACGGTCCGCAATCCGACTCACCCACACCAACCTGAGGGAGTTCTCTGATGGGAACCTGGCAACGACTCCAACGACGAGAAGCTGAACACGGCAAAGAAGCGATCGCCATCGTCGGTGCTGGCTACGTGGGCACAGGCGTCGTCCACTCGATCGCTCAATCGCCCGGCATGCGGCCCGCTCTCGTAGTCAACCGCAACACAGATCGCGCTGTCGCAGCGTTCACCAAGATGGGGTTCGCCGAAGACGACATCGTTGTTTCCGACGATCGTGTTCGCATCGAAAACGCCATCGCTGCAGGCACACCCGCAGTCACAAGCGACGCAACAATGCTCACAGCGCTTCCGATCAACGTGGTGGTCGAGGCCACCGGAGCGTTGGACTACGGCACAAGGACCACGCTTGCCGTGCTCGACTCAGGTCGTCACATAGTGAGCTTCAACGCCGAGTGTGATGCGTTGCTCGGTTGGCTCTTCCACCAGCGGGCGCGTGCCGCCGGCGTGATCTACACGATCGCCGATGGCGATCAGCCCGGCGTGCTCTTCCGTCTGAAACAGGAAGTCGAAGCCATGGGCTTCGAGCCGACGACGTACCTCAACTGCAAACGCCACCTCGACGTCCATCAGAACCCCAAGACCGGAGCTGGCTACGCAGCTCGCGACACCACCTCCGCTCACATGACCACGTCGTTCGGCGACGGAACCAAAATGCAAGTCGAACAGGCAGTGGTCGCCAATGCCACGGGGACCATTCCTGACAAGCGCGGCATGCACGGCATCGAGTCAACGGTTGCGACTGCTTCGGTTGACATACCCGCCGTGCTGCCCGAGCCCGGCCGTGTCGACTTCACCCTTATGGGTGACTTTGGCTCGGGAGTTGGCATCGTGGCCCGCCATCCCAACCATGACCTTCACCAGCAGGCAATGGGCTTTTACAAGATGGGCCCGGGCCCCGACTACTTCTTCTTCCGTCCGTATCACCTGGTCCACCTCGAGATTCCGCTCACCATCGCCGAGCTCGTTCTCGACAGCGAACCACTGATCACCATCGACCAACCACACGTTGCCGAGGTTGTCGCTGTTGCCAAGAAGGACCTCGCCGCCGGCGAAAAGCTCGATTGCATCGGCGGCTTCAGCGCCTACGGCCACATCGACACCATTGGCGGTGCCGCTGGGCTGCTACCCGTCGGGCTGATCGAATACGCCACCATGACCGCTGCCTCACTGCAGGACGAGGCCATTCCCTTGAGCAGCGTCGAACTCGATCGAAGCAAGCTCGTCGTCACTGAGTGGCTGGCCATGCACGGCCTCACATGAGGTTCGCACCGACACCAATCGCCGGAGCCGTGGTGATCGATCTCGACCCCATCGCCGACGATCGCGGGTCGTTCGCCCGTGCGTGGGACAAGGAGGAGATGGCGGCCAACGGCATCGATCCGCACATCGACCAGATGAACATGAGCCAGACCTTCGCTGCCGGGACGTTCCGTGGCTTTCATTGGAACCCGGAGCCAAATGCCGAAGCCAAGACCGTGCGGTGTGTGGCGGGGTCGGTCTACGACGTCATCGTCGACATGCGGCAGGACTCTCCCACACACCTCCAATGGTTCGGCATCGAGCTCTCGGCCGTCAACGCCACGATGCTCCACATACCTCGCGAGGTCGCCAACGGCTTCTTGATCACGTCGAACGACACCACGCTGCTCTACACCACGACAACGCCCTACAGCCCTGGAGCGGAGCGAGGGTGCCGCCACGATGATCCATCGCTCGCGATCGACTGGCCTCAGCCGATCACGTCGGTCTCGGCCAAAGACGGAGGATGGCCTGACCTTCGCGCTGACTGACGAGACCGTTTGACAACGTCCGAGCGGCATCTTCATGTTGCTGGACGATGACAATGCGACCCATCGGTGGGTGATTTCACCCCATATCCCGATCGTGCGGACCACGCCGGATTAGCTTGCGATGACGGGATCGGGCAGATGGTCCGATTGGCTGACTTGGCGGTGGGCAGACGTGGAGCGAATGAAGAAAAGAGTGGTCGAGCGGCGCATCACCACACGTCTCGCAGACGCAGTAGCGCTGACGATTCCGTGGGTGTTCGTTCTCCTGGTCGCCAACATCACCATCGTTGATGTCCGCTCCGATGACCAGTCAATTGCGCTCATCGGCATCACCGTCATTGCCACTCTTCTCGACTACCAGCGCAACGACCTCTACCAGAGCCTCCCTGCGCTCCCTCGCACCGACGAGATCTCACGTCTGTTGATCTCTGCCGTTGTTGGTGCCGGGGTCCTGATGGCGTCGGTGGCGTTCCTCGATTGGAATCTGGGAGCTTGGGAAGTCGTGATCGGCGTGTCCTTCGCGGCCGCAGCGTCGATCCTCACCCGTGGCCTCATCCGTGCGATCGCCGAACGCGTCGAGAGCAAACACCCGCCTCAGAAAGTGGTCATCGTCGGCACCGGCAAAGAAGCGGGTGAACTCGCCGAGGTCATCGTCGACCATCCCGAGTCTCGCTTCGAACTGGTCGGCATCATCGGCCACCTGCCCGTGGCTGACAAACACGACCTGGCCCATCTCTGGCTTGGCCCAACCCAGCGCCTCGTCGAGTTGATGCATGTGCACGAGACCCAGGCCGCAATCGTCACGCCGACCGGGTTCCGAGCCGACCAGTTCCGCTCGATCACCAAGCAACTCTTCAACGCCGGATTCGATGTCCACCTCTCCACCGGTATCAGCCGTCTCTGGGCTGGACGCTTCGATGTGCGCTCACTCGCCCACGAACCCATCGTGGTGATGACCACGAACGAGACCAGGCCGTGGCAGAGACTCCTCAAGCGGTCACTCGACATTCTTGGTGCCAGCATCGGTCTCGTCGCCCTTTCCCCGCTGTTGTTGCTGACCGCACTGGCTATCAAGATCGAAGATCGCGGGCCCGTGCTCTTCCACCAGAGTCGAGCCGGCCGCCGGGCCGAATTCTTCGGCATGCTCAAGTTCCGCTCGATGGTGACCAATGCCGAGTCACTCAAGGCTGACCTCGCCTGCGACAACGAGCGAACAGGGCCACTGTTCAAGATGACCCATGACCCCCGAATCACGAGAGTCGGACGCTTCATCCGGGAAACATCGATCGACGAACTCCCTCAATTGATCAATGTCCTTCGGGGAGAGATGAGCCTGGTCGGTCCCCGGCCTGCACTGGTCGAGGAGGAAGCGGCCTTCGACACCGAGCACCGAGGCCGTTTCGACGTTCGCCCCGGTATCACCGGTCTCTGGCAAGTCGAAGCGAGGAGTAACGCCAGCTTCAGCGCCTACCGACGCCTCGATCTCCACTACGTCGAGAACTGGACCTTCGGCCTCGATCTTCGGATTCTGCTCGCAACCGTCGAGCAGGTCGTCGTGAGCGTCCTCATGCTGCCGATCTCGAAAGTGCTTCCGGCTCCAGGCATCGATGAAGTCGAGCCACCATCGACCACCGTCATCGACCTACGAGAACGCACCACCCGCAAGCTCGCCGCCGAACACAAGGCCGAGCCCGGCAACATTGATCACGTCAAGCTGGACGGCAAGCCTTCCAGCTGAGCCACGCTCTCGGTGGCGCGCCAGGCGGAAGGCTCAGCGTCTGCTGCGAGGTCTGGGCAATTCTTCCGACATCCTTTCCACACGCCACTTCGCTTGCCATACTCGCTCAGCAGGGCGAGAGCGCGATTGGAACGTATGACCTTCACAGAGCAACGAGCTGCGGAAGCAAGATCAGAGACGTACGCACCGTCTGGGTGGTATGCGAACGGCGGCAAGCGAGCATTCGACATTGCAGCGGTCGTACCGATCATCGTCCTTGCATCGCCGATTCTGGCCGCCGCCGCGATTGCGCTGCGCATCAAGCTCGGTCCGGGCGTTGTCTTGCGCCAGAACCGTGTGGGTCGACACGCAGATGAGTTCGGCATGCTGAAGTTCCGCACGATGGAGCACAGCCGCCGAGTCGATGCCCCCGATGGTTTCGATGGCAAGGACCGGCGGAACACTCACAAGAGCTCCAGCGACCCCCGGCACACCCGCTTGGGGCGTTTGCTCCGCAAGTTCTCCATCGATGAGCTCCCCCAGCTGTTCAATGTGCTGAAAGGCGACATGTCCCTGGTCGGGCCTCGCCCGCAGCTGGCAGATCGGGCATCGTCGAGCTTTCGGGCTCACCCCCGACATCTCGTTCGACCTGGTCTGACCGGACCGTTCCAGGTATCGCCGTTGCGGTCACAAGGAGACCTCGATGCCGGGCTCGACATCGATCAGGGCTACGTCGAGAAGCTGAACATGCGTAGCGATGTCGCGTTCCTGGTCGGAACATTCGTCGCCCTGTTGAAGGGAACCGGCACCTGAACGTGTGATGTTCGCTGCCTCATCGAGGCAGCGTTTGACCTACCAGATCTTCCATTCGGCGTTGCCGGTATCCCACATCTCGTTGAGAGCGGAGTACTCGCGGTAGGTGTCCATCCCCATCCAGAAGCCGAGGTGCTCCCACAGACCGAGCGCATTCTCACGAGCAAGGTCCTGCATGGGGCCTTGCTCGAAGAAGTGGCTCGGGTCATCGAGAAGACGGCCGAGGAACTCCTGACGGAAGGCAAAGAAGCCACCGGAGACCCAACCGTCAGACGGCAACTTCTCGGCGAAGTCAACGACCTTGTTTCCTTCAGTTGCGAGCTCGCCGTAGCGGCTCGTGGGGTGCACGCCAGTGACCATCGCCATCATCGACGGATCAGCGGCAATCGCTGCGAGTTGGCCGGAGAGGTCGACCGCGCCAACACCGTCGCCGTAGCTGACCATGAAGTAGGGGGCATCGAGAAGGTGTGCAACCTTGGCCAGACGACCGCCGGTGCCGGTGTGCATTCCGGTGTCGACCAAGCTGACTTCCCAGTCGTCGGGGTCTGCGGTCTCGTGGAACTCCGGGCCACCGCCGTTGGCAAGATTGATCGTGAAGTCGGAGTCGTTCTCCTGGTAGCGCAGGAAGTACTCCTTGATGTCCCACGCCTTGTAGCCAAGACACAGAATGAACTTGCGGTAGCCATGGGCTCCGTAGGTCTTCATGATGTGCCAGAGAACGGGCTTGCCGCCGATGTCGATCAACGGTTTCGGCAACTTCTCAGATGCCTCCCGGATGCGAGTGCCCTGGCCACCACAAAGGATGACGACGGGGATGTCTGCTGGATTTGGAGTAGTCATGGTGTCTTTCACGTGTTCTTCGAGCTCGGCCCGGTGCTGCCCTGCGACGTTCGAGCAGGTGACCGCTTCGATTTTGCGGGCGGCGGAGTCTCCGGGGGTGCCACAGCTTCAGCCAGTGTGCTGACATCATCGGGCAACGGTGCTTCGAGACGTTCCGAACCGTTGACTCGGTTCGCTGCAGAACGACGCGGAATGGCGGACGGATCGTCTGATCCGCGGGCGGCGCTGACCAGCCCTCCCGCAAGCGCTCGGCTGTCGGCACCGAGGTTGGAAGAAACTGGCTGACGACCGGCTGACCCACCCGATGGGCCGGTGAGTACAGGTAAGACCCGGCCGGCGACGTTGGTGAGCTGTCGGGTGACAATGGTGAGATCATCGACCCGGGCGGCGGAAAGGGGAACAGCCAGGACAACAGCGTCGACGACGTTGGTCAATTCCACGGTCGACGCAGCATCGAGAAGTGGTCCACCATCAAAGATGATGACGTTCGCTGCTTCGCGAGTGCGTTCGACCAACATGGGAACAGTTTCTCGGCGCAGGGCCGCGCCGTTGCCGCCAAGACCGAGCACCCGAACATCGGGTTCACTGGTCCGGCTGAAGATCTTGTCAACACCAACGGGGCTATGGCCGAGGAGTGCGGGAAGACCACCATGGTCGCTGGACGCAAACACTTCACTGATCCACGGGTCTCGACGATCTGCATCGACCACGAGGACCGAGTACTCCGCTGCGGCAAACCGAGCGGCAAGTGCGACAGCAGTCGTGGTCGTGCCTGAGCCCCGCTGCGAGCCGACAACGGCGATGGTGAGCGGCCGGTCGATCTCCGCCAGTGCTTCGGCTTGAACGGCAATCTGGTCAACGCTCGAGATGAGATCTTGAGGCAAGCGGTTGAACGCCACGAGGGGGTCACGCTTGAGCGCACCGGACCGCTTGATCTTGGACACCACGGGAATACCGAGAACTTCAGTCGCATGGACTTCATCGAGCAGTTTGGGCGACAGTCGAGCCCACACCAGCGCAACCGTGACGCCGAACAAGGACATGCCGATCAAGAAGGCCAGATTGAAGATTCCGGCCGACTCCTGAACAGGGTTTTGGGGAAGGGTGGCGTTCTGCACGATCGTGGTGTTGATGTTGCTGTCTTCGTTCACCAGGACGCTTCGCTGCTCTTCCAGCCGCTGGATCTCGGCGATGAGGAAGCCTTGGTCGGCGGTTTCGTTCGGGGCGACGATGTTCGGGGCGGGAATCGCTCCGCCGACGTCTCGGGCGGCGTTCAGGAACGGAGCCATCAACTCGACCAGGCGATCGTTGACATCGGTGAGCAGTTCGCGAGCGTCGGCCAACTCTGCATCGACGCGCTCGATGTCGGGAAGCCTGGTTGCCTCATCGGCTTCGATCAACCCCTCGACGTAGACAGTGGCGATCATCTGGGCGACGCGCTGTGCTTCGTCTGGATCGCCGAGGCGAACCTGCACCGACACGGCGTCGGTGTCGACGATCTGATCAATCGTGGTGTTCCGACGAATCGGCTCCGGGCCGTCGGGCGAACCGAGGCGTTCAGCAACTTCAGCCGCCAACTCACGAGAACGAAGAACTTCCATCTGCGTCAACACGTATCGGTCGGGCTGTGCGGCCGAGGTTCGGGCTGCATCGGGCGGAAGCACTTCGATGAGCGCTTCAGACTGGAACGCTGCTGCCTCGGTGGCCGGGTTGGCGCCGACGATGAACGGCAATGCTCCCAGTTGCACGAAAATCAACACGATCCAGATCCGGCGTTTCAGTGCGGCAATGACAAAGGAAAGTTCCATGAAAGACTCCTGGTGGCGGCAATCAGCCGTTGGACTGGGCGCCGCGGCGCGTACGAATGGTTTCGTGGGCGAGACCGACAACGCGGCCGACCGCAATCGATCCCCGTCGAAGAATGTGCACACTACTCATCTTGTCGACGCTCTGACCGTTGGGCCGCAGCGTGGCGCTGCCGCCATCTGGCGTGCCGATCCTGGCCAAGATCTGTGACATCCCACGGCCATACAAGTAGTGCTGTTTCATCATCGGCCAGAGACCCTTGCGATGCCGATAGTGCACGACGGCGTCGGCGCAGTAGCCGAGTTCGACTCCACGTCGAATGAGCGCCCAAGAAAAGGCGATGTCCTCGCCTCGGAGCAGGCTCTCGTCAAACCCACCGGCGCCGTGGAACTCATCGGCCCAGATCGCCATGTTGGCCGAGACGAGGAAGTCGTGGCCGAGGAAACTCGGGTTGCCACCGGGTGTTGCCGGGGGGCGCCAGTTCTCCTGTCCGGGAACGGCAAGCAGGTTTTCTTCGAGGTAGCCACCAACCACTCGATGGTCCTCGAGTGCGTCCACCATGGCGGCAAGCCAGCCAGGATCAGCGATGTCGTCGCTGTCGCAGAAGGCAACACGGTCAGCCTTCGCTGCTGCGGCGCCGGCATTGCGAGCGTGTGAGGCACTTCGTACTGCCGAGGAGTCGATGATCGAAACGTCGACGCCATGAGCGGTGAAGGACTGCAATGCTCGTTCGAGTTCAGTGCGGGCCCCCGGCGTGTTGAGCGACAACACGAGCTCCCACTCACCATCGAAGCTCTGCTTGGACAAGGCGAGAAACTGCTCCTCGAGATCCGGTTCAACAGAACCGACGGGCATCACGACGGAGACGTCGATCATGATCGCCGCCCGATTCTGGCTTCACGAAAAGCCATCGGGAAGAAGCCCAAGTCGCGAACGAAGTACCGATAGAACATGCGTCTTGGCTCCTGGACAAAGCGCACCATCCACTCCATCCCGTAGCGTTGGGCCCACTCCGGGGCGCGCTTCTTGATTCCGAGATGCAGTTCAGCAGATGCACCGAGGCAGAGCATCAGAGGCGTGGGCCGGTCGTCCTTCCACTGATCAATCGCGGCCAGCGCAATCATCGGGTCTTTCGGGTGACCGATGCACAGGACGCAGAACTCGGCCTCGGCATGGATTGCTTCTTTGACCAGTTGGGATGCAACGGCATCGATCTGTTCATCCGAGGTATCAATCATGGGGGCGACGACGACCGTGGCTGCTGGATGCTGAGCTTCGAGCCCGGCTTTGACTGCCTCAGACGAACAAAAGACGACCACGCGACGATTGTCCGACGCAATGCGCGGCCACCAGCTCTGGAAGACCGTGCTGCCAGCGATGCGCGCCGTCAGCGGGGTCCGGGCCAAACGGGACGTCCAGACGATCGGCGCGCCGTCAGGAAGGACGTAAGCAGCCGATGCCAGGCGGTCGCCCAAACCTCGTGTCTTTGCTCGCTCGAGTTGCACCACGATGTCGACGTTTGGGGTGACGACAATGGGAAGCACCCCATCGCCGAAGCTGCTGTGGTCAGCGGTCGCCAGATGTTCCGCAACGCAAGCCTCGTCGGGAGCATCGAGAAACGACAGACCGAACAGCTCAATGGTCGCGAAAGGATGAACCTTCGACGAGCTCGAGATGCGGGATTCGGTGGCCTTCACTGGTGGCTCCAGAACGGGAAATTGGAACGCATGATCAGATTCCCGTCGATCCGGCGTCGCTCAACGCAAAACACCATGACGGAAACCTATTCCTCTTCTGTCGGCGTGGAGCGGCCGACCATGAAGGAAGTTCCAGTAAATCCGACGTAGACCGTGCCCGGCTCGTCGAGATCACCAGCGATCGCCTTCACACCCTGGTAGTTCCCACCAGGTGCATTGCTGATCAATTCCCAACTCTGCAGGCCATCGGAGGACCGCCAAAGGCCTCGTTCTCCGGCGAACAAGCCGTGGAGATAGAACGCTGCTGGCCCGTCAGCGGTCAGCGGAGCGCCGAAGTCGGCTGCAGTCACGTCAGAGAGCCCCTCGATGGCTCGCCACGTGATGCCTCCATCACGGCTCTCGAACGCTGGCGCTGGGCCAGAATCCTGGAGTCCGGGGGTGAAGAACAAGTGGCCAGCTTCTGTGGGTGACGAGACGAGTTGAGCGTTGAAGTAGCCGACCGTCCATCCCGTCGGAAGGTTCTCCGAGGACTGCAGTTGCCAGCTCGAACCACCATCGGTCGAGATGAAGATTCCCAGGTCTCGATGGTAGAGGTAGAACGTGTCGGCTTCGATTCGATCGGCGGCCAGCACGCGACGGTTCAAGAAGTACTGCGTGTGTGAACCACCGGTGTAGACCCCGTTGTCGTTGATCTCTTCTTCGGTTCCCGGCAAGACGACGGGCGTCCACGTTGCGCCGCCATCGCTGGTGAAGTGGGGGGCGCCATTGAACGTCGGGAGCCAGACGATGTTCGAGGTGTTGCTCGACGAGATGGCGATGTTGCCGTAGACGAGTTCACTCGGATGGCCGTTCTCGTACGAAGCAAACGGCGTCCAATTCTGTCCGCCGTCATTTGAGTACGCCGACAAGTACGAGTCGGCCTCGCCTCGACAACATGTGCGTTGATCGCCGATGACCGCCACCACAAAACTCGGGTCTGCGGAGGTCCAATCAAGATCCCACGCTGACTGGAATCGGTTCGCCGGATGCACGACGGCGTCGGTTGGGGAGTCGCTCCCGTGCCAGAAGATCGCCCGGTCCCAGTGAGCAGTGACGGGGTTCCCACCCGGAGGAGCGATCACGTCGTTCGATACGAGTTCTTCGATGCCTTCGGCTTCGCAAGTGAGGTCGAGGTTTGCGCCTCCGCTTTCGACGCCACGCCAAACACCGAAGCCTTCCGGCACCCAGACCTGATCTTCGACCTGACGATCGAAGCGCAACGATCCTGTCGGCAAGAAGTCGTTCGGGTACTGCTCGAGCCATGGAATCGCGGCGCACTCGGTCGTGATACCGAGGTCATCCCAATCGGCACCACCGTTGTTCGTGCGGTAGAGATCACCAGCCCCGATGGCCACGCCGCCGACCAGTGCCCGATTCGGGTCGAACGGGTCGACCGACACAGTTTCGAACCGACGGCCCTCTCGCGGCGTGACCTCGGTGACGGCATCGCCCTCGATCAGCCACACCTGCCCTGGATCTCGCGCCACGACCCACAGCCGGCCGTCCACCCCCTCTTCGGCATCGAATGGCATACCACCGGTGGGAATTTGGATCGACCAGGTCGCTCCCCCGTCGTTGCTCTGCATGACGCCGACGCCAGACACGCCAGCCCATGCAGTGGCACCGTCAGCCGACCACACAACAAAGAGCACACCGGCAGCATCAGGGTTGTTGCTCTCCGCTGGCAACGACCCAACGGGAACCGAGTCGATGCGAGTGAATGTGACGCCAGCATCTGTCGAGCGCCAGAGACTCTCGGTGCGAGTACCGAGCAACACGGTGTCTGGGTTGGTCGGATCCACGGCAAGCCGCTCGCCCGAGGTTCGCCAATCAGCGTTGGCCGCAATGAAGAACGGCTGAGCCGAGCGGGTCCACGTCTCGCCGCCGTCGCTGCTGATGAGCACACGCCCGGTGGCGTCCTTGAATGAGTTTCCAACGCTGAGGTAGATGCGGTTGGGGTCTGAAGGAGCGATCGCCATCGCTTCGATGGCGTAGTCCAGCGGGTCAGGGTCCTGCACTGCGTCGTTCAAGATCAGTTGTTGCCATCGCCGGTCGTCCTCGACCCAGCGATACACACCCCCGACATCGGTACGAGCCAGGCGAACCGAGCCATCGGCATTTGAATCGAGACCGGTGACGAAACCGCCGGCGCCAGATGAAAGCGCGGCGAACGCATAACTCTCGGCGTTGTGGGCTTCGACCTCTGACTCTTGCACCTCGGGAAGCGGCTCAAAGGTCAAATCCTCCGGATCAACACCGGCCTCTGAGTTCGTCGGGTTCTCAGCGGGCACCTCATCCCCACTGGTGCAGGCAGCAGCCAGAAGACATGCGGCAAGAAGGACAGGCAGAAGACGAGGCACCTCGAGACCGTAGCCAAGCCTCAGTGCGACCAGAGGGCAGGGCAAGTGTGCTGGGAACCTTGACCCACACCCGCGTGAGCCATGGGCACTGACCGAGCGCCGCCGGTCACGCCATGAGGAGGGATCACTCCGGCTGCAATGGTCGAGTGCCCAGGGCAGAGGTGTCATCTGCGGCGTTGAACAGCGCAGCGAGGCGTCGTCCTTCGCTTGCGCTGTCGAATTCAGTCATCACCAGCGATCGACCAGCAGCACCCATGCGGCGCCGAAGTTCGGGATCCGAAGCGAGCTGCATGATCCGCTCGGCAAGTTGGATGCGATCCCCGGGGCGGCACACAAAGCCAGTGACGTCATCGATGACGAGTTCGCTGACCCCACCCACCTGTGTTGCGATCACCGGCAAACCGCTGGCCTGGGCTTCCATGAGACCAACGGGCACACCCTCGGCATAGCTCGGCAACACGTAGGCGTCAGCGGTCGCCAGCAGCTCAGCCACCCCGGTTTGGTTGATGTAGCCGTGAAAGGTCACACGGTCGGCAATACCGAGCCGTGCGGCGAGCTTCTCGTACCCCACGCGTCCGGGGCCGTCTCCAGCGAGGTCGAGCCGGAGCTCCGGGAGATCGTCGGCGAGCGCGGCCAGCGCTTCCAGCAGCTCACCGACACCCTTCACGTGGTCGAGTCGGGCAACGAACGCCAGCCGCAACGCTGATCCGTTCGACGAGGAGGCTTCGATGGATCGGTCGACGTAGCGGCTTGGATCAACGCCACAGTGAATGATGTGCAGCTTGTCGGCGGCCTCGGCGCTCGAAAGGAGCTGTGCCTGACTGCGGGCGAACCAGGAGATGCAGGAGACGAAGGCGGCTCGATCGATCTTGGCATCGAGACGCCAGACGTTGGCATCGAAGAACACCCCCGGACCGTGCAGGGTGAAACTGAACGGAACCCCCGCCAACGACGACGCGAGCATCGCTACTGAGGTCGAGACATCGCCGAGGTGGCTGTGGAGATGGTCGAAATGCTCTGACTGCAGCCGGTCGGCCAAGAGCCCGGCCTCGGCGAAGTAGAACCCCTGGTAGAGCCCGCCTCGAAATCCCGCCCGTTTCGTGTCGAGCGCCAGCTTCAGCGAGGACAGATAACGCTTGGGTGAACTCCGAAGGAGCCGTGCGTGAGCCCCGAAGAGCGCGCCGATCGACGGAGGCAGCAGGTAGCGAGTGCGATCGCGTTCAGAGCGCTGTTCCTCCCCCACCATGTGTTCATCACCCGGCCGCCGAATAGCCGAACTCTCGACGTCGAGCCCAGCGGCCCGCACGGCAGCGATTTCTCGCTGTATGAACGTGTCGGTGGCTCTCGGGTACTCGGCAGCGAAGTACAGCACCCGCTTCGGTGTCATGCGTCCGAGCTTCGTGGTTGCGCGAGTCGATCGGCGACGAGGTCGACCGACCCTGCGGAGCGACGCAGCGCAGCATCGAGATCAAACCTCGGAGCCCATCCGAGCAATCGTTTCGACTTGTCGTTGCGAAAGTCGAACGGCTTGAACCTGGCATCGACCTGGTCGGGCAGCGCAATGCTCGGCACCTTCATCCTGCCGTCGAACAGCTTGGCATTGATGGCAGCGACCGTGGTGGCGGCTGCTTTCATGACCGGCAACGGCACGAAGATTGCCGATGGGGTGTCTTCGAGCGCCTCGACCCTTGCGGCGTAGTCAAATTGAGTCGGCAGGTCGTCATCGACGAGGTTGATCACTTCGCCGTCGACACTGGCTTGTCGATCGGGATCGAGCAGGGCTTCTGCTGCGAGCACGAGGGCTTCAGCGGTGTTCTCGACGTAGATGATCGGCGGGCGGCCCTTGCCCCCAACCCTGAGGTCGATCGGACCGAACTCTCCACCGAGCAGCGGGTGCCACAGCTGATCACGTCCGTAGATCATTCCCGGACGCAGCATCACCATGTGATGCCCCTGCTCGGCACCGAACTCTTGGTAGAGCTCGTCCTGGTAGAGCTTGGTCTCTGCGTATTCGTCGCGGCCACGAGGGTCGCTGATGACCGGGAAGCTCTCGTCGAAGACGCTGTTGGCCGGGCGCTGGCCGTAGTCGTACACCGAGAACGTGCTGACGGCCACAAGGTTGTCGACGCCCGCCGTTCGGGCGGCGTTGAGCACCGATTCGGTACCGATGACCGTGCCGGAGAAACGGGAGAAGAAGTCGCCGCCCTTGACCGCTGCGAGATGGAGCACGGCGTCGCAACCCTGCATCTTCTCCGCCAGGTCTCGGCTGGCGAGGTCGCCGCGGGCATGGGTCAAACGACCGGTGGCCTCAGCGGCGGCCAGAGACGCTGCTGACGAAGCAGGACGCACCAGCGCCACGACCTCGTGGCCTCGAGCGATGGCCTCGGCAACAACATGGCGGCCGACAAAGCCGGTTGCTCCAGTGACGAAGATCTTGTGCGATGTGGGTGAAGCGGGCGTGTTCATCGTCGAGCCTCCGGGGCAAGCAACGCATCGATCAGATCCGCTGCACCTTGAATCTCGCTGGGCGTGACCGGTGGTGGCTCGTGAGCCTGTAGGGCGGCGTAGGTCTCATCGAGCAGTCGCACGAGTCCGTGATAGGGACCGTGTTGCAGCAGCTTCTGCCCGAAGTTCCGCAGCCCTGCCCCCGCGAGCTTCGTGCCGTTGACGAGGTGATTGACGATCGGGGTGAGCTGCGGGCCCCCCGGCCGCGGCGTCAGCACCTCGAGGTGCGGGTGGAACAGGTCGGTCGTTGCTTGACCTTCGCTACCTCTGACCGTCACGGTGAAGAGGTCTGGACTCGTCCGGCAGGAGAAGCGAAGCCGGCCGTGCACGGGGTTGCCATCGACATCACCGATCATGAGCGCATCGAGGTCATCAAAGGTGAAGAGATCGCCGCCGCCGTGGTTGTTCCAGTGGGCAGAGATGGGCCCCCACGTCGGATGGCCGCCAAGGGTGTTCATCAGGTAGGCGAAGTGTGTGGCGAAGTCGTGGATCACTCCGGCCGGCATGTCGTGGATCGGGTTCCGAGCGTTCTCATCCGCGAAACGACTTCCCTCACCTCGGATCTGCAGCGCCATCCGAACGTCCACCTCGCCGATGACACCGAGTTCGCCGCCGTCGATCAGCTTGCGAACGGCCAGGATCTCATCGTTGAATCGGTAGTTGTGGTTCTCCATCAGATGAAGTCCGAGTGCATCAGCCTTGGCCAGCAGGGTGCGAGCCTCTTCACCCGTCGGCAGCATCGGCTTCTCGCAGAAGACGTGAGCGCCCGCATCCAGGCACATCTCGACGAGCGAAGCGTGAGTGTGGGGTGGGGTCAGGACGTGGACGATGTGCGGTGACGTGGCAGCGAGCATTTCCGCGACGTCGGTGTACCCGGCAGCAGCGTCGAATCGCCGAGCGGCGATCTTGGCCGACACCGGCGAGAGGTCACAGATGCCGACGAGGTCTGCTCGATCGCTCTCCCGCAGGAACGGCAGATGCTCCAGAGAAATGGCGCCAGCTCCAATCACGGCAGCACGAAGTGGGGCGCCGGGCTCATGGGGACGTAGCTCATTGGGCTGTTGCTCATGTGAAACGAGGGTCTGCCCACGTGAAGGTGACGTCATGGGTGTACTTTCGGACCGGTCGATGCGTACTCAAGGGAAACCCTTTGGTTTCCTGGCCGGTCAGCCGACAGAAACGTTACGGCTTCGTGGCCACTCCGCCACGCTGCCATTCTTCGATCTCCCTGGGCTGGATTCGCCATGACCGCAACTCGACCGTCACCTCGACGCATCCTGACCGCTCCGGAGACGAGGCGGGCGAGCCAGGCACTCACCCCTGGGCACGCCGACGTGCCGCTCGGGCCGTTCGCCTACGGCTTCGCCAGCATGTACATCACGATTGCGGTGTTGCTCGCCGGTCCGGCGTACACATTCGACCCGTATCTCTGGACCGTCACGCTGGCCTTCCCCGCTGCCGCGCTGATGCTCGCTCCTCGGTCACACGCCCGACGCGTGGTCTTCGATGGTCCGTTGATGGCTCTGATCGCCTGGATCAGCCTCTCGGTTCTGTGGACCTTCAATGCGGAATTCGGCCTCTTCAGCATTCGCCGCGACATCCCGATGTGGATTGCCGCGTCGCTGATGGCCAGTCTGCTGCCCAAGAAGGACGTCATCACCGCCATCAAGCGCGGCATTGTCATCGCTATCATCATCACGATCGTTGCGCTGATCATCGATCCGTCCACCAGGCTCAACGAAAACGACGGCATCTACGTCGAAGATGTCCCCGGCTGGCACGGCTACTTCGTACACAAGAACGTCTTCTCCCCTTTCTTGATCTTCGCCATCCTCCTGACCGTCCACTTCGAGAGTGATCGGATTCGACGATCAGTCTCTCTCGGCGTCCTGACCGTCTTGCTCGTTGGCAGCGACTCGGTCACCGGCCTGTCCGCTGCCATCTTCATCGCGGCCCTCTACGTGTGGTTCCGATTCTTCTTCCGCAGTGACATCGGCCGCCGCTCGACCGCCTACGTTGTCTCGTCGATTGCGGTTGGCCTGGTCGGCCTGATGGGTGCCGCAGCATCGCTGAGCGTGATCACCAGCGCAGCGGGCAAGGACCTCACACTGTCTGGCCGCACCTTCATCTGGGGTGGCGTCATCAATGCCATCGAGGATCGTCCGATCCTCGGCTACGGAGTCGGCGGCGTCTTCTGGGATCAAGGAAGTGACATCACTCGGTCGATCTGGCGAGACGTGGGCTTTCACATTCCCCACTCGCACAGCGGCGTGCTCGATGTCTGGCTGAACTACGGCGCCGTCGGCGTTGTGTTGTTCGGCATCTTGTTCGTGACCGGTGTAGCCAAGGGCGTCCGGTTGCTCCGCCGATCTCCGAGAACGGCCGAATGGTTGCTCACCCTCCTGGCGGCCCAACTACTCATGGGGCTGTCGGAGAACGTCTTCCTCGGCGCATGGATCGTGTACATCGGCCTGGCACGAGGCATTGCACAGCGCGAGATCAACGACTTCGCTCGCATCGATGCCGAGGCAAACCTCGACGATGTGGTCGAATCACGCCAACTGCAGTCAACCGACCCCTGAGCCAGCGCGAGAATGAGCCAGCCTGACCAGACGGTTTCAGGTTTGTTGCAGCCCGGGCACCGCGCCGAAGGACTCAGGCCGTGCGGCCGTCGAGCACGCTGTCGAGCACCTCAGCCAGACGGCGCCCGGCGGCGTCATCGGTGTGGTGTTGTTCTCCGGAAACCAGTGCGCCCTTGTTCAGTCGCTCACGAAGGCCAGAATCCTCGAACACCGAGCGAATGGACTCGGCCATGGCATCGGCGTCGCCGAGCGGGACGAGCAGTGCATTCTGATCATGGTCGACGTAGTCGTCGATCCCCTGGCGGTCAGTCACCACCAAGCTGCGGCCATGTCGGAACGCTTCCGCCATCGTGATCAAACCAGCGGTCAGACCTTCGTTGTGCATCGGCAGAACATTCACCGTGGCCTGTCGAACAAGCCGATGGATGCCCTGACGGTCGATACCTTCGAGGATTTCAACGTTTGCCGGTGGAGTCAGGCCAGCAAGAACGCGAGGTCCGGCAACGACTTTGGTCTTGACCCCGAGTTTCTCGACGGCGTCGAAGAACGTCCCGTAGTCACGGAAGCCAGAACCAGTGGCGAAGATGAACGGATCGTCGGTGTTCTCCTCGTCGGTCTGGACTGCTCCGCCATACTGAACGTGGGCGAAGGAGAAGTACGAGTGATCGATACCGAGATGCTTGGCATAGGCGTCGATCTCGTTGGTCGAGTGGACAACGAAGCGATCAACCGCACGAAGTGCCGGGCGGGCCAGCATCGACTTCGGATCGCGGCCGAACGTCGTGTTGAAGAACCAAGCGACGAGCGGAACGTCGATGCGTCGAAGCCGCTTCCGCATCGCCGCAGTGGCGGCTAGCTGCGGAAACACCGTGATCGCTCCGCCGTGCTCAGCAACTGCGGTGTCGAGCAAGGATGCAGCAGTCGAGGCAAACCCTCGCCACTCTGACAAACCGGTCACCTGAGACTTCTTCTGGTGCCAATCGGCATCCCCGCCACCATGGGGAACCATGGTGAAGCGATGTCGGTCGGACTCGACGAAGTCACTGATCCAGCGAGACTCGACCGAGTCGATGAACGGCGCCGAAACACCCCAAGAAAACTGTTGTTCGTCACTCTTCATCGTTGGGCGTTGCCTCGAAGGCCGATTGATGCTGATCATGGTGTCGTCTCCCTCCGACGGGCAGGGCCACACGCGGCCCTACTCCACTATCGGCCCCGTCGGGCCAGACCTGAATCAACTTGCGTGAAAGGCCGTGAGACTCCCGCACAGCAGCTCCACATATCGAGTACTCGAATGATGTTCGAGGACGAACGATCTCGCACGTTTCGCCCGTGCTGCCGCCGTCTGTGGATCCTCCACGATGTCGCGGATTGCTTGCTCCAAAGCTGCTGCATCTCCCGCCGGCACCCCGACGACGAGGTCGAGGTGTTTGAACGTGGTCGCGAGCCCTGGGTTCGCCGTGATCACGACGGGAGAACCACAGGCGATCGCCTCCATCATCGTGGTCATGCCAGCGGAGTAGTCGTTCGCCAGTAGTGGTACGACAGTCACGGCCGCGTCTTGGTAGAGACTGCGGAGTTCGCCGAACTCGAATCGACGCATCTCGACATTTGCGGGGAGCACCTCCGGCATGGCAACCACGGTGTCAGAGGTGAAATTGGGCGATACCGCACAGATCTTGACGTCCACATCGAGGCCGGCGAGCGCATCGGTCATGGTCGCGTAGTCCCGCTGCTCGAGGCCGCAGCTCGTGATCAACGGTCGAGGGCGATCACTCGCTTGTCGAGAAGGCCGGAAGAACTTCGTGTCGGTTTGCTCCGAGGCAAGCACACCGGGCCGTCCGACACCGAGTGCGGTCAGCGCCGCCACCTTGTCGTCGGCACCGGCGATCGGCAGAACATCGACCCCGAGACGAGCCAGCAGCTTGGTGAGTGTGCGCGCTCGCAGCCGATGGGGAGCGGAATAGAAAATCGCCAGTTTGATCTTGCAACGGTGGGCGGCTGCAAGAAGCCCGATGGGCAGGCCTGAGTCATCGCCCGTGGCGTAGACCAGATCACCCGATCGGAGGTCCTTCAGCAGCGAACGTGCGAGCGCCCAGTGCTGCGGTTGCCCAACGAGGAGGGCGCCGAGACGATCACGGCGCTTGGAGGAGGACTCGGCGGGTTGCAAGATCTCCGCCCCGAGGCACTCGGCCAACGCTGCCATCGCATGGCCAGGGCCGAGGTCGTTACGTCGTCGATCTCGGAACACTTCGAAGTCGAACGCTGAACTCGTGACCAGGTAGCGGCCACTCACTTCTTCATCGGGAAGACGCACGGACAGATCAGAGAACGCTGTGTCCCTGCTGTTCACCGCTTGCGTATCGACCACGTCAATCCAGCCCCTCAAGTCGACCATGTCGGCCGATCCATCTCCACTTGATCCTGCCGCCCAACTTCGTTCGATGCTGTCCCGTGGGCTCAATGACCTACGAGCATAGGTTCGCTCACCCAGGCGTGACGAGCGATGTCTCCGCCCATACTGATGGATCGCCCACGAGGGAACGCCGAGCGCAGTCTGCCCGGCTGATCGAACTGCACTTCAGGAGCACCATGGCCACGAGCCCCACACCGTCTGCCAGCCCTACGTTTCTCATCGGAGCCGAACGTTCTGGAACCACGCTCCTTCGCCTCATGGTCGACTCTCATCCCGAGATCACCTGCATCGAGAACCTCGACTATGTGATCAACGCCGTCGAGACCGATCGATCGTTCCCGTCGCTGGCTGACTATGCCGTGCGGCTCGAAACTGAAACCGTGTACTCGACAAGCGGGTTCTCGCTGGACATGTCGCTGCCCGATCTCGCAGCTGTCGCCAACGACTTCGTGGCCCAGCGCATTGCCGCGTCAGGCAAGTCTGACGTCGCCGTGATGGCTCACGACGGCCTCGACTCCATTCTTCGGATCTGGCCCGACGCCAAGTTTGTCCACATCGTGCGAGATCCCCGTGGCGTTGCCTTGTCGGCCAAGGCATTCGAATGGGGTACTGCGGTGTATTTCGGCATCAGCCGTTGGGCCGACCTCATGGATGAGTGGGACAGCGTGACCGCTCCGATGGCGGCCGATCGTCTGTTGGAGATCCGATTCGAAGACCTCGTCACTGATCACGAAGGAGTCCTCGGCCAAGTGTGTGAGTTCCTCGGTCACAGCTACACCAACGAGATGCTCAGCTACGCAGCCGAGACCGACTACGAGCTCCCGATCGCCGCCAAGGCCGACGAGTGGAAATCGCTGATCACCGACCGCGAGATGCAAGAGATCGAGGCCCGGGTCGGCGAACGCCTCGTGGCGAAGGGGTACGAGCCGAGCACTCTTCCCAAGATCGACGTCAGTCAGCGCGATATCACTCAGATGAAGGCCAAGGTTCGGGCGCTCAAGTGGAAGCACAAGCTCGAGTTCTTTGGCCTCGCTGGTATCGGCGAACTCATTGCCCGCAAAGCTGGCCGAGACGAGCTCCAGATGAAGCTCAAGAAGCAGATGAACGCCAAGGAGCGACAGGGTCGCAAGCGCTCATGGCGCGAGCCCGGCCGCGAGTTCTCCTACAGCCCAGCCAAGAAGGCCGAGCTCGAGGCTGCAGGCAAGTAGCGGCCCGCCGCCGGGCTGATCACGCGTCGTCTTTCACCGTGACCTCGAGACCGGAATCGCGCCATGAGCGTTTCCGATTGCCCCGCTCGATCTCGTTGAACCGAAGCTGCACCGACTTCTTGTACGACTCGCTCGGAACCACTCGAGTCAGGCCACGCTCGATGAACAGACGCAGACCAAATTTGTCGATTCGTGACTTCCACTTGCCGACCCGGCCCTCGACCTCGACTCGCACGAGGTCGGCACCGCTCGGAACCAGCGGCTCGAGGCCGCTGGGCTCGAAGCCCCGCTCGGTCAAGAGTGGGCCGACCTTGCCTTCGAGCAAGCGGACGTCGCGGTCGGTCATCTTGCCCTTCCAGCTGGCGATTCGACCGGGGTTCGGAAGCCCGTAGTCGGTTTCTTCAGCGTACGACAGCATCTGATCGGTGTAATCGACCCCGAGAAACGAGCACACCCGTTCGAGTTGGGCCTCGTGGTCCGAGATCAGGTCGGCGAATTGCAGCTCGATCCAGCGGTCATCGGCCAACTTCGGCTGCAGCTTGGCCCACCCGGTTTCGGCATGCATCCACTTGTCGACGGCGGTGTACACATTGCCGAACCAGCCCATCTGGATCACCGAGAGCGCAACGTCTCGCGGATCCCTGATCAGGTGGATGAAGCGAGCCTCGGGCCACACATGCAAGATGCGATCGATGTCCATGTGGACCATTGCCGCAACGATGCCCTTGCCCGAGATGTTCAACCGTTGAGCGAAGAAGTCATTGAGCAGCTCGTCGAACCCGAGCGAAGGATCGATCGTGAGATTCGAGCTGCCGAAGATCGGCTGCGTCGACAGATAATCGTGATACGCCGTGATCTCGGGTCGAGTTCCGTCATCGCCGATCTGGACGACCATGAACTCGAAACCTTCACAGCAGGTGATCTCTGGATGCGAGTCCAGCATCAACCGCAGCAGGGTCGAGCCAGAGCGCTCTGCTCCGACGAGGAAGACTGGACGAGTTGTATCAGGCACAGGGTTACCATCGGAGAGGTCCGTCACCTGGTGAGTGTCGCAGACGGAAAAGATTAGTCAAGGACCCACCATCACTCAGCTCGACACCGGGTTTGGCCGATGGGGCAATACCAGAAATCCACCGCGGCACCATCGGATCTCATGCATCGTCTCCCCAACTTCTTCATCATCGGCGCCATGAAGGCGGCGACCTCATCGCTCCACGACCAACTGGCAGCAGTCGATGGCGTCTTCATGAGCGAGCCGAAGGAGCTCTACTTTTTCAGCGATGACCCGGTGTACGCCAAGGGCCTCGATTGGTATGCCGACCACTTCCGATCAGCTGCTCCTGACGATGTCGTCGGAGAGTCGACGACCCATTACGCCAAGCTGCCCACCTACCCCAAGACCATTGACCGGCTGGATGAAGCCATCGAGAACCCTCGGTTCATCTACGTGATGCGGCATCCGATCGATCGACTGCTCTCGCAATACACCCACATGTGGCTCGAACGCGAAGTCACGGTCAGCTTCCACGAGGCCATCGAAGGTGCCGTTCCGGAACTGGTCGATTACAGCCGCTACAGCTATCAGCTCGAGCCATACTTCGAACGCTTCGGCGCTGATCGAGTGCTCCCTGTGTTCGTCGACCGCCTCCGCTCGCATGGCTCTGCCGAGCTCGATCGAGTCTCTTCCTTCGTTGGCATCAATCGGACAGTCGCTTGGGACGATGACATCGAGGCAAACAACGTCAGCGCAGAACGGCTGCAACAGAGCAGCCTTCGCGACGGCATCAAGAAGCTGCCTGGGTACGAACGGCTGCGAGGGCTCGCACCGGAGGCCACCATCGAGCGAGTTCGCGATCGGTGGCGCTCGACGGATCGCCCGACGCTCACACCAGGCCAGCTCGCCAAGGTCACCAAGGTCCTCGACGCTGATCTCGAGCGCCTCGGGTCGTGGCTTGGCGTCGAGCTGAGCATCGCCACATTCTCTGCGGCAACTGCTGAACTCGACGCTCCAGGGTGGGAACCCGGCGTGCTGGCCACGTATCCGGGTCGGACATGACAAAACTCAAGGGACTCATCGGCCGCTACCGCGAGATGGCAACCGACGTGGCATGGAGTGGCATCAGCGACCTGTTCAATCTGATCGCCAATCTGCTGTCGTTCTTGCTGCTCGGCAACACGCTCGCTCTGGCCACCTACGGCGGCTACGTCGGTACCTACGGAGTGATTGCCCCCCTCGGCGCTTTCACCTGGTCTGGTCTGTCTCTGCTGATCCTCCAGCGCGTCATTCGTGAGCACGACGACGCGCAGACCGTGGCCGGCCGGGCCTACACCCTTGCGGTCACCCAAGGCATCGCGGCCACAGCACTCGCCACCGCCATCGGTTCTGCCTTCATCTCCAACATCTCTCCTCTCACCATCTTCATCATCGCAACCGCCGAGCTTCTCTTCTTTCCCATCACACAGGCATCAGCAACGTTGATCCAAGCGACGCATGGGTTCGCCGCAGCGGCCAAGTTGCGGATCTTCCTGCCTGCGGTCCGCCTGACGTCGCTGTTGATCCCGTTCTCGCTCGGGATTCTCACGGTGCGCAACCTCGCCATCTCGTGGTTGATCGGTTTTGCGATCGTTGCCGTGATCTCGGTGCTGATCGCCGTACCCCGATTCGGATTGCGGTTCAGCTTTGGACGACCGAACAAGGCGTACGTTCAGGGCAACGTCGAGCTCTCACTCCCCCTGACCGCGAGCACACTCCAGCAGAACGGTGACAAGGTCGTCATGAACGGCTACGGCCTCGAAGCCGACGCCGGGCTCTACGGCGCCGCCTATCGCATCATTGCACTCTCGCAGCTCCCGATCCGGACGATGAATCAAGCGCTCTTCCAGCGATTCTTGCCCGACAACCAGAACGACAAGGGACAGCACGTGCGCCGAGCAAAGCGGTTCAGCTCGGTCTCGTTGGTGCTGAGCCTCGTGATCTGCGGCGTGCTGTTCTTCTTGGCGCCGGCACTCACGTTCCTGGTGGGCGACAAGTTCTCCGAGTCGGTGACGATCGTTCGTTGGTTGCTGATCATCGTGCCGCTCTTGGCGGTCAGCCGAGCGCCGCTGAACGGCCTGTTGGGACTCGGCAAGACGCAACTGCGCGCTGGACTGATCCTGTCTTCAGCAGTACTCAGCCTGGTGATGTATCTCACGCTCGTACCGCTGATGTCATGGCGAGGTGCTGCAATCGGCACCGTCGTCTCGGACCTCTTCATCACTGGGTCCGGCTGGTATCTGCTGGTGAAGTTCCAACGCCAAGCCGACGACGCCGGTGCAGTTGTCCCCGCTGGTGCCGGGTCTTAGGACTTCAGCGGATAAAGGGAGCACGTAGTGCGTCAACCCGCTGAATCCAAGGAATAGCCAGGACGCGCAGCGCCTATCCGCTATTCCCCTTCACTTTTCACTTGCTCCAACGGTGCGGCAGGAAGTGACGGCGGAGATCAGCAAGTGACAAGTTGAGACCCGGCACCAGTCAGATCTCGTGGTGGTCGAGCTCGACACCGAATCGGCCGGCCATCATGCCGATGCCTTCGCATGCCAGCGCGGCAGCGAACCGCAACTGTGGAGCCTCACGCGTGGCCAGCCGGCTGAAGGGTCGAGCAAACGCCCTTGCCACCTGGCGACCGCCACGAAGGAACAAGCGAGTAGCGGTGGCGTCACCGGACCGGTGGTTCGTGAGGTACTGGGTGTTTCCCATCCACATGGCTCGACCGAGTTGGTACTTGAGCGTCGAACGGTCATGAGGCTCGACTTCGAACACTGCGGTACTCGTGGAGAAGTAGCACATCAATCCACGCCCGACCGCAGCGCGATAGAAAACCATGTCCTCGCCTCCGAGGACACCGAGGTCTGGATCGAACCTGATGTCGGCGTGTTCGATCAAGAACGATGCCCGGAGCATCGAGTTGCCGGTGGCGCAAATCGGGACGTTCTCGTCCTCACCGAAGTCGAGGAGGCCGAACCGATCGAAAGGCTCGTCGCGGATCCACGACGGAGCGTCTTCTGGGAACTGCAGCAGCAGCGGACCCGTTGTGGCATCGGCGCCGGTGCGCTCCTGGAGATCGAGGTGAGCGATGAACCAGTCTTCAGGGACCATGATGTCGTCGTCAGTCATCGCCACCCAGTCGCCGATTTCGCTGGCAGCGTCGAGACCGGTGTTCCGGGCGATCGAGATGTTCTGCGATCCGGCGTGGCGGTAGTGCAAACCGAGCGGGAAATGGTGTTCGAACGTGTCGACCACGACCTTGGCACGACCGTCAGGATTGTCGTCGACGATCACGACACCAACCTCGGCCCGTGTCGCCACCGCATCAGCGGCGGTCTGGAGCGTCCCGAGCAAACGAGCGAGGGGCTCGTTGCGCTTGTACGTGCAGACGTAGACGGCGATTCGAGTCATCAGGTTCCGGTCGGCATGGAGTGTCGGTTGTTGAGCGGCGGCAGCCCGATGGGTTACAGCACCACGGCGTCTGCGCCGAGCAACACACGGAGCTCGGGGATCAAGCCCGAGTCGTTCGACACGTTGAACTCGTCGGCGAGCTTGATGACCTGAGTCTCGCTCAGGTGGATGTACACCGACGACTCACCCGGATATTCGGTGAGCACCCGTTTGAGATCTTCGATCAGGTGGTCAGAGAGCTGATCTGGCCTGACCTCGAGTCGCACCGGGGCATCGGAGCCGAGGTTGCCGACTTCGAAGACCTCGATGGACTGGATCATCAGCTTCGCTTCGTCGTCTCGTTTCTGGACACGAGCACGAGCGATGACGACGCGGTCGTCATCCAGGAGATGTCCGTAATCGGTGAAGGTCCGCGGGAACACCATGCATTCAGCAGACGACGCAAGGTCTTCGAGGATGAAGATGCCCATGAGGTCGCCCTTCTTGGTCCACTTGCGCTGCAGTTGGGTGACAACACCGCCGATCGTGACCGGCGCTCCGTCCTCCATTGATTCGAGGTCGGTCAACGACTGCTCGGTCTTGCGCCGCAAAGCACTCTCGAGCCCCATCAAGGGATGATCCGACACGTACAGCCCGAGCATCTCTTTTTCGAAAGCCAGTCGCTTGCTCTTGTCGAACTCGGTGTCGGGGATCTGAGGGCGATCGTCGTAGGTCGGCCCGTCTTCAACTGCGCCGAAGAGGGTCATGACCCCCATGTCGTGTTCCTTGCGGGTTGCTGCGGTCTTGTCGATGATCTCTTCGAACGTCAACAAGAGACCTTGGCGAGGATGCCCGAGCGAATCGAAGCCACCGGCCTTGATCAATGATTCGATCGCCCGCTTGTTGAGGACGTTGTAGTCAACACGCTCGACAAAATCGATGAAGTCCTTGAAGGGTCCTCCCTTGCGCCGCTCGTCAACGATCAACTCGACCAAGGCTTCACCGACGTTTCGAACCGCAGACAGACCGAAGGTGATGGCGTTGACTGCATCGTCAGGCTCATCGAGTTCGGGGTTCGGGATCGAGCCAAAATTGACCTCGGACCGGTTGACGTCGGGCACGAGCACGGAGATACCGAGCTGGCGACACTCGTTCAGGTAGATGCCCGCCTTGTCGAGGTTGGATTTCACACTCGTCAGCAAGCTGGCGAAGTACTCGGCGGGATAGTTGGCTTTGAGGAAGGCCGTCTGGAAGCTGACGAAGCCGTAGCCGTAGGAGTGGCTCTTGTTGAACGCGTAGTCGGCGAAGCCCTCGATGGTGGTGAACATGTCTTCACCGAACTTCACGCCGTACCCGTTGGTCTCGCAACCATTGATGAACTTCTGGCGCTCCTTGGCCATCAGCTCCCGCTTCTTCTTGCCGGCAGCTTTCCGGAGGTTGTCGGCCTCGGCGAGTGTGTAGCCAGCGAACTTCTGACTGGCTCGCATCATCTGCTCTTGATAGATCATGAGCCCGTAGCTCTCGCCCATGATGTCCTCGGCATCGGGATGCACATGGACGACCTCTTGCCGACCGTTCTTCCGGTCGGCGTAGTCGTTGTGCATGTTCGCCGCCATCGGGCCGGGTCGATAGAGCGCCACGAGAGCGGCGACGTCTTCAAAACCGGTGGGGGCCATCGAGCGCATCAGCGCTCGCATCGGCGGCGACTCGAGCTGGAACACACCCACGGTTTGCCCGGCCTGCAACAGTTGGTAGGTCTTGGCGTCTTCGAGATCGACGTGGTCGATGTCGACGGTGACGCCGTGTACTTCTTCGATGAGTGCGATCGAGTCGCTGATCACGTCGAGGTTGCGCAAACCCAAGAAGTCCATCTTGAGCAGGCCGAGTTCTTCGACACCGTTCATCTCGTACTGGGTGACGACCGGCGACTCCTCGATGGGCTTGCCGGACTCTGGCTTGCGTTGGATCGGAAGGTACGTCGTGAGCGGATCCTTGGTGATCACCACGGCGGCGGCGTGAATGCCATCTGACCGGCGGAGCCCCTCTAGCCCCTTCGCCACTTCGATCACCTTGGCGACATCGCGATCGGTGTCGACCATCGACCGAAGCTCGGTGGCCATGTTGTAGCCGTCGGCGTACTTGTCTGACTTTTCGAAGCAGTACTTGAGCGGCGTGTCACGCCCCATGATCAGCGGTGGCATGGCCTTGGCCACCTTGTCGCCAACGGCGTACGGGTAGCCAAGCACTCGCGCCGCATCCCGCACCGCGGCACGAGCCTTGATCTGCCCGAAGGTCACGATCTGAGCGACGTGATCTCGCCCGTACTTCTCGGCGCAGTAGCGGATCATCTGATCGCGGTAACGGGAATCGAAGTCCATGTCGATGTCTGGCATCGAGATACGTGAAGGGTTCAGGAAGCGCTCGAAGAGCAAGTCGTACTTGATCGGATCGAGATCGGTGATCCACAAGCAATAGGCAACAGCGCAACCAGCGGCGGAACCACGCCCCGGGCCGACGCGGATGCCCACATCGCGGGCGTAGCGAATCATGTCCCACGTGATCAGGAAGTACGAGCTGAATCCCATGCTCCTGATGGTCTCGAGCTCGAAGTTGATGCGATCGATCGTGCCTTCCGGGATGTGATCGCCCCAGCGCTTCCGAGCCCCCTCCATCGTGAGGTGGAGCAGATAGTCGTCGGACCCCTGGAAGCCCTCAGGGATGGGGAATTCTGGCAGGAGGGGCTTACCGAACTCGATTTCGACGTGGCACCGCTCAGCGATCCACAGCGAGTTGTCGCAGGCTTCGGGGATCTCGGCCCACTGGTGGCGCATCTCCTGCGCCGTCTTCAGGTAGTGCTCGTCACCGCTGAACTTGAAGCGATCAGGATCACTCATCAGCGAGCCCGTTTGCACGCAGAGCAGAGCGTCATGAGCGTCGTGATCGATGCGGTGGGTGTAGTGCGAGTCGTTGGTAGCGAGGATGGGGGCGTTGATCTTGCGCGCGATGTCGATCAGCTGCGGGTTGGTCTTGATCTGTTCGGGAATGCCGTGGTCTTGCAGTTCGATGAAGAGGTTGTCGCGACCAAAGATGTCCTGCAGCCGAGCTGCCTTCTCGAGTGCCTGCTGCTCGTTGCCTTGCAGCAGTGATTGCAGAACGTGCCCGCCGAGACAACCGGTGGTGGCAATGACACCTTCGGAGTACTTCTCGAGAAGTTCCCAGTCAGCGCGGGGCTTGTAGTGAAAACCCGACATGTACGCCTCGGACGAGATGTTGATCAGGTTCTGGTAGCCGACGTTGTTCTCCGCCAGGGCTATCAGGTGGTAGTAGAGCTTCTTGCCACCATCTGTCGATCCACCGGAGTCGTCGACCTTGCCTCGGCGGCTTGGGCGTTCGAACCGCGAATCATGGGCCTGATAGAGCTCCGTACCGATGATCGGATTGATGCCGTACGAGCGACACGCTTTGTAGAAGTCGAGCACCCCGTACATGTTGCCGTGGTCGGTGATGCCCAGCGCCGGCTGGCCATCGGCGGCTGCAGCCGCCACGAGTTCGTCCAACCGGGAGGCACCATCGAGCATCGAGTACTCGGTGTGGACATGCAGATGAGTGAACGAAGACCCCACGAGCGACTTTCCCAGTACAACGACGACAAGTCTGACGACGACAAACCGCCCCCTCACGCTGGGGCGACCGAATGACATGACTGTAACACTGGCGAGGCGATCGCCTCATCCCGCAGGTGTTACTTCAGGCCGGTGAGGTCTCGGTACTCGGGGCTGTCACTGAAGTAGGTCATCAGCTGACCACGAGAGGTGCCGCTCCGCATTCGATCGAGCCAGTAGCGCTCGCCCGCCTGGTCGGCACCGCGGCCCATCACGTTGGTGTAGACCAAGTCGATGAACTCGCGATTGTTCAGATCGCCATAGCGCTCGCCGAACTCACGGGCCGCAGCAAAGTGGCTCGAGATCGACCAGATCGTCATGCCCGACGCAGCTTGGTTCTTCCAGTAGTCGAGCCCGCCGCCATCGGCATCCCGGAGGTAGTACGCCCGATAGAGCCGCTTGATCGCCTTGACCATGTCAGGACTGACATCCGCAGGCGGGTCCTCGCAGGATCCGCCTGCCGACGGCGATGTGGCGATGGGAGAAGCTGGTGAGGACGACTGCGTTGCCTTGGTGGTGTCGAGCCGGCGGAACTGCACAACCGCCCACATCCGCCCATCTCGGTCGCACGAGATCGACATGGATGCCGGAACGAGATTGGGGTCAGTGATCAAGTTGCGATGCCCGGCCGACCGCATCCAAGCATCAGTGATCTGGCCCGTGTTCCAGCCATAGGCAACGACTTCTGCTCGGCCGTCATTGGAGTGGAACAGTTGCCCTTCACCCTCGAGTCGCTCTGACAGGTTGCGGGTGGCGGAGTTCATGGTCGTGTCGAGAGCCAGCGCAGGAAGTCCCCTTGCTGCTCGCTCGTCGTTGAGTTGGCCGAACATCTCGTTGGCGAGCAGCGACTCGGTGCGGCTCATCGCCGCCCCCGCAGGAGACACACCAGCAATCAGCGAGGCCAGGACGCCCATGGTCACGAGGATGGCACCAACGGCCGTGCGACCAAATGTTGGGCTGATGTTGGGGCGGCCGTTCGCACGCGAGTACGTTGCCGCAGGACGTTGCTCCGCTGCCGTCATGCGTTCGCAACGATGACGCAATGGAACCGCAATGTCAAGGGCTGCGAGTTGACCTCACCGAATGAGACGCTCTCGGCGTGATCAGGTCCCACTCGGCTGGCTGGTCGTTGCTCAGTCCCTCGTTGGGGATCCCACTCGGGCCTGCTCGTACCTAGGCGGTTGCGGGCGCTTGGAAACGGTCGAGATGCTCGGCCATCGCCCAACCCCACGCCACGACATGCTGATCTTCCGCTCGGCTGCATTCATGGAATATCGGCCCCGCTTCGCTCTTTTTCAGGGTCTCGTGGTCGAGCACCAAATTGTCACCGTCCCCGACGCCGATCATCGAGCGATCATCGAAGGAGGTGTCACCGAATCGTTTGGCCAGCCGACGACCCCAAGCACGCTCTTCACCATTCACTCTCGTGTCAGGCCACGGGCGGACATCAGACAGGCCAGCGAGCGCCTCGAAAGGACCGACACCGTTGGCTCGAGTCGCAACAACAACATCTTCATCGGGGAATGCCATCAGGGTCTTGTGGAGTTGCTCGTGCATGAGCGCCTTGAGCACACCGGAACGTCTCCGCGTGCGACCGATGCATCCCACACCGATCAGCAGCGATGGGGTACCGCCAATTCGCTCGAGCGTCGTCATCATGAAGCCCTGCAACTTGCCGTTGTTGAACGCTTGGCTGACAAGCACCCACTTCTCAGCCTGCTTGGACAGGAGCCCGGCTTCCCAACCCTCGCCGCCGACCGTCAGGTCAGCCATCTCACCGAGTTCAGCATCGCTGAGCGCCGTGCAGTCTTTCGTGTAGATC
>CAYGQE010000007.1:130569-146538 GCA_964351995.1 uncultured Acidimicrobiaceae bacterium | reverse complement strand
GCTCTGGTCGAGAGCCGATCGGGCGCGTGATTATCGAACACTGCATAGGGGCCGATATCGCACGCCGGCCTCTGCGGTTGAGGCGTGATTCCGTGGCGCGGATATCGGGTGGATCAAGGATCAGCGATGGCCCTGCTTGGCCTGATGGACAGCCCTGGTGATTCGGAACTGGCGTCCCGTTCGCCACATGTGGCTAGATTTCCTCGTGAGAAAGCGCCATAATGATCGAATGGAAGCTGGAGTACGTGAACTCAGAGACCACCTCAGCCGCTATCTCAGCGTCGTGCGTGACGGACAAGAGGTGACCGTGACCGACCACGGCAAAGCGGTCGCAAGGTTGGTGCCTCTCGATCAGCCGCGCCCGATTGACCGCCTCATCAGCGAAGGGCTGATCTCTCCGCCAGCTCATGAAAAGCGCCAGCGCACCGCTCCGGAGCCGAGTAGCAGCGAGACCGTCAGCGACCTCGTCGCTGAGCAGCGTCGGTGATTGCGTACTTCGACACATCTGCGCTGATTCCGCTTGTGGTCGGCGAACCTGCATCGTCGACGTGCAGTCGGTTGTGGAACGAGGCGACGCGCGTCGTGAGCACGCGACTGATCTACCCCGAAGCGCGTGCAGCGCTGGCCCAGGCGCAACGCATGAGCCGATTGACTGTCGTGGAGTTGGAGCGAGCGGTGAGCGAACTCGAGTCGATCGCTCTTGAGATCAGCTACATCGAGGTCTCGGCTGAATTGGCGGCATCCGCTGGCGACCTTGCACAGGCCCACGGACTGCGAGGCTATGACGCAGTGCACCTTGCGTCAGCGGTGCTCGTCAACGATGAAGAACTTGCCCTCGTGACGGGCGACCACGAACTCGCAGCTGCAGCTCAGTCGATTGGAATCTCGGTTGCATTGACGACGTCATGACACCCGAGCGTGATCCAGTCTGGCGGCCGTCGCTCACGGCACGGTGTGGAAGCCTGATGCCATGCAGCTCGACGGACACCTGTGATATTGCGGCGCCGCAGTGGGGCCGTTCCCGGGCGGTCACTCCCCGGCGGAGGTCGTGATTCTGTGCGGGCGTTATGTGTGGATTCAGTCATCAACTGGTCTCACCCGAACCATCTGACTCGGCTGGCAGGCTCTGGTCCACCATCAGGTTTGCCGAGGATCCGACGACGAAACACAAGCCATCGTGTCGTCTACCTTGTCCAGCATGCGCCGCAAGAAGATCAGAGGGTTTGATCTCATATTCCACCGTCACAAGAAGATTCTCGATGAAGAGACGGCCGCTGCACGGCCGGCTCCCGCCGGTTGGTTCGTCGACAAGCGCGGCGAGGCCGAGTACCGATACTGGGATGGCAAGAGCTGGACCGACTTCACCGCAGATGAGTTGCGGTTCGACGATCCTCGAAGCGCTTCCTGACCCGAGGCTTCCGTGTTTCTGTGACGCCGCAGTGGGGCCGAAGTAGTGCGGTGCTTGATGCGCCGAGGTCGTTGTTCCGTGTGGCTGTTATCGAGTGGCGCCGCCTCGGGTCGGAAGGGTTGGCTCTGTGGCAGAGTGGTTAGATGGATCCAAGCGTCGGCCGCCTAGTAACCGTGGTTTTCACCGTCGCCGAACTTGATAGATCGATCTCGATGTACCGCGACGCCTTCGGGCTCGATCTCCACCTCGAGGACCACCATGGAGACGACCCGTGGACGAGTGGCCGCCATGCTGCAACATCGTGGACCGACGGCGCGTTCATCCACTTTGCGCTCTACGAGTCAAAGGATGGGTCCACCACCACCGGAGCTCAGATCGCTTTCCGGGTTCGCGACCTTGACCACGCTCACAGGAGGGCCTCAGACGCTGGTGTTGCGGTCCTTCATGAACCCAAGCAGCAGCCATGGGGTCGATCAGCGAGATATGCCGATCCAGATGGCAACATCGTCGAGCTAACTCAGCAAGGCTGAACCTCATGCGTGATTCTGTGACGTCACGCTTGGGCCGTTCCCGAGCGGTCGCTGCCGTACAGGGCGCGTGATTCTGCGGCGTCGTTATGCGTGGGCTTGACTCGTGCCGAGGCGGTCCCGACCTGCTCGGGTTTGCCGGCTATTCGCTAGTCCAGCGAGGGTGAGCGGCGAACATTCTGAGCGGGTCCGTGGTGCCTTCGGCTGCGAGCCGACGTCGAGCTGCGGTGGCTTGTTCTTTGACGATCGGCTCTGGGGGAACCTCATCCGTTTCTGTGTCTATGTGGCGGTCGTGGGGGCGGGTTCGCTGATGGGTGCGGGTTCGTTGGCTTTGTTGGGGTACCGGAGGTAAACGAGGCCTGCGGCGGCGAGGGCTGAGCCCGCGGCGGCCCAGAAGGCGAGGTGCATACCGTCGATGAAGGCGCCGGTTGCAGCGGGTAGAAGTTCGGGGAGGTTGGCTTGTTCGGCTGGTGGAGTGCCCTCTCGAGCCGGTCATGGAAGTGATCGCTGGCCGCTGGAAGGCCGAGATCACCTGGCACGTGTGCGGCACGACCCGCCGGTTCAATGAGCTCCGAAGGCTCCTGCCGGGGATCACACCGAAGATGTTGACCCAGCAGCTCCGGGCTCTTGAACGCGACGGCATCATCTCCCGTGTTCAACACAACGAGATCCCGCCCCGCGTCGAATACCGGACCACCGAACTCGGCGACACTCTCGGTCCGGTCTTTTCCACGCTCGGCAACTGGGGAATCGACCACAGTCCCCAGGTCGAACAAGCCCGCGCTGCGTACGACGATCAGCTGGATTCAGGACTGGTTGGCTGACCTCGCCCCAAGGACGGGACTGCATTCCCCGGTGATGGTCATTGGTCGGTGTGGTCCCCAAGCTCAATGGTCTGTCCGGCCTCGGTCTCGCATGCGGCGAAGGCAGTGTTGAAGTCGGGGCTCCCTGGTCCGATCCCGGCGGCGTCGAGCGCGTCCATGTCCAGGTCGAGGCTGCCGTCGGGGAGAACCTCGGCTTCTGGGAAGTCGCTGATGCCTTGGTCGCGCATGCATTCGGTGAGAAAGGCGGCGAGGTCGACTGGCTCGTCGGCTATTGCCTCAGATGGCGTGGTTTCCGATTCGGGGCTGGTGGGCACAGATTCGGTCGCAGGTGGATCGGCTTCGCTGTCGGCGGAGCAGCCGGCGACGCAAAGCGTTGCGGCGAGCGCGATGGCAGTGAGGGTTCGCGGGAGTTTCATTGGTTTGTCCTTTGGTGCGTGGTTCAGGGGGCGAAGAGGTCGTCGGTCTCGATTGGGTGGTGGGTGTATTCGGTGATGGTTCGGATGCGGCCGTCGGTGAGGTCGAAGCGCAAAGTCGATTCGATGTGGATGGGCTTGTTGTCGAGGAGGCCGGTGAGGGTGTGGAAGGTGACGACGGTGGCGCCGTCAGAGGTGGCGATGAGCTGGTCCGTGGAGCTGGCGAGCTCCCTGGCGCCGGGCCGTGGAGCGATGACCGCGAGGGTTTCCAGAGCGGTTCGGCCGTTGTGGGTGCCGGCGACGCGGTTGTGCCCCGGAATGCGGTAGCTGAGGTCGTCGGTGACGAGGGCGGCAGCAGTGTCGATCTCGCCCTGGGCGTAGGCGTCCAAGAAGTCTTGCACCGTGGCGGCCGCTGCGGGTTGGCTGACCTGGCTGATGGAGTCCGGTAGGGCTGCGGCCTGGAGTTCAGCTCGGTCAGCGAGGTTTCGCAGTGCTTCGGCGATGCTCAGCGATTGAGCGTCGCTGGCTGCTGGCCGGGTCGGGGAGTGGCTGGTGGTGTGTGGTTGGTTCATGTTCTGAGTGCTTCGGTTGGGGAGAGTCGGGCGGCCCGCATTGCCGGGTAGAGGCCGGCGATGACGCCGATGGCGACGGCGGCGATGAGTCCGGCGATGACGCCGCCGACGGGGATAACGGTTTGCCAACCGGCGATGGTGGCGTAGATGGCGGTGACAGCGATACCGATGGCGACGCCGGCGATCCCGCCGAGGAGGGACAGGATGGTGGCTTCGGTGATGAACTGGCGGCGGATGTGGGCCCGGGTGGCGCCGATGGCTCGCCGGAGCCCGATCTCGCCTCGCCGCTCGATGACGGCGATGACCATCACGTTGGCGATGCCGACCCCGCCGACGAGAAGAGCGACGGCGCCCAGGCCGAGGAAGAGGTCGGTGTAGGCAGACTCGGCCGCGGCTTGGGCTTCGAGGATGTCGGAGGGTCGGCTGGTGGTGACTTCTTCGGGGTTCTCGGGGTCGGCGGTGCCGGGGAGCAGGGCCCGGGTTTGGTCGATGCTGCCGGGTTCGACCCGGGTGTAGATGATCGATGGGGTGTCGGGGGCGTCGTAGTAGGTGGCGGCGGCGTCGGTGCCGATGAGCACGCTGCGGTCGAGGTCTGCGGCGAGGGGAAACTCGTCGAGGATGCCGATGACTTCGACTTGGTTGTCGCCGATCTGGACGAACGTGCGTTGGTCGAGGTTGTCGATGCCGAGGCGTTCGGCGGCGACGGAACCGACCACGGCCACGGGGTAGGTGGAGGTGGCGTCGTCGAGGAACCGGCCTTCGGACACGGTGCCGGAAACGGTGTCGAGCAGGCTCGGGTCGGCGGCGGCGACGGTGATGGCGTTGGTGCGGTCGGGGTCGATGTAGTCACTGCGATACACCGAGGCATCGAGTTCGTAGAGCGCGGCTGTGGTCTCCACCGTTGGGATGCGAGCGATGGTGGCGGCGGCGTCTGCGGGGAGTGCGCCGTCCCCGGCACCGAACCCGGCCCCGGATTCGACGGTGAGCAGGTTGGTGCCGAGCTGGTCGATCTGATCGAGCAGGTCAGCACGGGACGAGTCCGACAGGCCGAGGACACCGATGAGGGCGGCGATGCCGATGGACACGCCAAGCGCAGACAGTGCGGTACGGAGCTTTCGGGAGCGTGGCCCGGAAGCGCCGACACGGAGCACATCGACGGGGTTCAGCCGGCTGGGTGCGCATGTCGCACCGGCCGTCGCCGGATCCACGTGAGTGGAGGTCGTGCTTGAGGTCATGGTGTCCGTCGTCATGGTGTGTGCTCCTGGCGCGTGTCGGCCTGGAGACGGCCGTCGAGGATGGAGAGTTGGCGGGGGAAGCGTTGGGCGAGGTCGAGGTCGTGAGTGATGACCACGATCGTGGTCCCCTCGGCGTGGAGGCCTTCGAGAAGGTCGACCACGGCCGAGGTGGAGCGGCTGTCGAGGTTGCCGGTGGGCTCGTCGGCCAGCACGAACGCCGGATCGTGGACCAACGCGCGGGCAACGGCGACACGTTGTTGTTCGCCTCCGGAGAGTTGGTTGGGGCGATGCCCGAGACGGTGACCGAGACCGACCCGCTCCAACGCAGAGACCGCTCGGTCCCGGCGTTCGCCCAGCTTGACGCCTTGATAGAGGAGACCGTTTGCGACGTTGTCGACCGTGCTCATGCCGGGCAGGAGAAAGAACTGTTGAAACACGAACCCGATGCGGCGGGCCCGGAGCCCGGCAAGCCGATTGTCATCGAGGGTGGTGGTGTCGATCCCGTCGATCAGGACGGTGCCGGCGGTTGGCCGGTCGAGGGTGCCCATGACGGTCAACATCGTCGACTTGCCTGAGCCCGAGGGGCCGACCACCGCAACGAGTTCGCCGTGGTCAACCCGCACGGTGACCTCATCGAGGGCCCGGACCGGGGGGCTGCCGGGATAGTGCTTCGATGCGGCCCGCAACTCGATCGCCCCGAACGAGCTGTCTGCGGCCGGCGCCCGCACTTCGCTTACAGCGGCGGGTGACGTGAGGGCCGTCATGACGGGACCACCACGGCGTCGCCGGGGTCAACTCCGGTGACCTCGACCATGCCGTCGGCGAACGTGCCTGGCTGCACGGCGACGAAGGCGGTGGTGTCGCCTCGGACCACTTCCACGGCGTAGGTGCCGTCGCCGGCCGAGATCAGAGCGGTGGCGGGCACGAGCGTGACGTCGGTTGCCAGCACAGTGGTGATGGTGATCTCGACCGCAACATCGCCCACCGACTCGTCGGCTTCGAGCGGTTGGTCGGGTTCGATGGTGAAGGTCACGGTCTCGGTGGTTGGGTCGGTCGGGCTCGACACGGGCTCGTCGATGTCGACAACGGCGCCGGCCACGGTCTTGTCGCCGACCGTGATCTCCACGACGGCGCCAAGGCTGATGGCGTCGGCGTCTGGTTCGTCGATGACACCGGTCAGGGTCCTGGTGGCGACGCCTGCGTCGAACACGGTCTCGCCCGGTTCGATTTGATCGCCGCGTTCGACCGGTATGCCGCTGACTTGATGGCCGGCGGGAAGCACGACGAACTGGTCGAGCCAGGCGACACCGTCGGCCTCGAGCCCGAGGGTCTCTTCCCAATCGGCCAGGGCTGCGGTGGTGTTCTCGTCGAAGTGTTCGTCGACTTCGAGTTCGCCGTCGGCGTCGAAGCCGAGCCCGGCCAGGGTCGCTTCGACCAGCTCGACGTCGGGTCCGTCGTCGACGCCTTCGGCCAACACACGGTTGATGGGTTCTTCGCCGATGATCACGATCACCGGTTTGGTGTCGATCTCGTACGCCGTGTCGCCGGTTTCGAAGCTGTCGCCCACGTTCGGGAGGGCAGTGAGCAATCCGTCGATGTTTGAGCGCACGGTGGTGGCCTCGTTGACGAGCTGCACCGACACGACCGGGTTCCCGACCCGGATCGTGGCTCCGACCGGTGCTGGTGAGTCGGCGACGATCACTGGGCCGGCAACGACGAGCGCTTGTGTCGGGTCGATGATGCCGTCGGCTTCGATGCCGAGGTCGGTTTCGAACGCTTCGATCGCGGTGATCGTGGCGGCATCGACGTGCCCATCGACGATGAGAGCGCCGTCGGCGTTGAAGCCGAGCGCAGCGAGGTTCGCTTCGAGCATCTCCACGTCGGCACCGTCGGTGGTGTCGGTACCGATCGGACGATAGAGGGGCGTGTCGCCCCACAGCACGACGACGGGTTGTTCGTTCACTGCGTAGGCCACGTCGCCTCGCTCGAGGATGTCGTCGGTGTCGGCGGTTCGGGTGATGACGCCGTCGCTGGCGGCGAGGTGGGCGACGGGGTCGGCGTAGGAGAGGGTTCCGTCGACCGTGATCGACTCACTCAAGTCGCCAGTCGACGCTTCGACGGCCCGGACCGGGGTCACAGCCGTCTCGGTCGCTGCCGTTTCGCCGGCGCCTGACAGAAGCCACAGGCCAGCACCGGCGGCACCGGCGACGCAGAATGCACCGATTGCCGGCCGCAGCCAACGGCGGCTCTTCGGCTTGGTCGGCTCAGGTGGGGTCTGGTGGTCGTGGGTTGGTTGGAAAGGCTCGGGGACGGGGTGGTTCTGTTCGGGGCCGCTGGTTTGGGTGGGGGTGATGAGTGGCATCAGTTCGTTCCTTCTCGGGCGCCGTCGAGACCGGCGAGGATGTCCTGGCAGGCTTCGACCGCGGCTGCGGTTGCGGGGTCATCGGGATCGAAGTCGGCGCCGAAGGGGCCACCCGCGCCTGGGCCGCCCTCACCGAATTGGGGATCTGGCACATCGATGCCGTTGTCTCGCAGGCATTCAGCGACTTCGAGGAACGAGTCCTCGAGTTCGGTGAAATCGCCCTCGTCGGGCAGGAAGCTCGCCCCCTCGATCAGTGAACCGCAGGTATCGACGGCCACTTCGAACCCGGCGTCCTGGGCGAAGCCGTCGGCGTCACGGTCACCGTTGGCGCCGAAGAACTCAACGGAGCCGTCAGCGTTCACAACAGGATCGGGAAAGTCGATGCCCTCAGCCCGCATGCAGTCGGCAAAGGCCAGCGCCTGTTCCTCCTCGGTACCCAGGTTGCCCACCTCGGTGTTGGTGTCGTCGGTTGTTGTGTCGGTGTTGGTGGCGTTCTCGACGACGATCACGGGGTCGTCGGCTGCGGCTTCGTCGGAGCCGCCGCAGCCGGCGGCGAACAACACTGCCGCTGTCGCGATGCCGGCGGCGGCGAGTCGCCACTTCTGGGGATGGTTTGGTTGGTGAATCATGGGGGCTCCTCGAGCGATGGCCTTGGGGTGATGGGACCCAACGTGACGACCGTTGTTGAAGACCGCTTCGAGGGGAGCTGCGGATCACCTGAAGATGCTCCAGCCGCGTCCTGAACAAATCTTCAGGAATGCTGCAGGCGGCCAACAGGTGGACGGGTCATGCTGGTGACATGGAACAGCCGTTGCCGAAAGTCCTCGTGGTTGACGACGAGGAGAACATCTCGTTCCTCGTCGCCTCGGCGCTACGCCTCGCTGATATCGAGATCGTCACAGCCGACACCGGCCGCGGCGCTCTCGAGGAAGTGGACCGGCACCGCCCCGATGTGATCGTGTTGGACGTCGGCCTGCCCGACATCGACGGCTTCGACGTGCTGCGCCAACTCCGCCAACGCGGCCACGTCATGCCGGTGTTGTTCCTCACGGCCCGGAGCGACACCGCCGACCGGGTCCGAGGACTGACCAGTGGCGGCGACGACTACATCGTGAAGCCCTTCGCCCTCGAAGAACTCGTCGCCCGTGTTCAGGTCGCCCTGCGACGCGCCGGTGCCGCCGCAACCCCATCGGTGTTGCAAGTCGCCGATCTGATACTCGACGACGACGCCCACCAGGTCACCCGAGCCGGCAACGTCATCCATCTGACCCCGACCGAATACAAGCTCTGCCGGCTCCTCCTCGTAAACGCTGGCCGGGTGATCTCACGGGGTCAGATCCTCGATCACGTTTGGGAGTACGACTTCGATGGCGAGTCCGCCATTGTTGAAACCTTCGTCTCATCGCTTCGCAAGAAGATCGACCACACCGACCCGCGTCTCATCGAAACCGTTCGCGGTATCGGCTACACGATCCGGCCACCTGCATGAGTCTGCGGACCAGGCTCGCGCTCGTCGCCGGGTTCCTCGTGGCCACGGTGATCGTGGCCTTGGCGGTGATCGTGGTCCGCCAGCGGACCGTGTTGATCGAACAGCTCGACAACCAACTCGACGCCGTCGCCGCCAACGTCGACCGAGGCGCCGACCTTCCGGCATCGGTCGAGCGAGCCAGGACCGGGCCGCCAACCGGCGAGCTCTGGTTCGCCATCATCGCCGCTGATGCCACGGTCCAGATCATCGCTCAACCAGCATCTGACCCGGAGTTCGCACCAGCACTCGACCTCGACACCGACCCAGTGGGCACACCGTTCACTGCCGCCACGGTTGGCGGCAGCGGGCAAGCACGCGTCGTTCTCGTGGCACTGCCCGACGACCAGATCGCTGCCGTCGCCGTGTCGCTCGCAGACGTCGACGACACCCAACGCCAACTCCTCATCACCTCGGCCATCGCGGTGACGATGGTTCTGGTCGTGGTTGGGCTGGCGTGGTTCTGGATCGATCGGCTGTCGCTGCGCCCCATCAAAGCGGTTACCGCAGCAGCGACCGAGGTGGCGTCTGGTGACCGGGCACAACTCGTTGACCACCCGAAGATCACGACCGAGGCCGGTCAGCTCGGCGCTGCGTTCAACACCATGGTCGATGCCCGCCAAGCAGCTGAGGATCGGCAACGCCGGTTCGTGGCCGACGCCTCCCACGAGTTACGCACACCACTCACCACTCTGCGGGGCTACACCGCATTGCATGAACAAGGTGGACTCGCCGACCCTGGCCAGGTCGACGACGCTATGCGTCGCATCAGAAGCGAAGCGGACCGTATGGCCGTTCTCGTGGAAGACCTGTTGGTTCTCGCATCGCTCGACGACCAGCGACCGCTCACACTGGGCCGACTCGATCTGACGCAACTACTCACCGACATCGCTACCGACGCCGCAGCCATCCAACCCCAACGCCCGATCGACATCACCGCCATCACCCCCGGCCTGACGGTCACCGCAGACACTCACCTCCTCACCCAGGCCCTCACCGCCGTCACCACCAACGCCCTGCGCCACACACCCGAATCCGCACCACTGTCCATCGCTGCCGACTCGGTAGGTGAAACCGTCGAGATCACCATCACCGACCTGGGGCCCGGTATCGAACCGACTGAACTCGGTCGCCTGTTCGAACGGTTCCACCGCACAGACGCCAGCCGAACTCGCACCCGCGGTGGCACCGGCCTCGGCCTCGCCATCGCCCAAGCCGCCGTCCACGTCCACGATGGCTCGATCACCGCCCGCTCCCAGCTCGGGCGAGGAACCACGATCACCATGACCCTTCCCCTCGCCGGACCCGCGACGCCACCCGAATCTCCAGGAAACCCTCAGGAACCCTGAATCCAGGCTGCAGGACCGCCGGTCAAAGTGGGGACCATGAACCACAACGATCGATCCCAGCCATGAGCGTCGTCACCGCCGGCGGGCTCACCCGCCGCTTCGGTGAACTCACCGCCGTCGACCACCTCACCTTCGATGTCCCTGCCGGCGGGGTCGTCGGCTTCGTCGGCCCCAACGGATCCGGAAAGTCGACCACCATCCGGATCCTGCTCGGCTTGATCGCGGCCAGTGAAGGAACTGCCACGGTGCTCGGCGAATCCATCGACCACCCCGAACGTTTCGCCCACCGTGTCGGTGCCCTCATCGAGAACCCGACCTTCGTCGGCTCACTCACTGCTTGGGACAACCTGCGCAGCCTCGCCCACCTCCGTGGTGTGCCCACCCAACGCATCCACGATGTCCTGGACATCGTCGGTCTCACCGGTCGTGAACACGACCGGGCCTCCACCTTCTCCCTCGGCATGAAACAACGCCTCGGCATCGCCGCCGCGCTGCTGCCCGACCCCGAGCTCCTGGTCCTCGACGAACCAACCAACGGCCTCGATCCGGCCGGCATCGTCGAGATCCGCAACCTGTTGACGTCACTCGCCGACGGGCGCCGCACCGTCATCGTCTCCTCCCACCTCATGAGCGAGATCCAAGCCATGGCCGACGACCTCGTCGTCATCCGCTTCGGCAAACTCCTCTACTCCGGCAGCCTCGAAGGACTCATGGACGACGCCGTCGAACAAGTCATCGCCGCGCCCGAACACGACGCCGACCTCGGTGTCCTCGTCGACGCCGTCACCGCCCGAGGCTGGCACCACACCATCACCGGCAGCCACGTACATCTCGACATCGCCGCCGACCGCGCAGCCGACGTCGACCGTGCCGCCCACCAGGCAGGCATCAACCTCCGCCAACTGACCCCCCGCCACGACAACCTCGAAGACATCTTCCTCCGTCTCACCGGCGGAACCGACGCCGAACTCGCCGCCGATCGCGGCCAGCAACGCCACACCACTGGAGACCCCCGATGATCGCCGTCGTCCGCTCTGAACTCATCCGCATCTGGCGTCCCAGCTTCCGCTACGTCGGCATCGGCGTCATGGCCGCCTTCTCCGTGATGATCTCCATATTCATCTACACGTCCCTCGACAGCAGCAGCGACGGAGGAGCAGGCGGAGGCCTTCCCGGAACCGGCGGCACCAGCGCTGCCGATCTCGCTCAACCCGGCGGCATGCTCGCCGGCCTCGACTCGGTCGCCAGCATCGCCGGCATCGTGCTGCTGTCGCTGTGGGCCATCGCCGTCGCGACCGACTACGACACCGGACTCATCCGAATCCTCGTCCAAGCCCAACCCTCCCGGGTCAGACTCCTCGGCGGCAAGATCATCGCCCTGACCCTGTTCACACTCCTCGCAACTGCCGTCACCACACTTGTCACCGCCATGGCTGCTCGACCCCTGGCCCGTCTCTACGACGTCGACACCGATCCGTGGCGAACTGACTTCGGCATCGAGCTCGTCTCAGGCTGGTTCAACTTCACCGTCCCCGCCCTGGTCTGGGGACTCATCGGCCTGACTATTGCGATGCTCACCCGTAGCTCCGGCATCGCCATTGCAGCCGGGATCGGCTACCTCCTCGTCGTCGAGAACCTCATCGGCATCGCTGCCCCCGACCTCACCGACTACCTCCCCGGCGGCACACTCGCCGCCCTCGCCTCCGGCGGCACAGCCGACCTCACCTGGGCAGCCGCCCTCGGCCTCACCACCCTCTATGGCCTCGCCGCCGCCACCATCGCCATCCTTGCCTTCAGAAACAGAGACATCACCAGCTGAACAGCAAAGTTGCCGTAACCAGGGACTCGGTCCGGGCTGGCAGCGGTCGCCTTGACCTTGGCGGCCGCTCACGACCAACTACCCGCTCAACCGCACATATCGCCGGTCGAATGCCGGCTTCCCAAGCAGCGCTCGACGGCACTTGAGATCTGGTTCGCTCAGCAGCACAAGGGCCAGCGCATAATCACGAGCCCCAAGCAACGACCACGCACTGCACTGCCGGCGAAGTGTTGGAGGTCTCACTGGCGATGAAGTGGCCCATAATCCCGTGCAGACAGCCAAGCCAGCGCCGTCAGGGAACGACACATAGACCTGGGCTAGCGTCCGCTCACTGAGCGAACCTAGCATCGAGGGCACTCCCGCCCTGCCACCTCGCCGCACGGCACCCAGTCCATGGGGAGCTTCCCAACCCGAGTGCGTATCGCGACACACATACTATCACCGTAGGTGGGAACCATTCTCGATAGTTCAGAGACTCTCTGACGTTGGCACGGACCTGATGTGTGGTTGCCCTTTCCATCTCCAAGCTGCGTGTCGGCGCTGAGGCCTGCCAACTCCCCGGCGGGGCCCAATCGTTGGAGGACTACCACACCGGTGCTGGTGAAGCAGCGGGCCATTGGGTCGGTGGCGGCGCACCCGGTCTGGACCTGTCCGGCGACGTCGCTCCCGACGACCTCTGAGCCGTCCTCGCTGGTCTGTTGCCGGGTGCTGGCGGACTCACACCGAACGGGGGGACACGCCCCCCGACTGGCCGGCCCTGATCTCGGTATCGAACGCTGAACACACCCTTGGGCAGTCGAATGGGAACTTGCTTGGACGCGCTCTGGACACTGGAACTGCCCGTTCGAGACCGAAGCTGCCCATTCTCAGTGTCCGCACAGTGTCCGCGCCTCGATTCTGTTGCCAGAACGAGAAAGGCCCCAATCTGGCTGGTTCCGATGAAACCATACCTGACCAGGGCCTTTGTGGCGGAAGGTGGGGGATTCGAACCCCCGGATACACGAAGTGCATCAACGGCTTTCGAGGCCGCCCCATTCGTCCGCTCTGGCAACCTTCCGTCGGCGATGCTAGCGGACGAGCCAGCGGGTTCAGCTCAGAATCGAGTCTCGACCCGAACGGGCCGCGGCGCTGGGTGCTTCGGACCGTTCGCGGCCTCTGCATCGAGCTCAGCCAAGAGTCGATCGAGCGGAAGCGGCCTTGCAAAGAAGTAGCCCTGGCCCAGATCCACGTCGAGCGAACGCAAGCGACCGAGCGCATTCTGCGTCTCTATGCCCTCGGCAAGAACGGTCAATCCCAGAGTGTGCCCGAGATCGGTCATCGCCTGCACGAACGTGTTGTCACCGTCGTCAAGGTCAGCCACGAACGGCTGAGCGATCTTCAAGATGTCGATGGGGAAGCGACGGAGATAGCTCAACGAGGAGTAGCCGGTCCCGAAGTCGTCCAACGCCACTCGCAGGCCGTTGTCACGAAGGACATTCAGCTGCCGCGTTGCGAACTCCGGGTCCCGCATCAGCGCTGTCTCGGTAACTTCCAGTACAAGTCGTTCGATCGAAACGTTTGCCGCAGCAACGTTGGCAGAGATCCGCTGAACCAGCTCGGGCTCTTGCAGCGTTCGCATCGACAGGTTCGAGGTGACGTAGAAGTCCTTGTGGCCTCGATCGTCAATCTCGCTGAAGTCACGCAACACCTGCGAGAACACGAACGAGTCAATCGGCACGATCAAACCAGAACGCTCCGCTTCGCCGATGAAGCCGTGAGGCAACAACAAACCGTCGGGTGAGACCCAACGAACCAGCGCCTCAGCTGCAACAATGCGGCCCGAGGCCAGATCGACGATTGGCTGGTAGAGCACCTGGAATTGTTCTTCAGCAACGGCTGAGCGAAGTTGCACCCGCAGCATTTGCTGCTCGGATGCCTTGGCATGCATCGAGGGTTCGAAAATCACCACGCTGCCCTTGCCCTGTTCTTTCGCTGTATACATCGCAACGTCGGCCTGGCTGAGTAGAAGGACAGCGTTGTCGCCGAGGTTGCTCATGGCCAAACCAGCGCTCGCCCCGACCGTGGCTTCTTGATCTTCATCCACTTGGTAGGAAGCGCTCAGTATGTCGACGATTCGCTCAGCAGCCTTGAGCGGTCGGTCGTTTCCAACCAGCAGAACGGCGAACTCGTCGCCACCCAGTCGAGCAGCCACATCCCTCGGGCGGATGCAGCCCTGAAGTCGACGGGCAGCCTCGATGAGCACCTGATCACCCGCCGCATGCCCCATCGTGTCGTTCACCAACTTGAAGTCATCGAGATCGACGTACAGCAGAGACACCGACTCATCGGCTTCCAGGTGTTCCACGAGATGCCGACCAAGCAGCGCACGGTTCGGCAAGCCGGTCAAGGTGTCGTGGCTCGCTTGGTGCGCCAGTTCTCGCTCGAGCGAGCGCAGCTGCGTCAACGCGTTTTCGAGCTGATCGTTCTCGAGGGCGAGGGCCGCGTGCTGCACAAGTGTCCTGAACAGCTGAAGGTCTTCCGGCCCGAAGGTGGCCACGTTCCCCAAACGGTTGGCGACGATGATCAGGCCAGTGCGGTCTTCGCCGGAGTGAAGTGCGCCAACCATGCAATCTCGGAAGCCACGTCGATGAGCGAATGCGGCGAGACCGCCACCCTTCATGTCGACCACCGCAGCGGGAGTTGCCGCAGCGGCGATGGTGCCGATCTCGGCCAGCTGTTCAGGCGACATCATCGCGACCTCGGCCACGTCATCAGACCACCGAAGGATCCGACCCGGAGTAGTCGCTCCGTCGATCTTCGCATTCGACCAAGGAAGCTGGATCTCGACATAGGCGGCTCGGAACATCGCTGCGGCTTCTTCAACCAGCGACGCCGTCGCAGCATCGACCTCGTCGGCCGACTTGAGCGCACGGGTGGAGCTGTAGAGGAACTCGACCCGCTCACGCTGGTCCTTCTCAGACACGTAGGAGCGGTAGGACACAAAGAGAATGCTCGTAGAGAACGCAAGCAACGCGAGACTCCACGGTTCGATCGTGTAGAGCAGCGCCATCACCAAGGCCTGAACGCTGTTGGACACCGCAACGACCGCACCGAACATGAACATCTGCGCGAGGTTGCGCATTTGGAACTTGTGCTCCGAAAGCGACACGACGAGCCAGATGTTCGTCAACTGCACGAGGCTCGCGATGAGGCACGCACCGAGGACCGCGATCCACCCAACGGGAGAAAGGGGGTTGCCACCGCGCAGGAATGCGTTGAGCAACGTCCACGTCACAACGACGTAGAGCGAGAAGTTCGCCACATTGAAGGCCATCTTCACTGGGGGACGGCGATTGAGGCTCTGGCTGACCAATGCGCCCAAGAACGCTGCGGGTACGAGCATCTCGGGATCAGCGAAGAAGATGCCCATCAGCAGAGGAATCTCGTAGAAAGAAAAGCTCCCCGACTCAGAGCGGAAGTGCATGTGGACGACCCACCGATCGACCAACAAGAACCCGAGGCTGATGATCCACCACGGAAGTTCCCCTGAAGCAGCGAGAGGAGCCGAGTCAGCGAGCTGCGATTTCCAGAGGACAACGCTGGCGGCAAGAACGACGTAGCTGTAGAGCCACACCATGCCAAGCTGCGAACGCGCAGCGATCTTCCGAAGCCTCATGTGGATCCATCGGCACACCGGGGAGAATCATGAGGTCAAATGCCATCAGCCGAAGAATGAACGGCCGCAATCCAAGAACCATCCGAGGTCGACAGCCAGTCGCTGTCTGACCTTGTTCAGACCGCTGGGCTTGGGGCCGCTGGGCTTGGGGCCGCTGGGCTTAAGACCACTGCGCCCCAGACCACTGCGCACCCGACCACTGGGCCCCAGACCACTGCGCCCCAGACCACTGCGCCCCAGACCACTGCGCACCCGACCACTGGGCCCCAGACCACTGCGC
>CAYGQE010000007.1:96668-130469 GCA_964351995.1 uncultured Acidimicrobiaceae bacterium | reverse complement strand
GCCCCAGACCACTGCGCACCCGACCACTGGGCCCCAGACCACTGCGCACCCGACCACTGGGCCCCAGACCACTGCGCACCCGACCACTGCGCACCCGACCACTGGGCCCCAGACCAACCGGAACCGGGGAGTTCGCTGAAAGTCCCGAAGCCTGCGGGCGGAAGTACCGGACGGTCGTAGAACTGCTGGATTTCGGGGCCTGGCCCCTTGGTGCGGAGGCGGAAGAGCGCCCGATTCAAGCGAAGCCGCCCGTCACCATCGAGCTCCTCGCCCTTGGCGATGTTGCGAGCCGTGTCCATCAGCAGACCCTTGACTTGGTCCGGGGTCAAGGATTCGTTGCGATCGAGGAGCAGCGCAATGGTGCCAGCGGCAACGGCTGCGGCCTGAGAGGTTCCCGAAGCCACCGAGAAGCGATCGCCAATGTGAGATTGCGGGTAGGCGAGATCGGCGTGCGAGCCTGGCGCTCGGAGGCTGACGATCGAACGACCGGGGGCCGCGAAGTCGGGATTCCGGTAGCCGTCGCCCGAGCTCGACCAATCGGCGACTTTGTCATCACTCGGAATGATGGGGTCGCCCTGGTCAGAGCCAGCAACCGCGATCACGTACGGATTCACTGCCGGATGGTCGAGGCCGTTGGAACCGTTTCCTTGGTTACCGGCGGAGATGACAACAACGATCCCTTGATTCCAGGCTTCCTCGACGGCGGCGGCGAGCGGATCGGGCATGTCGCCCTCCCACTCGTAGCCGAAGGCAAGCGTGATGATCCGGATGTTCATGCCGTTCGCCTGCCTGTTGGCGATGACCCACTCGATCCCAGCGACGAGCTGAGTCAGCGAGGTCGCACCGCTGCCGTCGGCAACCTTCACATTGACGAGTCGAGCGTCTGGGGCGATGCCGGTGAAGTGCGGAACACCCTCGACCGGCACGCCACCGTCGTTGCCAGCGATGATGCCCGCAAGGTGGGTTCCGTGGCCGAAGAGATCGATGTTGGCGGTTGCCGGGTCGCCAGCTTCTGGGGTCAGGTCGGGGCCGTCGATGACCTTGCCGTTGTCGAGGCCGTGCACCTGCGTGACACCGGAGTCGATGATGGCGATGTCGATGCCCTCGCCGCTCAGTCGGCGGTTCGGACCACGACGGTCGACGGCGTAGCGGAGATTCGGCGTCCAACCAGCAAGATCGGAGATCCAGCTGCGATCTTCGTCAACGACATCATTAACCGCAGCAACCGCACCGTTGAGGGCATCATCTGCATCCTCGAGCTCGGCGAGCTGCTCCGCAGAAGCACCGGCGGCGGCTTCGCTGATCTGGCTTTCAGCAGCATCGAGCGCAGCAACGAGCTCAGCATTGGCCTTGTCGACAGCCGTTTCGTCGGCGCTTGGCGTCGCAATGAGCTCTTCGACGACTGCAAGCTTTTCTTCAGCGTCGGTGAGTGCACCGACCAGTGCGACGTCCTGAAGCGATGGCTCGTTGACCACGGCCGGGGTGAAGTACGACTCGAATGGGGTTCCGGCGAACGGGTTCTCCCCGAGTTCGACCTCGGAGAAGGCATCAGCGGCCTGGGCAAGTTCGAGGTCAGCGTTCTGGAGCACGACGGAGGCTTCTGCTTCGCCGGTGTCCTCAGTCCGGACCGCATCAGCAGCGTTGTCCCATTGGGCGTCGAGAAGTTGAATCTCGGGCTCTTGGGCCACAGCCTCGATGGGGGCGAACGTGCCCGCCAAGAGAGACGCGATTGCGAAGAACGACGTACCGACGAGAACTCGACCGCGACGCGGGGACCACTGCCCAGCGGTTGGAGCCCATTGTCCGCCCTTTCGAGCGGTGTTCCCCGACCCATACCGAGGAGAATCTGCATTTGCCATGCAGGAGTGATCGCCACGCTGGGCAGATTTCTATGTAGGCAGAACCACCCTTTGAGTGGGCCATTCGACCCTTCCCATAGCTGGGTCACTCATACTCCGCCGACCGAGGTCGAGCGCCGGCGCTGCGTTCCTCAGCGGTGTTCGGCGAAGAAGTCGGTGAGGAGCCGGGCCGCTTCCTCAGCGCGGACACGGTCGGTGACCTCGACTCGGTGGTTCAAGCGAGGGTCGTCGCACACGTTGTAGAGGCTGTAGCAAGCACCAGCTTTGAGATCGGCGGCTCCGTAGACCAGCCGGTCGATCCGACTGTTCACCAACGCCCCGCCGCACATCAAGCACGGCTCGAGCGTGACGACCAACGTGCACCCGTTGAGGCGCCAAGAACCAACAGCCTCGGCGGCGTCTCGAAGCGCCAGGACCTCGGCATGAGCCGTTGGATCACCGGTGAGTTCGCGTTCGTTGTGACGACGGGCAATGACCTTGCCGTCCTTGACCACGACCGCTCCAACGGGCACATCACCATGGGCGAGCGCAAGGCGGGCTTCGTCGAGCGCCAGGGCCATCAGTTCGTCGTCGTTCACCGACGCAGCATAGGACCAGCGCCGAACACCGCGAAAACGGAATGTTCCGACCCCAGATCGGTTGACCATGACCATGTCTGCTCTGCATGACCCCGTCACCTACGCCCAGATGCGTGCCATCACCCTCGAGCTCACAGCACCGCTCAGTGCCGAAGATCAAGTTGCGCAATCGATGCCAGATGCCAGCCCCACCAAGTGGCATCTCGCCCACACGACCTGGTTCTGGGAGACCTTCCTACTTCTCGATCGGGCCGGCTACGAGGTGTTCGATCCCACGTTCGGCTTCTTGTTCAACTCGTACTACAACGCCATTGGCGAGCGGCAGCCCCGCGCCGAGCGAGGCCTGTTGACACGACCGAGCCTTCTGCAGGTGCATGACTACCGGGCCCACGTCGACAAGCACATGGAACTCGTGTTTGCTCAGCCGACCGCTGAGCAGACAATGCTGATCGAACTGGGCATCAACCACGAACAACAACACCAAGAGCTGATCCTCATGGATGCCTTGCACCTATTGTCCCGTCACCCATTCCCCGGCGCTTACACCGACGCACCGGCCGAGATGTCACCCACCGATGTCCCACCAACGTGGCATGGCATCGAGGGCGGCTTGGTCGACATCGGCTTCGAGGGCGACAGCTTTGCGTTCGACAATGAAGGGCCCCGCCACCAACAGCTGATCGGCGACTTCGAGATCGCTGGCAGCCTGGTCACCTGCGGCGAGTTTGCTGAGTTCATCGACGACGGCGGCTACGACTGCCCGGAGTTCTGGCTGAGCGATGGCTGGGCCGTCGTGTCCCGAGATGAACGCAAGCGTCCCCTCTACTGGGGCAGTGATGGCGACTCGATCTTCGGTCTCCACGGTCGCCTGCCCATGGATCGGCACCAACCCGTCAGTCATGTGTCGTTCTTCGAAGCCGACGCCTACGCCCGGTGGGCCGACGCTCGCCTCCCCACCGAAGCCGAGTGGGAGATCGCTGCCCTTCGTCTCGACGCCATCAACGGCCCCGCCCGTTTCCGCTCCGGGCCGACTCACCACCCCGTCGGGTCACAAGCCGACACCACCGGGCTGCTCGGCACCTTGTGGGAGTGGACCGCATCGCCGTACGTCGCGTATCCCGAGTTCCGACCAGCACCCGGCGCCGTTGGCGAGTACAACGGCAAGTTCATGAACAACCAATACGTCCTTCGGGGTGGGAGCTACATGACCCCCGTCGGCCACACCCGGCCGACGTATCGCAACTTCTTCCCGCCCCACACTGGGTGGCAAGCCTCGGGCATCCGCCTCGCTCGTCGGCCCGCGTGACTCACGACGCCTACTTCTTCGATTTCGATCACACGCTTTTCGACTCAGACGCATCCGAAGCGCTGGCGTTCGACCATGCGTTGACAGATGCCGATGCCCCCTCCGACCTCTTCGCCACCTACAAGGTCATCAACGCTGGGTTGTGGGCCGACGTCGAGGCTGGTCTCCGCAGCCCCGCCGAGGTCCGCACGCTGCGATTCACCCGCCTCGTCGAGCAGGCGTCGCTCGAACTCGACCCGATGGCGCTCGCTGATGCGTTCACCACGGGCATGCAAGAGTTCGGCGAACTGTTTCCCGATGCCAGCGATGTCGTGACAAATCTGAGAGAGCGGGGCCCGGTTGTGATGGTCACCAACGCCATCAGCGAAATCCAGCGACGACGCATCGAACGCCTCGGCATCGCTCCCCTGTTCGACGCCATCGTGATCTCCTCTGAGGTCGGGGTGTCCAAGCCAGCGCCTGGCATCTTCGATCATGCCTTCGCTGCGATCGGTGCCCTCGAACTCGGGCCAACCACCCCGTCGTCCACGCTGATGATCGGCGACAGCCTCACTTCCGACATGGCCGGCGGCATCGCAGCCGGGCTCGCCACCTGCTGGTTCAACCCGCATGGCAAGCGTCGCGACACCACCCTTCCCATCGATCACGAGATCACCCGGCTCAACCAACTCTTGAGCCTCTGAACCATGTGGATCGCAATCACGCTGGCCGCTGCGTGTTTCCAGATCGCCCGTACGTCCGAGCAGCACCGCCTTCGACAAGCTCTGAACGTGGCCGAGGCCGGCTACGTCCGGTTCGTCTATGCCTTTCCGGCCGCTGCCACGTTTTCGATTGTCTGGTTTGTTTCGGCCGGCACTGCTCCGCACCCGTCGATTCGATTCTGGCTCTGGGTCTGCCTGGCTGCTGTTTCCCAGATCGCCGCCACCATGGCCTTGCTCCACTCCTTCCGGTTGCGGGACTTCGCAGTCGGCACGATCTATTCAAAGACCGAGGTGCTGTTCGTCAGCGCAGCTTCAGTTGTGCTCCTGGGCGAGTCGATCGGCTGGCTCGGTTGGGTCGGTGCGATGCTCTGCCTGAGCGGCGTGGCCTCCTTGGCGTCGAGAGGAGCCGTTCGTTCGATCCTCTCTGCCGGCCTCGACCCAGCGGCATGGTTCGGCATGGCTGCAGCACTGGGCTTTGCCCTCGCTGCGGTGGGGATTCGAGGGGCGTCGTCAGGTCTCGACGGCTCGGCGATCGACCGAGCCGCTCTCACGCTGACAGCGATGCTCGGAATCCAGACATTGGTGCAGGGGCTGGCGATCGTTCGCTCGCCTACGTCGTCACTGCGGCGGGTCGGCCAAGCGTGGCGGGCGGCCAGTCGAGTGGCAGTCCTTTCGCTTATGGGGTCAGCGGCTTGGGCGCTGGCCCTTTCGTTGGAAAACGCAGCGAAGGTGAGGACGCTGGGCCAGGTCGAGATCGTGCTGGCATTCGCCATCGGCATTGCCGTACATGGGGAAACACACGAACGCAAGGAATACCTCGCCGGCCTCGCCACGGTGGCCGGCATTGTCTTGATCGTGGTTGCGTAGCTGGTCGGTGTGCTCTGCTGCCTCAAACCAAAGCCCTCAAGCTGGGCGCAGGCGCTGACGAAGGCTCTCCCATGACACTTCACCACACCCGGCGAATTCTGGTCATGGCATGCTCGGCTTCGCTCATCCTCACGGCGTGTGGCCAGGAGACATCCCAGCAGGCGACCGCACCGATCGTCCCGATCGCTTCTCAACCAACGTCGACCGTCGACTTGTTCGCTCCTGAAGAATCAACGTCGGAAGAAGAGGCACCCGCCGCCACCGTTCCCACACTGCCCGAACTCGCTGACCCCATTGCCAACAATGCGCGATCCGCCGGCCTCGCCGTCCTGGAAGCGCACTTGGAAGGCGATCTCGAGGCCCTGGAATCGATGAAAGGATCCATGCCGATCTTTTCCGTTGACTTCCTTCTCGATGCAACCGAGCAAACGGTCATGTATCAAGTCGCATCGTGGGACAGTGCCTTCGTTGTTGGTTCGCACAGCGGTACAACGCTTCCCGACTACCTCGAACATCACGCACCGATCGTCACCAATGCGTCAACCCTGCTCACGCCGACGATCACAGCGATGCTTCTTCGCGATCGGCCGGGCCAGTCGGTGTATCTCTTCGATGGCACAGCGTTGGCAGAACGCGTTGTCGAGCCGATCGTGGGCGATGCCGCAGTGTTCTTGTTGATCGGTGCTGGCGATACGTGGACTGTGCAAGCGGTCTGACCCCTGGCTAGCCCGAATCACCCACCCAAACGCACATGGCCCGGCCGATGGGGCCGGGCCACACGTGTTGGCGGAGGAGGTGGGATTCGAACCCACGGAAGGTCTCCCTTCACACGCTTTCCAAGCGTGCCGATTCGGCCGCTCTCGCACTCCTCCAAATGTGTCGTTCGCGAGTTGCCTCGCCAACGAATTCGATAGGGTATCGCCTTACGCCTGTTCTGGCAGGTGGTGGTCGGACCCTGTGCGACTGAAGTCCGTGAACCGAGTCAGGGCCGGAAGGCAGCAGCTCTCAACGGAACCTTCGGTGCGCCGCAGATCGTCTGGCCGCCACTTGCGAGAACAGGCGTTTGTCGTTCCTCTTCCCCACTGATTGCACCGGTTTCCGGGGCTTTTCGCCATTCGGGCTCTGCGTATCGGCCCGAGTCCCTAGGATCGCTCCGTGGCACACCAGTCCCTGTATCGCCGGTATCGATCGCAGAATTTCGCCGAGATTCTCGGTCAAGAACACGTCACAACGGCTCTAAAGAATGCCATTGCTGAGGGTCGCAATGGCCACGCCTACCTGTTCAGCGGCCCGCGAGGCACCGGGAAAACCAGCACCGCCCGCGTGCTGGCCAAGGCGCTCAACTGCGAAAACCTCGACGGCGGCGAGCCGTGTGGCACCTGTGACAGCTGCGTCGACATCGAGAAGGGCATCTCGTTCGACCTGAAAGAGCTCGACGCTGCGAGCAACAACAAGGTCGAGCAGATGCGCGATCTGATCGACACGGTGAAGCTCGGGACCAACGGCCGCAAGAAGGTCTACATCCTCGATGAGGTCCACATGCTCACCGCAGGGGCCGAGAACGCTCTGTTGAAGACGTTGGAGGAGCCACCGGAACACGTCGTGTTCGTCCTCGCCACCACTGAGCCGCACAAAGTCGTCGAGACCATCCGTAGCCGCACGCAACACTACGAGTTCTCGCTGCTGCCTGCCTCGGTCCTCGAAGACCATGTCCGCAACCTCATCACCGATGCTGGACTCGAGGTCGGCGAGGATGGCATCGAGTACGCCTTGCGTCAGGGTGGAGGATCAGCGAGAGACACCCTCTCGGCTCTCGATCTCGTCGCTGCCGCCGGCGGCGTTCCTGAAGGTTCCGATGCCGGGCGCCACATTGCCATGGCCATCGGAGCTGGCGACGCCGCCACCACGGTCAAGGCAGTCCAGCAGGCGATCACCACCGGCCGAGAGCCTCGGGTCATCGGCGAATCGACGCTTCGGGTACTCCGCAACGCGTTCCTTGCTGTGATGGGTGCTCCACAAACGCAACTCAGCGAAGCTGACCAAGCCGAAGCGGCATCGATCGCCGAAGCGCTCGGGGCCGCCACGATCACTCGGTCGCTCGAAGTCCTCGGCCAAGCGCTGGTGGAAATGCGCCAAGCAGCCGACCCTCGGGTTCCACTCGAGGTCGCGCTCCTGCGCCTCGCTCGCCGCGAAGGCAACGACACCGCCGCCCTGATCCAGCGAATCGAAGCACTCGAGCAACAGGTTGCTGCGCTGAGCGCAGGCGCCCCCGTTCTCCAAGCAAACACTCCGGCTCCGCAAGCGCCAGCCCCACAGGCTGCGCCGACAACTCCCGCTCCGCCGCCTCAGGCCGCTGTCCCTGCAGCCGCTCCCGCGCCGCCGGCACCCCCGGCAGCCCCGGCAGCCCAAACAGTGCCCCCACCAGCTCAGGCCCCTGCCCCGGCACCTCCGGTCAGCCAAGCAGCGGCGCCGGCACCGCCGGTTTCGCAATCCCCACAACCGCCGGTGCAACGCCAGGCCCCGCCCGCCCCTCCTGCACCGGCACCGGTCACCGAGCCAGCGGCAGCTGCCCCGCCGGCCGCCGAAGCGCCGACCGTTGGCGGTTCGGTCACATTCGACCAACTCATCGAAGCCTTCGCCGGCCCGCTGCTGGATGGCCTCGAGCAACGAGTTCGCACCCGTTTCAAATCGGGCCGCTTCCTCAGCGTCGACGGCAACACCGCAGTTTTCGGTGTCCCCAATGCGCACTACCAACCTCGAGTCGAAGAGGTCAAAGCCGACGTGGAGCACGCAATCCTGGCCATGTTCGGTGCCAACGTCATCATCAACGTCATCGTCGATGGTGCCGCACCTCCGCCTCCCGGCAACCGCTCGGCCGCTCCGGTCCAGACCACCCCGACGGTCGAGGCCAACAGCGAGGCTGAGATCGCCGAGGTGGGCGATATCAACGAGCTCGACAACGCCCCCGACATCGCCGCAAGCGGCGTCGACCGCATCACCCAAGCATTTCCCGGCGCCACGATCGTGCCGCCGCCCAACAGCTAGGAGTTTCCCATGACTGATTCTGAAACCGGTGGCTTTGATCTCGGCGGCCTGCTCGAGCAAGCCCAAGCAATGCAACAGCAGATGCAAGAAGCGCAGGAAACCCAGGCCAACACCGTTGTCGAGGGAACCTCGGGGGGCGGCATGGTCAGCATCCAGATGACGGGTGCCGGCGAGTTCCGCTCCGTTTCCATCAAGCCAGAGGCTGTTGCCGATGGTGACGCAGAGATGCTGGAAGACCTCGTTCTCGCCGCACTGCGAGATGCAGCAACCAAAGTCATGGAGATACAGCAAGACTCCATGGGCGACTTCGAGATGCCAGACATCGGAGGACTCGGCGGTCTTCTCGGCGGCTCGTGAGCGCATACGCCAAACCGCTCGAGATTCTCATCGACGAACTCGGCCGACTGCCGGGGGTCGGGCCCAAGTCGGCTCAGCGCATTGCGTTCCACCTACTCAAGGTGGATCGCATTGACGCTCAGCGACTTGCCGATGCCGTCATTGCTTTGAAGGACAAGGTCTCGTTCTGCGAAACCTGCTTCAACGTGTCAGAGGGTTCGATCTGCGTCATCTGCACCGACGAGCGCCGAGACCAGCACGTGCTGTGTGTGGTCGAAGAGCCCAAGGACATCGCTGCGATCGAGAAGACCGGTGCATTTCGCGGTCGCTACCACGTACTCATGGGCGCCATCGATCCCCTCAACGGCATCGGGCCGGAACAGCTCAAGATACGCGAATTGGCCTTGCGCGTCGCCGGCGATGACATCACTGAAGTGATCCTTTGCACCAACCCGAACCTCGAGGGTGAAACGACAGCGGCCTACATCGCAGCCAAGATCCTCAAGCCGTTCGAGGTCAAGGTGACGCAGCTGGCCAGTGGCCTCCCCGTCGGCGGCGACCTCGAATACGCCGACGAGCTCACCCTGGGCCGGGCGCTCGAAGGTCGACAAACGCTGAGCTAGCAACTCACTCGGTTGGGGCTGCGCCCGAAAAGTACGAAACCCCCGGATCGACGGAGGGGAGCCGATCCGGGGGAGAAAATGACCAACACGTTGCGGTGCCCTGATGACCGTGGCGCGGGCGGATGGTTGAACGATCACCCTGACACCGCAACATGTTGTTACAGATACGTTACAACAGTGACGAAATCATGACAAGTGTTACTTTTCGTCACATTCGCGAGACCGGAATCCCACATCAGCTTTCTGTCGTTCACACATTCGACAAAGGCCATCAGCCGTGGCCTCAGCTCACTCGACCGAGGAGCAGGGCATCACCCTGGCCACCGCCGCCGCAGAGGGCTGCGGCACCCAGGTCGACACCACGCCGATGCATCTCGTGTAGCAGAGTCAGCGCCAGGCGATTGCCTGATGCGCCGATCGGGTGGCCGAGTGCGATCGCTCCACCGTTGACGTTGACCGCATCGTCGCTCACACCGAGGTCAGCCATGCTCGCCACCGCTACCGCAGCAAACGCCTCGTTGATCTCGAACAGACCGACCTCGTCGAGCGAACGACCGCTACGCCCCAGCGCGTCGTGGATCGCCCGAGATGGCTGGGTGAGCAACGACGCATCCGGCCCGGCCACCTGGCCGTACCCCAGCACTTCGCCGAGCGGTGTGACGCCGAGCGCTTCAGCTCGAGCCTTGCTCATCACGATCACGGCCGAGCCACCGTCAGAAATCTGCGATGCGTTGCCCGCCGTGATGTTTCCAGAAGCATCGAAGGCCGGCCGTAGTTTGCCCAGCGATTCTGCGGTGGTCTCGACCCGGATGCCCTCGTCGAGCGCCACCACTATCGGGTCTCCACGACGTTGCGGAACGTTGACCGGCACGATCTCGGCATCGAAACGACCGTCCTTCTGGGCCGCAGCCGCTCGAGCATGTGACTGAGCTGAAAGCTGATCCTGTGACTCGCGGTCGAGGCCGGCCGATGCCGCGTACTTCTCGGTCCCGGCTCCCATCGCACAAGCATCGAAGGCACAGAAAAGCCCGTCGAACATCATCGAGTCGACGACGGTCTTGTCGCCGGCCCGGTAGCCCGCACGGGCACCGGGCAACAGATACGGCGCGTTCGTCATGGACTCCATTCCGCCGGCTACCACGATGTCTGCTTGCCCGGTTTCGATCAACATGTCAGCGATCTGAATCGCGTTCAAGCCGGACAAGCAGACCTTGTTGATCGTGGTCGCTGCCACCGTCATGGGGATACCCGCATTGACAGCGGCTTGGCGAGCAGTGATCTGCCCGGCACCGGCCTGGAGCACCTGCCCCATCACGACGTAGTCGACTTGATCAGGCGTGATACCGGATCGTTCCACCGCAGCAGCGATGGCTGCTCCACCCAGATCGGTGCCGCTCAGGCCGGCAAAGGCTCCGCTCAACTTCCCGATCGGGGTACGGGCACCTGCGACAACGTATGAACCTGGCATGAGGACTCCTCAGACGACGACTTCGCAGAGTCTGCCGCACAGAGAGAACTCATGACGAGCAAACGGAGTGTTCCCTCAGTCGTTCTTTCGGGCGGAATCGACCGCTTCCTGCATGGCCTCTCGAACCAAGCGAGCGAGGGCGTCTTCCTGAGAGGCACCGCCGAGCTCAGGAGCATCGTCAGCGGGGAGAGCATCGGAGAGCGAAGCCGCCCCAAACGACTCTGGAGCGGTGTAACTATCAACGACCTCTGATGTGGTCTGGCCACGAACGGGCAGATCGCTACCTTCGCCACGAACGGGCAGGTTGCCGTAGTCGGCAGACTCGACCACGACGTGCTCGGTCACATCAAATCCGCCCAACGTCGCAGGCGCATCCTCGACCGTCTCGTCAATCTCTGAGACTTCGTACTCAGGCGTCACGAACTGGGGGCTCTCGCCCTGCGCCATGTCCTCGTTCGAATCGGCAGCATTCACGGTTTCGTACTCGACCGACTCGACGTCGGCGATGTCTGTCGTCGGCCAGGCAGAGTCAGCTTGACTTGCGCTCTCGACAGGGAGCCCTTCGTCGACAGGGCTCCCGAAGGCCCCAGCGAGGATGTCGCCGGTGGTCTGAGGTTCATCATCAACACCGGGAGCGAAGTAGGTGGACAACGATCCATCCCCAAGACCCTCGGAGGTGGTGTACGCATCGGTCTCACCGAACTCGACGTCATCGGTCTCGGCTTCGTCAGTTTCGAACTCAGCGTCAACCTCGAAGGGCTCGGCGTCAACCAATCCGACATCAACCACGTCGGCTTCAACGACGTCGGCTTCGATCACTGATGAATCGATCACTGATGAATCGATCACTGATGAATCGGTGACCGGGGCATCGACCACGACGCCACTGGCAGCATCGACGGCACCAGCTTCGACCTCGAAGGTCTCCGGGCCAGCAGCGATTTCGTCGTGGCGGGCGACCGCTTCTTCAATGACTGCGGGGCTGTCGGACGGATCGAGTTCAGGAACCGGCTCGGAATCGAGGCGGGTGAGCGCACTCGCCAGTTCGGTCTGCGCCAACACGATGCGCTCGCGAGAAGCGACTTCGGTGTTGCGCAGCACATCGATACGGGCCTGGGCCTGTTCGAAGTTGGCGCGAACCTTGGTGCGGATGATCTCGTCAGCTTCTTGCTTGATGAACTCGCTCTGGGTCCGGGCCTGTTCGAGCAGCGTGGAGACCTCAGAGCGGACGTCGTCCAGCTCTGAGCGGGCAGCGATTCGGTCGGCCTCTGCCACTTCCTTCAACCGGGCAGCCTCCGCCTCGTCGGCCTCGATCGAAGCCGTGGCCTCAGCAAGAACAGCTTCGCGCATTGCCTCGGCGTCGGTCTGAGCGACCGAACGCAACTCAGCAACCTCATTGTTCGCACCAGAGCGAAGCTCCTCGATCTCAACGAATGCGTCGGAGCGAAGTGAGGTGATCTCGGCAATGGAGTCGACCCGGAACGTCTCGACTTCTGCCTCAGCAGCGGTACGGGCCTCCTGCAAAGCCGTTTCCTGCTCGAAACGAGCATTGGCCAGTTCGGCCATGACGCCGTCGCGATAGGCGTCGGCTTCTGCTCGAATCGACTGGGCCTCAGCAAGAAGTTGGGACGCACGCTCTTCGGCGTCGCCACGGACCTGCGCAGCTTCGCTTTGCGCAGCAGCACGGACCGCAGCCGAGTCATTCTCGGCAGCTGCCAGAATCTGCGCAGCAGACTCGTCGGCGTTTCGAAGCAGAGCAGCAATGCGGTCACCGATTGCCCCGTAACGATCGGCAATGGACTGCTCAGCCGAAGCGAGCGACGCAGTCGGAGCCTCCACGAACGCCTCAACAGCTGGCATCGAATCGACCAACGGAGCATCGGAGGCAGCGTCGACCGGATCAGCGACGAAACTCTCGGTCTCGAACGGGGAGAGGTCAGCTGGGCCGTTCTCGACCTCGACAGCATCAGCGAAGCTGGAGGAGATCTCAGCGGGTTCAGCCGAAATCAAGTTGTCGCCGAAGTCGTCGTTCGCCTTCTCGGCATCGTCAGCGGCCACCAGCTGAGCTTCGGTGGCAGTCAGCTTGTCGTGCAGCTCCCGAGATGACTCAGCGACCCTGAACAAAAACGAACGGACCTCGTCCTTGTCATAGCCTCTCAGCGCATTCGCAAAGGTTCGATTCTTGATGTCTTCTGGACGCATCGTCACGGCAGCAGTCCTCCTGGGCTCGAGAAGCCAGTCGGCGGTGAGGGCCTCGGGCTGAGTAGTGAACAGGATTTTTCCGCGACTACGTCAGCGCGAGCTCCCTTCTCTCCGTCGAGTTCATGCAACAACACGTTCCGAATTCGGCGTGCTACCTCTTGGTAACCGCTTTTGAGTGCACGGCGGATCGGCTCTACCTTTCTCGCCCATGCAGCACTTCTTGGAAGCAATCAACGCCGATGCCAGCCCCGAAGAGCTCAGCAACCTCGAGATCCCCGAGTCCTACCGAGCGGCATTCGTCCGCCGAGAGGATGCTGGGATGTTCGAGGGTGTCGAGTCCTGGGACAAAGACCCATCGAAGTCGATCCACATCGACGACGTGGCCACACCAGAGCTCGCACCCGACGAGGTGTATGTGGCCGTCATGGCCAGCTCGATCAACTTCAACACCGTGTGGACCTCGATCTTCGAGCCACTACCCACCTTTGGGTTCCTCGACCGCCTGGGCAAGGACAGCGCTTGGGGCGCACGCCACAAGCAGGACTATCACGTCATTGGTTCTGACGGTTCTGGCGTCGTGATCGGTGTCGGGTCAGCGGTTCGCAAGTGGAAGGTCGGCGACAAAGTCGCCATCCACTGCAACTACGTCGACGATCAAGATCCCGAAGCCCACAACGACTCAATGAAGGCCTCCAACCAGAAGATCTGGGGCTTCGAGACCAACTTCGGCGGCCTCGCCGACCTCACCGTGGTCAAGGCCAACCAGCTGATGCCGAAACCAGCGCACCTCACGTGGGAAGAAGCCGCAGTCAACGCGCTCTGCGCCTCCACCAGCTATCGCATGCTCGTGTCGAAGAATGCCGCCCGCATGACCCAGGGCGACAACGTGCTGATCTGGGGCGCCACCGGCGGCCTCGGCGGCTACGCCGTACAACTCGTCCTCAATGGCGGCGGCACGCCCATCGGCGTGGTCTCCTCACCGGAGAAAGCCGCGTTGCTGAACGAGATGGGCTGTGAAGCCGTCATCGACCGCAAGGCCGAGAACTACCAGTTCTGGTCAGACCCCCACACCCAGGACGAATCCGAGTGGCGCCGCTTCGGCAAGAAGATCCGTGAACTCGTCGGCGAAGACCCCGACATCGTGTTCGAACACCCGGGTCGCCAGACCATGGGCGCTTCGGTGTTCGCGGCAAAGCGTGGCGGCACGGTCGTCACTTGCGCTGCGACGTCTGGCTACATGATCGAATACGACAACCGCCACCTGTGGATGAAGCTGAAGGAAATCAAGTCGAGCCACTTCGCGAACTACGCCGAGGCGTGGGCGATGAACAAGCTGATCGACCAGGGCGCCATTCAGCCCATCTTGTCGACCACCCACGACCTCACCGACGTCGGCGCCGCCGCGCTGTCGGTTCACCACAACGAGCACGAAGGCAAACTCGGCGTGTTGTGCCTCGCCCCCGAGGCGGGCATGGGCATCACCGATCCCGAGAAGCGTGAACGCATTGGCGAAGACAAGATCACGATGTTCGCTCGACATGCGGCGTCTCTCGCGTGACGCACCAGCCTGACAGAGGTAGAACGTTCGGGTGACGACACCGCCTCTCAGCTTTCTCGACCTCCTCGACCTCGAGGAACTCGCCGCCGATCTCTACCTGGCCCGCAGCCCCATCATGGAGCGCACTCGGGTGTACGGCGGCCAGGTGGTCGCTCAAGCACTGGAAGCTGCAAGGCGAACCGTCGACCCCGAACACCACGTGCACTCGTTACACGGCTATTTCATTCGATCCGGTGACGAGAACAAACCGATCATCCTCAATGTCGATCGCATTCGGGATGGTCGGTCGTTCTCAACCCGCCGCGTCGTCGCTCAGCAAGCAGGCGGCGCCATCTTCAATCTGTCGGCTTCGTTCCACCGCCAAGAGCCAGACGAAGACTTCGCTCGCCCCGTCGACATCAGCAACGTCCCTTCCCCCGAAGAGTGCGATCTCGAACTGTGGGACAACATCTCGCCGGTTCGCATCGTGCCGAACACCCCGCCGGGCAGGGCCATGGCGTGGTGCAAGATCGTGATCCCCGAACGTCTCCCAGACGACGAGCATCTGCACGCCATCGCCGTTGCCTACACCAGCGACCACATCCCGATGGACTCGATTCGCAGCGGGCATCCGGGCACCGAAGACTGGGACTCCTTCATGGGCGCCAGCCTCGATCACTCGGTCTGGCTTCACCGCCCGGCGCGCGCTGACCAGTGGCTGTTGTTCGACATGCATCTGCAATCGCTGCGTGGTTCGCGCGGCACCTCGCATGGAACGATCACCACCACCGACGGCCTCTTGGTCGCCACCGTTGCCCAAGAGGGCCTGCTCAGAAAGCTGACCAAATGACCGAACGACCAACCGAGCCGCGTCTCCCGCTGATCACCGAGCCCGATGCGGAGCTCACCGAGATCTTGCAGGGCGCGCTCACCCACGATGGCACCCCGCTCAACATCTTCGGAATGCTGGGCCATCACCCCAAGCTGCTCAAGCGATTCAACCTCCTGGGCGGCTTTCTGCTGAACAAGGGACTCGTTCCTGCCCGTGAGCGCGAGATCGTGATCCTTCGCATCGGTTGGCGGGCGAAGGCCGTCTATGAATTCGGCCAGCACACCATCATCGGGAAAGAGGTCGGGCTGTCCGATGCCGAGATCGCTGGCCTGGCCGGCGCAGACCACGAGTGGTCCGATGGTGACGCCGCGCTGATCGCCATGGCCGACGACTTGGCCGACGACGACTGCGTCAGCGACGCCACCTGGGCCGCACTCGCCAACGACTGGCTGCCGGACCAGATCATCGAACTGATTGTGACCGCCGGCTTTTACCGCCTGGTGTCTGGCTTCCTCAACTCCACCGGCGTCCCCCTCGACGACGGCGTCCCCGGTTGGCCCTAGCTTTCGCAGTAGGAGTTCTGAGCCTCAGCGAAGAACTCCGGGAACGCCAAAGGCCGCCAGGCCGACGCGTTCACTCAATCCAAAATGATGAGGTAGCCGGTGATCCAGAGTTGGTGAGCTTTTTCGAGGGGGACCGGCGGGCTGAAACCGAAGCCCTGGGAGTACTTGCACTGGAGTTCGGCCAGCTTGTCGAACTGACCGGATGTCTCGACGCCTTCGGCCACCACATCAAGGCCAAGCGATGCCGCGAGAGCAATCGACGCAGTGACGATGGCTGTGTCTTCTCGATGCTCACCAAGGCCGTCGACAAAGGATCGGTCGATCTTGATCGTGTTGGCCATCGAGAAGCGACGCAGATAGTCGAGCGTTGCGTACCCGATACCAAAGTCGTCGATCGAGATCTTGCAGCCGAGCGAACCAAGCCGCAGCAGGGTCGATCGAGCGGTCTCGAGATCCTCCACCCGCATTGACTCGGTGACTTCGAACGACAGCTGTTCGGGCTGGATCCGGTGGCGCTCGATCGCCGACACCACGGTGGTCACAAGGGAAGCGTCCGACAGCTGACGAGCTGAGAGATTGACCGCTATCTGGGGAGGTGCCCGGTCGAGAACGATCGGCCATTCGGAGATGGCCCGACACACCTCATCGATGATCCACTCGCCCACCGGGACGATCAGACCTGTTTCTTCGGCAATCTCGATGAAGTCCCCCGGTGGCAACAAGCCGTGACCTGGACGGTTCCATCGGATCAATGCCTCGGCGCCGATCATCATGCCCGTGCTCGTCTCGACGATCGGCTGGTAGTGCAGCACGAGCTCGTCTTCGGTGAGTGCAACGCTGAGGGCTCGCTCGACCTCGTGGCGAATCACGATCTTTTTCTGCCAGCCCTCCTCGAAGACGGCAAAGCGGCCTCGGCCCTGTTCGCCAGCCTTGGCCAGTGCCGCCTCGGCGCTGTTGATGATGCTGGCCGGCGATGAACCGGCTCGGTCTACCAACACCACACCGATCGAGGCAGACATCGAGAACTGGTCGCCAGATGGAGTGTCGAACGGCTCTCCGATGCCGGCGATTGCTCGCTTCGCCATGGCTGGCGCGTCGGACTCGTCATTCATGGCGACACAGAGCACGAGGAACTGATCCCCACCGATACGCCCGACCGTGTCGCCAAGACGAACCGACCGACGAAGGCGTTTGGCCACCTCGATCAGGGCCGCATCGCCGATCTCGGGACCGCGTGTGGCATTGACCTCTTTGAAACGATCGAGATCGACCAGCAGCACAGCGAGTCGAGAGTTGTCACGACCGAGGCGGGCAACGGCCTGAGCGAGCCGATCGAGGATCAGGGCTCGATTCGGCAGTTGGGTGAGCGGGTCGTGGAGCGCTTGGTGAGCCAGGGTGGCTTCGGCCCGGCTGCGATCGATGGCAACCGTGAGCACCCGCCCGAGCTGACGCAGCATGAGCTGTTCGGCAGGGTGCGGCACACTGCGATCGTCGTGGGCAACGATGATCATTCCCCGCAACGGAGAGCCGGCACCACGCATTGGGCACACCCACACCGCGTGGACCTGCGCCTCGGTGAGCGCCATCCGCAGCTCACCGGGGAAATCTTCAACTCGGCGAAACTCGACGTCTTCGCCACTCTCCGTGAACATGCGAGCAGTGTCGGTCACGATATCCGGGGTTGAACGACCGGTCACGACCGGCTCGATCGACCCATTGCTGTCACACAAGACAACCCAGACCTCGGAGTTCGGTACCTGCCCGACGATGCGGTCGGCCACGTGGTGGACCACATCGGCAAGGTCCCGGCCGTAGGCCAAAGAATCGAGCATTTCCGAAGGGTCGACGAGCACGTCAGGCGACCGGCGTCGGTCGACAGCGGCGTGGCGGTAGAGCGCCAAGAAATGCGGGGCCTGCCCCGGCAACGAAGGCACCAGCAGGAACGAGGCTTGAACTGGAATGTCAGAACCGTCGGCATGGCGGAGATCGAGTCGGACGATTGCCTGCTTTCCGTCCTCGACAATGGCTGCAACCGCCGATAGCTGGGCTGCTGGGGTAGTTGGTGAGATCAACAGCTCGGGACTACGACCAAGCAAGTCGTTCGGTTTCCAGCCCAACATCGACGCCAGACTCTCGCTGACGTACATGAGGTGAGCGCGCCCGGTCTCGGGGTTGTAGGTCGACATGGCCAAACCGTCGACCGCATCACCGACGAACACGGAGTCAGAGCTGATGACCTCGAGCCCTGCTTCCCGGGGAGGCAGGGGCGGATCGAAAGGAAGTTCGGACGCGACATCGACGTCTTGCGACGGAGTGTGCACCGACATTCTTCGCTCGACCAACTGAATCCTCGCTCCTCGACTACTCACGCCTGTCGCCCGTTGAGGGGAGTAGCCGTCGAAGGACGTTACTCACCGCGCACAGTGGCCAAGTGGATGGTCACGCTAGCGTTCGGTCGTGCAAGACGCCGTGACAGTTCGCCAGTTGTGCGACGTGATCGACCAGGCCGTGAACACCCTGTTTCCCGACGAGATCTGGGTGCGTGGGGCGATTTCCGGGCTGAAGCGTTCTGCCAACGGGCACGTGTACTTCGATCTCGTGGATCCGGATGAAACATCGCCATCTGCGGTGCTTCCCGTCGCTCTCTTTGCGAACAACAAACATCGCGTGAACGCCATCATGAAGCGGAGCGGCGGTGGCGTGAAAATGACTGATGGCATCGAAATCCAGATCCGAGGACAGCTCACCTATTACCCGCGGCAGAGCCGCATGCAACTCATCATGAGCTTGATCGATCCTGCATTCACGCTCGGCCAGATGACAGCGCAACGAGATCAAGTGCTGGCGGCGCTCAGGGCGGACGGCCTTCTCGATGCCAATCAACGAGTCCAACGCCCCGCCCTCCCCTTGCGCATCTGCCTCATCACGAGCACGGGCAGCGCCGCCGAGGCCGACTTCCTCCACGAACTCGATTCGAGTTCGTACCCGTTCGAGATCATCAGCATCGATACTCGCGTCCAGGGTGACGAGGCCGTGGCATCCATTGTGAAGGCCCTCACCAACGCACAAGCGCTCGACGTCGACGCCATTGCGCTGGTTCGCGGCGGTGGCGCCCGCACCGACCTCATCGCCTTCGACGACGAACTCGTGGCCCGGGCCATCGCCACCTCCAAGCTGCCGGTGATCGTTGGCGTCGGCCACGAGACTGACCGCTCCGTTGCTGACGAGGTTGCCCACAGCGCAGCCAAGACCCCCACCGCGTGCGCCCGCTTCTTCATCGATCATGTCGACGTCTTCGGCGCCAGAGTCGATGCTGCGGCGAACGGCATTGCCCGTGCCAGCGACCGAACCCTCATCGCAGCCAACGCCACGCTGGTCAATGCAAGAAGCCGATTGGCCCGGTCTGCCATACGAACCGTGGAACGCGAGGCGCTGCGGCTCGAACTCGCTCACGATGGCATCGGCCGTTCGGTCGGCAGGGTGCTGGAGAGGCTCGACGGTCAGCTCGAGGCGTGGTCGATCCGCCTGTCCGATCTCGACCCGGCCACGACCATGGCCCGCGGATGGTCCATCACCCGCGGTTCCGATGGCAAGGCAGTGCGCAGCGCAGCCGATGTCGTGCCGGGAGACACGCTTCGCACGACGCTGGTCGACGGCGAGCTTCGCAGTACCGTCGTCGACGTGCAGACCGAGGAGCAGCCATGAGTGAGTCCACTGACCTGCAGCTCACGGGCCAGCCGCTGACCAATGAAGACGGTGAGACACTCCCCTACGGCAAAGCACTCGCCGAACTCGAAGAGATCCTGGCCGAACTCGACGCCGGTTCTACTGACGTTGACCGCTTGGCCGACCAGGTGAAACGGGCGGCCGACCTCGTCAGGCACTGCCGCCATCGACTTGGTGTTGTCCGGTCAGACGTCGACGACGTCGTCGGCGATCTGGAGCCGGGCGAACGTGGCGACGATGCCTGATCTGCCCGGTGAAGTCGTTGCGGTTGCCACGAATGTCAACCGGCGGATCACCGAGCTGCTCGAGGGCGAGCGCTCTCGTTGGGCTGACGTCGACCAGCGCCTGCCCGAGGCGATCGATGAACTGACCCGCATGGCCAAGGGGGGCAAGCGCCTCCGAGCGGCTTTCTGTTACTACGCCTGGCTCGGGGCCGGCGGGGTACTTGCTGACGAAGCACTCGCGATTGATGCCGGTGCGGCCTTCGAGCTCCTGCAGACCTTTGCCCTGATCCACGACGACATCATGGATGACGCTGATACGCGTCGCAGCGAAGAGACCATTCACGTTCGCCAAGCCCAGCGGCTGCGTGACGAGGACTGGGCGGGCGAACCTCGCCGCTACGGCGAGGGAATTGCGCTGCTCGTCGGCGACCTGGCCCATGTCTACGCCGACCAACTCACCGACAACGCACCACTTGCGGCCAGGAGCATCTGGGACGAGCTGCGCATCGAGCTCAACCTGGGACAATACCTCGACATGCGAGCCGCGGCTGCGGGCGAAGTCGACCGCACCACGGCTCAGCGAGTCGCTACGTTCAAGTCGGCGCTCTACACCATTGTTCGGCCCTTGCAGCTGGGTGCGGCACTCGTCGATGGCGGCGCTGAGCCGGAGCTTCAGCAGCAACTCCACGACTTCGGCATGCCTGTCGGGCAAGCGTTTCAGCTTCGCGACGACCTCCTCGGCGTCCTCGGCGACGCCACCCGTGTCGGGAAACCGGTCGGCAATGACCTCCGAGAAGGCAAGCCAACGGAGCTGATCGCGATCGCCACCGATCGCGCCTCCAGCGAGCAACTCGAGCTCTTGGCCACGATGGGCTCACCGGGCCTCGAAGATGCCGACATCGCCGCGCTTCTCGCCGTTTTGCACGACACCGGCGCCATCGATGAAGTCGGCCGACGGATCGACAGACTTGTCGCCAAAGCACACGAGGCGTTGGCCCAACTCCCCTTCTCGCCAGAGCTACGCGAGACACTCGGAGTCTTGACCAACTACGTTGCAGCAAGAACTCGCTGATTTTTGCCCTCGTTTCCGCAAGGGTTTGATCCGAGGGCGAAAATGCCGATGCCTAGAGACGTGACCCCAAGTCGGGCAAGTTCCGACAAATCCGCGATCGAGCCAACTGCCTCGAGCGACGTCATGTTTGCGTTTCGCGCCATTCGCTCTGGCGGCTTCGATGACGCTGGCCGTGCGGTCGAACTGAGTCGCGCCGTCGCTGACTCGATGACGACGGTGTTGTCGGCCTGTCGTTGGGGTGCGGCCATGATCGGGCTCGCTTGGGCGGCCCCGACGGCCGCTGCCGGCGACCTTCCGTTGGTCGCCACCCTCGCCGTCGCTGTTTTCCTCGCCTCGTGGCGAACGTTCCGACCCATTCGCCTCGGCGACAACAGCCAACTCCAGACAGCCATCGCCATCAACGATGTCGCCATCTTGTCGATGGCCATTGGTTGGAGCGAGGGACTGACCAACCCCTTCGTCGGTTCGGTGCTCGTTGCCATTGCCGTTGCCAGCTTCGGGTGGGGATTGCGTGTCGGCATCGGCGCTGCCTTGACCGCACTCGTCGTCACCGTCGCCGTCGACACGATCGTCACTGCCACCGTGTCAGCCCCCAGCCCACTCGGCGTGCTCGCCATTGGCGCGGCAGCAATCTTTCCCGGCGTTGGTCAATACCGATTGCTCCACCTCGAGGACCGCCGTCAGAAGATGAGCGACGATTTCTCCACGCTCAAAGACACCAACGAACTGCTCTCGGTCCTCAACGATCTCGCTCGCACGCTGCCCTCCTCGCTCGATCTCGAAGACATCCTCCAATCAACTCGCGAGCAGCTGACCACCACCTTTGGAGCCGACCGAGTCCTTCTTCTCACCCATGAAGACGGTCGTTGGTCTCCTCAGATTCAGGACGGCTTCGAGCTCGATCCGGTGCTCGATGACGTGGAGCTCCCCGAGCCTCTCTACACCACGTCGATCTCACGATCGATCGTCCACGTCGACGACCTGATGCCCATGACCGGCCGCACCGGCAGTGGCCTGTATGGCCGCCTCGTCGTCAACGGCGTCGATGCTGGAATGGTTGCGGTCGAGACCTTTCTGCCTCGTCAATACAGCACCAGCGATGTCGAACTCCTCGACGGGATGACCGACGTGCTGGCCCTGACCATGTCGAACGCTCGGCAATTCGCCCAGCTCCGGGGCCTCGCTGCGGCCGAGGAGCGCACCCGTATTGCCAGGGACTTGCACGATCGCCTCGGCCAGTGGCTCACCTACATCGCCATCGAGCTCGAGCGGATCAATGCAGACCGTGAAGAGCCGTCGCCCGACCTGAAACGGCTCCACGAAGACACCCAGGGTGCCATCCGGGAGCTTCGTGACACCTTGATCGAGCTACGGGCCGCCGTCACCCCCGAACGCCCGCTCTCGATGCTGCTCGGCGAGGTCGTCGACCGCTTCCAGCGTCGCTCCGAAATCGCCGTCACGCTGGCAGTTCCGAAGGACCGAACGCTTCACCTTCCAGCAGTTGTGGAAAATGAACTCTTGAGAATCGCTCAGGAAGCGCTCACAAATGTCGAAAAGCACGCTATGGCATCTCGCGCTCACGTGGGTTGGTCGATCGAGAACGGACGCGGCGTACTCGTCGTTGAAGACAACGGTCGGGGCTTCACACCGGGCAAGGGCATCCGTGGCACGGCTTATGGCTTGGTCGGGATGCGCGAACGAGCTGCAGCTGCGGGGGCAATCCTCGAAGTGACTAGCGAACCGGGTCAGGGCACCGTTATCACCGTCCTGACCAGCCAACTTTCTCGAGAGGCAACTCCATGATCAAGATCCTTCTAGCCGACGACCACGCCCTGCTCCGTGACGGCTTGCGCCGTTCATTCGAAGCAGCCGGCGACGATGTTGTTGGTGAAGCATCCACGGGTGAAGAAGCGGTGACCCTCGCCAAGGCGCTCCAGCCTGACGTGGTCCTCATGGACCTCTCGATGCCCGTCATGGACGGCATCGAAGCCACTCGCCAGATTCGTGATGCGCTTCCGGGCGTCCGAGTTGCCGTGCTCACGATGCACGACGACATCGACAAGACTCGCGACGCCATTGCCGCTGGCGCCAGCGCCTACCTCAGTAAGGGCACCAGCTTCGCTGACGTGCGTGACACCGTGCTTCGTGTTGCTGATGGCGACACGGTGCTCTCACCCGCCCTCGCTGGCGCCATGCTGACAACGGCCGCCGAGAACAAGGTGAACGACGACCTGCTGTCGGATCGCCAGGTCGAGATCCTCCAGGCGATCGCCGACGGCATGAGCACGAAGCAGGCGGGCCGATACCTCGGCATCACCACCAAGACCGTGCACAACCACCTGAATGCGATCTATCGCAAGCTCGATGCCCAGAGCCTCACCCATGCCGTTCTCGGTGCGGTGCGTCTCGGCATCATCGATCTCAACTCAGAGATCTCCGAAACCGTTTGAGCTTGCGCCCTCGGTGGCTGAGCCCACTGCCACTGCCACTGTCGGCGTTCAAGTGCGATCAGCGGTGGCTGTAGAGGTTCCCGGCCAAGCGGTTCTACCCATGTAGTCCCCGGCGGTTTGCGATTGGCTGTTCCCCATCAAGACAGGGGACGCAATGACGACGTGGGCCAGGAGAATTGATCGCCGATTGATCGGCGCGCTTGCTGCGTCGACCACCATCACGCTGCTGTTGGTCGGGCCGTACCTGTATCGGGCGATCTGACCCGGAATCGACCCCAATCAGGCGACATCGCGTCGGTTGAAGACCACACTTGCCCCAACGGCAGCCAGAGCGGTCCAGGCGGCGAGAATGAACCCCGCAGTGACGTAACCGTGGCTGAAGATCTCCTCGAAGTCCCCGGTGAACACGTTGCCGTCGAGCCGCACGACATCAGTGCCCTGGGCGAACGCCGTGGTGTTGGTCAGCGGCAAATAGCTGGCGATCCTCGGTAAGAACGCAGCGAGCAGGTTCTCGATGATGAAGAAGTAGATGACGAAACCGACGATCGCGCCCACGGAGCTGTTCACCAAGAGAGCGATTCCGATGCCGAAGATGGCGAAGATTCCGCCAGCCAAACCGGCACGCACGATCGCAACGATGACATTGCCCCAGAACTCACCGTTCGCCCCGTCGGTCGTGCCCGTGGTGGCGGCAAGCACGAGCATGAGCCCGGTGAAGACGGTGGCCACCGCAATTGCGGCGAGGGCAACACCAACGAACCCGGCAAAACAACGAGCGAGCAAGAAGCGAAGTCGTCGCGGCTCCCACGTCAAGATCTGCTCGACCATCCCCGTCTTGAGGTCAGCGCCGATCGACGACGCACCAATCACGAAGGCCATGACCGGGATCAGGAACACGATCGGAGCAAAGAGGTTGGCTGCATCCACGCCACCGGCGATGTCATTGACCAGGTCTGGCGAGTTGCCTTCGTCGTTGGTGATGACGAAGTAGGCAATGACAGTGCCGCCGATCATCAGCAGCATCAAGACCCCGGGGAACAACAACGTCATCCGTCGTGCCAACAGCCGTTTGACTTCGGAACGCATCAACGGGATCACGATGCACCACCCATCTCGGGCACAACCGATGGCGGTGGCACCTCGGTGTCAAGAGGCGCTGCCATCGGCGGTGGTGGGGCATCGCCAGTGAGATTCAGGAACGCCGCTTCCAGGGTTGCGCGCTCGGTCTGGAGACCGCTGAGGTAGATACCGGCATCGGCGAGCGTGCGAGTGACATCGCTGGCTCTCGCCGCATCGATGTCGACCACGATCTCGTCCTCCCTCGGCCGAGGGCGAGCGGTGATGCCGCCGCTGTTGAGTGCGCTGATCGCTTGCGCCCGGTCAGGCACCGTGGCAACAACGTTGTCTGGACCAGCGTGCTGGCGAACGTGGTCGAGGGTGCCCGACACCACCACGCTGCCCCGATGGATGATCGTCACGTCGTCACAGACCTGCTCGATCTCGGCCAGCTGGTGGCTGGAGACAAGCACGGCTTTGCCCTCACTGGCAATGTCGCGAATGAGCACTCGCATTTCGGCAATGCCGGCCGGGTCCAGACCATTGGCGGGTTCGTCGAGGATGAGGAGATCGGGATTCTTCAATAGTGCGGCAGCAATCGCCAGGCGCTGCTTCATACCGAGGGAGTAGGAGTCGAACGAATCGCCATCGCGATCGGCAAGGCCGACCACGCCGAGCACTCGGTCGACTTCTTGCTTCGGGATGCTGGCCAGATCAGCCAGCAGGCTCAGGTTCCGCCGACCACTGAAGTTCGGGAACATCTTGGGGTTCTCGACCATGGCACCGACTCGGGGGGCGGCCTTCCAGAACTCGGTGGTTGAATCGACGCCGAAGACTCGAACGACACCGGCTGACGGGCGAACCAGGCCCAGCAGGCACCGAATCGTGGTGGTCTTGCCCGAGCCATTCGGCCCGAGGAACCCGTGCACCGTTCCCGGCGTACCGAGCGTGAGGTCGATGCCTTGCACCGCAACGACGTCATCTTTACGAGGCCTTCGATAGATCTTACGCAAACCTTGGATCTCCACGATCGCTGCCATGTGCGCAAACCTAGTGTCAAGACAGAGGGGTCATCCCGCATGCTTCGAGGAGCACCTGCTTGAACCGGCACTCATCGACCGCCCAGACCACCCGACAATTCGGTGCCGTTCGCTCGGCCCGACGATCGAGCACCACCGCACCACGGGTGGGTTCGTCGAGGCCGATCACCATCGACTCATCGGAGGCATCAGTGATCAGCGAGGGGTCGAGTGCGACCGCCATGGTCACCGGGTCGGGAAGGTCGTAGCCGTCGAGGCCAGACACTTCGCGACAGAAGCGATCCACATCAACGTTGATCGCCGAGGCCCACTCGCCAAGCGGCCCAGCCGCAACGAGCTCGGCGTTCTCTTCCGGTGTGATCACGGTGAACTGCCGGCTGATGTTCCAGCCAACCATGGTCTTTGGACCATCAGCAGCAAACACGATCGTGGCGGCCTCAGGATCGGCCCACACGTTGAATTCGCCGGCAACGTTCACGTTGCCAACACCGTCGGGCGAGCCAGCCATGAAGTACGTGTGCTCGAACTTCGTGAGGAAGTCGGGGTCTCGTTCGAGGGCCTTGGCGATGTTGGTGAGTGGGCCGATCGTCACCAGCGTGAGATCACCGGCATCGGTGTTGGCCAGGTCGAGAAGCACGTCGACCGCATCGCCGGGGTCGGGGCCCCGGCTTGGAGCGGGCAACGCAACGCCGGCCATCCCATCAGTTCCGTGGGTGTCCTCTGACGTTTCCAATGACCGAGCCAGTGGGGCGGCAGCACCAACATGGACCGGCACGTTCGGGGCACCACAGATGTCGAGGGTGACAATGGCGTTGTTGACCGCCGTGTCGATCGGGACATTGCCGGCAACGACGGTTACCGCAACGATCTCGACATCGGCGGCAACAGCCAACATCAACGCAACCGCATCGTCCGACGCGGTGTCGGTGTCGATCACGAACCGCCGCTTCCGGTTCGTCAAGGGAGTGCGAGAGCGTCGAAGGCAGCATCGGCTGAAGTGACCACGACACCAGGCTCCGCCGCCACAGCAGCAAGCCAAGGCGGACGGTTCCGAGCCGTGACGATGAGCGGTTGCTCCATCGCCGAGTTCGACATGAGGAGATGCACGAAGCCGTTGACGTAGTCGGCGGGCCGAACGTCATGAGAGAGCTCGTAGAGCGCAAAGGGATCGGGCGAGGAGCCGTCCACGACACCTGGGGCGTACCAGCTCGACGAAGGCGGGCCCGTGCCACCACCGGCAAGCCCGGGGCCGTCATCGATCACGACGCCGAGCACGAGATCTGGTCGAGCACCAGCGACGAGCAAGCCGACGTACCCACCGAGGCCTCGTCCAACGATGGTGGCCGGGCCGATCTCAGCGAGCGCCACATCGACATCACTCATGAGAACTTCTGCTGTGTAGCCACCGCCGCTTGGCACGGTGCTGGCGCCGTGCCCGGTGAAGTCGATGCCATAGACAGGGCCGGGCCACGCCGACCATGGGTCGCGGGCCGGCGAGGTCTTCTCGCCGAGACCGTGGAGGACGAGCAGCGGCGCGCCCTCGCCTTCAACGAGGGTATGGAGTGCGATCTTCACTCGATTGTGGTCGAGCATGCGGGGGGTCTCGGTCATGACAAGAACTCCAAGACGAGATCGGCCACTTCTCGCGGTTGCTCGATGTGGACGAAGTGGCCCACACCTTCCATGGTGTGGAATTGGTGCCCCCGGGGCAGCCAATGCAGCACGTCTTCTGGCTCGGTTCCCCAGCTCATGGCGTCTTCTTCCAGACCGAGCACAGCGAGGAAGGGTGCCCGCAACCCCGGCAGCCGAGCGAGCCCCCATTCAGGGCGATATGGGCCGAAACCGCCGAACCGCATCGACGGGTCGAGCTTCCAGCGCCAACCCTCTTCGGTCTCAGCAGCCCCAATCGGCACGAGGTACTCGAGCCACTCGAGCGGCAGACGAGGGTTCATCTTCTGGCGACGTGCGGCCAGATCCTTCAACTCGCCCGGCTTGCGCTGGCCCTTGTGGGCCTCGCGGCGATAGTCGAGCCGCTGACCGAGCTCGGCGGCCATGAGGCGGCGCCGCTCACGATCAGACACGTCAGGCACGGCTCGGGCCGACGGAAGCCCGTCGAGATTGACCATCGCCGACAACCGGTCGGGCCGCACCTCGGCCAGCGCCATCAAGACGCCGCCACCCTTCGAGTGACCGACGAAGGGAACGGGCTGTGTCGTGACGGTCTCGATGACGGCCAGCGCATCTCGCTGATCGGCTTCCCAGTTGTAGAGCGCTGCATGTTCGCTGTCGCCGTGCCCGCGATGATCCCAGCTGATCACACGCCAACCCTCGGCTGCGAGCAGTGGTGCAAAGCCGTCCATCGTTCCGGCGAAGTCGAAGCCGCCGTGAGCAAGCAAAAGCGGACGTCCGCTGTCTTCGCCCCACTGGTAGGCGGCGATCGACAGCCCATTGCTGTCAACGGTCCACGCTCGATCCGGACGATGAGCGCCGGGATATGGGTTGGGATGTTCAAGCACCGTCCGAGGTTACGGGAAGGTGGGGCGCGCCCTGCGCGCATATCTGGCCAAAGCCGTAGCGTTGGGCCTCATGTCTGGTGCTGATCCCAAAGTCGAGGCCGCTCGACGTCGTACATTCGCGATCATCTCCCACCCCGACGCGGGCAAGACCACCCTGACCGAAAAGTTCCTGCTCTATGGCGGTGCACTCGGCAAGGAAGCGGGCACGGTCAAGGCTCGAGAAGGTCGCCGCTCGGCCACGTCTGACTGGATGGACATGGAGCAGCAGCGCGGCATCTCGATCACCTCAGCTGCGCTGCAGTTCGAGTATCGGGACTGCATCATGAACCTGTTGGACACCCCCGGTCACCGCGACTTCTCCGAAGACACCTACCGCGTGCTTGCTGCCGCCGATGCCGCGGTCATGGTGCTCGATGCAGCCAAGGGCATCGAGCCCCAGACCCTCAAGTTGTTCGAGGTCTGTCGCGAGCGGGAGATCCCGTTCCTCACCTTCATCAACAAGTGGGACCGCCCGGGCAAACCCCCGTTCGACTTGCTCGACGAGATCGAGAACACGCTGATCGTCGAGCCAACGCCGGTCACGTGGCCGGTCGGCATTCCCGGCGACTTCCGCGGCCTGATCGATCAGAGCAATGGCCAATACACCCGCTTCGAGCGGACAGCTCGCGGTTCGACCATGGCACCAGAAGAGCTGGTGTCGGCTGAAGATGCCGCCGTGCGTGATGCCGAGTGGTGGGGGGATGCCCAAGAAGAGGCCGAACTGCTCCGAGAGGTTGGCCGCACGGTCGACCAGGAATCGTTCCTGGCTTGCGAGAGCACCCCGGTGTTCTTCGGATCGGCAATGACCAACTTCGGTATCAGGTTCCTGCTCGATGGTGTCGTGGATCTCGTGCCCCCTCCGGGGCCTCGCGTGCTCGAAGACGGCACTCGCCGCGAGGTCGATGCGCCGTTCAGCGGCATGGTCTTCAAGGTTCAAGCCGGTATGGACAAGGCCCACCGAGACCGCATCGCGTTCGTACGTGTGTGTTCCGGAGAGTTCGACCGAGGCATGACGGCAATCGCTGGGCGCACGGGCCGTCAGTTCTCCACCAAGTACGCCCAAACCCTTTTCGGTCAGGATCGTGAGACCGTCGATACGGCGTACCCCGGCGACATCCTCGGCCTGGTGAACGCCAACGATCTTCGGGTCGGCGACTCGGTCTACGTCGACAAGCCGGCGCAGTGGCCAGCGCTGCCCGCCTTCGCTCCCGAGTTCTTCATGCGAGCCAGGGTGAAGGACACCTCGAAGTTCAAGCAGTTCCGCAAGGGCGTTGCCCAGCTGGACGAAGAGGGCGCCGTGCAGGTGCTGCGAGATGAGCACACGGGTGATTCGCAACCGATCCTCGCCGCCGTTGGCCCGATGCAGTTCGAGGTGGCGAGTCATCGCTTGGAGAACGAGTTCGGGGCCGAGATGGAGCTGACCACCACTCGCTTCACAATCGCCCGCAAGACCGACGAGGAATCCACCCCGGCGCTGCGAGCCATGCAAGGCGTCGATGTGCTGTCTCGCGATGACGGCACCCATCTGGCATTGTTCGAGAGCAAGTACTGGATGGACCGTGTCTTGCAGGACCACCCCGAACTCACCCTCGAGCGCATGATTGCCGAAGGCGGTCTCGGGTAAGCAGTTGCCGGTGAAATTGACGGGCCGTTCGACGCTGAGACGGCTACACAGTCCGACATGACCGCAGACGACGACCGACTCAACATTCCGTTGCTCGGCTTCGTCGCGGGAGCGATCGTCTCCGTTGCCTTCGTCACCGGCGCATTCGACGCACTGTTGAGCAACCACTTCAGCTCCTGGAATCGCCTCACCCTCCGGCCCGAGGACAGCTTGGCCCGTGCCATCGAAGGCGCTCTGCCTGCGTTGCGGGTGCTGGCGATGGTCGGTGCGGCTGCACTGGGCTACACCAGCCTTCGTCGCATGACCCACGACAGCTACAAACCAGGCGTGATTCGTCTCGGGCTGATCGCCTTTTCGCCGATCATCGTCGAGATGGCCGACGTGGGCACCCAAGACGGCCAGGTTCGCGATCTCGGCAAGCTACCGATCCACTCGATGATCTTGCTCGTCCTCTTGGTGGTCGGCCCTGCGATCGTGGCCGCCTGGGACGCCAGGTTCATCCGAAATCAGCAGCGCACCGCTCCGCCAGTGCCTGTCGGCTAGACAGTTCACCATGCCGTTCTTGGACATCGCCGACCAGAAGATCCACTACAGCGTCAGCGGTGAGGGGGTTCCGATCCTGACGATCGCACCCGGGGGTATGCGATCAGCCCACGACCTCTGGGAAGGGCAACCGTTCGATCCCCGCCAACTCGATGACAGCTTCCAGGTGATCGGCATGGATCAACGGAACGCCGGTGCTTCCGTCGCTCCGGTGTCTGGCTCAGACGGGTGGGCGGACTACACCACCGACCAGTTGGCGCTTCTCGATCACCTCGACATCGACCGGTGCCACCTGATCGGCATGTGCATCGGCGGCCCCTACATCGCTGGTCTACTCAAGACTGCTCCCCAGCGTTTCCTCAGCGCCATCCTCTTGCAGCCCGTCGGTGTCGACAACAATCGTGCCGAGCTCGACGCCATGTTCGACTCGTGGGCGGAGAACATCGTGGACGAGCACCCAGAGGCAAGCTCCGACGATTGGGCGCAGTTTCGCTCGAACATGTGGGGAGGCGAGTTTGTCTTGACCGCGACGCCAGATGACGTCGCCGCCTTCGAGACTCCGTTGTTGGTGGCGATGGGCAACGACATCTTCCATCCAGCGTCCACCTCTCGCGAGATCGTCGAGCGAGCTCCCAACGCCACACTGGTCGAACAGTGGAAAGAACCCGAGTTCATCGACGCCGCCACCGCCGCCTTCCGGACGTTCCTCAGCAACCACTGAAGGCAACGCGAGGCGTGTAACACTGACCGCCGTGGGCAAACCGGCGAACGACAGCAAGAAACTCGGCGTCCTGGTCATCGGACTCGGTGCGGTGCTTGCTGGCATCTTGCTCGTAACGAACCAGGCAAACCGCGACGACACGAGCAGCGAGAACGCAACCGCCGACACGGTGGCTGTCACCACCACGGCTGCCTCGACCACCGTTGCCCCCACCACCGCAGCGCCAACCACGACAACGACGGAATCAACCACGACCACGCAGCCTCCGTACGAGGGGTGGGTCGACCCGGCGTCGGCCGGAGGGCCGTGGTCGAACCTCGGCGCCGTCGAGGGGTTGTTGACATTCCGAGGTAATCCAACCCGGTCCTTCTATGGCCAAGGCCCCGTTCCCACTGACCCGACCATCCAGTGGACGTTCGAGATCGGCTGCTCGAACTCGAGCGTCGGGGGCGAGCCGAAGAACTGGTGTGGCTCTGGCTGGACCGGCCAACCCAGCGTCTTCCGCCCTCCGGGCGACGACGAGCGCTGGTGGGTTGCCTTCGGCGGCTACGACCGCAACGTCAACTTCCTCGACCCGGCCACCGGTGCAACGGCGTACCCGCCCTATGCAACAAACGACATCATCAAGGGCTCGATCACGATCGATCCCGACGGTTTCCCATTGATGTACACCGGCAGCCGAGACAACGACTTCCACGTCGTCGCCATCGACCGCGACGCTCCCGAGGCGCTGTGGAAACTCAACGCCGAAGCCGTGCAACCGACACGCTGGAACAACGACTGGGATGGCTCGGCCCTGATCGTCGACGACTATCTGTTCGAGGGGGGCGAGAACTCTCGTTTCTTCATCGTCAAGCTGAACCGCGGCTACGACGGCGAAGGCTTCGTCACCGTCGACCCTGAAATCGTCTTCTCCGCCGCTGGGTGGGATGACGAACTCACTGCTGCGGTCGGTGGCAATGTGTCGATCGAGAACTCGGTGGCAATCAGCGGCAACACCGTCTACTTCGCTAATTCCGGTGGGCTCGTGCAGGGCTGGGACATCACCGATCTCGATGCTGGTGGCGAGCCAACCCGCACGTTCCGCTTCTGGGCCGGCGACGACACCGACGCCACGATCGTCATCGACGATGAAGGCATGCTGTATGTCGGCACCCAGTACGAGCGGGGAAACGGGCGCAGTCAAGAGCTGGGTCAAGTCATCAAGCTCGATCCTTCGAACCCGGACGACCCGGTCGTGTGGAGCCGAGAAGCTCGACAGGGCCTGGACACCGGCGTGTGGGCAACCCCCGCGCTGTGGGAAGACCTCCTCATCGTCGCCACTGACGATGGCCGTGTCCTCGGTCTCGAACGGGCCGATGGCGCCGAACGCTGGGTGCTGAACCTGCCGGGCCCGCTCTGGCAGAGCCCGGTCGTGGTCGACGGAACGCTGATCCAAGGCGACTGTGACGGCTTCCTCCACGCCTTCGACATCACCGGCACCACGCCGATCGAACAATGGACAATCGAACTCGGCGGATGCATCGAGTCCACGCCGGCGGTCTGGAACGGTCAGATTTTCGTCGGCAGCCGCAACGGCACCTTCTACGCCGTCGGCTGAGCGGTCAACACTCTGCTGATCAACACTGGCCGACAACGGAATCGTCGGCGGTCACTGCGCCCGAAGCGTCGATGGTGACGCCGTCTGACACTCGCTGCACCTGTCCGATGATGTCGTCACGTTGCGCATCGGTGGGCGGTGAGAGCACCCCACCATTCGATCGCACGGGAACAATCGACATCCCTACGCCCTCCTCGCTCACCGTCAGCTGAACGATCGCCGAGTTGCCAGTGATCCCGCTGGCTGGGGGAAAGGCGAAGTTCCCGAGCGAATGAGCAGCCCACGTGTTGCCATGCCTGGTGATGCCCTGCAGCACGTGAGGATGACCGTTGATGACCGCGTCGACACCCAACTCGGCGAAGTCTTGCTCGAGTTCGACCATGAACGGAGACGGGCACAGGACCCCTTCCTCACCTCCATGGATCATCACGACCGTCACATCAGCCCGGGCCATGGCCTGCTCGGTCGCAGCGACAGCAAGGTCGAAGAACGGAGGACACGCCCATGCCACCTGGGGCCGGACGTTCTCGCCAGAGGCCGACCAGTCACAGGGAACCCGCGAAAGCGAGACGAGCCCGACGGTCCACTCCCCCACCTCCACGATGAGCGGTTCGTAGGCGCCGTCCTGATCAAGTCCAGCCCCCACCCGGCGAAGCGCTCGAGCGTCGATCTCGTCGAGCGTTTGGGCCAGAGCGTCAGCTCCGAAGTCGAGCGTGTGGTTGTTGGCGAGGGCAACAACATCAACCCCGGCATCGACCAAGAGGTCGAGAGACGACGGTGGTGACCGAAAGAGGAACCGCTTGTCGACTGGCGGTCGACCAACCCCGAGATCAGCCACTGCGGTTTCGAGATTCACCACCATCAGGTCGGGTGCCGAGGTGAGATCGGTGACTTGACCGAAGGGGTCACGTTGCTCGAGGCCGTTGGTGAAGGTCGTGTCGCCAGCAAAGCCGAGCACGATCGGAGCCCGGGGCGGCGGACTGGTCGGCGGCGCTTCGGTGGTGGGAACCGCAGTGGTGCCCACGGTCGAGCTCGGCGCGGCAGCGACCGTCGGTGGTGGCGCAACTGCGAGGGCGTCAACGGTCCCCTCTTCCACGACGAGATTGGTCGCCGAGGTACAGGCGGTCGCCACCAACATCGCCGCCATCAGCGCTGGCACTGCTTTCATCACGTGCACGCTCACGCCGAACAACCTACGGCAAATGGTCAACGGACTCAGGGAGCAAGCGCTCGACCCGAGGTGAGAGTTCGGCGCAGCCGAACTCTGGTTTCT
>CAYGQE010000007.1:94616-96568 GCA_964351995.1 uncultured Acidimicrobiaceae bacterium | reverse complement strand
GCGCTCGACCCGAGGTGAGAGTTCGGCGCAGCCGAACTCTGGTTTCTGAGGCCGCAACAACTCACAACTTCGACAACTCACAACTTCGACGTTGTGAGCGGGGAGCAAGCGCTCGACCCGAGGTGAGAGTTCGGCGCAGCCGAACTCTGGTTTCTGAGGCCGCTAGGCCGAAGAAAACGTGGAGCCAGGGAGAATCGAACTCCCGACATCTTGCTTGCAAAGCAAGCGCTCTACCAACTGAGCTATGGCCCCGTCATCGAGCCGCAGCTCGATTGGTTGGGGAAGCGTAGCGGTCCGGAAGCATCCCGACGACCACGACCACTGTCTCGATGTGTCAGAACCAAACGGGATGGTCGTTCCCACATTGGCTGCAAACCAGAATCACCAGCTCGAGCGCCCCGTCTGGCACTCGGGACACCGTGGCCTGACGCTCTGGCCCCGCCCCACAGATCGGGCACTCGGACCGGTCATCAACCTGGAGTTCGCTTGGGCGATCAGTGCCGCGTTGCACGGCAACCAAGGTTTCTTCGGTATCGACGATCGTCATATCCGCACCCTCCTGTGTCGTTGTTTCAACTCTGACAGTGATGATGCACTCACCGATGGTGTCGAAACGCTCTGCAGCAACAAGCTGCAACAGAACCGTCGTAAACCGTGGTGAGAATTGATCAGAGACCACCTTTCAGACCGCAAGAGAACTCCGGCTTCAGCATCGAGGGGCGCAGCATGAGCGATGACACAGCCCCCGTAGCCTCATCAGGTGTCTGAACAACGCATGGCGGTTCGCTCCGCAGCCACCACGTATGCGTCGTTTGCGGTACCCATCTCGATGGTTGGTGTCTACTGGGAACAGGTGCAGGTGGCGTTCGGGCGGAGCGTTGGCGCCCTTGGGCTCGTGTCGCTCGTCTACGGCATCGGCCGCATGAGCACCGCACTGGCTGGCCGAGCCGCGCTGCGACACATTCCGATGGGTTCAGCATTCTTGGTTGCCCTGCTTGCGCTTGCGACCGCCTCGCTTGCGGTGGCTGGTTCCACGACGTGGATCCTCTTTCTTGCGGCGATCGCCGCGGTTGGCGTCGTGTCCGGTTTGCTCGATTCGCTCGGAGCAATCTTCATCACCACGATCGGCGACGTCGGCAGCACCGGCCTGATCCATGGGATGTACGGGTTCGGTGCCACGGTCGGTCCGCTCATCGTGATCGTTGCTCCCACCTGGCGGTGGTCGGCGCTCGCCGGAGCTGTCATCGTGGTTGCAGCCGCGGCGGTGGCCTTTCGTGCTCGCAACGCCTGGCCACCTCCGGTGCCGGTCACGGTCACGATCGATCAAGAGGCAGAGCCGGTCAACCCCGTGGTGATTTTCGCATCGCTCGGAGCGTTCGCCGCACTTGTCGCGCTCGAGGTCACGACCGGGCAGTGGGCATACACCTACCTCACCGAGAGCCGCTGGTTCGATGACGACCTTGCAGCCGTGGCTGTGTCGGGCTTTTGGGCTGGCTTGATGGTCGGGCGGCTCCTGATGTCGAGGCCTCAGATCACCCCCCTCGTCGACCGAACCGGCACCGTGAAACTCAGCCTTGCGGCCCTCGGCGGTGTCGCTGGCGTTGCGGTCCTCCCTCCGGTCCTTGCCGTTGGCGCCCTGGTGTTTGCCGGTGCCAGCCTCGGGCCACTCATTCCCACGCTCTTCGCCCGTACTCGTGAACGCGTCGGCGAGGTTCACGCCGCTCGTATGGCAGGGCGACAACTACTGGCAACCAATGTGGGGGGCGTGGGCGTGCCATTCCTCACCGGTTTACTCGTCGATGCGACTGACCCTGCCGTCATCATCGTCGTCGTCCTGGTCGTGCTCGGCGGCGTTGCGCTACCGCTGCTCGCAACTCTTCGGCGTGTTGCCCCGGTCTGAGCCTGTCGAGCAACCAGACAGCCACTCATTGTCGATCAGTCATTGTCGATCA
>CAYGQE010000007.1:2709-94516 GCA_964351995.1 uncultured Acidimicrobiaceae bacterium | reverse complement strand
TCATTGTCGATCAGTCATTGTCGATCAAGCACCCTGATGTCGCCCCGTATGCCCAGAGGCAACTCAGAGAGATCGGTCGACTCGTCGATGACCGGGCCCTGCATGATGAAGCGGTGGCGCTGCACATCGAGCTCGCTGACGGGTGCGAAATCCGACCCGAACTCCACTTCTTGCTTGATGAACCGGACGGCTCTGCGCTCGTCGCAACTGAGACGCTTGTTGCACAGAACGAGAACCTCCGTTGCGCATGGCAAGAGCCACATTCGACGGTCCCTGAGTGGGCTAACTTCCGCCTCCCGTTCCACCGATGCTGGAGTTCCCCGTGTCACAGTCTCACCTCACCTTCAGTACCCGCACGCGGCTCTCGCCGTATTTCGAAGCCACCGGCGCTGCTGGGGTTCAGGCATTCACGGTCTACAACAAGATGCTGTTGCCCACGGTCTACAAGAGTGCCGAGGAGGACTACTGGCCGATCATCAATGCCGTGTCGATGTGGGATGTCGCCGTCGAGCGTCAGGTCGAACTCAAGGGCCCGGATGCCTTCGCTCTCGCCACGATGATGACGCCTCGCGATCTGTCGAAGATGAAGATCGGCCAGTGCAAGTACGTGCCGCTGTGCAACGAACACGGCGGCATCGTCAATGACCCGGTCCTTCTCCGGCTCGCAGAGGACCATTTCTGGCTGTCGATCGCTGACTCCGACGTGTTGTTGTGGGCCATGGGCCTGGCCCGAGGCCTCGGTCTCGATGTCGAGTGCACCGAACCCGACGTCTCGCCGATGGCGATCCAGGGACCGTTGGCGGACGATGTCGCTGCGGTCCTGTTCGGCGATTGGGTTCGGGAGCTCAAGTTCTTTTGGTTCCGAGAGTTCGACTTTGCTGGTATCCCTCTCGTGATTGCCCGCAGCGGTTGGAGCAAGCAGGGCGGCTTCGAGCTGTATCTACGCGATCGAGCGTTCGGGACCGAACTCTGGGAACGAGTTGCCGAAGCCGGTCAGCCGTACGGCATCCAACCGGGAGCCCCGTCGTCGATGGAGCGCATCGAGGGTGGCCTGCTCTCGTACGGCAACGACATGACGATCAGAAACAACCCGTTCGAAGTCGGACTCGACCGCTACTGCGCCCTCGACCAAGAAGCCGACTTTCTGGCCAAGGACGCCCTGCTCGAGATCAGGGAACAAGGACCGGTGCAGCGCCAGATCGGCATCATCATCGAAGGCGATCCCATCCAGGGTAACGACCAGTGGTGGCACGTAGTCGACACCGACGGTCAACGAGTGGGCACGGTCACCAGCGCCTGCCACTCTCCACGCCTCCAGAAAAACATCGCTCTGTCGATCATGGACATGAACCACCAGGAGCCGGGCATGACGGTGACCGTCGAGTTCTACAACGGTGAGCGGCGCTGTGGCACGATCTCCGCGCTGCCGTTCATTTCCTGACCCCCGTGCGGGTCAGCTTTTGCCGTAGTCGGTCGAGTACCAACGCTCGGGATGCATCGCGACAACAATGCTCGAGTTGTCCGCACCGTCGCCGACGTACTGGTCGCCGAGCTCGTCGCCCAGATAGCGCCTCGCCATCGGGCGGGTGTCGCGCTCGGTCTCAGCAGGACGAGTCTCGACCACTGGCCCTTCGGCCATCACGTACTTGTACGGCAGATCCTCTCGCTGCACGGTCATCGTGTAGCGGCCGGACGCCTTGATGAGTTTCGCCTTGACCGAGTCAGCACCCATCAACACCTCGACGTTGCCGCCAGGCTCATAGGAATACCAGACCGGCACCGCCAGCGGCCCCCGTCCTGCTTGCTCGATTGCGATCACTCCGACGTGGGCTCGGCTGAGGTATTCCTCACGCTCTTCTTTGTTCATGGTGGCCATCTGTCCATCATGGCCCAAGAGGGCAAGGGTTCACCTCGTTCGCCGCTCGACCGAGCAGACGGTTAACGTCGCCCGATGGCATCCGAAACCCTCACCTATCTCCACGTCGCCGCACACCCCGACGATCTCGACTTCGGATGTGCCGGCACCACTGCGTCGTTGACCCTCGCCGGTCACCGCGTTGTGTACTGCCTCATCACCGATGGGCAGGCGGGAGGCTTCGACAACACGATCACTCGTGAGCGCATGGCCGAGATCCGTCAAGAAGAACAGACCAAGGCAGCAAAGGTCGTCGGGGTCGACGAGCTGCACTTCCTGGGTTTCCCCGATGGGGCGGTCGAGGTGACCATGGAGTTGCGCAAGGCCATCAGTCGAGTCATCCGCCAGGTCAAGCCGGACGTCGTGGTCACCCAGTCCCCGACCCGGAACCTTGAACGCATCTACAGCGCCCACCCTGATCACCTGGCCGCCGGTGAGGCAACCTTGTGCGCTGTCTACCCCGACAGTCGCAACGAGTTTGCCCACGTCGAACTCATGGCCGAGGGCCACGAGCCCCACTCGGTGCCCGAGGTCTGGCTGGTCGGTGGACCCGACGCCAATCACTTCGTCGACATCACCGACACCTATGAAGCGAAGATCGAAGCCCTGCTGTGCCACGAGAGCCAAATGCAAGACCCGAGCCGCATTCCCGATCTCATTCGGGAGTGGGGCGTGCGCGTCGCTGGTGATGCCGGATTCGACGACGGTCGCATGGCGGAAGGATTCCGCAAACTCGCCACGGGCTGACAAGATCGTCTGGTGGATTTGACCGGAAACACCATCGGCCCCGAACGCACCAGCGGCACCACGCTCTTGACCAACCTTCGCTCACGTCGAGCGGCTGGCCAGGTCACGTCACTCGATGGCACCTGGCGGGCCATTCCCGACCCTTACAACACCGGCTACGTCAACATCTTGGGTGAACGAAACACCCAGGGATACTTCCGCGACTTCAAGCCCCGCCACCCTGGTGACCGGGTCGAGTACGACTTCGACACATCGATGGAGTTGGAGGTGCCGGGCGACTGGAACACCCAGCACCCCGAGCTGCATTTCTACGAAGACACCATCTGGTACCGGCGATTGTTCGACGTTGCCGACGCTCCCGCTGACGGCGAGCGAAGCTTCCTCAGCTTCGGTGCGGTCAACCACACCTGCCGGGTGTTTCTCGACGGCGAGGAACTGGCGTGCCACGTCGGCGGGTTCGGCGGGTTCGCAGTCGACGTCACCGGCAAGCTCTCGACCGGCACCCACTCGTTGGTCGTGATGGTCAACAATCGTCGAGAGGCCGACCGCATTCCCGCCATGCGCAGCGACTGGTGGAACTTCGGCGGCATCACGCGTTCGGTAGAGCTCGTGACCATGCCAGCGTCGTTCCTGCTGGACTCGTGGATCGCCATGGCGGCTGATGGGTCGATCGTTGGCGGCGTGTCTGATGGCGGTCTGATCGCCGAGACCTTCAGCGCCATGGTCGAGTGCGCTGGCATGACCGCCGACTTCGACTCCTTCGACCGAACCGTCACGCTCTTCAGCGCCGATCAAGCGGCAGTGCTCGAACGATGGGCACCAGGCGCCCCAGTGCTGCACGACGTGACCTTCAAGCTGATCGACGCCAACGGCAACACGGTCGACACCGTCACCGATCAAGTCGGTTTCCGGACCGTCCGCACCGAAGGCACCCAGATCTTCGTGAACGACCAGCCCGTGTTCTGCAAGGGCATCTCGATCCACGGTGAGGGCCCGACCGGCGGCAAGCGGGCGCACGGCGAGGACGATGCCAAGACGCTGCTGAGTTGGGCCGTCGAGCTCGGAGCGAACTTCGTGCGTCTGGGCCACTACCAACACGACGAGGCGATGGTGCACGAGGCCGACCGTCTCGGCTTGATGGTCTGGGGCGAGCTGCCGGTCTATTGGGGCATCGACTTCGGCAACGACGACGTCCTGGCCAACGGACTCGAGCAGGCCGATGAACTCGTGGTGCGGGACCGCAGCCGGGCCAGTGTCATCTTGTGGTCGGCAGCGAACGAGACGCTGCCGGGAGACAACCGCAACCGCTTCATCCGTACCGTTCTCGAACGGTTCAAAGAGCTCGACCCCACCCGCCTGGTCACCGCCGCACTGCTGACCCTTCCGTCGAATGATCCCTCAGTCCACATCGACGATCCGCTCGGCGAACACGTCGACGTCATCGGGGTCAATCAGTACCTCGGTTGGTACTACGGCAACCGAGAAGACATCGCGGCCACTCGATGGACCTCGGTCTTCGCCAAGCCCATCATCTTCAGCGAGCTCGGGGCCGGGGCGAAGTTTGGCCATCACGGCGATGACGGTCAGATCTGGACCGAAGAGTTTCAGGCTGCGGTGTACGACGCACAGATCGAGATGGTCGACGCCCAGACCGAATGCGCCGGCATGTCACCGTGGATCCTCAAGGACTTCCGCACACCGATGCGAACCTTGCCCGGCATCCAAGACGGCTACAACCGCAAAGGGCTCATCAGCGAAGAAGGGGAAAAGAAGCTCGCCTTCCACACCCTCCAGGCCTACTACCAATCCCTCCCCTAAGCGCCTCAACACACCTGCGCAAACCCCGGGTTCCTGACCCTCAGCCTTGACGGTCTCAGCCCCCATTTCGGAAAGAGCCAGATGAAAATCGCACGATTCAAGGTGAACGGGAGCGAGCCCCAGTTGGGTTCAGTCGAGGGCGACGAGGTGGTGAGTCTCGGTTGGCTGGGGCTCGGTGACGATGTGGTCGCTGCCGCGATGCTCGACCCGACGGAACGGACCGACGCTGCCGATGGAGCCGATCGCTGGCCGTTGGGCAACGTGACGTTGCTCGCCCCGGTGGCTCGGCCGCCCAAGTTCTTGGCCGTGGGCCTCAACTACATGGACCACATCGCTGAGGGCAACCGGCCGGTGCCCGAGTTCCCCGTCATCTTCAACAAGCAAACATCGTGCATCAACGATCCGTTCGCCGATGTTCCAATCCCAGCCGCCGCCCCTGACCACGTCGACTACGAAGGTGAGCTCGGCATGGTGATCGGGCGGCGCTGTCGCTCGGTCTCACGTGAGGAAGCGCCTACGGTCGTGGCTGGCTATCTCGTGGTGAACGACGTGTCGGTCCGCGACTGGCAGAAAAAGGCGCCGACCATGACCCTCGGCAAGAGCTGGGACGGGCACGGTCCGATCGGCCCGTGGTTGGTCACTGCTGACGAGTTGCCCGAGCCGCACGGACTGGCCATGAAGACCTGGGTCAACGGTGAGCTTCGTCAGAGTACGACCACCGATCAGATGGTCTTCGACTGCTGGAACCAGATCGAGACCATCTCGACGGTCTGCACGCTCGAACCCGGCGACATCATCGCTACCGGCACCAGCAGCGGTGTAGCCGCCTACTTCGACCCGCCCAAGTTCTTGAAAGACGGAGACGTCGTGAAGATCGAGGTCGAGAGCGTCGGGACCATCGAGCACCGCTTCGTTGATGAACCTGCCTCAACCGGGGGCTCAGACCGCCAAAACTGAGGGTCTCAAACCCGGGGTTGGCAGGCCAATGCGTTCACGAGGCGCCGTCGAATTCGAAGGCGATGCGGCGGTTCTGCGCTCGACCTTCTTCGGTGTCGTTGTCACCAATGGGTTCAGACTCACCGGCACCTCTCGCCCGCAAACGCTCAATGTCGACACCAAGCGCAACCAAGCGATCGACAACCGCTTGCGCTCGCCGCTCGGAAATGTCTTGGTTGATCTCGACCGCTCCTTCACCATCAGTGTGACCCACAACCTCGACATCGATGCCTGGCGTTGCATTGATCGCCAACGCCAAACGCTCGAGGATCGGCGCACTCTCGGCATCGATCGTGGCTTGACCAGAAGCAAAGAGAATCGGCTGTTGCGCCACCTCGGACCGCAGACGTTCCTCGAGCCGAGCAAGCGCTTCTGGGCTCGTGTCGATCTCGAGGCCAGTCGTGTCGGCGTTGGTTGCGCTGAAGAACGCCAACACGGTGTTCTGGAACTCGGTCGCTCGGGTGTCGCCGGCGTCGACCAAGCCAGAGATACCGAACGTTGCACCATTGAGGGTGGTGCCACGATCGACAACGACATTGGCGCCTCGGACGTTCTCGACGCCGTAGACGGTCTCGGCAGCAAGGATGAATTGGTCGACTGCAGCCTGATCGGGGAATCCACCAGACAGCTCGATCACACCAGCCGCCACCAAGGCATCGGCGCGAACAGGCGTGAACGCAGCTTCGGTGCGAGTGATCTCGAAGCCGCCCGCCTCCAGGCCGAAGGCCGCCGCCAAGTCGGACTGCAGACCGTTCGGTGACTCGTCGCCTTCTTCCGCGGTGCCCGACACATTCACCACTCCCCCGACGAGCGTGACCGAAGAGTTCGACACCAGCGAGCTGGTCACGGTGCCTTCACCGAACCGGGCGGTGGCCAGATCGATGGCCTGAGCTACCGCGCCTTCGTCAGGCAACTCACCGGCCAACGACACCGTTGCGTTTTCGACCGCCACCTCGAGCACCGCCGAACGTCCGGCTACCGCTTGCTCGGACTCGGCGTCGCCACCGATCACCAACGGCTCACGAGTCTCGCGTGACCCCAAGCCGATACCCAGCACCAACAGGCCGACCAGGCCGACGGCAAGCAGATAGACCCAGCCCGCTCGTTCGCCTCTCTCTTTGAGCGCGCCGCCGCCAGCCCCACCTGCCGGGGCGGCGGTTTCAGCAACCTCGTCGCCTGGTGTCACGAACTCCTCGTCGATGAGGTCGTTCATGAAGGAAGGTGGTCGGTCAGTTGACGCACGAGGTTGAACAACAGCGTTCGATCAACCGACTTGAGGAAGCCGAGTGAGAGCGTCGTTGACCTTCTCCTCGGGATAGTCGAAGTCGACCATGTCTCCGGAGAAGTAGCGATCGTAGGCGACCATGTCGAAGTGGCCGTGGCCGCACAGCGCGGTCAGCAACACCTTTTCTTCTCCGGATTCCTTGCACTCGAGTGCTTCACGAATGGTGGCGGCGAGTGCATGAGTTGGCTCGGGGGCCGGGACGATGCCCTCAGTCCTGGCGAACTGCACACCTGCTTCGAAACACTCGGTCTGACCGATCGAGATCGCTTCCATCATGCCCAGTTCGTAGATGTGGCTGATCAGCGGCGACATGCCGTGGTAGCGGAGGCCGCCAGCGTGAATGTCGTCGGGGATGAAGTCGTGGCCGAGGGTGTGCATCTTCATCAACGGCGTCATCCCCGCGGTGTCGCCGAAGTCGTAGGCGTACACGCCCTTTGTCAGCGACGGGCACGCAGCTGGCTCGACCGCACGAATGGTCGGGTTGATCTTGCCCGCCATCTTCTCTCGCATGAAGGGGAACGCCAGGCCGGCAAAGTTCGACCCGCCACCGGTACAACCGATGATGACGTCAGGTGTGTCACCAACCTTGGCCAGTTGCTTGATGGCCTCTTCGCCAATGATGGTCTGGTGCATGAGCACGTGATTGAGAACCGAACCCAGGGCGTAACGAACATCGTCGTACGGAGCAGCCATCTCGACTGCCTCGGAGATGGCGATGCCGAGTGACCCTGGCGAGTCCGGGTCCATGGCGAGGATGGCCTTGCCCGCTTCGGTGAGCTCGGATGGGCTGGAGTGAACGGTGCCACCAAAAATCTCCATCATGGCTTTCCGGTAAGGCTTCTGCCGGTAGCTCGCGCCGACCTGCCACACCTCGCACTCCATGTCGAACAGCGAGCAAGCAAAGGCGAGAGCCGTGCCCCACTGGCCAGCTCCGGTCTCGGTGGTGAGCTTCCGGACACCCTCGGCCTTGTTGTAGTAGACCTGGGGAACGGCGGTGTTCGGCTTGTGCGAGCCCGCTGGCGAGACGCCTTCGTACTTGTAGTAGATCTTGGCCGGCGTGCCGAGTGCCTTCTCGAGACGATGCGCCCGGTAGAGGGGTGAGGGCCTCCACAGACGGTAGATCTCCTGAACTTCCTCAGGAATTTCGATGTAGCGGTCTTGGCTGACCTCTTGCATGATCAACGCCATCGGGAACAGCGGCGCGAAGTCATCGGGACCGGCGGGCTCGTGCGTACCCGGGTGAAGCGCTGGCGGCGGCGGCGTCGGCAGATCGGGAACAATGTTGTACCAGCTGGTGGGCATCTCGGATTCGTCGAGCAGGATCTTCGTCGGCTCAGCCATTGGGGAACTCCAGGTGTGATGAATGGTTCCGTGAGAGTAGTGGCTCAGCAGCCGACCAGGAGAGGCGCGCCGGTCAGTGACCGCTGGTGAGTTCTGGCGCCTGCTCGAACTCGAGGAAAATACACTCGCCAGGGCACTCGGTGGCTGAAGCAATCACGGCCGCCTCATCGTGGAATGGCACCAGTGCCATTTCGGCTGAGCCACCCGGGTCGTTGAAGACCTTGCGGTCGACCCCGAGGCCTTCGGTGCAGTAGGCAATGCCGTCTTCGAGGATGGTGAACACGTCAGGCGCGTGGTCGGTGCAGATGCCATCACCGGTGCACAGATCCTGATCGATCCACACCCGTAGCCGCTGTACGTCCCCTTCGCTCATAGCCAGTAGAGGGTAGCCGGGGGCCTACCTCGCAACGCCAGTCGGGCAGGGCGACCGACGAGTTAGTCTTGCCGGCGTGTCCAGCACCTTCGGCGAACGCTTTCGGATCACTACTTTCGGCGAGTCACACGGCCCTGCGGTCGGCGTGATCGTCGATGGTTGCCCTCCCGGTGTCCCCGTCGTTCCCGAGGCCGTGCAGTACGACCTGGACCGCCGACGCCCAGGGCAAAGCCGCCTCGTGACCCAACGCAAAGAGGGCGACGAGGTCGAGTTCCTGTCTGGCGTGTTCGAAGGCGTCACCACTGGCACCTCGCTCGCGATGATGGTTCGCAACGCCGATCAGAACTCTGGTGCGTACGACCACTTGAAGGACCTCTACCGCCCCTCGCACGCCGATTGGACCTACGAAGCGAAGTACGGCGTGCGCGATCACCGCGGTGGTGGACGAGCCTCTGCACGTGAGACCATCGGTCGTGTCGCCGCCGCCGCGATCGCTCGCCAGATGCTGCGCGACGCCCTCGGCATCGAAGTGCTCGCCTGGGTCAGCCAGGTCCACGACATCGACGCCAGCATCGACGAGGCAGCGGTCACGCTCGACCAGGTCGAGGCCGACCCCACCCGTTGCCCCGACCCAAGCGCCGCCGCGGCCATGACCGAAGCCATCGAGCAGGCGCGACGAGATGGCGATTCCCTCGGCGGCGTGGTCACCTTCGTGGCTCGCAACGTTCCCGCTGGCCTGGGCGAGCCGGTCTTCGACAAGCTCGATGCCGAGTTGGCCAAGGCGATGATGTCGCTTCCCGCCACCAAGGGGTTCGAGATCGGCAGCGGTTTCGCCGGCACCCGCATGACGGGCCTGGCCCACAACGACGCCTTCGAACCCGGCCCCGACGGCGCACCGATCCAGACCAGCAACCGTTCCGGCGGCATCCAGGGCGGCATCTCGAGCGGGGCCGACATCACTGGCCGCGTCGCATTCAAGCCGACGGCCACCATCTCGTCAGAGCAGAAGACCACCACGACCGATGGCGAGGCGGTCACCCTTGCCGCCAAGGGCCGTCACGACCCCTGTGTGCTTCCCCGTGCCGTCCCGATGGTCGAAGCCATGGCGCTACTGGTGCTGGCCGACCACTGGCTCCGTCAGAAGTCGATCAGCTGAAACCACACCCGCCCTCAGCGAGCGAACCGTCAGGCGGGCAGCGGCACGAAGGGATCGTGATCGTCGGGGACGTGGGGGAACCGTTGCTCACTCCAATCGGCCTTCGCCTGTTCGATGCGATCGAGGTCGCTGTGCACGAAGTTCCACCAGACGTGGCGCTTCCCAACCGGTTCCCCACCCAGCACGATGGCGGTTCCCGACCCGGTGAGCTCGGTGGCGACATCAGTTCGCAGCACCGCAAGTTGCCCAGCTGCGACGGTTTCGTCATTGACTCGAACATCGCCGCGCAAAGCGATGACGGCGAGCTCGGGATGATCGGTCGCGATTGGGAACGGGGCGTCTCGATCGAGGGTGATCTCGGCCAACACAAGCGGGGATGAGCCGGTCACCGGCGAGCCGAGGTCCCACCCGGACCCAGCGGCCACTCGCACCGTCGAGGCTCCAAGACTGTCGGCTGGGATGTCCGCGGCGGCAACCTGCTGGAACGACGGCTCCGTCTCCTCTGCCTCAGACGGGAGCGCCACCCACGTCTGGAGACCGTGCATGGAGCGGCTGGTTCCGACGTCGTCAGGGTGCGATCGTTCGGTGTGGGTGATGCCCGAACCAGCAGTCATCCAGTTCACGGCGCCTGGCTCGATCGTCTGCACTGCTCCGGTCGAATCACGGTGCACCATGCGTCCGTCGAACAGGTAGGTCACCGTCGACAGACCGATGTGTGGATGGGCGTTGACGTTGATGCCTGCTCCCGGCTCGAGAGCGTCCGGACCGATGATGTCAGCGAAGATGAACGGCCCGACCATACGGCGGGTCCGGTGTGGAAGAAGACGACGCACATGCCCAGCACCCACCGGCCGTTGGCGGGGATCAATGCGTAGCTCAACAGCGGAGGTCGTTGGATCGACGTCACGATCATGATGTGGTTCAGAGTTCATGGCATTGCGCCCGTGGTCCAGATCAACACCTCGGCACCTTCAGCTCCGGCGACCAAACGCTGCTCGCCGCTCTCGACGAAGCGAACGGCATCACCAGTATCGAGGCTGCCGTTCGCCTCGAGTTCAGCTGTTCCCCTGGCGACGAAGACATGGCCAAAGGCAGCGTCGGGAACGACAATCCCCTCGCCCGCCTTCATGCGGGCCGCCCACAACACGGCATCCTTCTGCTGGATCGAGATGGCGGCGTCGTGGCCCTGGCCAGAGGCAACCGGAACCAAGCCGCCGGCGGCCAGCTGATCGTTGATGTCGAGTTGCTGATAGCCCGGGTCGGTCGACTCGGTGTCGGGAACGACCCACATCTGGATGAAGTGCACCTCGTCAGACGAGCTCCAATTCTTCTCCGAGTGCCAGATCCCGCGACCGGCGCTCATCCGTTGTGCGAGTCCGGGATAGATCAAGCCTCGGTTTCCCTCTGAATCCTTGTGCTCCAGCTCACCGTCGAGCACCCACGTCACGATCTCCATGTCGCGATGCGGATGGGTTTCAAAGCCAGTCCCACCGGCCACCCGGTCATCGTTCAGCACAAGAAGTTGACCGTGATTGACATTGTCGGGGTCGTAGTGGCGGCTGAAACTGAAGGAGTGCTTGGAGTCGAGCCAGCCAGCTTGGGTGTGGAATCGCTCATCGGAGCGACGAATGTCGAGCGTTGATGATGTCATGCTCCATCCAACCTGGCCGGTGGGGTATTTATTTCCGTTCAGAAATAGTTGTAGTGTCCGCTCATGACTGCCACCGATCCCGTTGACGTGTGGGAACGCCTCGTCCGGTTCCACCGAGCCACCACCGAGGCCATGAATCAAAACCTACGATCGACCCACGACCACACACTCGACGACTACGACATCCTCCACCAGATCCACAGCCACGACGGTCCGATGCGCATGGGCGATCTCGCCAATCGACTGTTGTTCGCCAACAGCTCGTGCCACCGCCTCGTCACCAAGCTCGTTGACGCTGATCTCGTCCAACGCCACCAAGACGAAACCGACCGCCGGGTCGTCCTCGTCCAACTCACCACCAGAGGCAAACGGCTCAGACAACGCATGGCCACAACGCACACGCGTGACATCCAGCGACTCTTCGGTGCCCCGCTCGATCAGCGCAGCCTGGCGACTCTCAACGATGCGATCCAACGGCTGAGCGGCGACGAAACGGGCGCTTGACAATGTCGTGGACGACCCCGAACAGCTACTCGACTGGTTGCCAACCGAGGGCGAGCGACACGTCGTTGGCCGAACGCACCACGACTTCGGCAAGCATCTCGAGGTCGTTGACCCGACGATCCTTTGGGGCGCTGGTACAGATCGCAGCCACGATCCGTCCCCGATCGTTCCGAATCGGTGCGGCTGCCCCGACCACATCAGCTTCGAGTTCTTCGATTTCGGTGGCGTAGCCACGCTGCCTGGCTCGTTCGATCTCGGTCCAGAAGTCACGCACGCTCGTGATCAGCTGACTCGGCGACTCTGACCGGAAGCGGGTGGTGGCAAAGCGCTGGTAGACGAAGTCACGAGTTGCATCACCGAGCAGCACACGACCGATGGCGCAGTGTTGTGCCGGCACGGTTTGACCCACCCAACCACTGGCTCGGAATTGGTGGGCCGGAGGAGCCACGGTTTCGATGGTCAACACGCCCACGCCGGCAAGCGTGCACAGGTGCACGGTCTCGGACAGTTCCGCCGCCGCGTCGGACAGGAACGGAGAGGCAACGGCGATCAAGTTGCGATCGATCCCCCGCGTCGCCAAGACGTACAACCCATAGCCCAGTCGATATCGAAGCGTGATCGCATCTCGCTCGACGACGCCGACTTTCTCCAATGCGTGCAGCGCTCGCGACACCTGGCTCTTGTCACGGCCCGTACTGGCCGCAAGCTGCATCACCCCGAGACCTTCCCCGGTTTCTCTCTCGACGTCGGAAAGAGCGCGTAACAACGCCATGTCACGGGCCAACCCCGCAGGAACCCCTCCCGCCGACGCTCGACTCGCTTGACTCTGTTCTGACACGCTGCTGACGACCAACTCCTCGGACCCTCGGGTGAGGGTGGCGTCACACTAAGCGGAATCTTCACCGCTGTCTTGCTGACCTTCATCACCATCTGATGAACGATCACGCAGGAAGGCTTCGAGTTCGGCGGCAAGGTCATCACCGGACGGCAACATCTCGGGATTGGAGTCGACTTGTTGCTCCAGCCGTTTGACGTACGACTGGCTGTCAGGGTCCGAGGCAACCGCCCCGTCGACTCGACGAACCCAGTCCTGCGCCTCGCTGTCAAGGGCTTCATAGCCGGTCGGAACCGCCGTGGTCTGCTGAATACGCCTCAGCAGGGCTTGGGCTGCTTTCGGGTTGGGTGCAGCGGGCACGTAGTGCGGAACATCCACTCGCAGCGACATCACCGCGAGCCCTTTGGCATCGAGACGTTCGTTGATCACGCCGACAACGCCGGTGGGGCCCTGGTACGAGGGCCGGTCCAGACCGAGGCGATCGGCCAGCGCAGGGTCGGCGGCCGAACCAGTGACACCGAAGGTTCGTGTGTGCGGCACCATCGACACCATCGCCCCGACCGTGATCGCAAGCTCAGCTCCACTTCGCCTGACAACGTCAACGATCTGATCAGCGAAGCTCTGCCAGCGGAGATGCGGTTCGATGCCGCTCATCACCACGAGATCCCGGGGCCCATCGGTCTTGCACGCCCACACCGTGGTGGACGGCCAATCGATCGAGCGAACGCCGTTCTCGATCGTCACCAGCGGTCGCTGCTCGGCGAAGTTGAAGAAGTCCTCGGCATCGATCTCGGCGATCTTCGTCGTCTCGGACCGAGCGCGAATCTGGGCCAAGGCGCCAGTCGCTGCGCCTCCGGCATCGAAGAGCCCCTCGAACGACATCAGAAGGAACGGGCGTCGCAAGGGTGGAACGGTCAACCACTTCAGGTCTGGCACGAGGTGAAGACTAGGGTCGCCACCCATGACGAAGGCAACGGGGTCGACGGCAATCGATCAACACTGGGGCGAATCCGCCCGCCACCTGACTGATCGCGTGACGGTTCTTGTCGGAGAGAACAACGGTGCGTATCCGTCCGGCAACTCGCTGGTGATCCGGGGTGATGGCGAGACCGTGATGATCGATCCGTCCACCACCGTGGTGGAGCGAGGCGGTGCGGGCACGCACATCGACGCGATCCTCAACAGCCACAGCCACGAGGATCACATGACCGGCAACGGCTTCTTCGCTGACGCTCGCGTCCACATCCACGACGAGGATCTTCCTGGCGCGCAGAGCCTCGACGGGCTGATGGCCGTCTACGGGTTGGAGGGCCAGACCAAGGCCGACTTCAGTGCCCAGGTGCTCGAGGAGTTCCACTACACACCGCGGCCCGATGCGCACGGCTTCACCGACGGTCACCGCTTCGACCTCGGCGGCATCGGTGTCGACGCCGTCCACCTGCCCGGCCACACCCGCGGCCACAGCGGTTTCCGCGTCGACGGCGGCGTCTTCTTTTTGTCCGACATCGATCTCACCGGCTTCGGCCCCTACTACGGCGACGTCTGGAGTGACCTCGAAGACTTCGAGGCCAGCCTGTTGAAGGTCCGAGAAGAAGAGGCCGACGTCTACGTCACGTTCCACCACAAAGGCATCATCGAAGGGCGAGAGACCTTCCTGACGATGATCGACAGCTTCATCGCCGTGATCGATCGCCGCCATCAGGCCATGCTCGAGTTTCTCGCCGAGCCTCGGTCGATCGATGACATGGTGACCAACCGCTTCATCTACCGTCCCCACGTCGAACACGTCTTCGCCGACAACGTCGAACGACGCAGCGCGACACTCCACCTCGAACGCATGCAACGCCGCGGCGAAGCCGTCGAGGTCGAGCCCGGCCGCTTCCGTGCTGCCTGACCACCCGACCGAACCCACCATCACCGGATTTCACGATCATGACCCGTTTCGAACGCATCCACGTCCATCTCCCCATCCTCGAACACTTCGCCAACCATCCAGATGAACAACGGCTCGGTGACCGCGAACTGGTCATCCTCGAAGATGACGACGCCCTTCTTGCCGCCCTTCCCGAGATCGAGGTGCTGTTGGCGTTCCGCCCACCCCCCGGTCACTGGGCCAAGGCCGAGAACCTCAAATTCATCCAGGTACCGGGGGCTGGGGCTGATTCGCTCACCAGCCAAACAGACCTGAGCCCCGACGTCGCGATCTGCAACGCCAGCGGCTCGCACGAACCCGAAATGAGCGAGTTCGTCATCGCCATGTTGCACGCCGTCACCTATCGTGTCCCCCAGTTGATCGATCAACAGCGAGCGCACCACTGGCGGTCACAGCTCATCCCGGGTCGGGCCATCGACGGAGGCACGATGTGCATCCTCGGCCTCGGCACGATCGGGGCAAACGTGGCTCGCCGGGCGGAGGCGCTTGGCATGAACGTCGTCGGTGTCAGACACAGCGGCAACCCGGTCGACCACGTCAGCACCGTCGTCACGCCCGACCGTCGGCTCGAGGTCATCAGCGGAGCGACCGCCTTGGTGATCATCACACCGTTGACTGAGGAGACCCGCGGCCTCGTCGGGGCAGCAGAACTGGCCGCTCTGGCCCCCGGCGCCGTCGTCGTGGATGTCTCGAGGGGCGGTGTCATGCAGATCGATGCGTTGGTCGAGGCTCTTGACTCTCGTCATGTGTTCGGTGCCGCAGTCGATGTCTTCGACACCGAACCTCTCCCCGCTGACAGCCCGCTCTGGGACCAAGAGCACCTCCTGGTCACCCCCCACACTGCCGGATCGTCGTCTGACTACATGAGGCGAATCTCCAGCATGTTCGCCGACAACCTCGAGGCGTTCGAGCGGGGAGAGACACCACCCGGCCTCGTCAACCGAACGCTCGGTTATTGAGAACTACAGCAGTTCCTCGAGTTCCAAGCAGAGCGAGAGGACTCTGGCCACTTCGATCTCGGACTGGACTTGGGGCTGGGTTCCGTTCATCCCTTCGGCCACCAAGTCGACGAGGTATCGGCGGTCGAGCTCACTGGCTGCGCAATCGAGTGACGCCTGTGAGATCTCACCGGTCTGCGATCGAAGCAAGGAAGCACCGATCAAGTCGTCACCGAGACATGACACCACGGCATCCGCGACTTCGTCGACTTGGTCATTCCGCAGCGCCTCGAGACCGACGGGTGTGATCTCGTCGACCACACAGTCTCGGTCCTCATCGTTCAAGTCGATCATCGCCAGAGTCGCCCGCTCGATGACCAACGTCTGCGCCTCGGCCCGCTGGGTGGCATCCAATTCACCAGCGGATGAACAGCCGAGAGCGACAAGAGCGAGGCCGCCAGCAAAGACAAGGTGAACTGGGTGAACGCAACGCACAACACGGCCAGGGCGCCACATGAGGTCAGACGTTAGCTTCCTCATCCATCTGCGGTGCTTCGATCTGCGACGCCACGGTGCCGTCTCGGCCAGAAGCAAACCACTCTTCGAGAGCTGAAGCTCCCATCGGTCGTCCCAGGTAGAAGCCCTGGCCAACGTCGCACCCCATTCGACGCAAAAGCGTCGCCTGTTCGTGAGACTCAATGCCCTCAGCGACCACGGTGGCATCCATCGAGTGAGCCAACTCGACCACGCTCGCCAGCAGTTGATACGAGTCGTGGTCAGCAGTGAGTGGATCGACATAGGACTTGTCGATCTTCAAGATGTCGAACGGAACGTCACGGAGGTGGTTGAGACCGGCGGTGCCAGTGCCAAAGTCATCGACGGCGATACGAATGCCCAGAGATCTGAAGCGTTCGATGCCTCGCCGAACCATCGGAACCTCGTTGATCACCAACGATTCGGTCAACTCCAGGGTCAGGCGAGACGGATCGACGCCACTGTCCAGAATGATGTTGGTGAGTCGCTCGAACTCTCCCTCCATCACCAATTGGCGCACGGAGATGTTCACTCCAACCCCGAGCCCCTTGGCATCAGGGAGTTCGTCATGCCACTGCTTGAGCTGACGACAGCTTTCTGACAGGACCCAGCGGCCCAACTCGACGATTGCTCCAGAGCGCTCGGCAACCGGGATGAAGCTGGCCGGCGACACAGCGCCGCGTTCGGGATGGTTCCAACGGAGCAACGCTTCAACTGATCGAACTTGCTGTGTCGAGAGAAGCAACAGCGGTTGGAACACCACGGAGAACTCTCCAGCAGCGAGGCCCGACAGGAGGTCGGACTCGAGCTCGAAACGCTCAGTGGCCACCTCTCGCATCAAGGGTTCGAAGACGACGGGCTGACGCTTCTCGGCTGCCTTGGCTTCGCGCACAGCGATCGCCGCTTGCTCGAGCAGAACAACGGCGGCATCCCGACGGTTGGTGGTCGACGACATACCAATCGAGAGCGAGACCGACCACTGGCGACTACCGGTGTGGAACGGCTCATCGAACATGCCATTGATCCTCGTTGCGAGCTCGTACAACTCCGCAATCGAACCGACGGTGGAGAGCACCGCAAACGAATCAGCGCCGAAACGAGCGAGTGTGTCGCTGTGGCGCAGACCGGAGCGGATACGCCCCCCGATGGCCACGAGTAGTTCATCGCCAGCCTCGAAGCCCAGGCTCTCGTTGACGACCTTGAAATCACGCACATCCAGATGGATGACACCGACGGACTGCTCGGCCTTCATCGACTGCAGGCTGTTGTTCACCTCGAATTGGAACGACGCGCGGTTGTACAACCCAGTGAGCGAGTCATACAGCGTTGCTTTCTGCATGCTCTCTCGCATCTCGTATTGGGCGTGGATGTCTCGGGCCGTGATCACCCACCCGTCATCTCCGGTGTGCGAACCATCGATGAATGACACCTCGAACCAGCGGGACTTGCCGAGACCGGTGAGCAGCCGCAACTCAACCGACCGGCCGTCCGCGCTGTCCGCCGGCAAATCAACCAGAGCCGTGGCGGCTTCAAGACTCTCTGTTGCAACCAGATCGACCACATTCGAGCCGACAACCGCTGATGCCGGCACCTGGAGCACACGCTCGACGTTCGGGCTGACAAAGGTGAGCACCAGATCCTCATCGACGACGCCGAACACATCTCGGGAGGTCTCCATCAGTCCTCGGTAGCGCCGCTCAGAGGTTCCGAGTTGCAGCTCCGCCATCTTGCGATCGTGGATGTCCGCAAGACTGACGATCAATCCATCGAGCTCGTCATCGTCGGGCAGAAGGCGCACGGTCGCGGCAAACCAACGGATCTGACCATTCTTGTGGATGAGACGGAGGTCCAATGCGTTGGCTGCCCCCACGGCGGCCTCAAGCGATGTGAGCAGGTGAGCGCCATCCTCCAACATCACGAACTGGAGTGGATGAGCGCCAAGACACTCGGCCTCTGAGTAGCCAAGCAGCCGCTCGACCGTTGGGCTGACGAGCTTTGCTTCGAGCGTCTCGGCGTCCACGAGCATGACGACGTCGTTGCTGTCTTGCACCATCGAGCGGAACCGACGGTCTACCTTCTCAGCGAGTCCAACACGTCGAGCAGCCGTAGCTGCGAGCACACTCCCCAGCCCGCTGGCAAGCAGCTCGAGGTGGAAGATCTCAGTCATCGAGAGCACGGGCGCTGATTCGATGACCATTGCGTAGTGATCGCCACTCCCCGCATCGATCGGGATCACGAGTCGAGTGCTGTAGCCCTTTGTTCCGTCCACAAGCGATTCAGTCCGCTGCGCCCGACCCGTCTCCAGCGCGCGCCAGAGGTCACCGTCGACCTCATTGATCAGCGCACCGGCCGGGTCACCTTCGTCAAAGAGCAATTCGTCGATCTCACGCTCGCCGCACACATCGACGAACAGCAGAGTCTTCTTCGCCAACATCGCTTCGGCCGAGGAGCGAGTCTGATCGACGATGGCTCCCGGCTCCTCGAGGTCGGTGATGGCGGCCGCTGTGTCCGACACGATCCGCTGCAGCCCGAGCCACTCATCTCGTTCTCTGACGATCACCACCCCGCGCGCCGCGATCACGACACCGAGGAACAACAGAATCGCAGCTTCGAAGCCCCGAAGATCCACGGCGAAGGCAATGAACACCACCAGCACGGTCGAGCTGCCGATCAAGGCCGCCAACACTTGGGATGTTCTGTTCAGCAATGGTGGGTGCGGAGTCTCGAGCCCGGCGGCCGACGGGTGGACGAAGGCCGCAGCGAAGAACGTCAGCGCAAGTGTTGCCGCGGCAACGCCGACACGTCTTGCGCCATCGCCACCGACAGCCGCTTCGAGGAATGCAATTTCAGAGACTGCAGCAGCGACGATGGCGGCAGCAAGCAGCAAAAAGGCCCCAGAACGATCGCCGGCGCCAAAGGCCAGTCGAACAGCGGTGAACACCAGCGCCAGTGTGAACGGCAAGTAGGCCAGTGCGAAGGCTTCCTCCGCCCCAGAGAACTGATCGAGGATGTCCTCGACCGAGGTGAACCCGATCGCCAGGGCTATCCAGCCGGTGATGGCGAGTGCATCGAGCATCACATGCGGCTGGCGGTCGACAGTTCGCACCTTCACAAGTCGGTGAGCCGCAGCGACAGCGAAGGCGTAGCCGAGGATCGCCGTGACGTCGCCAGCGGTGAACAGCTCGCTTCCGTCGAGGGCTCGGTGGACCTCGGTCACCACCGGCGCAACGCCGAGCAGAACACAGCCGAGAGTGAGAAGCCGAACACTCTGGCTCGACCGACTCCGGCGGCGCAGCATCATGGTGACAGCAACCACAACGACGAGCGCGCAAATCGCTTCGCCAGCGACCCCGGGGAAGGCCAACGAAGAAATGACGGCTACACAGGCCGCTGCGACGACACGCCAGAACAGCGCGCCTTCTTCGACATTCATGGGTTGTAGCCTCGGCGTCGAGTCCCCGGTGTTGAGGGTGAAAATTCGTCAGTTTCGGCGCGTCGACTTGCTGCGACCTCGGCTGACCCGATAGATCGTCGACGCGATACGCCCGGCGAATGGCCGCAAGAAAGGACACTCGGCGATCGGGTTCGGCCATCGGAGGAGCACCCCGTTGTTGAGGCTCTCGAAGTCCTTGAAGTACTCGGGGATCACACCACGAATTTCGACACCAGGAATCTTCGAGTAGAGCTGCACCTCTGGGTCGATGTAGCGCCCGGTCTTGGTCGTGGTGAACAGATACTCGTGAGGCGTCATCTTGTCTGCCATCTTGTGGTAGCGAGGCATTCGACCGCCCCAGATGGCTGCTTCGGCGCCCAGCCTCATGGTCAACTCCATGGCTGACATGAACAGCATGGGAGCGGTGAGCCGAGGGGCACCTTTCGCCACCGACAAGTCAACCCCGAACAGGATGTCGCCGTCATCGGCATGCGTGGTACACCAGCCGTTGTCGGTGACGTCTTCCCACGATGGCTTGACCACCTCGTCGTAGTCCGGGATTCGTATGAACGTGGCGCATCCGACCACTGCGTCGTCGTGTTCGGCAACCAGCAAGCCCTTTGGGAAGATCTCGAAACGCTCGGCGAGCTTTGATTCCGCTGCGGCCATCGTTTCATCCCACGCAGTTTCCTGGATCGCCAAGTACGCGCTGACATCGGCAAGCTGGAACGAGCGGATCACAACCATGACGGGAACCTCTTCGAGTCGAAGCTTGGACAAGCTAGGCCATCTGTGTCGATTAACTCATCCGGGGAGTCGTTTGACCCACCGATTTCAAGCGCTGCACCCTCCGGGGACGATCGTTCCTAGACTCTGCAGGGTGAGCGACTTCGAGCCGACCACAGACTTCCCCGACAACATCGATGATGACGACGAACTCATCACCGAAGCTGGGCGCCGCGACGCGGCCGTCCAGCAACGCCGTCGAGTGTGGCTGCGCGTCATCACGGTCATTGCCGTTGCGGGACTTCTGCTTGCCGGTTACCCGCTGATTCGCACCCTCATCGCCGTTGCCAGCTTCTATGTCCTGCTCGCGACCGGCATCAAGGTGCTTGGCGCATTCGCCCGACCCATTCCCGAAGCGCCACCGCCCGGGCAACTCCGACGGGTGAAGCTGACCTACCGGTGCTCCAGTTGCGGCACTGAGCTACGGCTCACACTGGCCAATGACACCGTCCCCACCCCACCGCGACACTGCGCCGACGAGATGGACTTGATCACCAATCTCGAAGACATCCTGTGAGCCACCGCACCAGCCCTGACCTGCAGGCCCGCTAGCAGGTCGGGCGGAGTTTCACCACCCCTTGTTGCCGCAGGTTCATACACAGGACAAGCGGGTAGAAGCGTGCAGGACCACTGTTTTGGCGGGTTCACCGGGGAGGCGTTACCCACAGGCCTGTGGACAAACCTGCTGACTACGCCGCAGAGCGACGCCCCCACACTGGGTGATGAGATCGCCTTTTGGTGCGAAAACTCAGCGGTATTGCGTAGCGGCGATGATGCCACCGAGCACCATTCCAAGGCCACCAAGCAGGTACCAGTTGTTCGGCATACCAAGCACCTCGATGGTGTAGTTCGCCAGAATCAAGACGGTGCCGAGGCCGAGAAGCCCGAACATCACGACCGGAACCCACACTGGTGAGGGAGGGTCGATCTGCACCGGCTCACGGCTGGGTCGTGTTTCGACAGGTGCGGTTCCCTTGGGAGTCACCCGGCTCCGATTTTTGTCGTGGCGTGCCATGGTGCGGACACGATATACCCTCCTGCCATGGCTCGGCAGATCCTCGTGATCGACAACTACGACTCGTTCGTCTACATCCTCGTGCAATACCTCGGTGAGCTCGGAGCAGAGCCGACGGTCATTCGCAACGATGCAGCAACGCTGGAACAGCTCGAAGCAATGCAGCCGGACGGCATCTTGATCTCGCCCGGCCCCGGCACTCCCCAAGACGCCGGCCTCTCGATGGACGTCATCAAACACTTCGCCGGCAAGGTTCCCCTGTTCGGCGTTTGTCTCGGGCATCAGTGCATCGGGGAGGTCTACGGCGGCGATGTGGTCCGGGCCCCCGAACTCATGCACGGCAAGACCTCGGTCATCGAACACACCGACACTGGCGTGTTCCACGGGTGCTCGTCACCGCTGGAGGCCACCCGCTACCACTCGCTGATCGTCGAGCGCTCGACACTGCCCGACGTGCTCGAGATCACCGCCGAATCACGCGACGGCATCATCATGGGCCTCCGCCATCGCAAACTCGACGTCGAGGGGGTCCAGTTCCACCCTGAATCAGTCCTCACGGTGGGCGGCAAGCAGATGCTCAGCAACTTCCTGGAACGCTGCGGCCCTACCTGACATGAGTGGCTGAGCGGGCACTCAGCGGTCGATCACTCGGCTTCTGTGGTCGAACTGGTTGCCGCTGTCGTTGATGATGTGGCCGCCGTGGTGGAGGTCGTTGGCTGGGTTGTTGTCGTGGTGACCGGTTCTGCTGCTACACCGACACGGATCGTGATTTCGGCGCCGACCTCGAGGTCTTCGCTCGCTGGCGGATCCTGCGAGATCACCTTGCCGGCGTCGGGTGAGCCAGCAGCGACCTCCTGCGGCTCGAACACTGGCACGAAGCCGCGGTTCTGGATGGCCTGTTCAGCCGCAGCTTGGGTCAGACCAACAACTGACGGAACCAGCTCGGTTTCGGGACCATCGCTGATGTACAAGATGATCTGTCGGTCGATCGATACCGCGGTGTTTGCGGCTGGATCCGAGCGAATGACCAGCCCCTCCGCCACATCGACCGACGCTTCCCGACGAATCTGAGGGCTCGGCAAACCAACACCGGTGAGGGATGTGATCGCCTCATCGAGGGTGAGGCCATCGACGTTGGGGACGTTGACCTCGGCCGGACCGGTGGAGATGGTGAGCGTGACCAACGTGTCGCTGTTGACATCTTGATTCGGCAACGGGCTCATACCGATGACGATGCCGGCATCGAAGTCGTCCGACGCCTGAAGGGTGCGATCGGTGCGCAGTCCGAGTGCCTCGAGCCGCAGTACAGCCTCGGCTTCTTGCACACCACGAACGTCTGGCAACACGACCGTCTCGTCGGACTGACTGACCTTGATCTGGACCGTCGAGCCGAGTTCGGCCTCGGAATTCTGGGTTGGGCTCTGATCGAAGACGATGTCGGGAGCGGTGCCTTCGTTCTCCTCGAACGTGGGATCGGCGACAAAGCCCTCGTTCTCGAGAATGCGAACCGCCTGCTCCTGGGTCTGGCCGATCACAAGCGGGACAGTGGCAGTTTCGATGCCGGGCTCGCTGTCACCGCCACCAAGGGTGTTGGCAATGAAGAAGACGATCGCCGCAAGTGCCACGAGCAACACCGCCAACATCGCAAAGAAGACGCCATTCCGCCGCGGTGGCTCGTAGTACTCCTCTTCAACCGGGTCGTAGATGGCGGCCTGGGCTGCGGGAATCGCTCGCGTGGTGTCGATCACCGCTCGCTGTTGGCCAGTCGGCATCGTTGCTGATTGAGGTACGGCTTGCGGCACCGGTTGTTGAGTCGGCACAGGCGCTGGTGCTGCGCCCGACGAACTCATCAACGGCTCGCCTTGACGGAAGCGACGAAGGTCGGTTCGTACTTCCTCGGCCGAGGGGTAGCGCTGCGCTGGGTTTTTGGCCAAGAGCCGGGCAATCACCGATTCGAGCGGCTTTGGAATTGCTGGATTCAGCGAGGTGGGTCGAGGTGGCGCCTCTTGGACGTGTTTGTAGGCGATCGCCACCGGGGAATCGCCGATGAACGGAGGGCGACCCGTGACCATCTCGAACAGCACGATGCCGAGCGAGTAGAGATCGCTGCGAGGGTCGACATTCTTGCCTTGTGCCTGCTCTGGTGAAAAGTACGTTGCGGTACCCATGACCGAACCGGTCTGGGTCAGTTCGTCGCCGCCGCCGAACGCACGAGCAATGCCGAAGTCAGTGACCTTCACCTGGCCGTCTGGGGTGATCAAGATGTTGCCGGGCTTGACATCGCGGTGCACGGTGCCATTGCGGTGGGCGAACCCGAGCGCCGCTGCGGCGTCGGTGCAGATCTCGGCGGCCCGGTCAGGGTGCAGGGTGCCCTCGGCTCGAAGCACCTCGGCGAGGCTGCGCCCATCGACGTACTCCATGACGATGAAGTAGGTGTTGTCGTGTTCGCCCCAATCGTAGACAGCAACGATGCTGGGATGATTCAGGTTCGCTGCGGCCTGGGCCTCTCGGCGGAACCGCTCGACGAAGGTGGGTTCGGCGGCGAACTGAGGGAACAGGACCTTGACCGCTACTGGTCGATCAAGCAAGACATCGCGGGCCAGGAAAACGTCGGCCATGCCTCCACGCGCAATACGGCGGTGGAGCTCATAGCGGTCGTTGAGAACCGGTCGAGAGGCGGGGGCATCGCTCACAGCTGAGACAGGCTAGCTGAGCGCGTCACCGGCGCATCCCCACCCATTACGAGCTGAAGTACGTGGCGATCAGCTGCGCCGCGATCGGCGCAGCAACCTGGCCGCCGGTCTGGTCAGGATTGTCGGGGTCAGCTTCGATCAGAACGGCGATGACCAGCTCGGGCTCTCCTCCTGGCGGCCCGGCGAACGCAATGGTCCAGGCATGTGATCGAGGGCTCTCGGTGCCGAGCTGTGCGGTACCAGTCTTGGTGCCGACTTCAATGCCAGACACTGTCGCCCGGGTGCCTGTGCCGTTGACCGCAGAGTTGATCATGGCCGCACGGAGTTCGTTGGCGTTCTGCGAACTCAGTGGGTTGAGCCACGTTCGCGGGTTCGGCGTGGACACTGCGTCGCCTCGCACATTCCGCACCTCCTGCACGACGTAGGGCTGCATGACCTGTCCGTCATTGGCCACTGCGGCAGCCACCAGCGCCATCTGCAGCGGAGTGGCGGCCACGTCGTTCTGACCAATCGCCGCTTGTGCGAGCAGTGGCGTGTTCTCGAAGACACCGGCCGGGATCTCGACGCTCGGCGGCCGCACTTCAGCCCCGTAATCGGTTGGGAACGACGAAGCGACCGCTCCCGGCACATCGAACGGAGGCACGAGGTTGAACCCGAAGTTCTGCGCCTCCTCGATCATCGCACTCGGCCCGACGAGCTCGGCAGCCAGCCTGGCAAAGCCGCTGTTGCACGACACCCGAATCATCTCCTCCATGTCTCCGCCGCAGGCCGAGTTCGCAAAGTTGGAGATCGGCCGAGAGGTGAGCGGCGGTACGTAGTCGTTGGTGACGGCAAACACCGGATTGGACATGGTCGCCGCTCCGGACTGCAGACCGGCCGCAGCCGTCACGATCTTGAACGTCGAACCAGGGAAGTAGACGTCACGAAACGCACTGGCCCGAAGCGGATTTCCGTCTGCATTGATCAGTTCGGAGAACGAGGCGTTGACGGCGACACCGTCGTGGGACGAAAGACGATTGGGATCGAAGCTGGGCCAGCTCCACATCGCCCGCACCGCTCCGGTCGAAGGATCCAATGCGACGATCGAGCCGCTGCGCTCGCCCAGGGCATCTCGGGCCGCAAGCTGCAATTCGTGGTCGAGCGTCAGCACGAGGTTGCCAGTCGGCAACGTGTTGGCGAGTAGGTCAGAGATGCCAGACAGCTGGAGGCCCGGCGTACGGCCGATGAGCTCGTCGTTGAAGCTGCGCTCGATACCTTCGGCCCCGATGTTGAACGACAGGTAGCCGACCGTGTGGGCGTAGAGATCATCGTGGGGGTAGACCCGTAACCGCTCGAACGGACCATTGACTTCATCAGACCGAGCCACGACTTCACCGTCGGTAGTGAAGATCGAACCACGATCACGGCCGAAGTCTCGTTGGATGGTGCGGGTGTTGTTGGCGTTCTCGCGAAGTGCTTCAGCATCGAAGACCTGCACGCGGTTGAGCTGGATGAAGAGCAGAACGAAGCACGCCATCAAGACGAGGGCGACGTGACGAATCGAGCGATCGATCATGAGGCCATTCGCTGCTTCTCCGGCCGATTGGCTGGCTGGTGCGAGCGATCAGAGATTCGAATCAGCAGGGCGAGGATGATGTAGTTCGAGATCAACGACGAGCCGCCGTAGGAGACGAACGGCAGAGTCACACCGGTCAACGGCAGGACCCGAAGCACCCCGCCGATGATCACGAAGGCTTGGAAACCAAGCAGTGACGTGAGACCGGCGGCCAACAGCTTCTCGAAGGTGCTCGTTGCCTCGGCTGCCACCCGGAAGCCTGCTCCGACGAACAACAGGAAGGTCACGAGCACTGCGGTAGCGCCAAGCAAGCCGAGCTCTTCGCCGATGGCAGCAAAGATCATGTCGGTCACCGCAAAGGGAACCTTGCCGGGTGTGCCTTGCCCGAGACCCGTGCCAGTGAGGCCACCGTCAGCCAGGGCGAAGGCGGCTTCGACAATCTGGAAGCCGGCCCCTTTCGGTTCCTCGAACGGATCGATCCAGATCGCCACGCGGTTCTGCACGTGACCGAAGAGTTGGTAGGAGATCGTGGCACCGATGGCGAACAGTCCGGCACCGGTGACGACGTAGGCGGCTCGTCCGGTGGCGATGTACACCATCACCACGAACAGCGTGAAGAACAGCAACGACGAGCCAAGGTCTCGCTGGGCGATCATCACGAACAGGGCAACACCCCATGCGAGAAGCAGCGGTCCGAAGTGCTTGACATCGGGGAGGTGAAGCGGCCCGAGCCGCCGAGTGCTGATCGAGAGCAGCTCACGCTTGTCCACGAGGTAGCCAGCGAGGAAGCTCGCCAGCACGACCTTCGCGAATTCGCCAGGTTGAATCGAGAACGGACCAACTCGCAACCAGATGCGGGCGCCGTTGATCTCCACACCGAGGCCGGGGACGAGCGGCAGCATCAGTAGACCGACACCGAGTAGCGCCAGCGTGTAGCGGTAAGGCGCGAGCTTCCTGACGTCGCGTACCACCGCAAGCGTGACCGTGAAACCAACGAGACCGAGGAAGGTCCAGGCCGACTGGCTGTCAGCAAGCTGAGGGTCGAGCCGAGCGATCATGGCGTACCCGAGCCCGTTCAGCAAAGCGACCAGGGGCAACAAAAGACCATCGGCCTGCGGTGCAAGGCGTCTCACCACAACGTGTGCGGTCAACAGGAGAACCACCACGATCATCAGGAACGGAACGATGTCTGCGGGGAGGGCCGAAGCCCGGCCAAGGCTGGTCAAGCCGTAGGCCGATGCCGTGATCAAACACGTCAGCAGCAGCAGCCCCAGCTCAACGGTGCGGGGCCGCATGTCAACCCCCGGCGTCTAGCTCGGCTGACTCGACCCGATCGAGCTGGTCGACGAACGTCTGAGCGTCGGCCAACGAGGTCCATTCGACCTCTTGTTCGAGCTGTTGCACTCCGGCGGGGGCAAGCTCGTCGATCGAGACACCGGTCTCGATCTCGAGTTCGGGGTCGACCCACAACAGGCCACCAGGTCGACCCTTGAAGATCACGACCTGACCTGATTCGTCGGCCGCGAAATAGGCGCCGCCCCCATACCAGTTGATGCCGAGCAGGGCGACGAGGAAGGTGGCGACAACGGCGAGCGCCACCCAACGGGACCGGCCGCGGTCTCTGTCGACCACGGGGTCGGGCGTGGACTTGGCCCGCACCGGCTCCGGAGCGGGCCGTTGTTCGGGTGCGGGTTCGTCGTCGACGACCGTGGGAACTCGGCCGGTTGGGTTGGGGTCGATCGCGATGTCTTCGGCGTCTTTGACATCACCGAACACCGCAGCCGCTGCCGCCGGCATCTTCCGTCGCGTGCTCTCGGCCGCAGCGCGAATCGCTACCCGGTCGTCGTCGTCGATGACGTCGAGCAGCACGACGCTGATGTTGTCGCGGCCTCCACCTTCGCATGCGAGCTCGACCAATACCGCTGCGGCGCGATCGGGGTCGGCGATCGAGCGCAGCTGCTCGGCGATCACCTCGTCGTCGACCTCGTTGAACAGCCCATCGCTGCACAACAGCACTCTGTCGCCATGACGGGCATCGAGATCGAAGACGTCGATGTCGATCTCACTACCGAGACCGAGGGCCCGCGTGACGATGTTGCGCTGCGGGTGAGTGAGGGCGTCCTCTTCGGTGATCCGACCCTGTCGAATCAATTCTTCGACCAGCGAATGATCAACGGTGACTTGGTGGAACTCACCGTTGCGCAGCCGGTAGCCGCGGCTGTCTCCGACGTTGATCACGGTGATACGGGCCTCGTCGGCGTGCAATGCAGCAGCCACGATCGTTGTGCCCATGCCTCGCAGCTCAGGCCGTTCGCTCTCGTCGAACACCGCCTGATTCGCAAGGCGAACGGTGTCGAGTAGACGCTGGCGGGACAGCGCCCCGGTCAAACCGCTCATGATGTCGATGGTGATCGCCGCCGCTTGCTCGCCGCCCTGGTGACCACCCATACCGTCAGCAACCGCTCCGAAGTTCGGTGAGAAGAGCGCTCGGTCCTGATTGGTCTTGCGGATCTGGCCCGGGTGGGTGACCGCTACGCCAGTCATCTTCAGCATCGTCTCGTCACCTCCGCATTACCTCGGTCCGTCATCACTGCAGCTCCAGAACCGTACTGCCCACCTGGATCACATCTCCGGACTGCACCACAACGGGAGCCGTGACCTTCTTGCGATTCAGGTACGTGCCGTTGGTGGAACCGAGATCTTCCACAACAACGCCGCTCTGCCCCTTCGAGACGCGGGCGTGCACTTGGGAGATGAACGTGTCGTCCAAGGTGATCTCACACCCAGCGGCTCGACCGATCGAGAGCGTCCCCGACACCGCAAATCGCTGCCCTGCTGCTTGTGCTGGGTCGACGATCACCAGCGTGGGTACGTGGGCCTGACGCTTGGCCTTGCGATCGCTCCCCCTCCGCTTGCCCGAAGCAGGTGCGCTGCCGGTCGCTGCACCAACGGTGGCTTTCGCTCCCGTCTTGCGTCCGGCCACGGTGCTGAACCATGTGGCTTGGAGCACGCGAAAGAAAAACAAGTAGATCAGCGCCAACAAACACCAGCGCAAAAGGGTCAACAGTGCTTCAGACACAGCAGGGAGACAGTACGAGCATCGGGGCCGAGACGTGTGTCATCTCTTCATCGAAGACGGAATCGAAGCTGGATCGTGCCGAACGTCAGCTCGTCGCCGTCAGCAAGAAGCTGGCGGCTGATGTTCTGACCGTTGACCTTGCTGCCGTTGGTCGAACCGAGATCGACGAGTTCGAAGCTGTCACCATCGAGGTGGATCTCGGCGTGATGCCGCGAGGCGTTGGGGTCGGTCAGCACGATGGTGCTCTCCGGAACCCGGCCGATCGTCGTGGCCTGAACGCCGAGGCCGACTCGCTGGCCGTCGGGCAACTCGAGGTAACCGTGATGATCGCTCGGCGGTCGCTCGTCAAAGGCAGTGTCGACACGGAAGATCCCGACGGTTCCGCCTTCGTCTTCGGTGAACTGCAGCCGGATGGGGCCGAGGAAACGGAAGCCCTCGGCCGTGGCGTGTTCGCGAACGATCGTGCGGAGTTCGCCGATCAGCGAATCGTGGATGTTGGCGAAGCGTTCCTGATCTTTGGTTGCCAGGTGGATAACGAAGTGGTTCGGGGCAACGCTGCGACCGCGCACATCGAGCGTGCGATTCGCATCGAGCTCTTTGACCAGCCGGCGTCCAATTTCCACTGGTTGCAGGCCGGTACGGAACGCGCGAGCGAACATTCCCTCGACCAAACGTTCCAATCGATCTTCGAAGCTCCGGAGAACCATGGGAGGAACAGTAACGGGGGTCGCAGCTGGCGGTGCCTCGGCTACGCTCTCCGGACTGCAACAACCCACGAGTTACATCAACACTGCGCGAGTGGCGGAATTGGCAGACGCGCTGGATTCAGGTTCCAGTGTCTTAACAGACGTGGGGGTTCAAGTCCCCCCTCGCGCACCACAGAAAACCCAACTGCCACCAGGTGGTCGCTCCGGCGACACGGCCCGGTGGCAGTTGGCTTTTCTTGTGAGGGCCAATCGACGTAGTGTCGCCGCCATGGACATTGGCGTTGCTGTTGCCTTCTCGCACCACACTCCCGTCGACTACATCGTGGGTGCCGCGAAACGAATCGAGGCTGCAGGATTCGCAGCGCTGTGGTTGCCAGAACACGTGGTGTTTCTGGCCGACTACCAATCGTCGTATCCCTATTCGAACGACGGGAAGCTCCCTGGATCGCCCGAAGGAGTGCTCGATCCGTTTGCCGCATTGACCTTCGTTGCGGCGCACACCTCGACCCTGAGGCTTGGCACGGGAGTCTGCCTCGTTCCACAACGCCAGCCCGTGTACACCGCCAAGATGGTCGCCGACTTGGACTATCTCTCTGGAGGTCGTGTCGACTTCGGGATCGGCATCGGTTGGCTCGAGGAAGAATTCAATGTGCTTGGCATGGACTTCGCCACCCGGGCCGCTCGATGCAACGAGTACATCGCGGCAATGAAGGCGCTGTGGACCGAGAGTCCCGCATCGTTCACCGGTGAGACCGTCTCGTTCTCGGGCGTGCACTTCAACCCCAAGCCCGTGCAAGCGCCGCATCCACCGATCTTCGTTGGGGGCGAGAGCAAGCCGGCGATGCGCCGGGTCGCAGCGTTTGCCGATGGTTGGTACGGCTTCGACCTCAGCCCAGAAGAGTTCGTCGCAGCCCTCGATCGGCTCGACAGCCACCTCGCCGACGCAGGCCGCTCTCGTCGCGACATCAAGGTCTACGTGTCGCCAGGACGGCTCCGACCCGATGAAGCCATGCTCGACGCCTACCGAGAGGCCGGAGCTGAACAAGTGGTCGTTCCCTTGTTTGCTCGCAGCCTTGACGAACTCGACGAACGCATCGGCCGTCTGTGCGACGTGACCGGCCTCAATCCTGCGTAGGCGAGGCCAGTAGCTGTTCCACGATCTGTGCAACCCCGTCGTCGTGATGATGTGGTGCTCGATGCGACGCCGCCTCGATCGCTTCCTCGTGGGCGTTCGCCATCGCATAGCCACGCCCGGCCCAGCGGAGCATGCCGAGATCGTTCACCTGATCGCCGAAGGCGATGGTCTGTTCCTGATCGATCCCAAGTCGGTCACACAACGCAGCGAGCGCAATCGCCTTGTCAGCACGTGCCGAAGTGATCTCGACAAAGCCCAGGCCTGACGTAGCAAAGCTCAACTCAGCGGGAATGTGGGGGCGGGACGCCTCGAGCCACTCGCCATCAGCAAGCGTCGGGTGGAGCACCATCATCTTCGCAAGGTCATCAGCGCCTGGTTCGAACACGCCAGGTGAACGACGTGCGATCTTGCGGGAAGGGAACGCCGTCGACCTGATGGCTCGAAAGGCTTCGTCTTGGTAGACCCCCTCGGCGTTCTCCCAGGAGAAGCCCAAACCGACGAACTCGGTGTTCAGCTTGGCCGCCAAGGCGCGAACGATGTTGCGGTCGAGGAGCGACTGCTCGACGACCTTCCCGATCGACAGGTCGAACAGCGTTGCCCCGTTCGACGCAAGAAGCCACCGAATGCAACCCACCGATTCGATCAGCGGAACGGCGCTCGAGTGCGAACGACCAGTGGCTGCGATCACTTCAACGCCGGCTTGATGAGCGGCACGGAGCGCCTCGATCGTTCGTTGCGTCACCGCCTCGTGGGGCCCGAGCAGGGTGCCATCGATGTCGGTCGCGATCAGTCGAAGATCCACTGGACGCACCCTAGGACCCGTTCAACTGGTGAACGTCGCTACCTCATCCAGCGGAGCACGAGTCATGCGAACCGTGTTGATGTGTGCATCGGGATCCTCGAAGCCAAACGAGAGGCCGAAGATGATCTCGTTCTCTTCTGGCATGTCGACGATCTCTCGAACCGGCCCCGGGTAGCCAGCGAGTGAACCCTGAGCAATGCAACCGATCCCCTTCTCGAACATGACGAGCATCACCGTCTGCAAGAAGATGCCCATGTCGACTGCGGATGAATAGCCAAAGGTCCGTGGCATCGAAAAGAACGCAACGTGAGGAGCGCCGAAGAGTTCGTAGTTCTTCCGAGCAATACGCGTTCGTCCCTCTCTGTCTTCGCGCTGCACACCCATTGTTTCGTAGTAGCCAAACCCACAGGCTCGTTGCCGATCGAGGTAGACGCCATCCATCTTCGGGCTGCCAGGAAAGCCGCGCTCCTGGGCCGCTCCGGCATCGAAGAGCGCACACAGTTCGTCGCGGAGCCGGTCGCAGGCTTCACCGGACACCACCGCGACGTGCCATGGCTGAGTGTTGGTGTTCGACGCCGCCAGCCGGGCGGTGTCCAGCACCTCTCTGATCAACTCCTCTGGCACGGGGTCGGCCAGGTACCCCCGGACCGAATAGCGATTTTGCAGGACTTCAGAGACGTTCACCCGGCCATTGTGATCGGTGCGCCGGATCTGAGCCAGACGCCACCGCTGGGGAAATTCTCATCTATAGGTAAGGTTCGCAATACCTCACCTATAGTGCAGAAATGGATCCAGCGGAACTGTTGTCGATTGGGACCTTGTCCGCACGCACCGGCGTGTCTGTGGCAACGATTCGTTTCTACGAGCGCAAGAACCTTCTCTCGCCGGTCCGAACCGAAGCGGGGCATCGGCGCTTCCACCGCTCGTCGATTCGCAGGCTGTCGGTCATCGTGGTGTGCCAACGCCTGGGCTACCCGCTGAGCGAGATCGGCGAGCGCCTCAGCGAACTCCCCGACAACCGAACACCCAACGACGCTGACTGGGCAGCGCTTGCCGAAGAGTTTCGAAGCGACATCGACGACCGCGTCGAACGGCTCCTCGGCCTACGAGACCACCTCGACGGATGCATTGGCTGCGGGTGCGTCTCGCTCGACGCCTGCATGCTCTACAACCCCGACGACGAGGCCGCTGCGCTCGGGGCTGGCCCCCGCTACCTGATGGGCAATACCTCAGCTGACCTCCCGACCGCCGCCGGCGCCGTTGCGCTGACCACCGAGTCCGAACCAACCACAGGAACCAGCATGAACTCGACCTGGCATCTCGCCCAGATCAACATCGGCCGACTCAACTACCCGGTCGACGATCCACGGGTCAGCGAATTCATGGACAACCTGGACCCCATCAATGCGCTGGCCGAGGCTTCGCCAGGCTTCGTGTGGCGCCTGCAAGACGACTCAGGCAACGCAACGGCGATTCGCGGGTTCGACGACCCAACGATTCTTCCCAATCTCACCGTGTGGGACTCGATCGACTCGCTGAAGGACTACGTCTTCAAGAGCGATCATGCCCGATTCTTGCGAAAGCGCCGCGAGTGGTTCGAACCAATGGACGACCTACCCGTCCTCACCATGTGGTGGATACCAGCGGGACACATTCCCACCCTTGACGAGGCCAGAGAACGAGTGGAGCAACTGGCGGCGAATGGCCCGTCTGTGCATGCGTTCTCGTTCCGTCCACTCTTCGATCCGCCTGACTCAGCAGCCGAGTAGCACTGCCGCCGAGAGCGAGCCGCCGCTGCCTAACGATCTCTGGGCGTTCCGATTCGATCGGCAAGAGAGGCCATGGTCGTGTTCTACACCAGGTCGGTCGGCAGACCCTTCAGGACTGGTCATCGGCGACAAAGGACCTACGATGCCGAAATGGCGGTCGTCGCATGAAAGTCAGAGAAACCAAGGCGGGCGCACTCGCCGCCTTCACGTCGTTCTTTCTGGCCCTCCTCGCCTTCTTTTCGTTGCTCGATGCTCAAACCGGCCAGGAACAATTCTTCTACGGAGTCATCTGCGCCGTGTTCATGTTCTGGCGGTTCCGCGTCGGCCAGACCGGCGTGTTCGACACACCCGACGGTCTGTTGGTCAAACGCATGCGTCGATCGTCGGTATCGATTCCGTCATCGGCCGAACCGACTCTCGACTTCGACAAACGCCTCATCGGGCACCGACTCATGATCGAGACAAACGACGGCAACCGGGTCGCCACCGACTTCTTGTTCACCAAGCCCGAGCTCGAATCTCGCCTGGAACTCCCGGACAACCTCAGCGCCAGCGTGGCCTCGAACCCCTCCTGAATCGGGTCAGCCAGAAATCAAGGTGACGCCGTCGAGCGTTGGCACCGCATCGCTTGCATCGAGCGCAGCGGCCAACTCGACGTCGGCGATGGCGCCCTTCTCGATCAGCTCTCGGCCAGACCCACATGCGATGACCAGCCCACGCAGGTCCGGGCGAGCGTCGTTGAAGACGGCTGCAGCGGCACGGGCTTCCGGCGACGCACCCTTCGTCCCGAGTGCAGCGATCACGGCGCCGGCGCCGAGCATGTCTTCATACGCAGGCCGCAGCGGGCCTGTCGCGCCTCGCCAACGCTCCCCTGCTGCGATGACCGACACAACGCCGCCCCTCGAGGCCTCGGCAACCGCCGATGCGTTACGAAGACACGCCACCCGAACCGTTGTCGCTCCCGCTTCCTTGGCACCGAACGTCTGAGCCGAACCGTTGGGCGAAGGCAACACGATCCGCGTGCCAGGCTCGAGCTTCGTCAGGCTCTCGGGTGAAAGCGTGAGCCGTCCGGGAACGTGTTCCCATCGACCCTTCTCGGCCACGATCGCGTCGTGTTCCTCTGCGTAGGCGTGTTCGGTGCCGTCGTGCCATTTGTAGGGCAGCACCACTGCGCCCCGGCCGATGGCGACGTCAACACTCGTCGAGAACGACAGCACGTCAATGATCACCACCACGTCAGCGCCGGGCGCCAACCGACGAAGTCCGTTCGGGCCCCAGCCGAAACGGACCGAGAAGTCGCCCTGCTCGAACCACGTGGCCGTGTCGTGCGAGCTTGCTGTCTTCCCAGATTCGGTCATCCAGACAGTGGACCACGAATGGTGATCGATCTTCCGATCGACCCTCTGCCGCCCTCAGCTCGGTGAACGACCTCGTCCACGACTGACCTCGCCTCAACCCGGAACCGTTCTGTCGGCAGTTGGTTCGAACGATTTGCACGTTGGCGGAAACCAGGCACGGAGATCGAACGTCTGAACTCCCACATCCACGCCTCCCGCTTCACACCTCGATCCGCGTTCGCGGCACTTGTGCTGGCACTTGCCCTTGCTTCCTGTGGAGCTGAGGAGTCCGTTGCTACCGATCCGGGTCGTGAGGCCACAACCACCACGACTCCCTCCGATGAGGAAAGCGAAACCCCAGAGCCAACCGTCACCGGAGCTCCGGCCTACGATCCGGCCGCCTCAGCGCCACCGGTGGTCGAGGTGCGGCGAGGCGACAGCATGCTCGAGCTCGATGCTTGGGCCTACTGCTGGACACAGCCAGCCGGCGAGGACGGCATCTGTGCCGACGGCGCGCCGCCATCAGAGCCCGAACTACTCGCAGGGCAAGGTCCCATCACGGTGACGTTTCCTGCCGACTTCGCCTTCTCGGCTTGGGGCTACAGCGAGGACTACAACACCGAACTCGGGTTCATCCTCATGACGCAGTCCGGGGACAGCTGGGAACTCGACACCGACCTGGGCGAGGCAGCGATCATCGAGGTCTTCGGCAACGGTCCGGAGGGTGACGTGATCGTCTCGTTCGCCCTCAGCGGGGGCCGGGGTTGATTTCAACCGCAGCGACGCCACCCTCGGACCATGATCTTGTGGGTCTTGCTCTTCATCGCCGTGTGCGTCGTGGTTCTTGTCGTTCTCATCGTCCTGGCCCGAGATGGACTGCAGGCCATCGCCACGTTCAAGCAGGTTGGTACTGAGTTGGGATTGTCCTTCAGCAAGAGCAATCGAGACTCGGGGCAGATGCCGTCGATCTCGGGCGATCTCGGCGACGTGCCCGTGAGCGCCCAGCTCCAGCGGGAAACCGACGAGGGCTCCCGGCGAGGGCTTTACGTCGTCCTCCGAGCAGAGCTCGCCGCTCACGACACTGACGATGAGGCTGAACAACAGGCAGCGAGCGAACTCGAGGTGCGATTCGACCACCACACGCTCAACTCGAACGAAGTGATCACCGAGCGTTGGAACACCACGCTTGAAGCGGACGAGCTCAGAGACGACCTTCTGGCCATCGCTGACATCGCTGAACGCTTGAACTGCGCCAGGAACTGATTCCCGTCGCCCCTACCGGGGGCTGACAGCGTCAAAAGTGAGGGTCAGAAACCCGGGGTTCGCTAGTGTGCCGTTCTCGGGTTTGGACGGCTAGGGCTAGGGCTAGGGCTAGTTCTCGATGAAGCCGGGCCACTTGTTCATGTATTCGACGAACGTCTCGCTCAGGCCCTCGTCGAGCAGGTGCTGGCGACTGACCGGAGGCCGCACAGGGATGAACCCAGAGTCAGCCTGGAGCAGGTTCGGGTAGTCGTGATGCAAGATCGCCACTCGACCAAGAATCGGGAAATCAGCACCGGCCTCGAGCACCCGGTCGACATCAGCAGGGTCGTGGATCTTGCCGGCCACCCCGATCGGCACTCGGCGGCCTTGCGGGTCTTCACGCCTTTCGAGATCACAGACCACCTCAGTCAGGTTGTGGCCCTTCCACTCGTCCTCTTCTGGCTCCTTGAACGAATCCCACAGCGAGATGTCCATGAAGTCGACGTCGCCGGTGTCGATCAGCTGCTGCGTCACTTCCTTGATCTCCGCCAGCTTCAAACCGAACCGCTCCGGTGACAGGCGCACGCCGACGATGAAGTCCTCACCGCACTGTTCACGGATGCCAGCCAACATCTCGAACAGCATCCGGCTGCGATTCTCGAGCGAGCCGCCATACCGGTCCTCTCGCTTGTTCAACTCGGCGCTGAGGAACTGGCAGATGATGTAGCCGTGCGCACCGTGCAGCTCGACACCGTCGAAGCCAGCCTTCTCGCAGCGAACGGCAGCGGCAACGAAGTCGGCCACGAGCTCGATCACCTCGTTGCTGGTCAACGCTCGAGCCCCCGTCTCTTCGTCGTCCGATGGACAGACCGGCACAGCACCGATGATCTCGGCCGGTGAACGGTTACCGGCGTGATGGAGCTGTGCGATCGAGACCGAACCGGTGGCGTTGATGTCACTGGCGAGGCGAGTCAGACCGGGAAGTTGATGGTCTCCCCACACCCCGAGCTGACCGGGGAAGCCCTGACCGATGGCCTGCACATGAGCGGCACACGTCATCGTCAGCCCGAAGCCACCTTCGGCTCGGAACGTGAGCCAGCGGTGTTCGTCGTCGGAGAGCGTGCCGTCGTCATGGCTCTGTTGATTCGTGAGCGGGGCCAGCACGAAGTGATTGGGCAGCGCCCGGCCCCGGGGCAGCGACAGCGGTTCGAACATCGACGAAGACATCAGCACAACGTACTTGCCGTTAGATTCTGCGGGTGCCTGGCTCCTCCCCCGATGCGCTTCCCGACGATCCAGACCAGCTCCGGGCCGCGCTGCTCCAGATCACTCAGAGCCTCCAAGAAATCTCGAAGTCCAAGGATCTGCTCGCTCCGTTGTCGGTCGAGGAACGCACGGCGCTGCTGGCGGCCGCCGGCGATGTGTTCTGCCGAGACCCCGACGAACGCCGCTTGCGGGTCAAGGCCAGGCGCAACAAGCAGCGGGCCGACAAGCTGGCCAAGGACGAAGCCGTCCTCGATCAGACGGGCATTCGCACCCTGCGTGACAAGCCGGTCTTCACCACGCCGAACACGTTTCCGCCCGAAGACTTCGAGCAGACCACGGTCGACGACGAGCCGGGCGCTCCTCCATTCCGCGAGACGATCGAAGAACAGCACTGCTACGTCTGCAAGGCGAAGTACCGCTCGGTCCATCACTTCTACGACCAGCTCTGTCCCGACTGTGCCGAGTTGAACTTCGCCAAGCGAGGCGAGCTCGCCGACCTCACCGGCACCGTGGCACTACTCACCGGCGGCCGGGTCAAGATCGGCTACCAGGCCGGGATCAAGCTGTTGCGCTGCGGGGCCTCCCTCATCGTCGCCACCCGGTTCCCTCGGGATGCCGCCGCTCGCTATGCGGCCGAGGACGACTTCGAAGAGTGGCGTGACCGGCTCGAGGTGTTCGGCCTCGATCTGCGCCACACCCCGAGTGTGGAAGCGTTCTGCCAGCACGTGCTCGAGACGAGAGACCGGCTCGACTTCATCGTCAACAACGCCTGCCAGACCGTGCGCCGTCCGCCCGATTTCTACAAGCACATGATGGAGGTCGAGCGAGCCGCGCTCGCTGACCTTCCTGCCGCTGTCGGCGAGCTTGTCGGCAGCTACGAGCACCTGCGCACCGGCTCGGAGCCGGTCGAAGCTGGCGCTCTGGAGACAACTGCGACCGAGCACCCTGGCCTCACGAGAGCCGCCGAGCTCTCCCAGACTCCCCTGCTGCCAGAAGAAGCCACGCCACTGCCCTCGCTGTTTCCCGAAGGCGAGCTCGACAAGGACCTGCAACAGGTCGACTTGCGCGACCGGAACTCCTGGCGGCTCATGCTGCACGAGGTGTCGTCGGTCGAGCTACTGGAGACCCAGCTCGTCAACGCCGTCGCTCCCTTCGTGATCAACGCCCGCTTGAAGGGCCTGATGGAGCGCACCCCGGGCAATCACAAGCACGTCGTCAACGTGTCAGCGGTCGAGGGCCAGTTCTACCGACGGTTCAAAACCACCAAGCACCCCCACACCAACATGGCGAAGGCGGCGCTCAACATGATGACCCGCACCTCCGCTACCGACTATCACGCCTCCGGCATCAACATGAATAGTGTCGACACCGGCTGGGTGTCCGATGAAGACCCGATCCAGATCGCCCAGCAGAAGACTGAAGAACACCGTTTCCATCCGCCACTCGACATCGTTGATGGGGCCGCCCGCATCGTCGACCCCATCATCGATGGCGTGAACACCGGCACCCACATCTGGGGTCAGTTCCTCAAGGACTACGTCAGCACCGACTGGTGACTCACGATTCGCAGATGGTCTCGAGCTTCTCGAGCCCCTTCTCGAAGTCCTTGCCCACCATTCGTTCCATCATCCCGACCGCGGACATCACCCTCGTCATGAGGTTGTGTGGAGCGACCATGGTCCAGGTCACCGTGGTGGCGTCTCCGTCCGGCACCAGCTCGAAGCTCATGGTGTTGGACGACTTGAATGGCTTTTCAAACACCAGGTCGGCACCCATGCGATTGGGCCCGTCCACGCTGGTCATCTTCATGGAGCCGGCGCCAGCCTTTCGATTGCCCGTCCAGCTGTAACCGGAGTCGACCCGGCCGTCCTCACCGACATAGGTGGTCTTCATCTCCGGGTCGAGGTCCTGCCACGGCGACCACTCAGGCCAATGGCGAAAGACCGCCACCTTGTCGAAGACCGTCTCCGGCGTCGCCCCGATGCGCTTGCTGCGTTGGATCGTGTACGTGCTGGCCATGTCATTCCCCTGTTGTCCGCTACCGAGATCGAACCTACTTCGATCCAGCGATGCGCGCCGTGGGAGCCCCTCAGGGCGTGGCAGGTTGGAACTTGGGGGCAACGAGAAACATCACCGTGGCGCCGATCAGCATGCTGGTAGCGACGAGCGACCAGCCGGCCGCGTAACTTGCTCGCTCGACCACTTGACCCATGACGATGGGCCCGGTGAAGACACCGATGTACACCCCGGTCTGGGTGATACCCGTGGCTTGGGCCGCAGCTCCCGGATTGGCCCGCACCACGGCGAAGTTGAAGAGTGCGGGCCACGACCACCCAGCGCCGAATGCGACGACGGCAGCGATGGCATGAGTCCACTCGATCCGGGGTGCCAGCAGCAGCGCACCGAACGCACCGAACGCCAGGAAGATCGAAGCGGTTCGCATCGGCAGACTTGCCGAACGATCAGCCCGCCAACCCAGCACGAGTCGAGTGGCGATGCCACTCATCGAACCAACCGCCAACAACATCCCAGCAGCGCCGCTCGACCAGCCAGCGTCTGTAGCCGAGCTGGTCAACCAACTCCCCAGCGTGCCTGCAGCTGCTGCCGAAAATCCAGCGGCAACGGCTGCCGCGATCAGTGCCGATTGCGAGGTGAGAACCTCAGCGGTCGGCGTGCTGATCCTGTGTGCCACAGCGGTGGCTTCTGGCCCGTCGTCGGGGGCAAAGCGCAGCACCACGAACAACGCCGTCACTGCGAGACACGATGCAGCTGCGTAGGCGAACGGCCAACCCACGGTCAACGCAATGGCGGGGACGGCGAGGCCCCCGAGCAACGTGGCCCCTGGCATCCCCGATTGCTTCACCGCCATGGCGAAACCCAAACGCTTCGGATCGATCGACTGGCTCAGCAGCTTGTTGACCGCTGTCTGGCTGCCAGAGTTGGCAAAGCCAGCCACGGCCAAGGCCACGACCAACAGCGAACCGCTGCGCACCAAGCCGGCCACAAGTGCCGTCACCGTTGCGGTGGTGAGCAAACTCAGCGTCAGCATGCGCCGGGCACCAAGCCGTTCACCCAGACGGCCGAGACCGATCGACCCGAGCGCCGACCCGGCGAAAAAGGCACCAATCACGAACCCGAAGAAACCCTCCGACAACCCAATCGACGATCGCAGTTCAGGTCCGAGCGCACCGGCGAGAAAGGCCGGATACACGCTCGACACTGTTGTCAGCACCGAGGCCAACATCACGCCGTTCGCGCTCTTCGCACTCGTCACCCGGTGAACCAACCTCCATCGGGATGGATCAGTTCGCCCGTCACATAGCTGGCCTCGTCACTGACGAGGAAAAGCGCAACGCTGGCGATCTCTGACGGCAGGCCACGTCGACCCATCGGTGTGTTCCCAATGATGACGTCGCGCATCTCGTCGACCTGGTCAAAGGCAGCCGTCATGTTGGTGTCGATGAAGCCAGGCCCGATGGCGTTGACCCGGATACCGAGAGGGGCCAGGGTCCGTGCCGCGTTCTTGGTCAGCATCCAGACTCCGGCCTTCGACACCGGATAGCTCGGCGAGCCCCACAGCGGATCGCGAGCCGCAATCGACGCAATCGTGGCGATCGCACCAGGCTTCTCCTGGTTCAGCATGACCGATGCCGTTGCCTGAATGGCAAGCAATGTGCCCGTGAGGTTCACGTCGATCACCCGGCGCCAGTCATCGAGGTCGAGATCGATGAGCGAAGCGGCGGGATTGATCGCCGACCGCTCGGCTGACTGAGCAATGCGCTTGAGATTCCCCTCGGTGTCGCCGGACTGGTATTCGCCGCTGGTGATGCCAGCCGCAGTCACGACCACATCGATGGTCCCGAAGTGTTCCACCGCAGCAGCGGCCATGGCCTCGTTGCTCTCCTGGCTGGCCGCCTCGAGTTCGACGAAGCGAGCGTTTCCGCCGGCTTCGTTGATGGCCTCGGCAGCCGCCCGACCCGGAGCCAACTGCAGATCAGCGATCAGCACGTTGGCACCTTCGGCGGAAAAACGTTCGGCGCACGCTCGGCCAATGCCGTTGCTCCCGCCTGTGATCACTGCGGTCTTGCCGCTGAGCCGTCCTGTTCCCGATGCGTGTTCGACCATCGGGCGAAACTAGCCGTCCCCGCCGCACCGAAGAAACGGCGCCGAAGAAACGACACGGGTCGCTGCTTCGATGGACCTCTATGCTCCAGTGGCCCCGGCACACGGCGGCCACACCCTCAGGAGTCGATCATGGCGAACCCAGCACCCGTAGAACCAGAAGCCCCACGCCCCTGGTACGCAGGCCTGATTGGCTTCGTTGTCGTCGTCGTACTTCTCGGCGCTGTCGGCCTCTCCACTGCGGCGTCCTACAGCAGCGACGACGATCACGGCGACGAAGACGCTGAGCACTCCGAAGAAGAAGGCGATCCCAGCGAAGACGAGTAGCCATTCCGTGGCCTCATGAGTTCTCGGCTCGCACTCGCAACGATCGGCCTTGTCGCCGTTCTCATCGGCGGCAATTTCACGGCGCTCAAATTCGCGCTCGACCACACCACACCCTTCCTGCTGGCAAGCCTGCGCACCGTGGTCGGGGGAAGCTTCCTGATCGCCTTCGCCTTGCTCAGAGGCGAGCGCATACCGAGGCGGCACGATGATCTGGCGCGAATTTTCGTGGTGTCCTTCAGTATCACCACCGTGTCCAGCGCACTGTTGGTCTTCGGCGTGAATCGAGTGCCCGCCGGCGTTGCGTCGCTGCTATCGAGCACCATGCCTCTGTTCACCGCCGTACTCTCGCTCCTCCTCCTCAGCGCGAAGGTGACCCGTACCGGGCTGGTCGGACTCACCATCGGCTTCTTCGGAACGATCGTTCTGGCGTCACCCTCACTCGGTGGCGGTACAGAAACCATCGGCATCGTGTCGCTTGCGTTCTCGGCCCTCGCCTGGGCCTTCGGTACCGTCTTCATGAAGTGGAAAGACTTCAGCCGGGTCAGCCCGATCATGTTGGTCGGTGTACAACTCGTGATGTCGGCCGCGATCTTGGTGCCATTCGCGCTGCTGGTTGAAGGCACCGCAGATACTGATTGGTCGATCGGCCTCTTCGTCCCGCTGTTCTACGCCGCCATCCCCGCCAACGCTGTCACTTTCTCGCTCATGGCCACCGTCGTGAAGCTCGCCACACCTACCCAGGCTGCATCGACCGCCTACTTGATTCCCGTGTTCGGTGTCTTCTTTGGTTGGCTCATCCGCAACGAAACACTGGGCGCCGCCGAACTGGCCGGTGGTGTCCTTGTCGTCACCGGCGTGTATCTGTTGGTCAACTCGACGACCAGAACGGCTGTGCCATGACAGGCGCCGAGCCCAGTGAGCGGCTGACGCTTCGCGAAGCGATTGCCGCCGACGCTCGGGCAGCCAACTTGTGGCGCGCCATTGCATTGGTCGTGGTGCTCGTACTGCTGTTCTTCGAATGGGGGGCTGGCAACGAGACGGTTCTCGTCACTGCCATGGCGACGACCTATGACGCGAACCCCAGCTGGGTCGGCGTCGGTCTGGTCTTCGTTGTTGGTTTCGCCGTGGCAGGTGCCATCCAACTCGTTGCCGGGCTCATCTCGAGCGTGGGTTACGGAGCCCTGGCCAACATCACCACGGTCGCCCGCAACTTCCTCCATCGGATGCGCCCCGACCTCAAGGGCACGAACTGGTGGAGCCTCAGCTGGGGGCCGCGCTTCTTCGTTGCGTTCGCCATAGGAGCCTCCGCCGTCGTGCTGCTCCAGCAGACCGCTACCGGGGAGACCGGCTGGCGGGCTCACTGGCGAGTGGTGTTGCAGTCGGCTGTCTTGACTGCCTTTGGCGCCGGTGTCGTGGGTGCGTTGTTGACTGGAGTCGCCCAGATCGGACGCATGTTCCCGGCAACCGAACCAGCCGTCGACGCCTTCATCGGGTTCGCCTCATCACCGATTCCCTGGTTCGTGCTTTTCGCCGGCATCGCGGTCGTTGCGTGGATTCGGTCTCGATCAGACGACTGAATCGCCAGCTCTCTCGATCTGAGTCACAGCCATTCGGTCGCTGAGCAATACAGTGTTTCGATGCCAAAGATCGCTGCCATTTCCGGAAGTGTCCGCCTGGGCTCGATGAACGTTTCGCTCGCCCGGGCGGCGCTCGCTGCCGCTGAGGCCGCCGGAGCCGAGATCGACTACGTCGACCTCGGTGCCTACCACCTGCCGATCTACCACGGCACGATGGAGGAACTGCATGGAGTTCCCGCCTCGGCCATTGCCCTGACCGAGCGCCTCGCCACTGCCGACGGCCTGTTCATCTCAAGCCCCGAGTTCAACGGCGGACCTTCCGGTTTGCTCAAGAACACCATCGACTGGGTCACTCGAGTCAACATGACTGCGTTCCAGTCATCACGCATCGGCCTGATGTCGGCCACCCCCGGCAGCAAGGGCGGCCTGCACAACCTCGGCATCCTCGAATCGATCTTCGCCTGGATGCAGTGCACGACCCACGACTCGTTCAGCCTTCCGAAGGCCCAAGACGAATTGAGGGACGGGGCACCCAGCGATGCGCTCGTTGAACGACTTGACGCCTGGGTTGCGAGCTTTGTCAGCGAAATCTGAAAAGGCTGACCGATGAGAACTTCAGCCGACAAAAAGAGCGTCCAGGCAGCTGGATCCAAGGAGTAGCTCCGGCGCGAAGCGCCTACCGACTATTCGCTTGCGCCGGAGTGCCAACGCTCAGTCACTGCGCTCCTCGATCAGGCGACGACTTGCCCGACGGGGCAGATAGCCGAGAGCTGCTCGCTCTGCCTCGGTCTCGCCACCCCACACGCCGTGTTCACGCTGCTCGCGTCCGCTGTCGCGGCAAATCAGCCGCACGGGACACACGGCGCAGATGCGCTTGGCTTTGACTTCCCGCTTCGCCCGACGCTCCGGTCGCTCACCTGGCCCGGCGAAGAACAGCGATCGGTTGTCAGAACACACCGCGTGCTGGAACCAGTTTCCTGATGGGATGTCCTCGACCTTCAGCAACGCCGGGGCCGATGAATCGGTTTCTGCGGTGGACACGCTGGACAGTGTGGGTGGGTTGCCCCGTCCTGCATATTCCCCATCCGGGGATGATTCGACTGCCCGCCAACGCCCGGAAGGGTTCACGAACCCGTCAGCCTGCAGCGCCAGATCCAGCGTGCGGACCGGCAATTCCGAGCTCGACCGCTCGCATCACGGCTTGCGAGCGAGAGTTGATGCCGAGCTTGCGGTAGACGCGCTTGAGGTAGGTCTTCACGCTCGACTCGGCCAAGAACATGGCCCGGGAGATCTCTGCATTGGTCAAACCCGCCGCAACGAACGAGAGGAGTTCGAGCTCACGGGCGGTGAGGCTGGTGTCAGAAGTCTCGAGCCACGTCGGTGTCCAAACATGCACGGGAAACTCGTGCACGACCCGAGCTCCGGCGTGCACCCGCTCGATGTCTCGCACGAGTTCAGTGGCCGGTGCGCTCTTCGACAAGATGCCAGCCGCTCCGCGGTCAATGGCCTCGACGGCTTGGGCTGGCGAAAGCTTCCATGTGTAGAGGCAAACTCTGTCGATCGATCCCAGATCGACGACCTCGGTCACGCGTTCCACGCCGGCATTCGGGTGCCCAAAGGCATCTACGAGCGCAACTTGAGCCTTGATCGGTTCGATTTCCCCGATGGCAGCACCTGCGATCGTGATGCGTTTGTCGAAGGGCTCCATCATTGCGACGAGACCCTCGACCACGAGCTGCACGTCGTTGACCACGAGCAAAGAGATCGGATCGGTGCCAGACATGAGAGAAGTGTTGCCAACTTTCGGGGGGACTCTGTCCCCCATTTGGGTATTTACTGCTAAATCGATGAGAAATTGTTGCCAGCGGTTGACACGACCGGGAAAAATCGCCCAGCGCCGAGCGCGAAACAGACGAACCAAACATATGGAGGAGTCGCATGACGCACACACGTCGAGCGCCCTCAGGCTGCGTCAGAGAACCCGGCGCGGATGGCCCACGCCGCAGCTTGCGCCCGATTCCGCACGCCGATCTTGGCATAGGACCGAGAAAGCACCGTCTTCACCGTCTCGGGCGAAAGGTTCAGATGCTGGCCGATTTCGCGATTGGTCAGGCCACGCGACAACAGCTGGAGACACTGCGTTTCGCGGGCGGCAAGACGCCCTTCGCTGTCGACCGCTGCCGGCAACATCATCACACGCTCACCACGAGAAATTCGCTCGAGTGCGGCGGTCATCGTGGCTCCATCAGAAGCTTTCGAGATCGCCCCGGCCAGTTGATGCTCACGAACGAGCAGATCGTGGACGGAGTTGATCTTCCACGAAAACAAGACCACACGGTTGGCCTGGGAACGAAGCAGACGCAGCCGATCTCGCACTGGCGCAGTGCGTCCGGGTAGCGCTGGGTCGATGAGCGCAATGTCGGCCATCGCAGGCGAAGCGGCAAGGGTGAACCGAGGTATCCGATCCTCGAGGAGAGCGGCGACGCCACGCACGACGAGTTCACTCTCGTCGACGACGGCAACACGAATATCATCGCGATGGCTGCTCATCGGGACAGCATGACAGTCGTCACCAGGTCACGACTGATCGGGCGAACAGGTTCCGACCCATGTACAAGGCAGAGGGCGCCAGTTGTTACGATCCCCGAATGCACTCAGGGATCGTCTCCGTCGGCAACGCCAAGGGTGGCGTCGGCAAGACATCCATCGTCGCCAACATTGCCGGAATCGCCGCTGTTGCTGGGTGGGAGGTGCTGGCCATCGACCTCGATCCACAGGGCAACCTGGCGACCGACCTGGGGTACTCGAAGCACCCCGAGAACGACCGAGGCCGTTCGATTGCGGCTGGGGTCAGAAACGGCACCCCCCTTCGAGTCATCGAACGCGTCCGAGCCGGTCTCGACGTCGTGCCGGGTGGGCCTGAGTTCACAAGCGTGCTGGCGCTACTCGAACAGTCACCCGGCATTCTCACCCGTCTCATCGACCCCATCGCCGAGAACTACGACCTCGTGTTGATCGACTGTCCGCCAGCGGGTGGGCCCGTCGTCGATGCCGCACTGATCGCCAGCAAGTGGCTGGTCGTGCCCGTCAGGGCCGACGCAGCCTCGCTCGACGGTCTGCAGATGATTGCTCGTCGCTTTGCCCCGATTCGACGCTCACTCAACCCGGACCTCGAACTGCTCGGCATCGTGCTCTTCGATTTCGCCCGCAACGCAACGTCGATCCTGCGCCACGTTCGAGAGTTGCTCGAAGCCGATCTCGGCGGCGTCGCACCGATTCTTCCTGGCCCAATTCGCCGCTCGGAACGAAGTGCATTCGACATGCGCCGAGCTGGCCTGCTCGCTCACGAGTACGAAGAGCAATTTCTCGAAGCGGAGCGCGTCCCGCTGTCTGAGCGCATTGCCGCCAGCCGGGCTGGCAAGCCGGCACCTCGCTATTCGAAATCTGCGCCAGGCCTCGCATCGGACTACCTCCACCTGGCAAATGCAGTGTTGGCTCGAATCAACGCCCACGAGCCCCTGCCCACACGTTGATCCAACAATCAGTTCCCGCTACCACCGAAACGTGATCAGCTCTGGGCGCTCCAGCAGTAAAGTCGGACCCCGATGAACACAACCGCACCGATGCCAGACACCCCCGCCGCCCGGAAAGCTCTGCTCCTCGATCTCCTGGTCAATCGGGGCCTCATTCGCCTGGACGAACCCGTCGAACTCTCATCCGGCGCCCGTAGCCGATACTTCCTCGACGGCAAGAAGGCTCTGGCTGCGGGCCGGGACCTCGCCCTCGCCTGCCAGTGCATGGCGGACCTCGCCGCCGAGGCCGGCATCACCTTCGATGCCGTTGGCGGCCTCACACTCGGCGCCGACCAGTTCGCTCACGGCATTGCCATCGTCGACGATGCCGAATGGTTCGTGGTCCGCAAGCAACCAAAGGGCCGAGGCACCGATCGCTACGTCGAAGGCGCTGATCTCGACGGCAAGCGCGTCTTGCTCGTGGATGACGTGATCACCTCCGGCGGCTCGAGTCTCATTGCTCGGGATCGCATCGTGGCCGAAGGTGGCAATGTGGTGATGGCCACCACGCTCGTCTCGCGAAGCGACGAGCCCGTCGAGCGTTTCGGCGCCGCCGGCGTCAGGTTCCTTCCACTCTTCACCTACGAGGATCTCGGGATTCCCGCTGTCGGGACCGAGTGATGGCCGAACCAACCGGAAGCGTTGCTCGTGTTCGAGCCGCCGTCGAAGCCCTCGGGCTGACCGGCGACGTCGTTGAACTCGACAACAGCGCCCGAACGGCTGCCGACGCAGCCGCCGCCGTCGGGTGCGACGTCGACCAGATCGCCAAATCCATGATCTTCACCGCAGATGGCGAACTCGTGCTGGCACTCACCAGTGGTTCCAACACCGTCGATGGCAGCAAGTTGGCCTCGCTGGCTGGCGCTTCGGCCTGCGGCCGGGCGAAGCCAGACGATGTCCGTGCCACCACCGGCTTCGCCATCGGTGGCGTGTCTCCTTACGGCCACTTGCAGCCGATTCGCTGCTGGATCGACCCCCACCTGCTCGACTTCGACACCGTGTGGGTCGCCGCCGGTTCACCGCACACCGTGTTCGAAGTGCCCGCAGACCGGCTGGCCGAAAGCACCGGCGGCGCCGTTGCCGACTTCACCGAAACTGTAACGTGACCAACGAAGCCGCCGGCGAGCCCGCCGAAAACCGCCGACCTCACGAACCCGTCGGCGTGGGTCCCCACCCCAAGCCGTGGCCCGAGGACCCTCGCTTCGATCCTGAACTTCTCGCCGAGGGTGATCGACGCAACGTGCTCGATCGCTACCGATATTGGACGGTCGAAGCCATCGTCGCTGACCTCGACCCGAAGCGCCACGCCTTCCACGTCGCCATCGAGAACTGGCAGCACGATCTCAACATCGGTACCGTCGTTCGCACCGCCAACGCCTTCCTGGCTGCTGAAGTCCACATCGTTGGCAAGAAGCGCTGGAACCGCCGTGGCGCGATGGTGACCGATCGCTACCAACACGTCCGGCACCACCCCACGATCGAGGACTTCGTTGCCTGGACTGACCAGCAGTCCCTGCGCAGAGTCGGTATCGACAACCTGCCGGGGTCAGGAAGACTCGAAGTCGATCGACTCCCCCGCAGTTGCGTGCTGGTCTTCGGCCAGGAGGGCCCAGGACTCTCCGAGGACATGAAGGCGGCGGTGTCGGAGTGCCGCTCCATCGCTCAGTTCGGATCGACTCGATCGATCAACGCTGGCGTTGCTGCCGGCATCGCCATGCACACCTGGGTTAGTCAGCACGCCGACCTCTCGGCCGCCGACTGAAAAATGCGTCAGCTTGCTGTCTCGCTCTGCGTTCGCAGCTTCTGGCGCTTTCGAGACTTCTTGAACGCGCGAATCATCTGCTCACCAACCGCACCAACGACGAGGGCAGCAAGCAACAGAACGATCCAACGAACCAATTCGTTGATGATCGCTGGACGTTCCCTGACGGGCTCTTCGAGCAAGCCGGTCAGATAGGCAGAGGCTTTCTCCGCTGGTTCATCCACCGCACGAGCGGCCGCCGAAGCCCGGATGGAGCTCTCTTCGTAGTCTTCAGCAACGAAGGAACCAAACGTGTCCTCTGGCCCGAAGACGAGTACGACGTCGGCCATGCTGGCCTCCTGCACTCGCCGAGCAAAAGCACCCGTGTTCGGCTGAGGATCATCGGGCCACACAACGGCCAGCGAAACACCGTCGGCGCGAGCCTGTTCGATCACGGCGACGAACATTGCAGGTTCAGCGTCGCTGGTTCGGCCGGGAGCGATGTAGACGCCATCGTCGACGAGTTCAGCAACGATCTCGAACGGGCTCTCTGCTCCGACCGGCGTCGCAGCAAGCGCAAAGACCGCCATGAGCGACCCGGTCAGGGCCACCATCAGGCCTACCAGGCAACGATCTCCAGCGATGTGCTTCATCACCGGCACAGTGAAGCACCTCGGCGCGGCTCTGCGGTGTCATCGTCGACGGCAACCTCATCCGAGGTCCTCGCCCACCATTTGCCTATTCGAGCATCCAGGCTCGTGCTTTGTCCTCGACGACCTCGGCTTCGAAGAATCGATCAAAAGCCGTGGCTTCGTCATCGTCAGTCGCCATCGACGTCGTTTCGAGATCGGAACGCCGGCGGGCTGCGCCTTCGGCAGTGCCGACTTCATTGCGAAGCTCCGCAACCCGGGCCTCGAGCGACGCCTTCTCACCCAGCAGGCGAATGGCATCGGCACGGATTGATTCGAGTTCCTCGATCATCTCGGCCATCTGGTCAACGATCGAAGTGTGCTCATCGAGCACGATCACGATCTCGTCACGGATTTCTTCTTGCTGTTGCATCAACATGTCACGTTCCTCCACGTGTTTCTGCCGTTCGGCATCAGCTGCAAGCACTGCAGCTTCCATGGTCTCGAGCTGGCTTCGGCGCTCGGATTCCTCGGCTGTCAACACATCAATCGACGCTTGGATGGCAATGGCCTCCGGCGTCGTGCCCTGTGCATCGGCAAGTTCTTCCAAGCGAGCGAACGCTTCGAGGCGCGGCTCGGCAGCAGCCAGCTTGCGCTGGAGATCAGACAAGATCGCATCATCGCCAGATGCGCTTGCGAGTACGTCTGCAGTTGTTGCTGGCTCCTCGGCGTCGAATGCTGAGAACCCAGTGTCGAAACTCTGTTCGGGCACGCGGATTGCCTCCTGTCTCAAGAGCCTTCGGCACCTCGGCTCCGAACATGAGTGACTGGAAAGATGGTCTTACGAACCCGGCACCGGCACTGTCCTGGCCTCCTAGTGACCGAACATCATCATCCACTGCTCGAGTGACTGTGGTTTGTAGACGACGTTGCGCTCGCGGGTGTCGCCCATCGACTGGCAGGGATCCTGTGAGTAGAGATGGCCGGGGAACAACACGGCGGTGTCTGGAACTTTGGCGAGACGATCATGGAGCGAGCGATAGAGCTCCTCGGGATCGCCTCCGGGGAGATCGGTGCGGCCGCAGCCGTCAAGGAAGAGCGTGTCGCCAGCCACCAGGCGGTCCTCGACGAGGAAGCACTGGCTTCCCGGCGTGTGACCGGGGGTGTGGATCAGTTCGATGTCGATCGATCCGACCGAGACGATGTCGCCAGATGCATGCGACACGAGTGCACCAGCTTCGAGGCCGGTGACCTTCTGCACGAACTCGGCCTCGGGGGCCTGCACGTGGATCGGCACATCGACTCGCTCGAGCAACTGCGCAACGCCGTTGATCTGGAAGCCCATCATGGAACCACCGACATGGTCGGCGTGATAGTGAGTGGCCAACGCACCGGTGAGCCTCATGCCATCTTCTTCGACGATGTCGACCAGCGTGTCGGTGTCGTAGGCAGGATCGATGACCACGGCTTCACCGGTGGTGCGGTCGCCAACCAAATAGCAGAAGTTGACCATCTGCTGCGCCATTTGGTCGCCTTTGGCGAAATCACGGCCTGAGAGCAATTGACGGAAATAGAAGCGATCGTCCATCGCTGCACGGTAGTAGCCACACCTCAGCAGTGGAAGACAGGCAATACCCGCTCCTCACCCTGCAGGAGCCGATGTAGCCTCGCTCCCGTGTCCGATTCCCCTCGTATTGCGTTCCTCGGCCCTCACGGGACCTACAGCGAAGAAGCGCTCCGTTCTCAGCACGATCTCGTCGATGGCGCTGAGCTCATTCCAATGCGTACCTTCGTCGACATCTTGACCGACACCCAGGCCGGCGAGGCTGATTTCGGTTTCATCGCCATCGAGAACGCCATCGAGGGCACGGTCAACGTCTCACTCGACACCCTCGTGTTCGACACCGACCTCCTCATCCAGCGAGAAGTTCTCCTCGACATCACGATGAACCTCATGGCGTTGCCGGGCACGACCCTCGCCGACATCCACACCGTCACCTCGCACCCCGTAGCCAATGCGCAGTGCCGGGCGTTCCTCCGCCAACAGCTCCCCGACGTCGAGATCACACCGGCCAACTCCACCGCCGAGGCGGCACGCATTGCCGGAGAGTCACCCGGCGTTGGTGCGCTCGGGCCAGCGCTGAGCGGCAAGATCTACGGCCTCGACATGCTTGCGCCCGACATCGCCGACATTGCCGGCAACCAAACTCGATTCCTCGTCGTGGCGCCCGTTGGCATTCCCGCCCCGTCTGGCCATGACAAGACATCGGTACTCATTGCTCAACGCGCCGACCGACCCGGCTCCCTGGTGTCGATCCTGAACGAGTTCTCCGCCCGAAACATCAACCTCACCAAGCTGACGAGCCGGCCAGCACGCACTCAGCTCGGCCAGTACTGCTTCATCGTCGACTTCAACGGCCACATCACCGACGATGTCGTCGGCAACTGCCTCATGAACGTCAAAGCCAAACACGCCGATGTGAAGTTCCTCGGCAGTTACCCAGCCGCAGGGGCCGAAGCTGGACAGGTGCGGGCCGAGAACAATGATGCGTGGTCCTCGGCCACCGACTGGTTGAGCTCGTTGCGGGCGCAGGTCGACTCGTGAATACGGTTGGATTGTGACCACGCTCGACGTCAGTGCGGAAAATGATCTTCGTTGCTCGGTGCAAACCGCTGCGCTCGGCGAACGCCCTGCAGGAAGCGCTGGGTTTGCTCGCCGGGTGATCCTGATCGAGTTGCCACTGCCCTGGCCCAAGAAGATCGACCAGCACGATCTCCTTAGCGGCCTCGATCTTGCGGACAAGACCATCAAGTTGCTCGGCATTCGTTCGAGCGAAGCCACCGAACTCGACCGACACCGCATCATCTGCTGGGAGCGAACCGAACCATTCCACGGCTTCGAGCGCACCGAGGCAATGGTCGACCGGTCCGAGCTCGTGTCGATGGTCCAGTCGGTTTCTGACACTGGGCCGGCGGCGATCAGCGAACCTCTCGAGATCGATCCCACCACGCAAGACCTCCTCATCTGCACCCATGGCACGCGGGACCGGTGCTGTGGTCAGCTCGGCACTCGTCTGCACATCGACCTCGACTGTGCCTTTGCGCCGAACGTTCGCATGTGGCGCACCAGCCACACCGGCGGCCACCGGTTCGCCCCGACGGGCATCCACTTTCCGCACGGCACGACGTGGAGCACGCTGACACCAGAGCTCACGGTTGCGATCGTCGACCAATCTCTGCGGACTGACCGTCTCACCGACCACTACCGAGGCAACCTCGGCGTCCAGGGCCGCCCGGCACAGATCGCCGAGGGAGCCGTCTTCCTCGACCAGGGTTGGAGCTGGCTCGACGACAAGCGCACCGTCGATGTCGCCGAAACCGAGGACGGCCTGACCATCGCCACCGTGCGATCGAGCACTCACGAAACGAACGTGACGATGAGCGAGCACGAGGCCATCCCCGTCCCCGCCTGCGGCGAAGAACTCGACGCAAGCACCAAAGCCACCCCGCAGTACCGCATCATCTGAACTCTGGCCCTTGTCAAGGGGTGGTGGTCGTCGTTGTCGTTGCGACGCCTTCGCCAAAATCTGGAATCAGATCGGCTGGCAGCGTGGTGGTGGTCGTTTCGAGGCGCACGCGCTGGGTGAAGAAGACATTCGTGACGATTTCGTCGGCTCGGTCCACCCCGGAATCAGCAATGGCGAAGAGCAGAGGCTCGATTGGGGCAGGAACAGAACCCTCGACATCCACCACGAGCAGCACACCGTTGAACGTGAAGTCAGTGACCTCGAGCAAGTTTGGATTCGCCCAGTTGGCCACGATCTCCCGAACCTCCGTCGTGGTGATCTCGAGTGGCGTCGGTGGGTCTTCGCCGAGCGGAACCGATTCGAGCTGGCTCCACTGGACCCTCGGGGTGATCACATCGTCGGGATCAGCCTCGGCCAAACGGTCGATCAGGTCGAGTGGTGGTGGTTGCTCCCCGAGCCCCGAGACCGTGACGGTGAGGTTGCTGCCAACGAGGGAGAACGCATTGAGTTCGTAGTTGTTGTCGACATCGTTCTCGCTGAGCCAGGCCTCGACGACCTCGCGCGTCCGCTGTTCTCGCAATTCGTCGTCGGTGATGGGCGCGATCGTGGTGGTCGTGGCTTGCCTGGTCTCGTCGACGAAGATCGCCGCTTCGACGTTCTCACCCAGGACGATGGACAGCTGCGTCTCCAGCTCATCTTCAGGCGGCGGCTGGACGGGCCCATTGAGCTCGACGATCACCGGGTTTCGGTCGAGATCGATGTCGACCAGTTCGAGATCGAGATCACCGAGCCAGTCTCTGACGGCAGCTCGGGCATCGCGATCGATCCGAGAGGCATCAGCGGCACCGATGCTGGCCCTGACGAGCGGAACCGAAATGAGCGCCACGGCGGCGACGGCCACCGCCATGGCCCCGAGGATCCGGGGCACCGTGGTGGCCAGCCGGCGGGGCGGCACGAAGCCGGTGACCAAGAAGACGATGATGCTGACGAACACGATCGCCACGAGGTTGGTCAGGTACAGCAGGAGCGCTCCCCTGGCCCACACCGTGTTCCCGGCTTCCAGAGTGATGCCGACCGTGGCCAACGGCGGGACCAGGGCGACGGCGACCGCCACACCCGGCAATGAGCTCGACGTGTCGGCCCGCACGGTTGCATAGGACCCAGCAGCTCCAGCCGCCAGCGCAACGATGAGATCTCGGATGTCTGGCCGAGTACGAGATTCGATCTCCGATGAGAGTGATTCTGAGCCTGTCAGCGCCAGCTTCGAGGCAACGTAGGCCAGCGCAATGCTTCCGATCGACGCCACGACCACCCGAGCGATCGAGACCGACGCCTTCTTGGGCAAGCCCATCGAGAGCGCAGCAGCGGCGCCAAGTACTGGGGTCATCAGCGGCGCGAGCAGCATCGCGCCGATCACCACCGCTGCAGACCCAGCAAGCAAGCCCATCACCGCGACCAGAACAGAGAGCGCCATCATGATGCCGAAGCGCCAGTGCCAATGCGTGCGGCTGATCAAGGCGAGGTCGGTCATGACGCGACGCCGTTCTTCTGGCTCGAGATGTCTGTGCCAGAAGGGCCGACTTCGGGGGCCGAGGTCGGTCATGCCCGCTGCTCGAACGGCACCGAAGAGACAACAGCCGCCAGCTCCAGCGACGCATAGACGTGTGGGAACTGTTCACCCGAGCCGGTCAGGTCTTCCCACACCAGATCCGCACCCAACGTCGTGGCGTCAACGGTCAGCAGCATCAGATCATCACGACCCTGGTAGTAGCGTTCCACCACGCCAGCCAACTGCTCACGGGTGCACAGATGGACGAAGCCCTCACTGGCCAAGCCGGCCGGCTCGTAGCGCTCACTCGTACGTCGTTCCCAGTCCTCGATCGAAGCCAGGTGATGGATCTGCATCCGTGCAGTATCGGGCAAAAACGCGCCGTCGGCGGTGCATCCAACTCATTATGCGGGGTGGGCGTCCGAACCTGGAGGGTCACCTGACTGCTCCGAAATCGGGTCAAACAGCTCATTTCGACCGCCAAAACTGTGTTTCGGCAATGAGACGGGCAAACGTCACATCTATGAAACGCGGGAACTCGGAAGACAAACCGAACGTCTATGTGTTGACTATCTACCAAGCGAGCCCCATGCAGTCCCATCTGCATCCGGCTACCACGTTCCGATCGAAGGATTCGATATGACCTCAACCGAAGCCACGAAGATCACTGCAACGCTCACGGCCGCTCGAGCCGAGATCAATGGCAACGCATACGTACCCGTCGCCGACTGCGTCGATTGGCTGCTCGATTGCCACAACGCCGCTGAACGCCCCGTGGTGCGGGATCTCGTGGTCACGCTCCTCCCGAAGTTCTCCAACGGGAACCTCCGAACCACCGATGAGTTCAGCGAAGCCCTCGACCAGATCGAACTCGCACTGGCCGTCGACGGAGCCTTCGAGGGCACCACGGTGCAGGCCAGCCTCGACTGACCCGCTCGGTCAACACTGAACGGCATCGTTCGCTCCACCCCACACTCGGGCCTATGTTCTGCCGATGCGCATTGCCGTCGGGGGAATCGAACACGAGACCAACACCTACGCCACGGAGTCCATGGGGTCGACGAGGCTCGACGATTTCCAGCAACTCAGAGGCAACGAGATCTTCAGCAATCGAGGTACTCGGACCTTCCTCGGAGGTTTTCTGAGCGCTGTCGACGAGGCTGGACACGAGGCGGAGCCTCTCCTGTGGGCGTGGGCCGGCCCGTCAGGCATCATCGAGGCGCCGACGTACGAGGCTCTCAAGTCCGAATTCATCGATCGCCTTGCAGCCGCACTGCCCGTCGACGCTGTCGCCGTGTCGATGCACGGTGCTGGTGTCGTCGAGGGGATAGAGGACCTCGAGGCTGACCTCGCCGCTGCCATTCGAGCAACCGTCGGGCCCGATGTCCCGATCGTGGTCCCGCTCGATCTCCACGGCAACATCACACCGGAGATGGGGCACCACATCGACGTGATGCTCGGTGTCCAGGAGTACCCGCACACCGACATGTTCGAGCGAGGTGTCGAGTCCATCACATTGGTACCCGCGCTGGTCGAAGGGTCGATACGCCCCACCACCCACGTCGAACGCCTTCCGCTGTTGCTGCCCACATCAACGACCGACGCTGGCCCAGCGGCGGACATTCGTGATCGTTGTTTGGCGGCAGAGAAGCAGGCTGGCGTGATCGACGCTTCGTTCTTCCACGGGTTTCCGTACACCGATATCGGCGCCACGGGTGCCTCGGTCGTTGTCATCACCGACAACGATCCAGAACTGGCGCGGCAGATCGCCACCGAAATCGCCCAAGAGGTGTGGGCTCGGCGCAGCGATTTCATCGTCGAGTCGCTGACCCCGGAGGTCACGATCGAGTTGGCGAATCAGGCTCTGGCTACGAGTGGTGGCCCCGTCGTCATCAATGACACCGCTGACAATCCTGGTGGCGGTACCCCGGGCGACGGCACCCATTTGTTGGCTGCGATGATCGAAGCAGACCTCGAGGGGTCGTGCTTTGGGTTCGTCTTCGACCCAGTGACCGCAGCAGCTGCGCACGCCGCCGGGGTCGGCGCCACCATCGAGGTGCGAATCGGTGGACGACATGGCCCGCTCCACGGCGAACCCATCGAAGCCACGGCGTACGTCAAGACCCTCACCGACGGCCGGCTCGTCTACACCAGCCCGATGCTCGCCGGTGTGCGAGCGAATCTCGGCAAGAGCGCCAGGCTCACCATCGGGTATGTCGACGTGATCGTGACGTCCCGCCGCAATCAGACGTTCGACCCCGAGATCTTTCTGCTTCACGGCATCGACGTCACCACACGATCGATTGTCGGCCTCAAGAGCAGTCAGCACTTCCGAGCCGGCTTCCGCGATCTTGCAACCACGATCATCTCTGCCGACAGTCCGGGACTCACCACGCTCGACGTCACCGTCTTCGACCACCCCAACGCTGACGGTCCCCTCTGGCCCCTGGACCCGACGGTGCAGTGGACACCGAGTTCACCCGGCGACACCGAGGCATGAGCACCCAAGCGTGAGCACCGCCTTCGGCTCTGAGGTGATCGTCGGCCTCACATCGATCGACCTCGTGATCGTGTTCGCAATCAGCGCAGCAGGCGCCATCGTGCAGGGCTCGGCTGGCATTGGCCTCGGCCTGGTTGCCAGTCCCGTCTTGCTCACCGTCGACCCCTCGTTCGGTCCCGGCCCACTGTTGCTCGGTGGCCTGGTGGTCGGGGCCAGACACATGGTCGCAGAGTGGGAGGACCTCGATCGGCCGACGCTTCGCCGTTCGCTGTCCGGCCTACCGGTCGGCATCGTTGCCGGACTTGCCGTCCTTCGGGTGATGGCCGCCGACACCTTGTCGCTGATGATCGGCTTGTTGATCTGCGCTGCTGCCCTCTTCCTTCTGAGTGGTGTGAGCGTCACGCGAACCCATGCCGGCGATCTCGTCACCGGCGCAGCTTCGGCATTCACGAGCATCACCGCAGCCCTGCCCGGTCCACCACTCGTCATCGGACTCGCCGACCTCCCGCCCCGAGCGCTGCGCTGCACCGTGTCGGCTTTTGTGGCCGTGACCAGCGTCTTCGCCCTCGTCGGCCTCGTCGTCATCGACCGATTCGGCACCCACGAGGCCGCGCTGTTGGCCTTGATGATTCCGGGCCTCTTGATGGGTGTTTTCCTCTCCCGTTGGATTCGGCCAATGCTCGACCGACACTGGTTTCGGCCGGCAATATTGATTCTGTCGCTGGCAGGCGGTGCCGCGTTGGTGATCAACCAGATCTGAGCTCTGCTGTCCAGATTGCGGCTTTCCGATCAAAATTGATCAGATCGAGACTCGTCTCGCTCATACCCACTGGATCACTTCCGAGACTTCGTTTGTGTCTCCACTGCTCGAACAAGGTCGATCGTGATGTCTGAGGTAAGCGAAGCTGCGCCAACCCTCGAAGGGCTCTTCGTCAACGCTGACGCGTTGCCGTCGCCGCCAGTGAGTGTGCTCGAGGTCGTTCGCAAGTCCGAAGACCCCGACATCACGATTCCAAAGCTGGCCAAGCTCATCGAACTCGACGTCGCACTCGCCGTCCAGATCGTCCAGATGTCCAACTCGGCGCTCTACTCGCCGGCCTCAGAGATCACCACCGTCGAGCGGGCGCTCACCACCTTGGGGCTCCGGTCAGTCCGACTGTTGGCCCTGTCGTCCTCGCTTCGCATGCTCATCCCGACCGAAGGCACGTTCGACACCAGCGAGATCCGTCAGCGAATGGTCGTCAACGGCAGCCTCGCTCGCCGATTCGCCGAGAAGCTGTGCCGAGCCCAGCAAGACGAAGCCTTCCTCGCTGGCATGTTGACCGGTTTGGGTCCCGTCGTGCTCGCCACCAAGTACCCCGAGACCGCTGAAGAGATCTTCAACGCCGGACAGCCCTGGCCACACGCCGAGCGGGAACGCAGCATGCTCGGCTTCTCTGTCGATGAGATCACGGTCAATCTGGCAAGAGCATGGGGACTCCCGGAACTCATCAGCACCGCAATCGAGGCTCGAAGCACCTTCGACAACAACGGCGGTCACAAGCTGGGCCAAGCCCTTCACTTCGCACTCCTCGCCGAGCGAGTTCTGTGCGGCGAGCGCCCGGCTGAAGATCTCAAGGCGCTCAGCGATCTCGCAGAAGCCGAGCTCGGGTGGACATTGGAAGAGACCAACGAGTGGCTGATCGAGGCCGAACCGATGGTTGCCGAAACCGCCGACCTACTGCAGTTCCAGTTTCCGCAAGCCCAGGCCTACAGCGAGCTCCTCCTCGAAGCGACTCGTGGGATGCAGCAACTGACGATGGAGGCCAACACCGTCATCGTCGAGAGCGCTCGCAAGCTCGAAGCTCTGTCCAAGCGCAACGTCGAACTCCAGCAAGAAGCCGAAACCGACGCACTGACCGGACTGCCCAACCGCGGCATGTTCGACCACATGCTGCTTCGTCGGATCGAATCAAATCGTGTCCTCGCCTCCGAGACTCACACGCTCGGCGTTCTCATGATCGACCTGGACCACTTCAAGAAGGTCAACGACACCCACGGCCACGCCGTCGGCGACGAAGTTCTTCGTCAGGTTGGATCAATTCTCGACAAGCAGACTCGTGGGGAGGACATGCCTGCCCGCTACGGCGGCGAAGAGTTCGTCATCCTCCTTGCGCAGGCAAACGACTTCGAGATCGGCGTAGTTGCCGATCGGCTGCGGGCAAGCATCGAAGCGGCGGAGATCGAATTGCCAGACGGTGCGCTCCTGCCGGTGACCGCCAGCCTCGGCGGCGCACTTTTTGGTGAGGACAAGGCCGACACCGGCGCAACGGTGCTGGCTCGAGCCGACCGTCGCCTCTACCAATCCAAGCAAGATGGCCGCAACCGGGTCACGCTCACCGGACTGCTGTGATGTCTGCGGGTTCGCACCTGATCAGTACGGCTGCGAACCACGACGATGCCAGTGCAGATCTCCAAGGTCGAGATCTGAACGGGGCCGACCTTCGCGGTCAGGATCTCAACGGCGCTGACCTCCGCAAGGCGCAGCTCAACGGCGCTGACCTCGAAGGCTGCTCGCTACGAGGAGCAGATCTTTCCGGAGCAAACCTCGTCGGAGCCAACCTCGACGATGCCGACCTCACCGAGTGTTGCGCCGAAAACGCAATGTTTGGACAAGCGAAGTTGACCGGCGCCACGTTTTTCGGGGCCGACCTCACCAACGCTGCCTTCTCATCAGCCACACTGCGTGACGCTGACTTGAGAGCCGCCAAGCTCAGCCACGCCAGGTTCATCGACGCCGACCTCGCAGGGGCGGACTTCTCCGAAGCAACCGTGACCAACGCTGACCTCACCAGAGCCAACGTCGCCGGCGCCCACTTCCAAGGCACCGACTTTCGCAACAGTGCACTTGGCCACCTCGTCGGCTTCGACCGCGCTGACTGGATCGGGGTCTCGGTGACCGACATCGATTTCACCGGCGCCTACCTACTGCGACGCGAGATCATGGATCAGAACTACCTCTACGAGTTCCGCACCCGTGACCGCCGCCATGCTGCGCTCTATGCGGTGTGGAAGGCCACGTCTGACTGCGGTCAGAGTCTGGCTCGCTGGGGGGCGATGACCGTGATGGTCGCGCTTGTGTTCGGCGTGCTCTACACCGTCGTCGAGATCGAATACGGAGCAAACCGGACGGCGCTGTCTCCGTTCTACTTCTCCGTGGTCACCATCACCACCCTCGGTTACGGCGACGCCCTCCCCAAGTCGATGACCGCTCAGGTCCTCGTCATGCTCGAAGTAGCAGTCGGCTACATGATGCTCGGCGGCGTCCTCAGCATCTTCGCAACTCGCATGGGCCGGAGGGCTGACTGATGGTACGAGACAAGCTCCGCACGAGCCGCTTTCGTCGCGGCGGATTCGACTTCAAGAAAGAACTGGGCGGCTACACACCGCCGAGTTTCCCTGCCCTTGTGACTCAGGCGTTGGATCTACTCGCCGATCCAGAAGTCGATATGAACCAGGTCTCGAAGCTTCTCGAACTCGACCCAGGAGTGACCGCTCGCATCCTGCAATTCGTCAACTCGGCTGCAGTCGCGCCGCGCTCCAAGGTCACCAGCGTCAAACAAGCCGCTGTCATGCTGGGGAGAAACCAAGTCGAAGCCGTGCTGATCTCTGCTGGCGCCGGCGCTGCCATTCCACGGGTGACCGGTCCGAGCTACGACCACAACCGATTCTGGGTGACAGCAGGCAAGCGAGCAGCACTGGCCAGCGCCATCGCCGAACAGGTGGATCCAACAAGGCGATCAGAGAACTTCACCGCCGCCCTCCTCCAAGACATGGCTGTGCCCGTCTTGACGCAGCAGGCCAAGCCCTACAGCGTGCTGCTGGATCATTGGCACAACGGCTCGGAAGATCTTGCCAGCCTTGAAGTCGAGACGTTCGGTTGGCATCACGGCGAGGTTGCGAGCTGGATGGGCGAAACGTGGGGCTTCCCTGACGACTTCATCGACTTCATGAGTGACCACCATCGACTGGTCGACAACCATCTGCTCCCCGCTCAGCTGGTGTCGCCGATTCGCGAGATCGGAGACGAGGGTGACCTCGAAGTGATCGAGACCGTCGCGAGCGAGTTCGGCCTTCCCGCTGGGTCAGTCGTCGAGATGATGGCGTCCGCTGAGGCCCAAGCCCAGGAACTGGCCCGCATCGTCAGTTGACCGGGCAGTATCCGCAGGGGCGACGTACGCAGGTCGACGCCGCAGCTGAACGCGATGCCTCGCCTCGATCGCCTGGTCTGGCGCCGCCTGCTGAGCGACCGAGCAGTCTGATCTATCCACAACGTTCGTGCCGCTGATTGTGATGCAGGTAGCGTCGAGCGGTGGGTTCGATCAAACACATCTGGCCGTGGATGCGGCCCTACCGTCGGCTCGTGCTGATTTCCCTGTTCGGCACATTGATCTCGGTGGGCATCAACATCACGATCCCGCTGCAGACCGCTCGGGTCATCGACGACGGAATCGCCCAAGGCGATTCTCGCGTTGTTGCCGAGGTGGTCATCTTGATGGTGATCCTGATCATCGTCGGCATGGTCATCGCCGCAGCCACCACTGCCGTTGCGGTACGAGTTGCCTTCAACACCATCACCGATCTTCGGCGTGATCTCTACGATCACGTGCAGAGTCTGTCATTCGCCAATCTCGACAAGTTGCCGTCGGGCGAGCTCCTCACCCGCCTCACGAGCGACATGACCAAAGTGCAGACCGTCTTGACGATGGGCCTCTCCTTCATCGCACAAGCCCCGTTGATGTTCATTGGTTCGCTTGCGGCGATCATCGCTCTCGATGCTGGCCTGACCGTGATCGTCGCGTTCATGGTGCCCGTCATCGGCATCATCGTCTGGTACGTGGTGCGTCGATCGAGCATCCTCTATGACGCAGTGCAGACTCGGGTCGACCGTCTCAACAACGTACTCTCGGAGAACATCACCGGTGCCGAGGTCGTCAAGGCGTTCGTCCGTCAACGCCACGAGATCGCCCGCTTCGATGTGGTCGCCGACGACCTGGCCGACCAAGCAACCCAGGTCAACCAACTGGTGGCCTCGCTGATGCCCACCCTCATTGCCATTTCCAGCTTCGGCATCGCTGCGGTGATCTGGCTCGGCGGCAACAACGTGATCGACGGCACCCTGTCCGAGGGTGACCTGGTCGCCTTCATCAGCTACCTCGCCATCGTGGCCATGCCGCTGATGATCTTCGCCTTTGTCCAACCCCTGCTCTCGGCGGCAAGTGCATCAATGGCGCGAATCGAAGAAGTCATGCGAGAAGTCCCTTCCGTGCCAGACGCTGACGAAGGCATCGACCTCACCACCGTGGCTCGCCCCGGCGACATTCGTTTCGAAGGTGTCCGTTTCGACTACGGAGTCTCCGGCGACGACAGCAGTTGTGCCCTGGTCGGCGTCGATCTCGAGATCCAGCAGGGCAAGACGGTGGCCATCCTCGGGGCGACTGGCTCTGGGAAGAGCACTCTCGTCCACTTGATTCCCCGCTTCTACGACGCAACCGCCGGCACCGTGAGCGTGGGCGGTATCGACGTGCGAGAGCTCAGCAAGAGCTCGCTGCGCCGCAACGTCGGAATTGCGCTGCAATCACCGCAACTCTTCAGCGGCACCGTCATGGAGAACCTTCGCTACGGCCGCCCTGACGCCACCGATGAACAGATCATCGAAGCAGCCACTGCAGCGCAGGCTCACGAGTTCGTCAGCGACATGACCAACGGGTACGACTCGATCATCGAGCAGGGAGGCGCCAATCTGTCCGGCGGGCAGCGCCAACGCTTGGCCATCGCCCGAACGCTGGTGACTGACCCGTCGATCCTGATCCTCGATGACTCCACCAGCGCCGTCGACCTCGAGACCGAGGCACAGATCCAGGAGGCTCTTGCCACCTACGCCGACCGCACGGTGCTCATCGTTGCCCAACGCATCAGCACTGCGCTCGGCGCCGACGAGATCGTCGTACTCGAAGACGGCAACGTCTGTGCTCACGGCACCCACGACGAACTGCTCGAAACCAGCACGGTCTACCAAGAGATCTTCACCTCCCAACTCGGCGAGCCAGCGGCATGACCGCCTCTCGAGGAGCCGGCACCGGCCACCCCGGCGCCATGGGCCAGACCATCGAGCGGGACGAAAAGAGCGACGCATCGTTCTCTCGACTCCTCGGCTATCTCCGGCCGCATCGACCTCGCCTGATCACGAGCGGCGTGCTCGTCTTCGCTGCCTCGATGTTCCAGCTGGCCGGGCCATGGCTGCAAGGAGTTGCCATCGACGAGTTCATCGCCAACGGCGATCGTGACGGCCTCCGTCGACTCGTCGGCCTCCTGGTGCTGGTCTACGTCGGTGCATGGCTGAGCAACCTCATCGCCGGTCGCTGGGTCGCCGCCGTCGCTCAGCGCGTGATGGCGAAGCTCCGTCAAGAGCTCTTCGCGAAGTTCCAGACCCTGTCGATGCGGTTCTTCGACCGCAACCGCACCGGCGATTTGATGAGCCGTGTCACCAACGACGTCGATGCGGTCGATCAGTTGCTCAGCCAGAACCTCCTCACCGCCGTTACCTCGGTACTCCAGATCGTCACGCTGCTCACGATCATGTTCGTGCTCGATTGGCGACTGACGCTGGCTGCGCTGTTGCCAGTTCCGTTGGTTTTGGCGCTCGTCAAGCGCATCGGCGGCATGTCTCGACCGCTGTTCGGCCAGTTCCAACGCAGTATCGGCAGCCTCAATGCTGTGGCTCAAGAACGACTCAGCGGCCAGCGAGTCGTGGTCTCACTCGACCGTCAAGCCGAAGCCCGCAGTGAGTTCGCTGCAGCCAACGCCGAGACCAAGGCCACGGGCATCAAGGCCCAGACGCTCACCGTGATGCTCATGCCCATCATGTTCGGCCTCGGCAACTTGAGCTCGGTGTCGGTGGTCGGAGTTGGCGCCTGGCTTGCGGTCACTGGCGATGGCAACGGTGTGACCATCGGACTGATTGCGTCGTTCGTCACCTACGCCAGCCGAGTCGGGCAGCCACTGGGCCGAATCGCCAACACCGTCACCTCGGTGTTCAGCGCGTTGGCTGGCGCATCCCGAGTGTTCGAACTGCTCGACGAAGAACCTTCGATCAACGATCGCCCAGCCGCGTCCTCGCTCCCGACCGTCACCGGTCGAGTCGTGTTCGACCACGTCGACTTCTCCTACGTCGACGGCGAGCCAATCCTGCGTGATGTCAGCTTCGTCGCCGAACCCGGCCAAATGATCGGCCTCGTGGGCCCGACCGGCGCGGGTAAGTCGACCATCATCAACGTGCTCAATCGCTTCTACGACATCGATTCGGGTTCGGTCACCGTCGATGGCATCGACCTCCGAGACGTCACCCAGGATTCCCTTCGGGAGCAGCTGGGAATCGTGCTCCAGCACACCTTCCTGTTCAGCGACACGGTGCGAGCCAACATCCGCTTTGGCAATCTCGAAGCCAGCGACGAGGCCATCGAGGCAGCGGCCCAGCTGGCCAACGCCGATCGCTTCATCCGAGCGCTCCCCCAGGGCTATGACACCGTCATCTCCGAAGGTGCCACCAACCTCTCGCTCGGCCAGCGTCAGCTGATCGCCATTGCCCGAGCGGCACTCAACGACCCTCGTCTGCTCGTGCTCGATGAAGCAACGAGCTCGGTCGACACCCGAACCGAACGGGCGATCCAGAGCGCATTGCTCAGCCTCATGGACGGCCGGACCAGCTTCGTGATTGCCCACCGTCTCTCGACAGTGAGAGACGCAGATCTCATCTTGGTGATGGAAGCCGGAGAGGTCACCGAACGCGGCACGCACGACCAGCTGATGGCCATCGACGGGCTCTACGCCCATCTGCACCGTTCGCAGTTCCGCGGCCTCGCCGACGACAGCATCGCTCAGGCCTGAGCCTCAGCGCACCCGATGGGCAACGGCGCCACTCACGCCAGGCGAGCACACGAAGAGTGACCCACCGAGGTCGCCGCCCGAGGAATCCGAACGAGCGCTCGTGATGAAGAGTTGATCGAGGGCGGAACCTCCGAACGCACAGCACGTGACGTTGCTCGCTGGCACGCTCACGACGGTGTCGAGTACGCCGTCTGGTCGATATCGATGGACCGCTCCCCCGCCCCATAACGCCACCCAGAGGTAGCCCTCGACGTCGATCGTCATCCCATCGGGCGTTCCACTGGACACCGGGATCTCGACTGCCACCTCGCCAGGTCCGAGCGTTGGGTAGCGGTACCGCATCACCCGCTGTGTCGGACTGTCGATGTGAAACAGCGTGGTGCCGTCGGCACTCCACGCCAAGCCGTTCGAGATGGTCAGATCACCGAGGAGCCGTTCACACGACCGAGAGGAACGATCGACGCGAAACAGCGACCCGAGGCCGGGTTCGGCATCGAGGCCCATCGTGCCGACCACGATCCGGCCATGCGGGTCGGCCTTGCCATCGTTGGCTCTGACCCGAACATCGACCGGATCGAATGACACCAGTAGTTCATCACCGAGCAGGATTCCGCTCTGTCCCGCAACCAACATCTGCCCATCGGTGGAGAAGTAGATCGAGCCGGGCATCACATCGATGGGCACCGATGTCGTCATGCCCGTTGCTGGGTCGGTGTTGAGCAGGCGATGTCCGGTGATGTCGACCCACCAGACCGTTTGTGATTCGCCACACCAGACTGGACCTTCGCCGAGCTCGGCCTCCACCTCGGTCACAACCGTTGCATCGACGAAGCGCACCATCCCGAAACGGTACGTGGCATTCGCCGAATGGGGCGGATAGGCAACACCAATGAGCGTCGTCTTCTTGCTGACATGCCCGGATCGCTTTGGCATCGTCTCCGCCACCACCCAATGGATCAGCGAGCAGGGCGGCAACATCCTGCACGCTGAGCAGCACGTCGACGCCGACCCTGCCGGCAACCAGATGTTCTTTCAGCGCATCGAGGTCGACGATTCCGCCATGGCGACCCCACGAACCGAGCTCGCCGCCGCTTTTACGCCCGTGGCTGAACAGCTCGACATGACGGTTGACATTCGTGAGACCGACCGGCCGACGCCAACGGCGCTGATGGCATCGAAACAGCCACACTGCCTCTATGACCTCCTGGCTCGCTGGAAGACGGGGGAGCTGGCCGCTGATCTCCGAGTAGTGATCTCGAACCACCCGGACCACGAAGGCATCTGCACGCACATGGGCGTGCCGTACGTCCACCTCCCGGTGACGAAAGAGACCAAACCCGAGCAAGAGCAGCAGGTACTCGACACGCTCGCAAACCACGGGGTCGAACTCGTGGTCATGGCTCGCTACATGCAGATCCTCAGCGATCGGTTCATCGAGCATCACCCTGGGCGCATCATCAACATCCACCATTCATTCCTGCCGGCGTTCATCGGAGCCAACCCCTACCGACAAGCGCACGTGCGTGGCGTGAAACTCATCGGGGCGACAGCGCATTACGCCACCGCCGACCTCGATGAGGGCCCGATCATCGAGCAAGACACCGATCGAGTCAGCCATCGAGACGACGTGGCTCGGCTGACATCGAAAGGCCGCGATCTCGAGACCGTGGTCCTTGCCCGGGCGGTTCGTGCCCACCTCGAGCACCGAGTCCTGGTCAACGGGTCGAAAACCATCATCTTCGGCTGACCAGAACGCACCAAGAACCAAGAGTCTTCAGTGATCCTGTACCCGGGCGAGCCTTTTGGTCGGCGTCGTGCGAGACTCAGGCGTTCTGCAATTCGAAAGGGTGTCTGTGTCCGGGAATTTCCAGTTCAGCTTCGATGACGTCGCCATTGTTTCCATCGTTGCTTGCGATGCCCCGAACGTCGTCACCTCAGACGAGGTCGACGCTCGTCTTGCCCCGTTTTATGAGCGCGTGGGCGCCGAGCCTGGTCTGCTGCAGAACCTCGCCGGCATCACCGAGCACCGCCAGTGGCCAGAAGAGATCGGATTCATCGAAGCATCTGCGCTCGCTGGCGAGAAAGCAATCGTCGAGTCCGGCATCGATCGTTCGCGTATCGGGTTCGTCACGAACACCAGTGTCTGCCGCGATCGTCTCGAGCCGTCCAGTGCCGTCACCGTGCACGACCGCCTCGGCCTCAGCTCGCACTGCATCAACTACGACATCTCGAACGCCTGCCTCGGCTTCATCAACGGCATCCACATGGCTGGCACCTTCATCGAAGCTGGACAGATCGACTACGCCCTGGTCGTCGACGGCGAAGGAACGCGAGAGATCCAGCAGAACACCATCGATCGGCTGCTCGACAAGAGCTCGACCATCGATGACCTCTTCTCGAACTTTGCCAGCCTCACCCTCGGGTCAGGCTCGGCAGCGGCCGTCATCGGTCGCCACTCAGAGAACCCGGGCAGCCACCGTGTGGTCCGTGGCGACTTCCGAGCCGCTTCCCAGCACCACAACCTCTGCGTTGGTTCGCTCGAGAGCATGCGGACCGACACCAAGGCACTTCTCGATTCCGGCACCGAACTCGGCAAGGTCGCTTGGGATGAAGCCGACAAAGACGCATGGGGCGATATGGACCGCTACATCTTCCATCAGATCTCGCGGGTCCACGCTGGCGCCATGATCGACATCCTCGGGATCGACCCCGAGCGAGTGCCGATGACCTTCCCGACCTACGGCAACATCGGCCCAGCCGCTGTGCCGTTCACGCTGGCCAAAGAAGTGCCGTCGTTGACCGCCGGCGATCGCGTGCTCTGCGTCGGCGTCGGATCGGGGCTCAATGCCTCGTTCGTCGAACTGGCCTGGTGAGCAACCGCGCCACCGCACCAGCCCAGCTCCCACCGCCGGGTATCACGGGTCTCGATCCTGCGTGGTCGAGACTGGTCACTGCTCCCGACGCTTTCGGGGCTGGTCGCACCTGGCATCTTCTTGATTCCTGGGTCGAGAGCGAAGGGGCAGCGCCTCCACTGCTGACGTTGTTGTGTGTCCACGGCAATCCGTCGTGGTCGTTCCTGTGGCGCAAGCTCGTGGCCCAGGCGGCAAGCGAAGACATCCGAGTGATCGCCGTGGATCAGCTCGACATGGGGTTCTCGGAGCGCACCGCGCAGAAACGGACGCTCCCCACTCGCGTCGATGACCTCACTCGGTTGACCGAAACACTCGGTCTCACCGGGCTGGTCGTCACCGTGGCCCACGATTGGGGCGGTCCGGTGTCACTGGGCTGGGCGCTTCGTCACGTCGACACCAGCCCGATCAGCGGCCCTCGACTCGCCGGCGTGGTGCTCACGAACACAGCGGTCCACCAACCCGCTGGGTCGCCAGCCCCGTCGGTCATCCGCCTGATCCGAAGCAAGCCGGTGCTGCGGCAAAGCACCGTGAACTCGCTCACCTTCATCCGCGGCGCCTATGAGATGTCCCGACCGCGACTTTCCGCCGAGGTGCGTGATGGCTTCACCGCCCCCTACCTCGACAAGAGCCGCCGCGAGGCCATCGCCGATTTTGTCGCCGACATTCCCCTCGATCCCAGCCACGAGAGCGCCGCCACCCTCGATGGCATCGCCGATGGCCTGAAGACCCTGAGCGACATCCCGACGTTGCTGCTGTGGGGGCCGCGAGATCAGGTGTTCGGCGATCTCTACCTCCACGATCTCGAAGCTCGGCTACCGCACGCCAAGGTCCACCGGTTCGTCCATGCGTCGCACTTCGTCGGCGAAGATGCCGACGTCGCCGGGGCAATCACCGCCTGGCTGCCCACACTCAACCCCGGCCACGCCTCCGCAGCAACCGGGGGCTCAGACCATCAGAACTGGGGGTCCACAACCCGGGGTTTGGCAGACTTTTCTGGGGTGAACCGTGAGCAGGTCGCCATCGTCGAGATGGCGGCGGGACAGCAAGGGCCCGATGCGCGTGACGATCACGAAGATCCACTGATTGCACGGTCGATCACCTTCGGCAAGCTCGCCGATGGTGTCGAACAGCTCGCCCTTGGTATGGCCAACCACGGCATCGGCGCCGGCGATCGCGTCGCCGTCATGGTGCCACCCGGCATCGATCTCTCCCTCGCGGTCTACGCGTGCTGGCGCCGTGGGGCCACGTTGGTGCTCGTCGACTCCGGCCTCGGCCCGAAGGGCATGCAACGGGCACTCATCAGTGCCGACCCCGATTACCTCATCGGCATCGACAAGGCGCTCGCCGCAGCCAAGGCCATGCGTTGGCCAGGAAAACGGATCGCTGTTGGGCCCCGCTCGAAGTTGAAGACCAAGACGCTCGGGATCAGCACCGATCTCGAGGCTCTTACCGCCCTGGGCACCGCAGCACTCGATCCTGCTTCTCCTGCGCTGCCCCAACCCGGTCCCGACACCTTTGCCGCCATCGCGTTCACCTCAGGAGCGACCGGCCCCTCGAAGGGTGTGATGTATCGACACCATCAGATCGAAGCCCAGCGCGATGCGCTCATCGATCTCTACCAACTCACTCCGGCCGACCGGCTCGTCGCCGCCTTCGCCCCCTTCGCCCTCTACGGCCCGACCATGGGCCTCACCTCGGTCGTCCCTGATATGGATGTGACAGCTCCCGGCACACTCACCGCCGCAGCACTCGGCGATGCCGTTGCTGCAATCGATGCCACGTTGGTGTTCGCCTCGCCTGCTGCGTTGGTCAACACCGTTGCCACCGCCGCTGAAGTGCTGCCGTCACACCGCTCAGCGTTCGAGGCGGTACGGCTTCTGCTCTCTGCCGGTGCCCCCGTGCGGCCCGAGCTGCTGCGTTCGACCAAAGCGCTCTTCCCGAATGCCAGCGCTCACACGCCCTACGGCATGACCGAGACCCTGCCCGTCGCCGACATCTCGCTCCTCGGTATCGACGATGCGGGCCACGACGGCGACGGTGTCTGCGTCGGCCTTCCCCTTCCCACGGTCGATGTCATGATCGACCCGGTCGACCACGACGGCCGTCCAATCAACGCACCCAACGCGGATCCAGAGGTGCTTGGAGAGATCATCGTTCGTGCCCCTCACGCTCGTGACGGCTACGACCGCTTGTGGTTCACCCAGCATCAGGCGTCCCAACCCGCCGGGTGGCACCGGACCGGTGACATCGGCAGGCTCGACACTTCCGGACGGCTCTGGGTCGGCGGCCGCCTCGGACACGTGATCACCCCAACGACCGGGCCGATCGCTCCGGTCCGGCACGAGCAGCTGCTCGAACAACTCCCCGACATCGATGCGGCCGCCGTGGTTGGTGTCGGCCCAACCGGCGCACAGGTCGTGGTCGCCGTCGTCGAGACCTCGGTGAAGGCAGCGACCACCGGGGCAACGCTCGATCTCCTCGACCGAGCCCGGGCCCATCTCATCGCCGCTCGGATCACCGGCGACCTCGCCGCTGTTCTCACCGTCGCCTCACTTCCCGTCGATCGTCGCCACAACTCCAAGATCGACCGCAGCGCCGTCGCGACCTGGGCCGGCGCCGCGCTCGCCGGCGACAGGCTGACTGAACTGTGAAGGCCAACGAGCGATGAGAGTCCTGGTCACAGGCGCGACGAGCATGATCGGTGCGTCCGTTGTCGACCTACTGCTCGCCAGGGGCGACGTGGTCACGGTCATGCAGCGAAGCCCGTCCGGTCGCACCGACGTGGCCGAGGCCATCGGCGACATCAGCGACCCTGCCGCTGTGCAACGGGCCACGGCCGACATCGACGGCGTGATCCATTTGGCGGCCAAGGTCGGCGTCACCGGGCGGTGGTCCGCATACGAAGCCATCAACATCAACGGCACCCGAAGCCTCATCAACGCCGCCCGCTCCGCTGGCGCACACCGATTCGTGCACATCTCGACCCCTTCGGTCGCCCATGCCGGAGAAGCACTCGTGGGAGCTGATGCGGAACCAGCACAGCCGGATCATGTCCGAGGCCACTACGCACGATCCAAAGCGATCGCCGAGCAGCATGCGCTCGCCGAGAACTCAGACGAGTTCCACTTGGTAGCGCTACGCCCGCACCTCGTGTGGGGCCCCGGCGACGCCCAGTTGGTGGGGCGCATCATCGAACGAGCTCGTGCTGGGCGTTTGGCCCTGGTTGGTAGTGGGCTGGCGCTCATCGACACCACCTACGTCGACAATGCAGCGAGTTCGATGGTGGCCGCTCTTGATCGAGCGCCAGACATCGGCGGCCGAGCCCTGGTCGTTTCGAACGGCGAACCTCGCACCGTCGCCGAGATTCTCCAGCGAATCCTTCTGGCTGCCGGCCTTCCACCAGAGATCAAGAAGGTTCCCGCTGCCGTCGCCATCGGAGCCGGCACGATCGCCGAGACGATCTGGGATCGCACCGATCGCAGCGACGACCCGCCCATGACCCGTTTCCTCGCCGAACAGCTCTCCACCGCCCACTGGTTCGACCAACGCGAGACCCAAGCGCTACTCCAGTGGCAGCCCACGATCTCTCTCGCTGACGGCTTCGAGCGCCTCCAGCAGCATCTGGCGTCGAGCGCCTGAACCAGTTCGGGCCGGCACGACAACGGCACGATCACAACGTGCAGAAGCGCGCACTGTGTAGAAGAACGCAACGTGTAGCAGAGCGCCCTGGTTAGCAGAGCGCCCTGGTTAGCAGAGCCCACCGACTTCGGTATCTTCCGCCGATCGATCGCTCACACGCTCGCTGCCTGACCCGCATCACCGTCTGTGGTGACGGGCCGAACCACCGGTGCCGGGCGCACCGCCGAGACCGGAAACTCCATGACAAAGGTCGCGCCCGCCCCTGCTCCGGGCTCGAGCCAGATCTTCGCCCCCCTGCTGGCCAGCAATTGCTCGACCACAGCCAAGGCGACCCCCCATCGGTCAGTCTGATCGTTCAGCTGGTTGAACCGTTGGAACACCTCGCTGGCGAACCGCGGATCGATCCCCTCGCCGTTGTCGCTCACCCGCACTCGAATCCCACCAGGGAACGCCTGTGACGTGATCTCGATGTCCGCAGCGCGATCGGGCGGCGAATACTTCATGGCATGGTCGATCACGTTGCGTAAGACCCGCTCGGCGGCATCGGCAGGAAGCCGGACCTCGGGAAGATCAGCGATCAGAAACGTCGGCTCAGGCGCGTGGCTCAGCTCCGAAACACCATTGCAGATGTGCGTAGCGACGGCGTGGAGGTCGGTGTATTCGTGGGGCTCACCAGCGATCGCGTCCGTCGATGTGTGTTCCAGCATCGAACTCAGCAACGCATCAAGTCGTTCCGCACCGTTGGCGATCCGTTCGGCGAAGTCGTCGAGCTGCACTCGGTCGATCTCCTCGACGGCGAGCCTGGCCTGCAGAATCTGCGAGAAGCTGCGAATCCGACGCAATGGCGACCGCAGATCATGAGCGGCGGCATGGGCATAGGTCTCGAGGCGTCGGTTGGATTCTTCCAGCCGCTTCGTGATCTCGTCACGCCCGATCGCCGTCCCGAGGGTCGAGACCAGCGACTCGAGCATCGACTCTGTGAGCGCAGGCAGCGCCGCGGCCTCATCAACAGGCGCTGAGCTGTGGCCGACCATCAACACACCCCAGTGCACCCCGTCGGCATGCACGGCAAGGGCCGACCCTGCTGCAATACCGATCTGACAGAGGAGCGTCTCATCCGCCGCCGGCAGGGTGACAACTCCCGACGAGCGGGCGGTGTCGATCAGATGGGGTGCGAGGCCACGCTTTTGATCAACGTCGGGCTCGAAAGTCGATGCATACACGTCGAGGCTCTCCCCCTCGATACGCAACAGCGCCGCACGGTCGAATCCCAGCATCGCATTCACACCACGTAGGGCGAGCTCAGCTGCGGTCACTGCGCTTTCGGCGCCAGCGACGTCAACCAGCACCGCGAGCCACTCGGACCAAGATCGGTCGATCTCCTCCGTCATGTCAGACACCGGCACACAAGACACCGGGAACAGCTCGATGTTCGCAACATCGACCTTCCTCGCCGACCGAGACGAACCTTCACGTCAGCCCCCAAGCGTGCGGAGATCTTCCCCGCAAACGCTCACTTTGATACCACAAGCACCGACATGAATCTGGTACCGGCAACAGTGGGCCGGTGAGTCCACCGAAGGGACAAAACATGCGACTCTCCACGAACGTTCGAAATCCAGAGATCCTCTACGTCGACGATTCCGAAGACGATCAGCTGCTGGCCGTCGAAGCCGTCGAAGCCACTGGGCGGGACAACGACCTGCGAATCGCTGGCTCAGCCATCGAGGTGTGGACCACCCTTCTGAGCCGCCTCGAGACCAATTCATCGCTACCGACGCTTCTCGTCGTTGACCTCCGCATGCCCCAGGTCGACGGTCACCTCCTGATGGACAAGCTCGCCGAGGACCCTGATCTGTCGAACATTCCCGTCGTTGTGCTCACGACGTCGGCTGACCCGATCGATGTGCGGACCGCCAACAGCAATGGCGCGTACCGCTACCACGAAAAGCCCCACCGGTTCGAGGACCTGGTGGAACTGTGGAGCGGCATCCTGGATCTTGCTGAAGGCTGATGTTCCGGCCCGTTCTGCTGATCTGTGACGACGTCGACGTCGCTGCCGCTGTTGTCCGCACCTTGGATCACAATGTCCGGGACCTCGACTCACTCACCATTGTCGCCAGTGACGTCAAAGAGGGCTTGAGCGCTCTAGCCGAACGCCGCTTGTCCATCGCCGTCGTGGCAGATCCTTGCCAAGCAGTGACCATCCAACGCCTCCATGCCTCTGTGCCCGGCCTCGCCATCGTTTCCCTCGTGGAGGAACTGGCCGACGTCGGCGTGGCGCTCGAGTCCGGTGCCCAACAGCACGTGCTTTTTGATGCCCTGAGCCCGAACAGCATCGAGCGGGCCATGGAGCGAGCGCTCGCCATCTCGGCGGTCGACCACCACGCCCCCGACGATGACACCATCGACGCGCTCATCTCCCTTCTCGCACATCACCTTCGAGAACCGATTCGAAGTGCCAGGCTCTACAACGACCGGGGAGCGATGACGAGCCGGCACCAGCAGTGGCACGACCGCATCGAAAACGTTCTCTCACACGCCGATCTGGTGGCCACTTCTCTGCTGACCTACCTGAGAGTCGATGCCCACGAAGTAGGTCCGGTACGCACCATCGACCTCGGCATGGCCGAGGAGGAACTGCGCTCGCACTACGAGAACCTCGGCGCCACGCCGAGCAATCTCACATGGGCGCTCGATGGCACGGTTCGTTGCCAGCCCGAGTCGCTCACCGAGATCCTGCGCATCATCGTCGACAACGCGCTCATCTACAGCGGCAACGATGATCCCAGTGTCGACGTTTCGGCGACCACGGTGAAGGGCCACGTACTGATTCGCGTGACGGACAACGGCCCCGGGATCAGTTCTGTTGATCGAGAGCGAGCGTTCCGCCCGCTCGAACGGCTGACCGACGAAGGCCCTGGCGTCGGCATGGGTCTGGCGCTCGCTCGCCGACTCGCTGGATTGGCCAACGGAGACCTCTTCATCCAGCCGGGAACCAGCGGTGGAACGACCGTGGTGCTCCGCCTGCAGTCAACGACCCCCGTGAGCTGAACGTACGAGCAGCGTCGGCCGCGGCATTTGGCCTAGGTTCTGAGCGGTGCCCGTTCGGTTGCCGACAACGTCCACCAGGTCGACCAAGAACCCAAACGCGCCACTCGTGGCCATCCTCGGCGGCGGCATGGCTGGACTGCACGCTGCGATTGCCTTGCGACGTCATGTCGATGCCGATCTGACGATCATCGAACCGACAGCCCACCACCAGTTCTTGACCAGGTTGGCTGCGGTCGCTGCAGGGAGTCAATCCGTGGGTGATGCGGCAACTCCTCTGGCTGCAATGGTCCCAGAAGCCACGATCGAGCCGCATCGGGCCATCAGGGTTGACGAACACGATGACGGCGCCGTCGTCCATCTCGACAACGACCGAACGATCACTGCTGATGCCGTGATTGTCACAGCGGGCGCCGAGCCCGCTCGGCCACCAATCAAGGGCTGGTCGAACGCTCGCCCGCTTCGCTCAGCTGCCGATGCGCTCGCCATTCGATCCAGCCTTGCTGCCGCAGACGGACTCGTCGTTGTCGGGGCTGGACCCACGGGTTGCCAGCTTGCTGCGACAGCAGCGTTCGTTCACCCCCGGCTGAGGGTCACCGTCGTCGACGGAGCCGATCGCGTGATGCCGGGATTCCGACGATCGCTCGGCCAACGAGCAACCAGCATCCTGCGCGATCGTGGCGTCGAGCTCAGGCTGGGCGAACGAGTGGCCGCCATCAAAGCGAACAGCGTCGTGCTCGATGGGTCCAAAGAGCACCTGGATGGCACCGTGGTGTGGGCCGCTGGGTTCCAGGCACGAGGTGATGCTCTCGGGCTCGGGGCAACCCGCGATGGCCGTCTGGCGATCGATCAGTTCGGACGAACGGCAGGTTCAAGCCGAGTGTTTGCTGCTGGCGACATCGCCGCCCACACCGATCGGCGCGGCGACCTGCGACCGATGTCGGCCCAGATCGCGGCCCAAGCTGGCAAGGCCGTCGGGTCCAACGTGGCGGCTCACCTTCATCGAAGCGAGCTCCGAGCCCTGACCTTGACCGATCTCGGCTGGATCGTCGACCTGGGTGGGGGGCAGGGCGTGGCCGAGGTGCTGGGTCTACCTCTCGCCGATCGGTTCTCTGACCGGCTGGTGCCGTTGCTCCACACCGCTATCGACTACCGCAACCTGTGGCAGTTGGGAGGCCTCTCGTTCATGCGAGCCTTCGGCCCGGGCGATTCACCCTCACCGAGCATCGCCGAGCTGGCGAAGGATCTCGAGGCCTTCGGTGTCGACCTCGACTAGACCCAGCGAAGCACTCGCTGCAGACGCAGGCTCTGGAGCACCCAGAACATGGCAACCAAGAGCGCAGCGATGATGGCGTCGGTCCAGTAGTGATTGGCGGTGAGCACCACGACCATCGTGGTGATCGCCGGGTGCACCAGGACGAGATAGCGCCACCTGGATTCGAACATCCAGATCACGCCGATCGCGACGATCAACGCCCAGCCGACGTGAAGCGACGGCATCGCCGCAATCTGATTGGCTGCTTCGGCGATGCCGAGGTCGTATGGGTTCGGCCCGATGATGCGACCGGTGTCGATGAACCCGAACATCGGCTTCAGCATCCGCGGTGGCGCCAGCGGGAAGATCAGGTGAATGACCATGCCGGCCGCCGAGACAGCGACGAGTGTGTTGCGAATCCGTCCGAAATGCGCTCGGCGGAAACCCCAAGCGAAGAGGAGGAAGCCGATCGTGACCGGGAAGTGGGCAGCGATGTAGTAGATGTTTGCTGACTTGAGCAGGCCAACCTGACCCAGAAGGTCACGCTGGAGCAGGCTCTCACTCGGGAGCCCGATCGCATGCTGGAAGCTGAGGACCTCACGACCGTTCTGCAGCGCGACCTGGTAATCCTCGGCCGTGACGCCACGCACGGCGGAATAGAGCAACCAGAGCGAACCGAGAACCACGACATTCGTCGCGAGGTCGAGGAGGCGTGAGTTGGCGCGATGCGTCGTCGGTGAACCGGCTTCTGACTCCGTTGTCGACAATGTCGCTGCCATGAAATCCTGTTTCCCAAACCGTTGATGGTCGAGCCATCTCGGGGATTCCCCCCACTGCCTCGATCCACCCGCTCTCCAAAGGTAGTCCACGGCAACCAGATTTGTCCCCTGGTAATCTGCTCAGTCGACGAGGCCGAGTCGGACCACCGCCGTGATCGCTTCGGCCCGGTTGCTCACGCCGAGGCGCAGGTAGAGCTTCTGCAGATGTCGGCGGACGTTTCGTTCGCTGTCGTGCAGTCGGTCAGCCACCATGGCGATCGAGCGCCGACACCGCCAACTCACTCCATCGGTCCTCGCTGTTGCAAGCACCATGTGAATCAAGCGCAGACCAACGGCGTCGCGCACCGTAGCGATACCGCTGTCCGGTTCCGGCCATTGTGGGCCTCACCCGGTCAAGCCTGTCTGATCGCTTCAGTTCGCCGAGAGAACCACCGAGACTCTCCCCATGGTCATGAAGTCCTCCACCGTTCAACGTTCACGCTTTCGCCTCAGCACCCTGTCCTTCTCACGTCACAGTGTGTTGAACACCGGCACCGTGAGCGCGTTTCGGGAGCTCCGTACACCGACTCACAACCTGGGGACCATCCTTGCTTCGCTCTTGATCGGTTGTGCTCTCATCGGCATTGCTGTCAACATGATGGTCGTCGCCGAACTCGGCCTTGCGCCCTACGACGTCTTCTCCTCTGGAATCAGCAACATGACCGGTCTCAGCCTGGGTCAGGCCGGCTGGCTGGTTGCTGCGGTGCTCTTCGCCACTGCAGCCCTCCTGGGTCAACGCCCCACCCTGTGGGGTGCCGCCTACGTACTCGCCAACGGCGTCGCTATCGATCTGACCGCTGGCTTGATCAACGCTCCCACTTCCTACGCCGGGCGAGTCGTTCTGATCACCGCAGCCATTGTCGTGATGGCCTTTGGTATCAACTTCGTGTTGCACGCTGGCGTGACAGGGGGTGCATTCGAACTGCTGATGAGGGCCGGCGCCGAGCGCGGGATCGACCCGATCAAGATTCGCTACGGCCTTGACGTCGGCATCTTGCTGGCCGGTATCGCCATCGGTGGCACACTCGGTATTGCCACGGTCATCTACGCAGCAACCATGGGCCTGGTGTTCGCCCAGATGCGCATCGTCTTGGAGGACCACCGAGCCGGCCGGTCTGCCCGTCTCCAACCCAGTGCCGAGGAAGCCGCCGTGCTGGTGGGAGCTTCCCGCTGACGGTGGTTCGTTTTCCGAACCGAATCAGCTGACTTCTTCGGTGTCGCTGTGCAGCGGCTCGTCGGGGAGCACCTTGACCTTCGCCCGTCGCTTCCGCCGAGCGGGAATGAGCCCTCGCATCTGCTCGAGGTTGCCGAAACACAGCAGACGATCTTCGGCTTCCAAGACCCTCGTGGTCTTGGGGTTCGGTATGACCAAGGTGCCGCGGTGCAGCGACAGCACGCTGATGTCATGCTCCCGTAGGCCCGACTCCTCGAGAGTTTGACCCACGTACTCAGACTCGGCCCTGATCAACAGTTCCGCCACGCCGTAGCCCGTGCTCACAGTGAGCCGTTGACGAACATCGAGCTCAGGGAACGCAACCTGGTTGGCGATGTGGTCGATGATGGCACCGGCGATGTCGAGTTCGGTCGCGGTCTCGATGCCTTCGAGGCCGGGTGACGAATTGACCTCGAGAATCAGCGGGCCATGGTCACTCTCGAGCATGTCGACACCGGCGACGCGCAAGCCCATGATCTGGGCCGCCTTCACCGCAGCCTGTTCGAACTCGGGAGAGATGTCGACTGCTTCGGCCTTGCCACCACGGTGAACGTTGCTGCGGAACTCATCTCCTTGCGCGGTACGTCGCATCGCAGCAACAACACGATCACCAACAACGAGGGCCCGGATGTCGCGACCTCTGCTCTCGCTGATGAACTGTTGCAGCAGGACGTTGGTGCCCGTGCTCTGCAGCGTTTCGATGATTGCCTCGGCGACCTTCGCATCGGGGGCAAGAATCACTCCGATGCCCTGCGTACCTTCGAGCAGCTTGATGATGACGGGGGCACCACCGACCCGCTTGATGGCCGCCGGTGCATCCTGGCGATCCCGCACAAACGTCGACGACGGAATCGACACGTCGTGACGAGAGAGAATCTGCAGCGATCGCAACTTGTCGCGTGAGTTGGCAATGCCGTTCGACGTGTTGGGCGTGTAGACGTCCATCTGTTCGAACTGGCGGACCACCGCTGTGCCGAAGTACGTGATCGATGCACCGATTCGAGGCAGGATCGCGTCGTAGTCGGCGATTGGCTTGCCTCGGTATTGCAGATCGGGTTCGTCCCCGGAGAGGTCGATGGCGAACCGCAACGTGTTCCGAACGCGCACATCGTGACCGCGATCCAACGCTGCCACCCTCAAACGGCGCGTGCTGTAGCTTTCGGGCGAGCGGGACAGGATGGCGAGCTTCATGATGAGGCCTCTGTGATGGGGTTGGCGTTTGCATCCGGGGATGCGGTTGGTTCGAGGAACGCTATGTGGACGAGAGCATCGCCCTGGTTGACGATGGGGTCCAGGTTGAGGCCGACGACGATGCCGTCACCCCTGGCGTTGATCTGGCCGAGGCGTCGACCGAAGGCGTCGTGCACCCGGCCGATGGGTTGCCCTTTCGTGACCTGATCGCCGAGCTCGATCCAGAGCGTGGCGATTCCGCTCTTTCCCGCTCGAGACCATGTCGAGCCGCGGCACACCATGGGTTCGTGCGCATCTGGGGCTTCGCTGTCCTCGATCATGTCGAGAACAGCAAGCACCCGTAGCACACCGGAGGTACCGACCCGGATTGCATGCTCACCGAACCGCCATGCCTCACCGGCTTCGTAGAGCAAGACCGTCGCACCGGCGTCTGTTCCCGCTTGACGCAGGGAGCCGTCACGTGTGGCCGAGTGGACCATCGCCGGCGCAGCGAACGCGCGAGCCAGACGCAGCGTCTCTGGGTCATCGAGGTTGGCCCGGATCTGGGGCAGGTTTGTCCGGTGATCAGAACCCGTGTGGAGGTCGATGCCAATGGTGCATCGCTCGACGATCTCACTCAGGAACAGTTGGGCGATCCGACCGGCGAGTGAACCCCTGGCCGAACCGGGGAATGACCGGTTGAGATCTCGGCGGTCCGGCAAGTAGCGGCTGCCGTTGAGGAAGCCGTGCACGTTGACGACGGGAACCGCAAGCACGGTGCCGCAGAGGACCTTGGCATCGAGTTGTTCCAACACACGACGAATGATCTCGACACCATTGATCTCGTCGCCGTGGACGGCTGCGCTGACCCACACGATGGGTCCTTCGTGGCGACCGTGGACGACGATGACCGGCAGCGCGACGGGAGAACCGGTGGCCAGTCGGGCGATCGGGAGCTCGACGGTTCCGCGAGTACCGGGCTTGACCGACAAGCCGCCGATCTCGAAGTTTGGTCGTTTGATGGTCATGAGCTGATGTCCTCGCGCCGACGATTGGCAACAACGATCTCGCGAGGCGGCTTTCCGGCGAGGTAGGAACGAGCCGGGTCGACAACGAAGCGACGCCTAATGCCCTCACGGCCCACGAGCATGCGGAAACCCATTTCGTCGCGATTGGCGAGCGTCACTTCAACGGGGTGAACGTCGGCGCCCATCCGAAGGTTGGTCAAGATGACCGGACGGTCTTCGCTCTGCCCACTCGAACTACGAATCGACCGCCAGTCGATCACTTCCGCCTCGACCTCGACCGATGAGCTTTCGGATCGCTGCCACGGATGGATGCTGAATCGGACACATTCGATCCCGTCGCGCACGAACGACTGGATGCCAAAGGCATGGAGCGATGACGAGCGGGCGCCCGTGTCGATCTTCGCTTTGATCCAGTCGGTGTCCAACTGCGGTAGGCCGACCCACTCACGCCACCCGATGGTCGGCCGCACAGGGACAGTCTTGGATGAGGGCAATGGACGTTCGATTCTCGAGAGTGGGCGTCTGGTCTCAGCCCGACCCAGCTGAACGTACACGGGGTTGTCCAGCGTTGGTTGGCCGGCACCCAGACACGGCCAAAGGTGGCCGGATCCGGTCAGCGTTCTTCGAAGAGACGATCCATCTTGATCAGCCGATTGGCGAGTTGGGTGGCGATGGCTTTGGTCAGCGCTGGGTTGTCGTCGAGAATCTCATCGAAACGGTTGTACGGGATGACCAGTACCGATGTCTCCGTTGTTGCGGTCACCGTGGCGCTGGCCACCGACTTCGCCGTCAACAACGCGAGCTCGCCGATCAATTCGCCAGCGGGAATCTCGGCAACGACGTCGCCGCCCACGGTCACCTCTACCGAGCCACTGACGATCACGTAGCCCTCGTTGTGCAGATGCCCCTCGGTCAACAGTCGAGTGCCCGCCGAGAGGGTGGCTTCATCCGCTGCCGAAGCAAGGTGGGTGAGCGCCTTCTTGTCGGCGTGCTTGAAGAGCTCGATGCTCCGGAGTCGGTCGATCTTTGCGTCACTTTGTCGAGAAGCCATGCCGGATCTTATGCCGCAACGCTCTCCCGCTGGGGGAAGATGCACGCCATCGCAGCTGTTAGAGCGACCATGGCCCTCTCCGCATCGATCGATGCTCTCCTCCACACCTACGCACAAGCACTCGAGTACACCGACCACCTGTGGAACGATCTGACGGTCGACGAAGTGCACTGGCGCGCCGATGAGAACTCGAGTGCGATCGGCTGGCACCTGGGACATCAGCCGGCCGTCGCCCACTTCATGGTCAGAAACCTGACGGCGGCAGAGCCCAGCATCGACGTTGGCCTGGACACCCTGATGGATTCAGCAACCCCACCATCTGAGCGAGGCGACTTGCCCGACCTCGAGCAGCTCCGTTGGTATCGAGACGCCGTCGCCGATCGGGTCAGAGTCCGCATCGGCGACATTCGAGACGGCAATGTCGGCGCTCCTGAACAGCTGACGGTCGTTGCGCAGGTGCTGCTGGTGTCGGTGATCAATCATGAGTTCCAGCACAGCAAGTGGATCAGCGAGGTCAGAAGCGAAGTGCACGGCCACGCGCTACCGACGGTGCCGATCTCTCCGCTGCTCTCGACGATCGACGGCTATCAGGTCGTCGCAGGCTGACGTCTCAGACGGCGCCAATTGTCGTGCGATGCAGCAATCGATGATGGCCGTCATAGCCACCGGTGGCTCGATGCAGCACCGAGCGGTTGTCCCACATCACCAGCATGTCTGGCTCCCAGACGTGCCGGTAGACGAACGCGTCCTGGCTCTGATGCCCGTAGAGCTCACCGAGCAGTGGACGAGCTTCATCGTCGTCCATGCCCTCGATGCCAATGATGTAGCCAAAACAGCTGAAGATTCCGAGCCGCCCGGTCTCCGGGTGGACCCTGATGATCGGGTGGAGCTGGGTCGCCATGGCTTCGCTCGACGGACGGATCGCCATGCTCCGCCCGTTGGCTTGGTCATCGTCGCCATAGAAGCCGTCGGGGGCGTACCCACCTCGAGCCGAGTGGATGGCCATGAGTCCCTCCAACCGCGACCGCAGCTCGGCCGGCATTGCGTCGAGCGCAGCGTGCTGATTGGCAAAGAGCGTGTCGCCTCCCGTCGGGGGAACAAGAAGCGAGCGCAGACAGGTACCGGAGGGCGGGCGTTCCTGGAAGCTCCAGTCGCTGTGCCAGTTCTCGGCGAACAACGGGGCGGTCTCGTCGGCCACACGTTCAACAGCGATCACGTGGTCGCGACCGGGAATCGGGGCGATGAACGGGTCGTCACCGAAGGGTCCGAATGCCAGGGTGAACCGCTCGAGGTCGTCGTCGGTCATTCGTTGGTCAGGAAACGACAGCACGTGGTGCTCGAGCCATGCGGAGCGAATATCGGCAACCGTTGCATCGTCCAGCGCTTGACCGAGGTCGACGCCCCGGACCGTTGCGCCACATGCCTGCCCTGACGGTGTCACCTCGATGGTCATGGCCGAACGCTAGTTGCGAGCCGTCCGCTCAGCCAGAGGGAGCGCAGCAGCGACAGCAGCGAAGGACCCGACAAAGGCGATCGTTCGGTAGCCGTTCAACCGGTTCCAATCATCTTCGAAGGCTTCCCGGGCCTCGAACGCCGTTGCCGCGGTCGAAGGATCGGCCACGGCAAGTTCGTCGTTGAGCGGCACGTTCCCAGTGACCGTGATGGCCATGCCGACGACGTAGAGCAGCGGTGCGAGGGCGAGCAACAGCCGCTTCGGAGACCAGGTCCGCTGCTGATGGAGCGCATTCGCCACGAGCAGCGCCGGAAGGGCACCGAAAAACACCAGGCCGAACAACGGATTCTGGATCGTCTCGTTGATGGCCTGGAATGTGTGGACGTAGGCGTCGTCATCGACCTCACTCAAGCCTCTCGTCACTGAGGACTCGTAAGCGTAGAAGAAGCCGGCAGACAGGCCGGTGAGCACCGTGGCGAAGACGTGCGTTGCCTGGGGAGTTGGGAGGACCCGACCCCTCCCAACTCGGGGAGGCGGTGATTGGTGACGTTGTGTTGTGGTCATGCACTCCACTGTGAGGGCAGTGGCCGCCAAGCGGATCCAACGAACGTGGCGGTTCCATCAACCGATGGTCTCATCTTCAGTCAGCTGTGTTCATCAGCCATACTGCGTCGATGGACACCATCGCTGCATTGCGCAACAAGCGCGACACCCGCACCTACACCGACCAGCCAGTCCCCGATGATCTCATCCGGCGCGTCGTCGACGTTGCGAGGATGGCCGGCTCGGCGAAGAACGTGCAGCCGATACGCATGGTCGTGGTCACCGACACCGACGCCAAGGTGGCCTTGCAAGACAGCGGCGACTTCGCCTCCTGGATCGGCAACTCGCCGATCTGTGTGGTCGTCACCGTGGCCAGCAACGCCGGACCTCGCAAGCTCTTCGATGTCGGTCGCCACGCTCAACAGTTGATGGTTGCTGCGTTCGCGGAAGGCCTCGGTAGCTGTCCGGTCACCATTCATCACCCCGAGGTCGCTCGCTCGGTGCTGGGGATTCCCGACGATGTCGATCCTTCGATGATCGTCACGCTCGGCTGGCCGCAGCCCGGTGAGAAGCCCCCACCCCAGATCGCCAGCCCGCGCGTTGCGCTCGATGCGTACGCAAGCTGGGGCCGCTGGGAGTCGACCGATGCCTGACATCACGCGACAGAAGACCTCGGAACGAGCCAGCATGATCGTCGAGCACTGTGACGTGGTCTACCTCTCGGGCCAAGTGGCTGAGGATCCCGAAGCCGACATCCAAGATCAAACCCGCTCGGTCCTGGCCCGGGTCGATGCGTTGCTCGCCGAAGCGGGCACGAGCAACGAACAGTTGCTGTCGGCCACCATCTACCTGCGTGACATCGCCGATGACTTCGCACCGATGAACGAGGTCTGGAATGCCTGGGTGCCGAGCGGCCACGCTCCGGCCCGGGCCTGCGTCGAAGCCCGCATGGCACGCCCCCAACTCCTCGTCGAGATCTCCGTCATCGCAGCTGTTTGAAGCCCTACCCGTTTCGAAGGGCGGAGATCGGTTCGGTCGCTGATGCTTTCCACGCCGGGTATGTGCCAGCGATGAGGCCGATGAATGCGCCGAGGAACGGGGCCGCAAGGGGTAGCCACGCATCGAGGATCGGCGTCCACGATCGATTGATCGACACCGCAACGACAGTAAGAATTCCAAGGCTCGTGCCCAACAAGCCAGCAAACGCCCCGAGCACGGCCGACTCGAAGATGAACTGCGTCGCAATATGGCGGCGCGTGGCACCCAGCGCGCGCCGAAGCCCGATCTCACCGGTACGTTCCAGCACCGACACCAGCGTGACGTTCGCGATCCCAATGGCTCCGACCAGCAACGACACACCGCCCAGCACCAAGAACAGCGCATTGACATCGTCCTCCACAGCGCTGCGAACCTGACGCGGCGATGGCGGCAGGCTCACCTGCACGAGGTCAGGGTCATTCGGCGACAGCGCAATCGCTGCTTGAGAGCCGATCAGTTCTGCGGCGCCGATCTCGACCTCGATGTGCACCTCGCCAGCGACCGAGAGGGCAAATCGCTCCCTGGCGTACCCGTCCGGCACGATGATCGCGTTGAGCAGTTCTGGCTCCCTCGACACGTCCTCCAAAATGCCGATGACCGCAATAGTATTTTCTCCGAGGAAGATTGCGGGTGAGTTGTCGACCCGGCTGACATTGAGACGGCTTGCTGCGCCCGGGCCGAGAACAGCAACGTTGTCTCCTCGTTCGTTGTGCCCGTCGTCGAAAACTCGGCCTGTTGACAGCCGTGCTCGGACCGCATCGAACAAACCTGGTGAGACAGCAACGACGGGAATCTGGAACTCGCTCTGGCCCTGGGGATCGATGATCGGCACCGAGCGTGACAGCGCCTCGCCAACCGATACGTCGCTCTTGGTGCCAGCAGCAACAACACCGTTCAGCCGCTGGAGGCGGTCACCCGCGTCCCATGGGATGCCGTTGACCTCCTCGGCGTTCGGATTGTTCGACTGATTCCGGGGTGGCCGCACCACGACCTGAGTTGCTTCGAGCTCATCGAACCGAGACACGATCTGACTACCTGCCGTCTTGGCCAAACCGAGCGTCGCCACCAGCGCCGCAACCCCGAGCACGGTGCCGAGGGCGGTGAGGATCGTGCGAGCCGGCCGGGCGGTGAGCGCAATGACTGCCTCACCGACGAGGTCTCGCCACGACAGGTGGCTCGACGGGATCGCAGGGCCCTCTAGCCCAGCGCCGTGGAAGGCTGAAGCCTCCTGCGCCGTCAGGGGTTCAGGCATCAACCGGACCGGCGCCAACGTTGGTCAAGACACCATCCTTGATCTGTACCCGGCGCTGCGCCCGCTCAGATACATCGTCATCGTGAGTGATGATCGCCAGCGTGAGGCCCTGGCTGTGGAGGTCATCGAACAAGTCGAGAATTTGAGCGCTCGTCTTCGAGTCGAGGTTGCCCGTTGGTTCGTCGGCAAGGAGCAGGCTGGGTTTGCCGACCAGCGCCCTCGCCACGGCCACCCGTTGACGTTCGCCACCCGACAACGTGGTTGGAAAGGCATCGAGCCGGTGACCAAGACCAACCATCTCAAGGGCCGTGACCGCTCGCTCGCGTCGCTGCTTGCGCGAGTCAGGCCGGTAGATCTCGGCCAGCATCACATTCTCGACGTTGCTGCGATGCGCCAGGAGGTGGAACGACTGGAACACGAAGCCGATACGGGCCGACCGAACACCGGCACGCTCACCATCGGTCAGCGAGGCAATGTCGATGCCGTCGAGTCGGTAGACACCCGAACTCGGGGTGTCCAGAAGCCCCAGGAGATGGAGCAGTGTCGACTTGCCGGAACCGGAAGGCCCGACGATGCCGATGTAGTCGCCGCGGTTGATCACCAAGTTCGTCGGCTTCAATGCCGCCACCGGTGGCGTTCCCGGAAACACCCGGGCCGCACCGTCCAACTCGACGACGGGCACGGTCATTCGTCGATCTCGGCATCGTCGGTCTCGGCATCGGGGCCGGTTTCATCATCAGCGGCACCTCCACCGTCTCGGCCGACGACCACACGATCACCCGTCGCCAACTGGCCGTCGATGGGCGAGATCTCCACCAGCCCCAGCGCACGAGCCAACAATCCGGTCCGCACCACGACGACCTCGACCGACCCATCGGACCGTTCGACCTGCACGCGGGACGAGCCATCAGCCCCAGCCGACAATGCGGCGACGGGCACGGCGAGCACCGCTCCCTCGGTCGACTGGAACGGGACGGTTATTCGGAGATTTTGGTTGAGGGCGTCCTCGGGCAAGTCCCCGACCGGTTCGAGGCGAACACCAAACCGACCATCACCAACGTTCTGCCCGCCCGGCGTATCGGCGACGAACGCCACCAGCACCGGAACGTTGATCCCGAGGTTGACATCGTCCATGACACCCTCCACTCCTTCGGTGAGGAGCGAACGGTCAGCGGCTGAGACCGACGATCGGATGACCACACCAGAACCGGTCACCGACATGGCCGAACCCTGCGGGATGTCACCGGTCTCGACAAAGACCTGCTGCACCACCCGTGGAAGCTGGGGAAGGAAGATCAACTCGTTGGTCGGAATCGAAGTGCCGATCTGGGCATCAAGATCGGCCAGCGCAGCGTTCGCATCGGACAGTTCCGACCGGGCATCGGCCACACCGTTCCCACCGGTCGGTGGAGTAAGAGTTTCTGTCCGCTGCGCCACCGCAATGGCCACGTTTGTCTCGGCGTCGCGAACGAGACGATCCTGCTCGAGCTTGGTCGCGGCCTCGGCCGCCCGAGCATTCGATGCCACCTCGATCGCAGCAACAACACGCTCGGACGCAGCGGTGTTGACTCGCTCGAACTCGGTCAGCTCTGCACTGGTCACCGGCGCCCCGGTCTGGGGGTGCGTCCCATCCCGAGCTGCCAGGACGTTCGTCGCCGCAGCCGCAGCCGCATCGGCTGCGGCGCGCTCTTCGGTTTCTGCTGCCTCGCGGTCGGCGGTCAGCGGCGAGAGCACGGCCGTGCGCTCAGCCTCAGCGTCAGTCAAGAAGTCCTGAGCCTGACGCACCTGCTGATCAAGCGACAAACGAGTCGACTCCGACACACCCTCACCCGACCCAGCCTGAGCTTGCGCCAACTGGGTGTTCGCCGAACGCACCCGATCTCGTGCCGCCTGCAACTGCGCCAACTCATCGCTCGTGGGCTCATTCGGGCTGTAGCCAGCCGCGCGATAGAACGCCGCAATCGCATCCTCGGTGTTGTTGTCGAACACCTCGTCAACCTGGCCGGCGTTGTAGCCAAGACGAGTCAACGCTTCCTCGAGCTGGCGAACATCGGGGCCCTCAACCCCAGGAGCCAACGGCCGGAACACGGGCAGTTCACCTTCCAGAACCAGGAGCGGCCGGCCCGCCACCTCGACCGCAACCGCACCCTCGACCAGGTCTTCGCCAACGGCGAGCGGAACATTCGTGATGATCGTCGAACCTTGCGCCGAGGGATTCACCGGAATTTCCGCGACATCGTCGAACTCGACCTGACCACGAATCACCACGCTGGTCGACAGCTCTCGTTCCTCGACCGGCACCGTGATCAGCGACGCCTCAGGCGCCTCGGTCTCTGCTGCGATCTCGGCCGGCGACTTGATCCGCTGACCAGCGAACCAACCCAAACCGGCGGCAATCATCGCAACCGCAGCAATGACGGCCAGCGCCCTCCGACGATTCATCCCACAACTCGCATGTTCTTCCAGTGCCCTTCAATCACCTCCGCCGCTGTGGCAGAAGTCTTCAGTCTCCGAACACGCCCTCGAACTCGGCGAGCTGGTCAGCGTTCGCAGTCAGGAACTCTTCTTCGAGCTCGACTCGAATCGGACCCAACGCCGTCATCTCCGTCTGCCAACCACCACCACACTCGCTGATGGCGACGGCGACGCTGATCTCAGCGGCCTGGATCTCGGCAAGTGCGGCGAGTTTGTCAGCCGGCAAGGTTTGGTTCTCGAACTCCTGATAGATCCGGTCGAAGTCCTCGTCGCTGAAGTCCGACGTGTCGAGACCCTCGAACGGGTCGCCTGTTGCTTCCCAACCCAAGCCAGCGGCCTCGAGCTCAGCGGTGAAGAACTCCCAAGCTTCCTGCTCCTCGAGATACTCGACGCCACGATCTTCCACACAGGTACGCACCTCGGAGCGGTAAGCAATCACCTCCGGATGGCTCTCCATCCGTTCATCGAGTTCGGTCCAGTAGTCACCGAAGGCCTCATCGAAGGCCTCGAATTCCTTCTGATCTTCGCCGCTGCTGTAAATCTCCTCGTAGGCCACCGGCTCACAACCAGTGGGCGCGTACTCGTTCTCGTAGTAGTCGTCCACGATCGCTTGATTCTCTTCATCGGTCAGCGTCTCATCCCATTCGATCCCCTGATCGGTGCCGTAGAGCGCGTTGTAGTAGGCGTTCCGCTCGTTCTCTCCGAGTGAGTCGACGTAGGCCTGGTTCGGGTCGGTCGGCTGGTCGTTGCCCGGCCCGCCATCGTTCCATGTGTGACCAACGAGATCGGGGCCGACCTGGGTTTGTGAGAACTGCTGGGTGGAGACGCCGAAGCCGTACGTGGCGGTCCATTCGTCAGAGCCCCACTCGAGTCCGTCGAATTGATCCTCGAAGGTGAACTCCTGAGCGGAGGTGTCGACCGGGATGTACTCGAAACCTTCGGCCACCATGCACGAGGCGATGCTCTCTTGGGCTTCGCGTTCCTGCTGGGCGTACTCGGCTTGGGCTGCCTCCTGATCGAAGTCGGCACCCTGATCCCAACCCAAGAACTCGCCGATCGGTGAAACGAATTCGACGACGGCATCGTCGCCAGCCGCTGTCTCGCTGGTGTCGCTGCCGCCACAGGCGCTGAGCGTCAAGACCCCAGCGGCCAGAACCGGCCAAACGTGCTGTCTCTTCATCGTTGTCCCCCTTCGAACTCCGCACATTCAACACCACGTGCGAGCACTTGTGTTATCGGGTTAGGGCCACCGGGGACTCCCTCGGTTGGAGCCAAGGAATCACCTGCCGCAAGAGAACTCGCTCTGACTCAAGGCAACGGGGAGTACCGCCGTTGACCTCTTCATGGGAATCGTGCGCGTCGTTACTGGAGCGGTCATCGCTCTCGGCGTCGTGAGCGTCGGCTACGTGAGCCTTGACCGCCAAGACACCACAACTCGAGATGCCGATGGCGAAACTCTGGGTGCCGGGCAACTGAGCGCTTTGACCATCGACGTCGGCGACTGCCTCGAACTCGCCTTGAATCAGGAGATCGAAACCTTGGCAGGCATCCCGTGCTCCACACCCCACGATGCCGAGGTGTACCACGCGTTTGAGTTGCGGGCGGACGAGTATCCGGGTCGAAGCGCGCTTGCCGAGACGGCCCAAGGAGGGTGCGACCAAGCGTTTGAACCATTCGTCGGTCTCTCGGCCGGGCAAACCTCGATCTACGACGTCAGCTTCTTGCATCCGTCGCTGGAGAGCTGGAACGATCTCGACAATCGAGAGATTTTCTGCTTGATGAGGACCTACGACGGAGCAAAGAAAACCGGTACGGCGCGCAACAGCGGCATCTGACGCTCTCGGGCACACCACATGGAGCGTCCTCGGCCGACCTTCGGCGCTGGTCTAGATTTCCGTCATGTCATCCGACGTTGCATCTGAGGGCACAGCGGTCTTCAGAGCGCTGCTGCAAGGATCGGTTGAGGGCAGCCCGGCATTGCACTCGGCTCAGCAATTGCTGTCCACCCTGATGGACTCGTTGTCCTCTGCGGTGTTTTGGAAAGACCTCGACTCTCGCTACCTCGGCTGCAACAAGACCTTTGCTGATCTTGCCGGACTGAGCATCGCCGAGATGATCGGCAAGAGCGATGATGACATGCCGTGGGGTGACCACCAGGCGGGGTACAGCGAGTGGGACAGTCGCATCCTCGACGAAGGCCAGCCCATCTCGAACATCCGCGAACCGCTCACGAACGCCCGCGGTGAGCAACTGTGGATCTCGACCAACAAAGCGCCTCTTCGCGATGCGGACGGCAAGGTCATTGGTCTGGTGGGCACCTTCCGCGACATCACGCAGGAAGTCTTGGCCGAGACCGAAACCCAGCACCTGGTCGAACGGCTCGATCAAAGAGTGAACGAGCGAACCGCACAGCTTCTACGCGCCAATCAGAGCCTTCGCAAAGAGGTCGACGAACGCGTTCGGCTCCAAGCTGAAGAGCGTCAACTCCGCGAGTACGCCGAGATCCGCCGCGAGATCGGCGCGGCTATGGCCCGCACACTCGACCTCGAGAAGGTGCTGGATGTCTTGGTCGGCGGCGTCCAGGATCTGGTCACCAATGACCTCACAGCCATCGTCCTCGCTGATACCAACGGACAGCTTGCTGTCGAACGACTCGAGAACACCTTCGGCTACGACGTCCTCGACCCTCAGCCACACCCCGAGAAACTCGACCTCCACCCCAGCCTTGCCCAGCCAGGCGCCCCCGTTGGGTCTTCTCGAGGTGAGCGCCTGGCCTCCTCTTTCGGCCCGGCGCTCTCGACCATTGCCGCCGAGATGATCGCCGGCGGTGTCCTGATCGGGTACATCATTCTGGAGAGCCGTTGGAGCGACTTCTATGTGCCCGAGCACGGCGAACGGCTCAAGGGATTGGCCGAGCAAGGCTCGGCGGTCATCTCGAATGTGCGGCTGACACAGCAAGCCACTGATCTGGCCGCAGCGAACGAACGCAATCGGCTTCGTCGAGAGCTCCACGACTCGGTCGTGCAGACCCTCGCCGCTGCAGCGCTCACGGTCGACACCGAACTGGTGCACATGGCGCCAGATGATCCGGTCCGTCCAGCATTCGAGCGCATTCAACAACTGTCGGCCGATGCCAACTCTGAGATTCGGGCATTGCTACGGGAAATGCGGGCCGGGTCACTGGCCAAGATCGATCTGGCCGACCTGATCCTGCGCATGACAAACCGACCAGACTGGCCATTCTCGATCGACGTGAAGAATCGACTCGGCCGGCAAGACACCTACAGCGAAGCCACGCACGGCCTCTACCACATTGTCCAGGAAGCATTGACCAACGCCTCGAAACATGCCGCTGCTCAACACGTCGTGATCGAACTCGACGATCACCAACACGTGAGGCTCTCGATTTCCGACGACGGAATTGGGTTCGATCCCGCAGCTGTGAGCGGCGATCACCACGGTCTTGCGATCATGGCGGACCGAGCTGAGGAACTCGGCGGCGAGCTCCATGTGCGATCGGCGATGGGTCAGGGCACCACCATTGAAGTCACGCTCGAAGTCAACGGCGATTGATCGGCTTGTCCTCGGCGTCCCAACCCGAGCCGAGGGCTGTCTCAGACGAGCGCGATGTCGTTGACCGAGACCAGGATTCGTTCAGCAGTGAAGGCACTCACGCCAACGATCGATCCGCCGACGTCGATCGTGGTGGTGCCATCAGGTGAGGTCGCCACGACCGTGGCATCGATACCTGGAACGATGGCGTTGGACTCGAGGAACTCGAGAAGACCGGGAGTGAACTCGAGCTCTTCGGGAATCCGGGTGATCGTGGCGGTCGACCCTTTGGGCAGGCTGGACATGGCTACCAGCTCACGCTCGACATAGCCGGAGCCCGGAATCGGGTTACCGTGTGGGCACGTCGTGGGGTCATCGAGCTGCTTGACGATGGCGCTCTCGACCGCTGGGCTGATGACGTGCTCCCACTTGCCAGCCTCGTGATGAGCTTCAGCCCAAGACAGACCGAGCATGTCGGTGAGGAACCGCTCGGCCAGACGATGGCGACGCACCATGGTGGTCGCCAGCTCACGACCGGAAACAGTCAGCGAGATCTCGTTGCTGTCAACGCTGACCAAGCCCTCATCGACCAGACGACGCACCATTTCTGACACCGCAGGGCGGGAGACTTCAAGGCGTTCGGCGATGCGAGCCTGGATGACGCGCTGCCCGTCTTCGTTCAATTCGAAGATGGTTTCGCAGTACTCCTCGAATGCCGGGTGGTGTTCAGGTGACGTGTACTCGGCCATCAAACGAGCCTAGTCGCATCCGACCATCACTGCTCGAATTCGAACAAGAAGGTGAAGGGATGCTTATCATTAGGAGTTAGGCTTACATTTGATATCAGGGGCTCTCGAAGGACGGTCAGCCGCAACCTCGGCAGGGCACCGGACCGTGATGCGTCGTGTGATCGGTCCACGTCGACCCATCGTGGAAGCGCATTTTGTGCTCGCCCTGCGGATCGTTGTGCCAGCCCTTCGCCGTTGCCACGGCGACATCCATCGGTCGAGTCAGTGTTGGTCGAGTCAGTGTTGGTCGAGTC
>CAYGQE010000007.1:0-2609 GCA_964351995.1 uncultured Acidimicrobiaceae bacterium | reverse complement strand
GGTCGAGTCAGTGTTGGTCGAGTCAGTGTTGGTCGAGTCCGGGTCTGCGTTGTCATGGGTCCATCGTCAGTTCTCAGATGGCCGAGCGAATCGGGGACATCCCAGGTCTCAAGGCTGGTCCGTCAGGGGTCAGCCAGCCATCACGGGTGAACCGTGATGCAGCACGAGCAGCCAGTTCCCATTCGTTTGACGAGCGAAGACGTTCGTCGCCGCTACCGTGCCGGCGCCTTCGCTCGACACCAGGTTTTCATCGAGCGTGACCCATGCATGGTTGCCGTCGACGACGACCGATTCGTTGGTGAGAATGAACTGGTTGTTGCCGGGACCGGTGAGGATGCGACGCCACGACGCACCCACGTCTTCCCAGCCGCGCAGGATCGGCCAGCCGGGGTGAATGCAGGCCACGCGGTCGCTGTGCTCCCAGACCTCGACCATGCCATCGATGTCGCGGCGCTCGTGGGCTTCGTAGAAGGCCCGGTTGGCGGTCGTCACGGCGTCATTGTCACTCACGATGGTCGAACCTATCTCTCCTAGTCTGCTCGTCATGCCTGAACGCCTTGCGCACAAACGGATCCTGATCACCAGCGCGACGACCTACATGGGGCCGGCCATTCACCAACTCTTCGCTGCTGAAGGGGGCGAGGTGGTGACCGACGACGGCCAACTCATCGGACCGAGCGAACCAAGCGAGTTGGTCGAAGAGACCGGCGACATCGACGTGCTCATCGTGAACCTGGACGTGTCGGCGTCCAATGCCAAGGTCGTGGCCATCGAAGACGACGACTGGCTGATGGGTTTCGAGGCCATGGTCCATCCGCTGATGCGTCTGGTGCGAGCATCTGCCCCCAGGATGATCGAGCGGGGCGGCGGCAGCATCGTGGCCATCACCTCTTCGTCGCCCCTTCGCCGAATGTCACCTCAGGCTGTCCCCTACGTCACCGCTCGAGCGGCGCAGAACGCCTTCGTGCGGTCGGCCGGCCATCAGCTGGCGAAGCAAGGCGTGCGGCTGAACGCTGTCGCTCAGAACTTCGTGGCGAACGACGTCTACTACCCACCAGAGGTACTCGAGAACGAGAAGTTCCAGGCTCGCCTGGCCACTGAGGTGCCGGCGGCAAGGATCGGCGAACCACATGAGTCCGCCGAGCTTGCGTTGTTCCTTGCCAGCGGCGCATCGTCGTTCATCTTCGGCCAGGTCATCAGTCAAGACGGAGGTTGGTCCTGAGTCAGACTTCTGTCAGGTCGTGAGCGATTTCACACAGCAGCAACGTTGAAGTGGGGTTCTCGACGGAAACCTGTCATACAACAGTGCATGACTTGGCGGAAGAACCGATGGAGTGAGATGGACCACGGTGTGATGAAGTGCTGCGAGATCAAGGGCTGCGAGATCAAGGGCTGTGACATGACCACCAGCGGAGGACAGCGATGACCATCGATGTTGCGATCGAACACATCACCACATACGAATTCGACCGAGCGGTCGGGCTGGGCCCACACATCGTGCGCCTCCGGCCCGCACCGCACACCCGCACGCCGATCAAGGCCTACTCGCTGCGGGTCGAACCGGGCGACCACTTCCTCAACTGGCAGCAAGATCCCTTCGGCAACTTCCAGGCCCGTTTGGTCTTTCCCGAAAAGACCAAACAGCTGAAAGTCGTCGTCGATCTTGTACTCGACATGACGGTGATCAATCCGTTCGACTTCTTCCTCCAAGAAGATGCTGAACACATCCCGTTCGCCTACGACAAGGCGCTGCTCGAAGATCTCGCTCCGTATCTCGTGGTCGAGCCGGCCACCCCATTGCTCTGCCAGTGGTTGGATGCCATCGACCACACGACCGAACGACGCACCATCGACTTCCTCGTCGAGATCAACCAGCGGTTGATGACCGACATCGAATACTCGGTGCGCATGGAACCAGGCGTCCAGACCCCGGAACAGACCCTGAAGCGCAGTATTGGATCGTGTCGAGACTCGGCGTGGTTGCTGGTGCACGTTCTGCGGCACTTCGGGTACGCCGCCAGGTTCGTCTCCGGCTATCTCGTGCAACTCGCCTCTGACGTCGAATCACTCGAGGGCCCGAGCGGTCCGGCAACCGACTTCACCGATCTCCATGCGTGGACCGAGGTCTTCCTACCCGGTGCCGGCTGGGTCGGTCTCGATCCAACCTCGGGCCTGTTCGTCGGGGAGGGCCACATCCCCCTGGCCGCCACACCCACGCCAGCCACCGCAGCACCCATCAGTGGCGCACTCGACGAGGCCGAGGTCGAGTTCTCGTACTCGAACCAGGTCGTCCGGGTCCACGAGGACCCACGAGTCACCAAGCCCTACTCACCAACGCAGTGGGAAGCCATCGACGCTCTCGGCCACGCCATCGACGAGCGCCTGGATGACGGCGATGTCCGCTTGACCATGGGCGGCGAGCCGACCTTCGTCTCGATCGACGACATGGAGAGCGATCAGTGGAAGACCCTTGCCGATGGAAAGGACAAGCGGGAGCGAGCCACCGAACTCACCGAGCGTCTCCGAGCCCGCTTCGGCGAAGGCGCTGTGCTCCACCACGGCCAGGGCAAGTGGTATCCCGGCGAACCGCTCCCCCGCTGGCAGCAAGC